>JAWVFH010000028.1:0-220015 GCA_033856255.1 Solirubrobacterales bacterium | reverse complement strand
CACGTCGAACGGCGACGTCGGCGGCGTCACGCTCTCCGGGAACGCGCGCACGATCAGGCAGCGGTGGCCCGGGCCGTCGGGCTGGGCGGCGCTCGACGACGGGGTCCAGGAGAACGTGGTCGTGCCGCCCGGGATGTCGGCCACCGGCTCCGTGCCCGCCACGTTCGGCGGGCGGAAGCGGATGTTGCCCGGGTCGATGCGCACGGTGCCGGCCGTCGGGCTCAGCACGAACCCCGGCTGGCCCACGTAGACCTCCGCGACGATCTTCTCGTCGATGATCGGCTCCTCGCCGGAGTGCACGCGGATCTGCACGTCGTTCGTGCCCTGGGCGGCCTCGCCCGGGTGGGCGGGGATATCCACGTCGGGGCTGAGCCAGAACGGACTCGCGCCTGGCGCCCCGAGATCGCCCGCCTTGTCCTCGACGAAAACGGTCTGGTCGATGCCATAGGCCATGGTGAGGGCTCCTCGATCGGTGACGTGGTCGTGAGTGCCGACCCTAACCGCTGCTGGCCCGCGATACCAGCGACCTCGACATCCTCCCGATGCCGAAGTTAACACTCGACGGTTTAAGTTAACGCTTGCTTGATCCGCTCGAGTGCTTGAGCCGGATTCATCTTTGGCAGGATCGGCGGCGGCGAAGGGTTCGACGCCTTCGACGTTGTCGCCGCTTTCTTCACCTTCTTCTCCGGCTGCTGCGCTTGGGCCACGGGCCAATGCTCTCAGGATGTAGAGGCCCGTGCTCGGGAGATCGCAACCACGATTGCACTACCGGCTGCCCCCGGCACCGGCTATGGCTCGAAGGTCTCCGAGCTCTGGATCAGGCTGCCTACCATTTGCTCTGCGAACCAAGGCAGGCCCTGATCAGTTAGCGCCGGTACTGGCATCCAGGTCAGCGAGCCGCCGTAGGGCCAGAGCCGATGGATGTTCGGCTCCGGGAAGTTCAAGGTCATCTCCACCAGCCCCGGATTGGTCGTTTCCACGACCTGGAAGACGACCTTGTCCATGCTGAAGGTCCGGGTGACGAAGTTGTGTCCATCTGGCGGCGGTTGCCCGGCCATGGTGGTTTCGACAGCCACGACCGCCGAGACGCCCCAAAGCTGGCCCTCGTAGGCGGTCATGAACACCCAGGTTCCCGGCGGCGGATCCCGACCGTCGGGCAGCTCCCGGTAGTAGCGATCAGAGAATGCCCTGGCGTCAGCGGCCGAGGCCTGGTCGAACATCAGCGCCGTCTTCAGCGCCCAGCGAGCCAGACTGGCTTGGCCGTCTCGGTGCAGTGCCTTGCCGCGGCCGTCGAGCATCGGGCCCAGCAACGACTCGGCTTGATGCTCGAGTTCGTGCATCCAGCCGTTGTTGCAGGCGCGGCAAACGGCGCGGACCGTCATCTTGAACGGCTGGGCGCTCCAGTCGCGTTCCCTAATCGTCTGCCCGTGGTGCTCGAAGACCTGGCGGTGAGCGACTGCGTCGCTGACGCTGACGCGCCGGCGCAGCCAGTCCGGCCAGACGTGCTCCCTGGTCACCGGTCGACCGCCGCAAAACACACACGCGCGAGGCATATGTCGAGGGTAGGCGGGGCCACACCCCGTTCGACTGGCGCACCTAGCCCAGATCGGCTGCGGGAGAGCGGGTCCGGGGCCCATATAGGCTGCCCGCCGTGACCGAGAATCCAGCGCTCGACGAGCGACGGGGAAGGCTGGAGGAGTTCGTTCGGTTTCGCCGGGAGAGTCTGACCGGCGACGAGAAGGGGGAAGCCCAGGTCTTCCTCGATCGCTTCTTTCAGGCCCTCGGCCACGCTGGCGTCTTCGAGGCCGGGGCCACGCTCGAGCAACGGATCAAGAAGCATGACCAGCGCGGGACCGCCTTCGCTGATCTGGTCTGGAAGCCGCGAGTTCTGGTCGAGATGAAGAAGGAGGGCCAGGACCTGGCCCGGCACTACCGCCAGGCCTTTGAGTATTGGATCGACCTGGTCCCAGACCGCCCGCACTACGTGGTGCTGTGCAACTTCGATGAGTTCTGGGTCTATGACCTGAACCAGCAGCTCGAGGAACCAGTCGATCGCGTCGCCCTCGATGACCTACCTGAGAGATGGGAAGCATTGGCCTTCCTTTTCCCGGTCGAGGAGCGCCCGACCTTCCAGAACGATCTGGTCGCGGTCACCCGCGACTCAGCGGCCTTGGTCTCGGGAGTCTTCAACCGGCTGATCGAGCGAGGGGTTGACCGAGACGCGGCCCAGCGCTTCGTCCTGCAGTCGGTCATGGCCATGTTCGCCGAGGACATTGGCCTGCTCCCGCGCCACTTGTTCACCCAAGCTGTGGACGACGCGCTGGCTGGCGTAGCCAGTCCCTATGACCTGATCTTCGGGCTCTTCGACCAGATGAACAGCGAGGGCCCGACCCCGGCTGGGCGCTACCAGGGCACGCCCTACTTCAATGGCGGGCTGTTCCGCGAGATCCCCCGCTTCGAGCTCGAGCGCGAAGAGGTCGAGACCCTGAAAGCGGCAGCTGAGCCGGACTGGAGCAAGGTCAGACCGGCCATCTTCGGCACCTTATTCGAGCAGAGCATGGAAATGGATGAGCGCCACGCCTACGGCGCCCACTTCACATCCGAGGCCGACATCCAGAAGGTGGTCTTGCCGACCATCGTCCGGCCCTGGCGCGAGCGGATCGAGCAGGCCGGAACGATCGAGGAGCTCGGCCAAGTCGAGAACGACCTCCTGAACTACCGAGTCCTGGATCCGGCCTGTGGCTGTGGGAACTTCCTTTACGTCGCCTATCGGGAGATGCGCCGCCTAGAACGAGATCTCCAGGAGCGGGTCCAGGAGCGGCGCCGACGTGACGCCGAGGCTGAGATGCAGCTGGCCTTCGTCTCCACCACCCAGTTCTACGGCCTCGACATCAACGAGTTCGCGGTCGAGGTGGCCAAGGTGACCATGATGCTGGCCCGGAAGCTGGCGGCTGACGAGCTCGGAGATGAGCGAAATGTCCTGCCGCTCGATGACCTGGACGCCAACATCACCGCCGCCGATGCTCTCGAGGTCGCCTGGCCGGCCTTCGACTCCTGCATCTCCAACCCGCCGTATCTCGGGCGTCGGAGGATCGTCGAGGAGCGTGGGGTCGAATACGCCGACTTCCTGAAACGCACCTTCCCCGAGGTTGGCGGGGTCTCCGACTATGTCGTCTACTGGTTCCGGAAGACCCACGATCTCCTGCCCGAGGGCCAGCGAGCTGGCCTGGTCGGGACCAACACCATTCGCCAGGGCGACACTCGCAAGGCCAGCGTCGACTACATCACTGAGAACGGCGGAGTGATCTATGACGCCATCTCCAGCCTGCCCTGGTCCGGGGACGCCACCGTCGAGGTCTCGATCGTCAACTGGGCCAAGGGGATCGATGTCAGCCCGAAGACCCTCTGGCTGGCTGAGGGAACGGTCAAGCTCGAGGTCGATCAGATCAACGGGTCGCTTTCGCCAGAGATCGACGTTGCCAAGGCCGCCCAGCTTGCGGTCAACCGCCGTCCGAAGGTCTGCTTCCAGGGCCAGACCCCTGGCCACACCGAGGGCTTCACCCTTTCGCCTGAGCAGGCGGCCGGGATCGTCAGCAAGGACCCGGCCAGCGCCGAAGTCATCCACCCGTTCATGACTGGCGACGAGCTGAACGGGACTGGGCGGCCGGGCCGGTTGGTGATCGACATCCCGGCCGAGGATCTGGTAGAGGCCCAGCAATGGCCCGGTGCCCTCGAGTGGGTCAAGAAGCAGGTGCTCCCGGTCCGGGAAGCCCGGGCCAGGACCGAGAAGGAGCGGAACGCCGAGCTGCTGGACAAGCAGCCGGATGCCAAACCACATGTTCACCACCAACGGTTCCTTGAGCGCTGGTGGCAGCTGGCCTACCGGCGGGCGGACATGGTGGCGGCGATCGAGGTTCTGCCGCGATACATCGCGCTCTCGATAGTGGCCGTCAGGGACCGTCCCTCGATCTACGCCTTCGTCTCGTCAGAGATCCGGCCGGCGGCCGCGCTCCAGGTCTTCGCCTTCGCCGACGACTACAGCTTTGCCATCCTCCAGTCGGCCCTCCACCGCGCCTGGTTCGACGCCCGCGCCTCGACCATGCGCCACGACCCGCGTTACACCCCGAACACGGTCTTCGATTCCTTCCCCTGGCCCCAGGCCCCGACCGACGAGCAAGTCGCCGACGTCGTGGCGGCGGCTGCTGAACTTCTCGAATACCGCGAGCAGCAGACCGCCGGGGGTATGACCTTCGCTGGCCTCTACGACTCGCTGCGAGCGCCCGGCCAGAACCGGCTCCGCGATCTCCACGATGAACTCGACCGAGCGGTGATCGCGGCCTACGGGTTCTCTGCCGCAGACGAGGTCCTAGCTCAGCTTCTAGCGCTCAACGAATCGATCACAGCTGAGGCCGAGGCAGGGCTCACGACCCCCCGCGGGCCGGGTGCGACGGGATTCACCAATACGGTCAGTACGTCTTTCAGGCTCGAGCCGATCGGGCTCGGCGGCGCTTCTTGAGGTTCCAGTGGACGAGGTAAGCAGCAAAAGCGAGGGCCAACAGGACGGTGACCGCGTTCCCGAGCGGATCGATAACGCCGGCTACAAGAGCGAGCAGACACATCAATGCGGCCAGTGGTCGCTCGATTGCGTATGAGGAGGCTCGATGGACGCTTCTGATGTCCTGGGAGTTGCAGTTCCCCTTGCCGCTTTCGGTTGGTGTCTTTTCAAGTTGGCGAAGCATCCCTCGAGGAACTACGCGCCCTGGCGATTCGTCATCGGAATGATCTTGCTGGTTGGCATTTGCGCCGGCGCGTTTCTCCTCCTGCGCGGGGACCCCGTCGTTGCAATCCTGGGGTCGCTGGTGGCAGGACTTGTCGCGCTCGGCGCTTCAAAGGGGCTCATCGAGAAGATGGAAGCGCGGGAGGCAATGACTGCAGCGGAGAAGCGCGCGCAGCAAGCAGCTGCCGATCCCCTCTCAGACTTGATCGTCCCGGCAGTGATCGGTCTGGGAGGCCTGGCCAAAGCCCTCATTGATCAGTTCTGACAGGCCCCGCCCCTCCACGAGCCACGGGGAAGGCTGGAGGAGTTCGTTCGGGTTCGCTCAGGTTCGCGTGTCGCGCGGGCGGCCCGCTCGGCCTGAGCGCAAGAACCTCGGTAAGGGGTTGCCACGACCCGATGGCCGAGACTAGGCTGGGCGCCATGGCTGACGGGGAACCGAGTCCTCGCGTTTGTCCGCGTTGCGGCGAGGTCCGGTGACCGCTCGGCCTTGCGGATGATCGCCCGAGCTACCGAGCTCGTAGCGAGTCGGCTCGGGCCGGTCGCAGACCGAGATCACTGAACCGGCGAGCTCGCTGTTCTGGGGGGTGGCTTCGGAGTTCGGCGCGACCATGCTCGAGTGCGAATACAGATGGGCGATTCGGCCCTGACCGTTGGCAAGGGCCTCGCGCGTGGCGTTGGCAAGGGCCTCGCGCGTGGGCCGAGCGAACGAGCGCCTGATCAGCGCGCCTCCTCGTCTCGTCGCTTAGCCCGCAGGTGTTCTCGATAGGCGGTCTTGGCTTCCTCGATGCGGCCTGCGCTCTTCGCCTCACGGATCAACAGGAGGGCTCGATGGCTGTATCGCCCATGGGCCTGCTTGCCCATCATCATCAGGCGGTAGTTCTCGTGGTCAGCCTTTAGGTCGAGGAGGTGGACCAGCACCAGTGCCTCATGCCGCGTGATCCCGGCCTGGCTGGCGAGGTCCTTGAGATAGAACATCCAGTGGTCGAGCTCGCCGACGCGAAGAATGCTGACGGCGTCCTCCGCGCCTTCCTCGCCTGGCTTGACGATTTTTACCGCCGGCGCCTCCTTGTTCTTGACAATGCGCAGTCCGTAAACGGCGCCCTCATCGTGCTCGAGGCTGAGCCGAGCCAATCCCGGCAAGACGCTGGTCCAGTCGGAGGTCCCTTGCAGTTTCTTGGCTATGCGCTCGAGCTCTCTCTCGGTCGGCTGCCGAACATCAGCGACTGGGTCTGCTGCCACCTGTTCCGAGACCACAAGAGTCCGGAGGTAGGCCAGGGCCTCGGCATGGCGGCGCTTCGGCGGCTTGAGCAGATCCCGGATGTGCTCGACGTCGTTCGAGGTCAGGAGGTGAAACTCCCGCGGCGGGGTCAGGGCAATCGGAAGCATGCGGTGGGCGAGCCCTTCGCGCTCGGCCAGTCGCTCGCCAAACATACGATCGAGTAGATCGTCGAACAGCCGAAGCCCGCTCATGGAGTCGATGTAAAGCCGTTCCTCACTGACCGCCGCGCCCTGGTGCTGGACAGCGTCGCGGTGTCCAGCGATGGTCGCGGCGAGAACGGCCTCGCTGTCATCAATCCTTCCCATCCCACGGACGATCCCGACGCATTCACGAAACGAGAAGGAGTCGCCTCCGCTCTTCGGCTGAATCGTTCCGCGGTCCTCCCAGATGATGGCCTTGAACAACATCTCGAACGCGTGATGAAGGCTCAGAAGAACGCCCTGGGTTCGGGCGTTACCTGACGGCCGATTGAAGACCTCTACGGCCAGGGTCAGGGATTCGCACGCCGTGCTCTTCAGAAGTCGCGTTCGCCGCTTCATCAAGCAAGCATGCCCCGGCCCACGGATGGCACCGGGATGAAACCGGGCAGCTCCGGGGTGGCAGAGCGGTCCGGATAGCCTGCGCAGGGGATGGAGGGCTTGAGCATCTACTGCGCCGGCGAGCGCCGTTGGCTGCGCCGGCCGATGAGGGAGGAACTGGCTGGTGCCTTGAGCCTCAGCTACCGAGACGCAGACGAGACCATCGAGCTGACCAACACCGATGGGCGCCTTCGCTGGCTCGAGAACGGACAAGCCGTCGAGGCTCGGCCGGGCCGCGACCGCTGGGAGGCCTTCTGGTCCGAAGTCGATGCGCTGGATGTCTGGTCCTGGTGTCGCTGGTATTCGCCGATCCAGATGTCGACCGACCAGCCCGGGTGGCGGCTGTTGATGACCCACGACGACCGCCTCGTCTCCGCGCGCGGCTACGGCGCCTTCCCTCCAGACGGGCTCGACGACCCTGCTGCCCTGACGGGATTGGTAACGGCAATCCGGAAGCTGATCGAGGCCAACTGATGCCCGGCTCGATCCACGAACTGCGCTGCTCGGGCTGTCAGACCGTCCACAAGTTCGAGACCGGGACCTCCTACTGCCTCGACCACGGAACGCTGTGGGAATACCAGCAGTTGATCTGCCCGAGTTGCCAGCGCCTGATCAGCCGCCAGTCCGAACACTGCTGCCGGGAGCAGGGCCCAGTCTGTGAGATCTGCGGTGGTGAGCTCGAGCGCTGGAGTGGTCGGGTCTGGCATGAGTGCGACCCGGAGGGCTGGGTCGGGGCCGAGCGGGTCGAGGGTCCGTGTCCGGCCTGCGGGACCGCCATCACCCTGGCCGACACCACCGGGCGGATCGGCCTCTGGGATTAGGCCACGCCGTGGCCGCAGACGCGACGACCTGACGCCTGGATAGCCTGGCCCGAGCTCGATATGGCAGGAGACGACACCCAGGTGACGAACGGCGGCGACATGGCCCCGGTCCTCTTCACCATCGGCTACGAGGACCACAGCGTCCCCGAGTCGCTGGTCAAAGCCTTGGTCGCGGCCGACGTCGAGGTCCTCGTTGACGTCCGCGACCTGCCGTTGTCGCGCCGGCGTGGCTTCTCAAAGACCGCCCTGGGCGAAGCCCTCCGAGATGCCGGTCTCGAATACCGACACATCCGCGCCCTTGGGAACCCCAAGCCTCTCCGCGACCTTTATAGGAACGGCCAGCAGGCCAAGGGCGAGCGCCTCTACCGCGCCCACCTTCGCAACGGATCCTCTGGAGCGGTGGACGAGCTCGCTGAGCTGATCCCGACCGAGGCGGTTTGCGTCCTCTGTTTCGAGGCCGATCATCGCAGCTGTCACCGCGCCGTGATCGTCGAGGAACTCGAGAAGCGACTGCCGGAGCTCGAGGCCCGGCACCTCTGATTAGCCCACAGCCAGCGTGAGCTGATTGCGGTCCGGGACTCGGCGCGGCCAGAAGGTCCCGAGCACCATGAATCCGCCCGGGCGTTGGTGCTGGTCGCCGACGAACAGAAAGAGCTCGCGCTCGGATGAGCACATCTCCGTGCCCCACTTCTGGCGAACTGCGTTGACAGGATCGCCGGAGTTGCGCCAATCCCGATAGGCCTCGCCGATCTCCCAGTCCAGGATCGACTGCCGGTGTCCCGGGCAGCCCGGCTCCGGGCAGATCCACTTGTAGAAGAACGTGTGGCCGGGTTTCTCGAGCAGCTTCCTCTTGCTGTTGCCTAGTAATGACGACTGGGAGAGCAAAGCAACCTGCTTGGCCGACCAACCGTCAGCCTGCTCGGAGGTCACGCTGAGCATCTCAGCGACCGGAACGAGTCCGAGCGACGGCCCCTCGCCGCCGCCTTTGCGACCGCGGTAGAGCTCGCACATGGTCGGCCCGAGGAGCGGCTCGACTAACGCGCGGCGCTCGGCCCAGTGCCCGCCAGCTGGGATCTGGCGCAGGCGCTCGATCGAGTCGACATCCGGCCGCCAAGTCTCAAGCCAACGGTCGGTGGAGTGCTTGGCCGCGCGAACCCGGATGATCTCCCACTTCCGAAACCGCTGGGCCGGCGGCAGGTCGCGGAACTGGACCGGATACAGCCGAACCCACTCCGGCTCGGGGGTGTCGATCCGGATCCCGGCCACGCAGACCGCCTCGCGGTAGGCCTCCGAAGGCTGTGGGTAGGCCTTGACGGTTACCACCACATCCATCTCGACCCAGTCAGAGGTCCGTGCCATGTGCTCAGGCTACGACCGAGGGTCGACGGCATGGACCGGCGACCCCGCAAACAGCGCCAACGCTTGGTGACGTTTGCAGGCACGGCGGGCCGAGATGTCGTTGCATCTCGGCCCCCTGGTTGCCACCGACCGCGACCCCTAGCGCCTGCGGCTAGTGAGTCGCGCTCAAGGATCGGTAGCGGCGCCCGGTAGTGCTGGGACATGCGCCATGGCCCTCGACGGCACGGAGTCGAACGGCGAATTTCTTGATAGCAGCGCACGTGACGGTTTCGCCCTCACCAAGAGGACGCCGCCCCTTGATCGCGGCTCGCACACTGTGGCTCTGCGCTGCGCTGAGTCCAACAGCAATTTCACCGTCGACAACCCCACGATCGCCGCCGTCGCTGTGAACTCTCCCTAAAGCTCGTACCGCGCCAGATCCGCGTCCAGCCGTTCCGAGTCCTCCGGGTCGACCGGGTCGTTATCGCCCGGTACCGCGGAACCTCCCCCGTTTGGGGTAGTGCCTGCCCGCCGCCACCGCCGAAGGCCTACGAGAATCGCACCGGCGGCGCAAAGGATCGCCACTCCCGGCACCAACCACGCCGCCAGATCGAACCCCGAGTCGCTCGGGATCGCGAGGACCTCGGGGCCGAACTCGGCGACGAGGCGGTCCTTGATCTCGTCTTTGGTCAGGCCCTGGGCGATCAGGTGGCGGATGAAGTCGCGTTCCTGGATCGCCTGGGGGGCCTCGGTGGCGAGCTCGAGGGGGACGCCGCAGACGATGCACATCACCTCGTCCTCGATGTCGGGGAGGGAGGCCTGGGGCTCGGCGGCGGGTGCGGACGACGCCGCGACCAGGAGGGCGCCGAGCGCCAGGACCACGGCGAGCCGGCGCATTTTCAGCCGCCCTCGATCTTCGGCGCGACCTCGCCCTGCAGCCACTCGTCGCTGACCTGGCCGGGGAGGTAGGCGGCGAGCTTGCCGTCGGGGGCGACGAGGAAGTTCTCAGGGACTCCCGTCGTCTTCAGGCCGTCCTTGGCGTAGGCGCCGTCGCCGTCGTGGAGCTGCGGGTAGGTGAGGCCGAACTCGTCGACGAACTTGAGCCCGCCCTCGCCGGTCTCCTGGGTGTCGATGCCGAGGATCTCGAAGTTGTCGCTCGCGTGGGCCTTGTAGAAGGCCTCGAGCGCCGGCGCCTCGTCGCGGCAGGGCACGCACCAGGAGGCCCAGACATTGACCAGCACCCACTTGCCGGAGTGGTCGGCGAGCGAGCCGGTCTCGGTCTCCGAGCCGAGCACGGGCAGCGCGGTCGCCGGCACCTGGTCGCCGACCGTGAGACGGGCCTGGCCCTTGGAGACGAGGCCGAAGGCGAGCAGGCCGATCACGGCGAGGACGCCGAGAAAGACAGCGAAGGTGCGGGCGCTCACCGGCCCAAGGCTAGACGGCGCCACTCATTAGAATCCGCGCCTCTGCGGGAGTAGCTCAGTTGGTAGAGCATCAGCTTCCCAAGCTGGGGGTCGCGGGTTCGAGCCCCGTCTCCCGCTTCTGATGATCCTCTGTCTCGGCGAGGCGCTCGTCGATCTGATCTGCGAGCGCCCGGTCGGGTCGTTCGCCGACGCGGACTCGTTCACGCCCCACTTCGGCGGGGCGCTCGCCAACGTCGCCGTGGCGGCGCGGCGGGTTGGGGCGGATGCCGGGCTCGCCGGCGCCGCCGGCGACGACGAGTGGGGGAGGTGGCTGCGCGAGCGCCTGGAGCGCGAGGGTGTCGACCTGCGCTTCTTCGAGCTGCTGGAGGGCGAGCAGACGCCGGTCGCGTTCGCCAGCTTCGACGGCGACGCCAACCCGAGCTTTCAGATCTACGGCGACGCGGTCGAGATCGCGGTCGCCTCGGTTGGGCCGCGGATCGAGGCGGCGATCGAGGCCGCCTCGGCGCTCGTCTACAGCTCGACCACGCTGGCGACGGCGGCCGAGCGCGAGGTGACGCTGCGGGCGCGCGAGCTGGCGCTGGCGCGCGGGGCGAAGGTCTGCCTCGACCCGAACATCCGCCCGAACCGCTGGCAGGGGGGAGGCGAGGCGGCGGCCGAGGCCTCACGCGAGTTGATCGAGGGCTCGACCGTGGTCCGCGCCAACACCGAGGAGGCTATTGCGATCACGCGGACCGACGACCCGCGCGCCGCGGCCGACGAGCTGGTCGCGCTCGGCGCCGAGCTGGCGGTGGTGACGCTGGGATCGGAGGGCGCGGTGGTCCGCGGCGCCTGCGAGGCCGAGGTGCCGGCACCGCAGGTCGAGGTGGTCTCGACGCTGGGAGCCGGCGACGCCTTCATGGGCACCCTGGTCGCCGAGCTCGCGCGCCGCGACTGGGACCTGGCCCGAGCCGGCGAGGCGCTGGAGCCGTCGCTCGCCGCCGCCGCCGAAGCCTGCACCCGCTGGGCGGCGCTGGACTAGATTTTCGACCGGTGAGCGACGGTTCCGGACCGGTCTTCAAGACCCACCTCCAGATCACCGACCCGGCGGGGCTGCAACCGCCGCGGCGGCCGCCGCTGCGCGCCTACGAGCTCGAGCGGGTCAGCGACCCGCGGCTCAACCAATGGTTCTACGAGCGGGTCGGCGCCGACTGGGCGTGGACCGACCGGCTCGCGTGGTCTGAGGACCAGTGGCGAGCCTGGGAGGCGCGGGTGGAGACCTGGCAGGTCGCGATCGGGGGAGAGCGCGGCGGCTACTTCGAGCTCGAGCCCTACGAGCGCGGCCGCCTGGTCCAGCTCGCCTACTTCGGCCTGCTGCCCGAATACCACGGCCTCGGGATCGGCGGCCACGTGCTGACCGCGGCGATCCGCCGCGGCTTCGAGCTCGGGCCGAAGGTTGCGGTCTCCACCAACACCCTCGACGGCCCGCACGCGCTCGCCAACTACCTGGCGCGAGGGATGCGGATCGTCCGCCGTGAGCAGGTGCGCGGCTAAGCCTGCGGGGGACGGAAGGCCGGAGTTGTGGACGCGCGAATCGCTGGCTACGATTCGCGCCAGTGAGCAGGGAAGGAGCCCGAAGGGGGGTCCTGACCGCGTTGGTTGCGGCCGCGGCGGCTTGCGCGTGCACGACTACGGCCGGCGCGGCGCACAAGCCGAAGCCCGACCTGCTCGTGACCGGGGTGGGTGTGGCGCCCGCGGCCGTCGAGGCCGGGAAGACGATCGGGATCGCCGACACGACCGCCGACAAGGGGAAGAAGAAGGCGAAGGCGAGTTCGACCACTTACCTGCTCTCGAACGACCAAAGCCCCGGGGGCGCCGATCAGCAGGTCGGCCAGCGGGGGGTCGGGGCGCTGAAGCCGAAGTCGTCGAGCGGCGGGGTGGCGACCGTGACCGTTCCGGGCTCGACGGCGCCCGGAAACCTGTTCCTCCTGGCCTGCGCGGACGGCACCGGCCAGGTGAAGGAGAAGAGCGAATCGAACAACTGCGCGAGCACGGCGCTGAAGGTCTCGGCGCCGCCGGCGCCGCCGGCGCCCGCCAACCAGGCGCCCGATGCGGACTTCAGCTTCTCGCCGGGCGCCCCGGCCGCGGGGACGACCGTGGACTTCAGCTCGCTGGCGACCGACGGCGATGGAACGGTCGTCTCGCAGGCCTGGGACTTCGACGGCGACCAGGACTTCGCCGACGCCACAGGCGCAAGCCCGAGTCATGTGTTCGCCTCGCCGGGGACCTACAGGGTCCGCCTGCGGGTCACCGACGACGACGGCGCGACCTCGACCCGAGCGCGCGACGTCGTGGTCGCGCCGGCCCCGAACGAAGCCCCGGACGCCGACTTCACCTTCTCGCCGTCGTCGCCCGACGCGGGGCAGGCCGTCAACTTCAGCTCGCAGTCGACCGACGCCGACGGAACGATCGTCTCGCAGGCCTGGGACTTCGACGGCAACCAGGACTTCGCCGACGCCACCGGCGCGAGCCCGAGCCAGGCGTTCCCCACCCAGGGGACGTTCACGGTCCGGCTACGCGTCACCGACGACGATGGCGCCACCGACATCTCGGCGCGCCAGGTAGTGGTGGGCAACCCGGACCGCGACGGCGACGGGGCGCCGAACTCGGCCGACTGCGCCCCCGACGATCCCGCGATCCACCCCGGCGCCCCCGACGCTCCCGAGATGACCTTCACCGACTCCAACTGCGACGGCGTCGACGGCGACGCCTCGGCCTCGATCTTCGTCGACGCCAACGATCCCGCCGCGGTCGACTCAGTGTCGGCCGGCACTCGCGCGAAGCCGGCGAAGACGATCGGCTTTGGCCTGGCGCTGGCGGGGGCGAGCAAGCCGAACGTCCTGGTCGCTCGCGGCACCTACGCCGAGAACCTCTCCGTCGCGAACGGCCGCTCGATCTTCGGCGGTTACGACCCCGTCAGCGCGAACCAATGGAACCGCTCGCGCGGCCAGGCGACCACGATCGTCGGCACCAATACTGCCATCAGCAACGCGGCCCGCGGGCTGGTCGCGCAGAGCATCACCACTGCGACGACCCTTCAGCTGCTCGACATCCGCTCGGTGTCGGCGACGGGAACGGGCGGCTCCTCGTACGGGCTGTACGTTCAGAACTCGAACGCGAACCTGACGCTGGACAACCTGTCGATTTTCGCCGGCAACGGTGCCCCGGGAACCCCCGGCTCCTTCGGTCCGGCCGGGCCGGACGGCAACCAGGGGACCGTCGGCGGTAACGCGACCTGCAGTCCGGTTGTGTCGGTCGGGTCCAGCGGCCCGGGGGGCGCCGGCCACCCCAACGGGGCTGACGGAGGCCCCGGCGGCGCCGGGGGCAGGAACGCCGGTGGCACCACCGGCACCGCGGGCACCGCGGGCACCGGGGCCGGTGGCGGGACGGCGGGCGGGGCCGGCGGCGGCGGTGCGGTCGGGGTGGTTGGCACCGACGGGTCGGACGGCGGCGTCGGCGCCGACGGCGCCGACGGCGCGGGCGGGACCACGACCGGCGGCGTGACCGCCGGCTTCTTCGCGCCGGATGCCGCGGCGAACGGCGCCAACGGGTCCTCCGGAGGCGGCGGTGGTGGCGGCGGTGGTGGCGGGTCGCCGTCGCTCAGCGCCGCCGGCGGCGGTGGTGGCGGCGGCGGTGAGGCCGGAACCGGCGGCACGGGTGGTGGCGGTGGCCGCACCGGCGGCGGCTCCTTTGGCCTCTTCGTCACCGGTGGATCGATGCCCACGGTGACCAACTCGACGATCCGCGCGGGCGACGGCGGGCCCGGGGGCCTCGGCGGTGTTGGCGGCGAGGGCGGAAGCGGGGCCGGCGGTGGGGTGGGAGGCAGCGGTTGCGGCGCGGGCGGCGCCGGCGGCGGCGCGGGCGGGGCCGGCGGCAATGGCGGGCATGGCGGTAGCGGCGGGGGCGGGATGGGAGGCCCGTCGATAGCGATCTTCACCAGCGGTGTCGGCGCGCCGACGATCTCGCCGACCAACTCCCTGTTCATCGGCGCCCCCGGCCCGGGTGGCGCCAGCCTGGGTCACACGGGCGCCAACGGCCAGGCACAGAACACTCTGTTCCTGGCTTAGTCTGCGGCCATGGCCTACGACGAAGCCCTGGCCGAGCGCGTCCGCGAGCTGCTCGCACCGCGCGAGGCGGTCACCGAGCGCAAGATGTTCGGAGGGATCGGCTTCATGGTCGGCGGCAACATGGCCTGTGGCGGGAGCAGCGGCGGCGACCTGATCGTCCGCCTGGGCCCCGAGGAGTACGAGCAAGCGCTCCTGGAGCCACACGTCCGCACCTTCGACATGACGGGCCGCACGATGCGCGGCTGGATCCTGGTCGCGCCCGAGGCGGTCGCCGCCGACGAGGATCTCGCCGGCTGGGTCGACGCCGGTGCCGATTTCGCCGCGTCGTTGCCGCCGAAGTAGGTGCATAGGATTCGGCCATGACTCCGAAACTGAAGCTCGCGGCGCTGCTTGCGCTGGCGACAGCCGCCCTGTTCTCGCTCACCTCTTTCGCCGGCGCGAGGCCGACCCAGCTCGACAGCTACTGCTCGCCGTCGGGCGACATCTGCCAGGAGATCACGCTCTCCAAGCAGGGCGGCAGGATCAAGTTCGGGCTCACCAGCTTCACGGCCGCCGTTCAGGGCGACTACACGCTCTGCGTGAAGGGCCCGGGCAGCAAGGAGTGCGAGGACTTCGTGCTCGAGCAGCTGCCCGACGAGGAGGCCTGGGCCGACCGCGTCAGCTGGGCGGACAACTTCCCGGCCACCCGCTCCGGCCCGTACATCGTCAAGTGGAAGTACTTGGGCGAGCGGCTGGGCAAGAAGCTCCACTTCGAGATCGGCTCCCAGGGCGAGTCCTGATCCTTCCCGGCGCGCCGACCGTATCTATAGGTGGATGGGTCGTCGGCCGGTCGCAATGCTGCTCGCTCTAGCCCTCTCCGTGGGAGCGGCGGCCTGCGGCGCCGACGACAGCGGGACGCCCGCGCCGGCCCTGACGGCGGGTCAGGGCGGCGCGGGCTCCTCCTCCACCGCCGTGCTCACCGGGACGCAGCCGCTGCTCAACGGCGAGCCGCAGCAGCTCTCCGCCTACCGTGGCGACGTGGTCCTGGTCGTCAACACGGCGACCGAGTGCGGCTTCACGCCCCAGTTCGACGGCCTCGAGCGGCTCTACCGCTTCCACCGCGACGACGGCTTCGTGATCCTCGGCTTCCCGGCCGACGACGTCGCCCACCAGGAGCCCCGCGACGACCAGCAGATCGCCGAGTTCTGCAAGGAGAACTTCGGCGTCTCGTTCCCGATGTTCGCGAAATCGAACGTCGTCTCTGAGCCGATGAACCCCGTGTTCGAGAAGCTGAACGCCGACGCCGGGCCGCCGACCTGGAACTTCAACAAGTACCTGCTCGACCGTGACGGCCGGGTCGTCGAGCACTACGACGCCGGGACCGCGCCGGACGACGCGGCCCTGAACGCGCGGATCAGCGCGCTGCTGCGCACCTAGTAGCCTCGGTTCCAGCGTTAGCTAACTGGCAAGAAGCCGGTACCGCTCAGTCGAGCGCAGCTCGCCCAACTTCATGGAGGAAGCATGCGCTCTGTTCGGATTTCCGTCCTGGCCCTTGGCCTGTTGACCGTTCTCGCCCCGGCCGCGTCGGCGGCAGTCACGGCCTCCGTGAGCGGCAGTGTGCTCACGGTGACCGGGGACGCGGGGCCCAACAACATCGTCGTCACGGTCGCGGGGGCGAACCTCAGCATTCAGGGCGCGGACATAGCCGGCAGCGGCTGCGCGGGCTCAGCCCCGGTCACCTGCCCGGCCGCTGGGATCGCCTCGATCACGGCCACGCTCGGCAACGAGCCCGACCGGTGGGACTCGACGGGGATCAACCTGCCGACCACCGTCGACCTCGGAAACGGCAATGCGGCCCCATTCCCCGGCCAGGGCGCACGCACCGGTGACGGCGCCGACGTGATCCTCGGCGGGCCCGACGCGGAGTCCGACATCGCCGCCGGCGACGGAGCCGACACCATCCGCCTCTTCGGAGGGGCGGACGGCACGTTCCCTGGCACGTTTACGGGTGGCGCCGGCTCGGTCCTCGGCGGGGCCGGCGACGACACGATCGAGATGGGCGACGGCAACGACGGCGGGAACTTCCCCGGCGCCATCATCGACGGCGGTCTGGGCAATGACATCATCGATCTCGGCGCCGGCAACGACCGCAACGTCTTCGAGCCCGACTTCAGCCCGGGCGGTGGCAACGACACGGTGCTCGGCGGACCGGGTGATGACGGCACCTTCGCGCTTCCGCTCTCCCCGGGCATCGGCGATGACACGATCGACGGCGGGCCCGGCAACGACGCCGGCCTGATCGGCGGCCCCGGCACCGACACGATCCGCGGTGGCGCCGACGAGGACGCGCTGGTCAACGACATCGACTTCGCCAGCGAGACGATCGAGGGCGGTTCCGGCGACGACACGTTCACGATCGCGGACCTCGGGGCCGGCGTCGGCGAGGCGCCGTTCGGCGACGCCCTCTCCGGAGGCACCGGGCGCGACACCGTCAGTGCCGGAGGTGCCCCGAGCTCGGTGTCGTTCACGGCGGACGGGGTCGCCAACGACGGCTACGACTACGCCCCGCGGACGACAAGCATCGGCCCGGACGTAGAGGTCCTGATCGGTGGCGCCAACAACGACACCCTGGGTGGCGGCACGGGCAGCTCCGACCTGCGCGGCGGCAAGGGCAACGATCTGCTCACCGGGGGCAGCGGGCCGAATCGCCTGGACGGCGGCGATGGCACCGACACGCTGGCGGGCGGCTCCGCCGATGACGTCCTCCTGGGCGGCGCCGGAACGGACGGCCTGAACGGCAACGACGGCAACGACATGCTGACCGGCGGTACCGGCCCGGACACGATCGCCGGCGGCGGCGGACGCGACACCGGCGACTGGTCGGCGGCGCTGAGCCCGGTCTTCCTGACCCCTGGAGACGGGGCCGATGACGGCGAGCTCGGCGAGGGCGACCTGCTCGGCGCCGACGTGGAGAACCTGATCGGCGGCGCGTTCAACGACTCGATGACGGGTGCTCCCGGGCCCAGCATGCTCTCCTCCGGAGCGGGCGACGACACGATCACGGTCACCGATGGGGCGGCGGACATCGTGCTCTGCGGCGCCGGTGACGACGGGGTCGGCGCCGACTCCGACGACACGGTCGAAACGACGGGCACCGAACGCTGCGAGCGCGTCACCAAGCCGCCCGTCGTCGTCACGCCGGAGCCGCTGCCGACGCTCGGGCTGGTCGGCAAGGTCGACAAGAAGGGACGCCAGAAGCTCCAGATCGCCTGCCCGGCGTCAGCCGCCGGGGGCTGCTCCGGCGACGTCCGCCTGGTCGACAAGGGGGAGGAGCCGATCTCGAAAAAGGCGCCGTTCAGCGTCGCCTCGGGGGATACGATCACGGTGCAGGTGAAGCTCGGCGACGATGCGCTCAAGACGCTGAAGAAGAAGAAGAAGCTCGCCGCTCAGATCCTCGCCGACGTGGCCGGCGCCGATGACACGTTCCGGCACGACCTCCAGGCCGTGAAGCTGAAGGGTTGACCAACGGGGAGCAGCTGGGCGCAGGTGAGCCTGGTCGCTAGCGCCGCGGCTAGGCCGACTGCGACGTCGGCCGGATCAGGATCTCGTTGACGTCGACGTGACCGGGCTGGCCGAGCGCGTAGAGAACCGCGTTGGCGATGTCCTCGTCGTGAAGCGCGTTGTCGGGCCCGGGGCGGTTGTCGAAGAACGGCGTGTCGACCATCCCGGGCTCGATCAGGGTGACGCGGACCGAGTGGTTGTCGTGCATCACGCGCAGCTCCTGGCGCAGCGCCTCGCCGATCGCGGTCACCGCCCACTTGGTCGCCGAGTACATCGAGCCGGGCAGCGCACGGCGGCCGGCCACCGAACTGGTGATCACGTAGTGACCCGCGGCGCGATCGAGCAGGTGGGGGAGGGTGGCGCGGATCGTCAGCGCGACGCCGAGCACGTTGGTCAGCACCATCTCCCGCCACTGCTCGGGCGACTCCTCCAGGAAGCCGCGGGTGGCGCCGAAGCCGGCGTTGGCGAAGACGGCGTCGAAGCCGCCGAAGGCGTCGATCGCGGCCGCGGCCAAGGCCTCGTTGTCGGCCCACTCGGTGACGTCGCAGGCGACGGCGACCGCCCGCTCGTCGCCGCCCAGCTCCCCGGCCAGGTCGCGAAGCTTGTCCTCGGAGCGGGCCCCGAGCACGAGCCGGTAGCCCGCCCCGGCTGCGGCCCGGGCGGTGGCGGCGCCGATGCCGCTGGAGGCGCCGGTGATCAGGAGGACGGGGTCGTCGGCCATCGGGGGAGCAAGTTACCCAACGGCGATCGCCATAATCCGGGACAGCCGTGGACCCCGCCCGTAAGCGAAAGATCCGCCTCGTGGTCGCGCTCAGCGCGGCCGTGCTGCTCGCCGGCGCGCTCGTCTACACCTCGTTCACCGCCTCGAGCGACGCACGCCAGCCGTCGGACCTGATCGGCGCCAGCGGCGGCAACTACCAGCTCACCGGCAAGGTCGCCCCGGGCTCGATCAGCCACGACGGTACCGAGCTTCGCTTCGAGATCGCCGACCGCGACAACCCGAGCGCGAAGCTGCCGGTCGTCTACACCGGCCAGATCCCCGATCCGTTCGCCGACGACCGCGAGGTGATCGTCTCGGGGACGGTGAAGGACGGCACGTTCGTCGCCGACAAGGACAGCCTGATCACCAAATGCCCGTCGAAGTTCGCCGACGAGGCCCAGGCCGATCCCGAGCACGTCGTCATCCAATAGGGGAGAGAGACGCCGCGGGCGGGTAGTGGGGTCCCGAGGGGGCTCCGATGATCACCCACGCCTCCCTGCAGCCGGAGCTCGATTGCGAGCTGATCGCCTTCTACGGCGAGCTCGACGCGGCCGCGGCGCCCGACCTCGAGGCGCGCCTGCTCAGCGCCGCCGAGCCGCCGGCGTCGTGCCTGCTGATCGACCTCAGCGGCTGCACGTTCATCGACTCGCTCGGGGTCGCGGCCGTCGTCACCGGCGCCCGGGCGATGCTCGAGCGCGAGCGGACGGCGGCGATCGCCTGCGACAGCCCGCAGGTGCGCCGCACGCTGGCGCTCACCGGCGTCGACGGTGTGGTCGAGCTCTATTGGACCCGCGACGAGGCGGTCGGCGCCCTGTGCGGGAATCCGATCTGACCCTGTTCAGTTACCGAACTGGGCGTTGATCTGATCGATCAGGCTGTTGAGTTGAGACTGCGCTTCGGTGACCGACGATTGCAGCTCGACCGCGGCCTGCGCGGCCTGTTGGGCGTTGCCGCTCTCGAACGAGTCGGCGGCGTGGTTGATCTGGTCGGCGACGCTGCTGAGCTCCTGCTGGAGCTGGTCGTTGAGGTCGGCGACTTCGCTCGGAGGATCGAGCGCGGCGAGGTCGTCGGCGCCGTTCTGGAACGCGTCGGCGATCTGCCGGCCCGCGTCCGCGGCCTCCTGCGGGTTCGAGGGCGTGGACGCCGTTGCGGAGGTTGCCTCGTCGACGATCTGCTGCTGAATGTTGTTCACCTGGTCGACGTAGTCGTTCTGCGCGCCGTTGCCGCATCCGGCTGCGATCGCCGCCGCGGCCCCGACGCTGATCGCCACTGCCAGTACGCGCCCTCGTCTACTCATCAGCTTCCCTCCGAATCAATCAGACACCGCGCCACCCGACCGGGCGACGCCGCAAGAGTAGCCGCCGGGGCGGCGTTGCGATAATCGCCGCGTGCTCCATCCCGGACCACTCGCCTGATGGTCGATCTCGGCGCCGCCTGCCTGATCGCGGCCCCGCTCGCCTGCGCCTACGCGGCGATCGCGGCGATCGCCGGCGCCCGGCGCGGCGACCGTCGCCTGGTCGACTCCTCGCGGCGGGCGATCTACGCGCTCTGCGCCCTGCTCACGGTCTGCGTCGTCGTGCTCGAGGCGGCCTTCCTGCGCTCGGACTTCTCCGTCGCCCTGGTCGCCGAGCACTCCTCGACCACGACCCCGCTGGGCTACAAGCTGACCGCGATGTGGTCGAGCCAGGCGGGCTCGCTGCTGCTCTGGGCCTGGGTGCTCTCGATCGCCTCCAGCGGCGTCCTCTTCCTGACCCGCAACCGCCACCGCGAGGTCGTCCCATGGGCGACCGCGGTGCTGGCCGGGCTCGGGCTCTTCTTCACCCTGCTGATGCTGCTCGCCAACGGCACCAACCCCTTCGACCGCCTCGACCCGGCGCCGGCCGAGGGGGTCGGGCTGACGCCGTTGCTGCGCCACCCGATGATGGCGATCCACCCGGTGATGCTCTACTCGGGCTACGTGCTGTGGTCGATCCCGTTCGCCTTCGCGGTCGGGGCGCTGATCAGCCGCCGCGTCGACGCGAGCTGGATCCGCTCGACCAGGCGCTTCGCGCTCGTCGCCTGGACCTTTCTCGGGATCGGGATCCTGCTCGGCAGCCGCTGGAGCTACTCGGAGCTCGGCTGGGGCGGCTACTGGGGGTGGGACGCGGTCGAGAACGCCTCGCTGATGCCGTGGCTGGTCGGCACCGCCTTCCTGCACTCGGTGATGGTGCAGGAGAAGCGCGGCATGCTGAAGGTCTGGAACGCCTCGCTGATCGTCGCCACATTCACCCTCGCGCTGCTCGGCACCTTCCTCGTTCGCTCCGGGATCCTGGAGTCGATTCACGCCTTCGGCGCCTCCACCGTCGGCACGCCGCTGCTGTGCCTGATCGCGGTCGTGATCGTCGGCTCGGCGGCGCTGATCGTCTCGCGCCTCGGCGACCTGCGCTCCGAGCGGCGGATCGAGTCGCTGGCCTCGCGCGAGTCGGTCTTCCTGGTCAACAACCTGCTCTTGGTCGGGCTCGCGGTCGTGATCTTCTGGGGCACCTTCTTCCCGCTGATCTCGGAGGCGTTCACGGGCGACAAGTCGTCGCTGGGCTCGCCCTGGTTCGACCGCTACACGGCGCCGCTGGCGATCGTCCTGGTCCTGTTCACGGGGATCGGGCCGCTGCTCGCCTGGCGTCGGATCAGCGCCGGCGCCCTCTGGCGACTGGTCCGCGTGCCGCTGGCCGTCGCCGTCGTCGCCACGGTCGCGGTCGCCGTCTTCACCGACGCGCTCGACCACCCGCTGGCGCTGGCCCTGTTCGCCTGCGCCTTCTTCGCGCTCGCGGCGCTGGTCGCCGAGTTCGTCCGCGGCGCCGCGGCCCAGCGCTCGCTCTCGGGCGACGGTCCGCTCGCCGCCCTGCGCAAGGTCGTCGGCCGCAACCGCCGCCGCTACGGCGGCTACATCGTCCACGCCGGGATCGCGGTCCTGTTCATCGCCGTCGCCGCCTCGTCGAGCTTCCAGACCTCCAAGGACCTGCGGATGAAGCCCGGCGACAGCGCCCAGGTGGGCGACTACCGGGTCACCTACGTGCGCCCGACGCAGTCGATCGACGCCAAGGAGCAGAAGCTGAGCTTCGGCGCCGTGCTCGACGTCAGCCGCGACGGCCGCCACTTTGCGACCCTCTACCCGGCTCGCGAGTACTTCTCGTCGACCACCAGCGACGCGACGATCGCCGGCTTCTTCGCGGGCGAGGCGACGAGCGAGGTGGGCAAGAAGACCGGCATCGGCGGCGACCTGTGGACGGCGATGCGGCCCGACCTGGCGCCGCTCGACAATGTGATCGCCGCCGTCGACCGCCGCCTGCAGCGGTCCCTGCCCCAGGTCGGGCCCGACGGGCCGACGCCCGCGCAGGTGACGGCGATGCGCGCCTACACCGATCGCCAGGGCCAGGTGATCCGCAACCTCGCCGCGCTGTATGTCGCCAACCCGCTGCCGGTCGACTTCCGCGTCAACGTGAACCCGTTCGTGATCTGGATCTGGCTCGGCGGCGCGATCGCGGTGATCGGCGCGCTGATCGCCGTCTGGCCGGCGCCGGAGGCGCGCCGGCGCCGGGTCTCCGACGTCTACGCCGCCCGACTCGCCCGCGACCTCGGGCGCGCCTAGCGCCCCGCGCCCCCGATGGAGCTCGTCCTCGCGCTGATCATCCTCGCCCTGCTCGCGGCCTTCGTGATCGCGCCGCTGCGCCGCCACGGCGGGGAGGAGCCAGCGCCGGCGGAGAACCCGGAGCTCGCCGACCTCGAGGCCCGCAAGGAGGCGCTCTACCGCCAGATCCGCGACGCCGAGCTCGACCGCGAGCAGGGCAAGCTCTCGGCCGCCGACTGGGAGCGCCTCGACGCCGAGCTGCGCCGCGAGGCGATCGCGGTGCTGAAGCGGATCGACGACGTCAGGGCCGGCGCCCTCTAAACTGCCCGGCCATGCAAAGCGTGCTCGAGTTCGTTCAGGTGATCATCTCCGTCGTCCTCATCTTCCTGGTGCTGCTGCACTCGGGCAAGGACGCGGGGCTCTCCGGCGCCTTCGGGATCGGCGCCACCGGCGGCTCGGTCGGCGGCTCGCTGGTCGAGCGCAACCTCGACCGCTGGACGATCTTCTTCGCGATCCTGTTCGTCGTCAACACGATCGTTCTGCTGAAGATCTGACCCCTTCCAGAACCCTCTCCCTGATCGCCACCGCGTCCGCGGTCGCGGCGATCAGCGCCGGCTGCGGCGGCGGCGAGCCCGACAACGCGGCGATCGGCGCCGCCGGCTCGGGCGCCCCGACGGGGAGCCTGGCCTGGGCGGTCGGCGAGCGCCCGCTGACGGTCGACCCGCTCTACGCGTCCAATCCCGCCGAACGGCTGGCGGCCCGCCAGCTGCACGAGCCGCTGGTCGAGGACCTGCACGGGCCGTTCGGCGCCGGCGCGCGCCGGCTGCCCGGCCTGGCGCTCGCCGTCCTGCCCTCGGCCGCCAACACCGTCTGGCGGGTGCGCCTGCGCCCTGGCGTGCGCTTCCAGGACGGGACCCCGTTCAACGCCTCGTCGGTGCTCGCCAACGTCGAGCGCTGGCGCTCGGTTCCCAGCGGCCGCGCGCAGCTCGGCGACCTGCTCGTCGACGCCCCGCGCCCAGACCTCGTCCGCTTCATCCTTCCGGCGCCCGACCCGGACTTCCCCCAGCGCCTCGCCTCGCCGCGGCTCGGGATCGTCTCGCCGCGGGCGATCGCGGCGGCCGCCGGCGGGCCGCTGGACGCCAGCCGGCTGCCGGAGAGCGGCACCGGCCCGTTCGAGCTTCGCGAGCGCAGCCGCGACCGCCTGCTGCTGGCCCGCAATACGAGCTGGTGGGGGACCGAGCGTGGCCTCGGGCCCGGCGTCGACCAGATCGAGCTGCGGGTCGTGCCCGATCCGCAGGAGCGCCTGGCGCTGCTGCACGACGGCAGCGTGCGGGTTGCCGAGCTCGGCGCCGAGGGGCTGCGGGCGGCGCGTCAGGACCCGCTGCTGACCGTGATCCCGGACGGACTGGGCGCCGAGCGCTCGGTCCGCGGGATCCCGGCCGGCGAGCCGGCGCCGTCGCTGAACGCCGTCTGGCTGACCGGCATCGATGGCGGCTGAACGTTCGTCCACGCGCGATTCGGGCGCCCGGAGGCGGGTAGGGACGCTGACATGACTATGGGAACAGGACTATTCCTGGTGGCCGTGGGCGCGATTCTGCGCTACGCGGTGAAAGACGAATGGGACGCCGTCAACCTCGAGATGCTCGGGCTGATCCTGATCGTGATCGGGGCGATCGGCTTCGTTGTCGGCGCGATCTACGCCTTCGGCGCCCGCCGGCGCGGCGCCGTCGTCGTCGAGCGCGATCCGCGCTACTAACTAGATCCGCGCTATGAGCTAGAGGTCGGCCGGGTCCTCGCCCGCTGGGGCCGCGTCCTCGGCGACCGGCAGGACCTCAGTGGCGTGGGTCGAGCAGAGAAACGGCCCGCCGGTCTCGCGCGAGGCCTCGATCTCGGCCGCGGTCAGGGTCGCGCCGCAGATCCCGCAGTTCCGCTCGAGGTTGTCCTCGACGCCGGTGTGCTCGTCGAGATCCATGGCTCCTAGATACCCCTCGGAGCGAGCCTCAAGCGAGCCAGATCGCCCCGTCGCGAAGCTCGACCGGGTGCGTCGCCAGGGCCACTCGGCCCGTTGTCCCCTTGACGACCCCCGCGAGCGGCTTGAAGGCGCCCTGTGGCCCGCGGATCATCCGCCCGCTGTGGACGTCGTAGCGCGCGTGATGCCAGGGGCACTCCAGCGATCCGTCCTCGGCGACGTGGCCGGTTCCCAGCGAGGCGCCCAGATGCCGGCAGCGATTGGAGGTCGCGAACGGCTCGCCTTCGCTGATCCCGACCGCGAGCGAGCCGAGCTCCGGGTCCTCGACCACGGCGACCCCGGTCTCGCCAAGGTCGGCAACGGAGATCAGGAGCCGCGAGCTGATCTGCGGAGCCTACCTTTACGAGAGCTTCCGGCTCTTGTCACGGCCATTTCATCTGCCCTTCCTAGCTTGCCCGCCAGGTCGAGCAAACCACGAGAGGAAGAGCAGGATGAACGAGAAGATCAAGGGCGTACTGGTCGCGATCGCGGCCGTTGCGGCGCTCGCCGTCGGCGGCGCGGCGATCGCCGGGGCGACCGGCGGCGGGGGCTCGTCGCAGCAGCCGGCCGCCGAGGCGCCGGAGTCGTCCGAGCCCGCCGGCCAGTCGGACGCGAACGAGAGCGAGAGCGGGAACGACCCCGCCGACGCCGCGGATAGCGAGGGCGCCAACGACGGCGCCGACAGCGGTGCCCAGGACAGCGGCGACCATCAGCCGATCACCGGCAGCGCCCTGGACAAGGCGAGCGCCGTAGCGCTCAAGGAGACGGGCGGCGGCAAGGTCACCGACAGCGAGGCCGGCGACGAGCAGGGTTACTACGAGGTGGAGGTCACCCGGGCCGACGGCAGCCAGGTCGACGTTCATCTCGACAGTGGCTTCAACGTCATCAACAGCGAGTCCGACGGCGGCGGCGGCGAGTAGCGCTGCTGCTCAGTCGCCCAAGGCGACGGACAGGCGCGGACGCGCGGCGAGGGTCTGGAAGACGACGCAGTAGCGCTCGGTAAGGCGCAGCAGCGTCTCCAGGTCCTCGTCGCTCGCGTCCCCGCCGACCTCGAAGCGCAGGCGGATCTCGGTGAAGCCAACCGGGGTCCCCTTGTCGACCGCCATCGTGCCGCGCCAGTCGAGGTCGCCCTCGGCGTGGACGGAGCCGGCGATCTCGAGGCCCATCGAGGTCGCCACCGAGCGCATCGTCACGCCGGCGCAGGCGACGAGCGCCTGCAAGAGCATGTCGCCCGAGCACGCCAGCGTGCCGTCGCCGCCCGTCCCCGGGTGAAGGCCGGCCGTGACCAGGGCGCGGCCCGTCTCGACCGAGCAGGCGATTCCCTCGTCGAGTGATGCGTCGGCGCTGAGGGTGATCTGCGCGGCGTCGGCATCCTCGCGGTAGCGATCCTTGATCGGCCGCTGCAGGTCGCGCAGCTGCTCCCCGGTGGTCGGCCCGCTCACCGGCCCAGCCTATAGGTGCGCTCAGCTCGCCTCGGCGTTGCGGTGTTGCTCGGTGACCGTCGTCACCGGCAGGCCGAGATGCGCCACGCGGTGTGGCAGGTCGAGATGCAGCCAACGCTCGATCGGGTGCGGGGCCGTGGCGAGGATGATCTCGTCGAACGGCTCGGCCAGGAGGGTCTCCTCGATCGCGTCCATCGGGTCGTGTCTGATCGAGACCACGCCCTCCACGGCGTGTCCGGCGGCCTCCTCGACGCGAGGGATGGCGGTTGCGAGCTCTCGCTCGGCCTCGGCGACCTTCAGATGTCGCTCCGGGTGCAGCGGGTTCCACTCCGCGGGAGCGGGATTCGGCACCAGGATCCGGAAGACGGCGGGACCGCGCGCCGCGCGCCCCCGGATCGTGTCCAGAAGAGCGGGCGTGGTGGCGTCCCGGTCAGTGACCACCAGGACGCGAGTCGGATCCGACGAGCCCACATCTGGGAGGGTGCCCGACGCGACCTGAACGTGACCTGAGCGAGCCGAACCAGCACCCCATCTAGGGCTCGCCCGCCGTCGCGGGCGGGCTCGCCAGCGTCCCGGCAAGCGGCAGGGCCAGCGCCGCGTAGACGGCGCGGTGGTCGCTGCCCGGCAGGTCCTCGACTGAATATTCGCGGATCCCGATTCGCCGGTCGGCGAGCACATGGTCGATCGTCACCAGCGGCGGGAAGCGGCGGTTCGCCGGCCAGGTAGGTGTGAGCCCGTCGCCAAGGGTCTCGGCGGCGTCGTCATAGCCGCGGTCGAGCAGGTCACGGAACTCGGCCTGGTCGAGGGTGGCGTTGAAGTCGCCGAGCAGTATCTGCGGCTGCTCGGCCGCCGCGGGCAGGGCACGCAGGTCGTCGCGCCAGGACGGGTTGGTCGGGGAGTGGGTATGGACGCTGAAGATGGTCACCTGGGCGGCGCCCGGCACCCCGAGGCCACGCACGATCAGGGGTGAGCCGCCCGGGAGAGGCTGATTGCTGCCGGGGAGGAGGGGGAGGCGCGAATACAGGCCGGAGCCGGACGAGCCGCGGTCGGTGTAGCTCGCGGCGTAGGGGAGCAGGTCCGCGATCCCGGCTCGGGCGAGGCCGCCGGCGAGCTTCGGCGTCTGCTCTTCGATGCTGAGCACGTCCACGTGCAGCTCGCGGACCAGGCCGAGGAGCGCATCGGGATCGGCCTTGCCCAGCTTCATGTTCGCCGCGAGCACCCGCAGGACGGGCCCGTTGCCCCCCGCCGCGTCGGTCGGACCGCCGAACTCGCGTGGCACCACCAGCACCGCGAAGACCACCAGGACGACGGTGGCGAGGGCCGCCCCCGCCCGGCTTCCGGCGAGCAGCGCGGCGGCGATCGGGATGATCGCGGTCGCTGCGACCAGAGGCGTGAAGGCCATCATCGCCTCGAGCGGGAACCCGTACTCGAGGCCGAACAGCCGGATCACGGCCCATGCCGCCCATGCCGCGACCAACGACCAGGCCACGATCGCGCTCCAGTTCCATCCGCCTAGTCGCCGCACGCGGCCGGTTTGTACAGCGCCGTCGGGGAAATCCGCTCCGCGCTCAGCCGCCGGACTGCTCTTTCGCGCTCCGCGCGAACAGCTTCGCCTGCGCGCTTTCTGCGCAGAGGCGACGTCAGCGATACTCGACCCGATGGCGCACGAGAACGTGGAGATCGTCCGTCGTGGCTTCGAAGAGTTCGTTCGGACCGGCGATTTCGACCCGGAGCTGTTCGACCCGAAAGTCGAGTTCGACAACTCGAACGCGATGCTCGACGGCGCCGTCTATCGCGGCCCCGAGGGTGTCCGGGAGTATCTGTCGCTGCTGCGAGAGATGTGGAAGCAAGTCCGCATCGAACCGCGAGAGTTCATCCCCGTCGGCGAGGATCAGGTCGTCGTTCCGCTTCGGATGATCGTCGTCGGCAGGGATGAGATTGAGACCGTGGCCCGCGCCGCGAACCTCTTCACGCTGCGCGACGGCAGGGTCACGCACTTCAAGGCCTTCCAGAGCAAGGCGGATGCCCTCCAAGCCGCCGGGGTGGTGGAGTAGGTCAGATCGTTCGCGGGCCCGCCGCGGCGCACCTACGTCGCCCGGGTGTCTGCGACCGCCTGCTTCCGCGCAGCCTTCCTGGCCTTCTTCTCTTGCCGACGCTCGAGAAGCTTGCGTTCACGGTTGAGCTTCGCCATCGTGGTCTTCCGCTTGCCGCCTGAGGCCATGCCTCTGCTCCTTAAAGCGCCTGGACGTTGGTGGCCGCCGAGCGCTTGGTGCCTTGCTCGGCGTCATAGCGATATCTCGATCCCCTCGAGGACAAGAGCTGTCGATGGGCGGAGGGGAGGAGAAAGGACGGGACGGGACAGCCTCACAACAAGCGTACTCGGCCGTCCGCCGAGAGGACATGTCCCGATGCTTGCTTGCTAATGCGGCTGAGAGGAGTCGAACCTCCACGGCCCGTGAGGGCCACAAGGCCCTCAACCTTGCGCGTCTACCAGTTCCGCCACAGCCGCTTGAGGGATGGGCGATTCTAGACGCCCGCGCGTCGATCGCCGCCTCGCCCGCGGCTCGGTTGCATCCGTCCGGAAGGGTGTCTACTATCTACGAACATATGTTCTGTCCAACGATCGAAGGAGCGAGCTGACCGTGGACCTGACCAAGCGTCAGAAGGAGATCTTCGACTTCATCGGCAAGTACGCCGCGAAGACCGGATACCCGCCCACCGTGCGGGAGATCGGCAAGGCCGTCGGCCTGCACTCCTCCTCGACCGTGCACGCCCATCTCCACAACCTGGAGAAGATCGGCCTGCTGCGCCGCGACCCGACCAAGCCGCGCGCGATCGAGCTCCTGGTCGACAAGGCGAAGAAGGTGATGCAGCCCGCGGGCCTGCCGCTGGTCGGCCAGGTCGCCGCCGGCGAGCCGATTCTCGCCGAGGAGAACATCGAGGACTACCTCGAGGTGCCCGACGTGATCGGCGGCGAGACGGGCGACTACATCCTGCGGGTCAAGGGCGACTCGATGATCGGCGCCGGGATCCTGGAGGACGACTTCGTGGTCGTGCGTCAGACCGAGGTCGCCGACGACGGCGAGATCGTGGTCGCGATGATCGACGGCGAGGCGACGGTGAAGAGCTTCTACAAGGAGAAGGACAAGATTCGTCTCGAGCCGGCCAACAAGGCCTACAAGCCGATCCGCACAACCGACGTACAGCTGCTCGGCCGCGTGGTCGGAGTGTTCAGGAGCGTGTGACGATGAGTGCGGTCGCGACACGCAGGCGCTCGGCTCTCGTCACGGATCCGCCCGCGACGGCGCGCTCGGCAACGCGGCTCTTCGAGCCGCAGCGGCCCGACGGTGGGGTCTCACTCGAGGAGAGGCTCCTCGCGGTGTGGGAGGACCTCATCAGCCACGGCCACGCCGGGTGCCCCGTCTGCGGCGGGCGGATCCAGGCCGATGCCGGCTGCGACGGCTGCGGGTCCGCGCTCTCATAGGCGCAAGGCGGTTCCGCGGAACCGCTTCCACGGCCTACACTTGACGGGCTGGTCGTGCAGTCGCGGGAGGTGTGAATCTCTCGAGGAAAGTCCGGACACCAAAGGGCAAGGGCGGTGGATAACACCCACCCGGGGAAACCCGCGGGACAGTGCCACAGAAATACACCGCCGATGGCGCACCAACACGTGAGGTGCGCACAGGCAAGGTTGAAATGGTGCGGTAAGAGCGCACCGGCGTCACGGTGACGTGGCGGCCAGGCAAACCCCGCCCGGTGCAAGGCCAAGCAGGATCGTTGACCCGGCCCGGCGAGATCCAGGTAGGCCGCAGGGCGAAAGCCCCGCCGAGTCCCAGGACCCGGCGAGATGGATGGCTGTACTAGACAGAATCCGGATTACAGACCAGCTGCGGAGGGGCCCCGAACGGGGCCCCTCTCATTTGCCACCCTGCTGCGATGCCGTTGAGCGTCTACACACAGCTCCTGCGAAAGCGCCAGGTCCAGGTCGTCGTCGGCTCGAGCATCGTCGCCGGGCTCAGCGTCGGGATCGCGCTGCCGATCGTGCTCCTCGTTCAGCAGGAGACGGGGTCGTTCGCGTCCGCGGGCGCGGTGACCGCGGCGCTGGCGATCTCAAGCGCCGTCTCGAATCCAGTGCGCGGCCGGATGGTCGACCGCCATGGCCAGTCTCGGACGCTACCCCGGTTGGCGCTCGGCTCCGCGATCGGGCTCTGGGCGCTGGTCGCGACGACGCTCGCGGGCGCGCCGCTCATCGTGCCGATCGCCTGCGCGGTCGTCGCGGGCTGCCTGCACGCGCCGATGCTGTCCTCGACTCAGCCGCTGTGGGCGGACCTCGTCGACGATCCCGAGCAGCTGACGAGCGCCTACGCGCTGCAGGCCATTCTGCTCGAGGTCTTCTTCATCGCCGGCCCGCTGGTCGCCGCGGCGCTGATCGCGCTTGGTTCCCCGGCCGCGGCCGTGGTCGCGATCGCCGCCGCGGAGCTGCTGGGCGTGCTCGCGTTCGCATCCACGCCCGCGTCGCGCGCCTGGCGGAGCGGGAAGCGCACGGTAGGCCGCGCGGGGGCGATGGCGAGTGCCGGGATGCGGACCCTGGTGTCGATCGACATCCCGATTGGGGCGATGTTTGGCGCCCTCGACATCGCGGTCCCGGCCTTCGCGAAGGCGCACGGCGCGGCGGCCGCGGCCGGCGGGGTCCTGGCGGCGCTGGCCGTGGGCAGCATGATCGGCGGGATCGTCTACGGCTCGCGGGCGCGGCGGGCGACGGCGACGCGCTACGCCCTTTTGATCGCGGTGATGGCGGCGTTCACCGCGCCGCTCGCGGCCGCCGGCTCGATCCTCGTGCTCGGACTCCTTATGGGGGTCGCCGGCCTGCTCGTCGCTCCGATGAACAGCGTCGGCCTGGCGCTGATCGACGACGTCGCGCCCACCGGGACGGCCGCGGAGGCGATGTCCTGGACCGGCGCGGCCTATCAGAGCGGGCTTGCGGCCGGCACCGGGCTCGCCGGCGCAATCGTCGCCGACGCCGGGACGACGACCGTGTTCCTGATCGCGTTCGGGTTCGCCGCGGTGGCTGCGCTGATCGCCTGGATCGGGGGCCGCGCGCTATCGAGGCAGCCGCGGTAGCCAGCGGCCGACCTCGTCCATGTAGCGCTCGTAGTCCGCTCCGAAGCGGTGGACCAGCGCGGGCTCCTCGACCAGGGGCAGGTAGATCAGGTTGACGGCGACGAAGCAGCCGAGCTCGATCGCGATCCCGGTCGAGGCGAAGATCAGCGCCTCGCCGGCCAGCGTGAGCGAGACGCCGGTGATCATGGGGTGGCGCAGGCAGCGGTAGGGACCGCGGACGACCAGGCGCCGGGGCGGATCCCAGGGCGCCAGGGTCCCGCCGCCTTCGGTCGCGAACAGCCTCACCGTCGCGACGAAGAGGCCGAGGCCCGCGGTGATCAACGCTGCGCCGAGGACGGCCGTCACCGCCCGGGCGCCGCCGGGGAGGTCCCAGCTCGACCCGCCGCCGTCGCCGAGGATGACCGCCGGGATCACGACCGTGGCCATGAACGGCAACGCCAGGATCGCCCGCACGACGCGCCAGGTCATCGGCGCGATCCTACGTCGCCGCGCGAGCGGGCTTGCACGCCTGAAGCCGCGCCCGGAAGCGGTCGAAGGTCGCTAGTAGCAACAACGAACTCCTCCTTCGCTAACCAAATGCAAGTTTTCGCCCAGATCCTTGTTAGGCTCGCGCCGCGCTCAATCCCCGCCTCATATCGCGGGGAGCGGGGGACCCACCGATCAAGGGGAGTTCCTTTCGTAAACGGGGCGAATCGCAGGCATCTGCCGCGTAGCGCCAGCTCTTTCGGCGCGAGCCCGTCAGCTAACCCCGTCAGCGCTCGGAAAGAGATGCACGGACACCGAACCCGCAGATCGATCGTCGCGTTCGCCGCCCTCGGCGCGCTGCTCGCCGGCGTTGGCGCCGCCCAGGCGTCGAGCGGCGGCCTGAACGCCTCCGGGGGCGCCGGCGGCACACCGACGGGAGGCAGCGGCCAGACCACCCCGGTGACGCCCGGTTGCCCGAACAAGCAGCTCGGCCGCCGGACGCTGAAGATCGGCGACTGCGGCGGCGACGTGGCGACGCTGAACTGGATCCTGAGGGCCAAGGACTACGGCAACCCGGAGCTCGTCGATCAGTTCGAGAGCCCGACCGAGGCCGCGGTCGTCGCCTTCCAGCGCGACGCCGATCTGACCACCGACGGGATCGTCGACTCGGAGACCTCAGCGGCCCTGGTCAACGCGATGCCGCCGCAGATCGCGACCTGGTACGGCCCCGGCTTCTTCGGCAACCAGACGGCGTGCGGCGTCACCCTGACGCGGCAGACGATGGGGGTCGCCCACAAGACGCTTCCCTGCGGCTCCAAGGTCGTCCTGCACTACAACGGCCGCTTCGTCCGCACGACGGTGATCGACCGCGGCCCGTTCGCGAACGACGCCAAGTGGGACCTGACCCAGGCGACCGCCGAGAAGCTTCGCTTCGAGTACACGGACGAGATTCGCGTCGCGAAGATCGCCGCGCCCGCGTCCGAGTAGCGCCCGGCCCCTTCGGTCAGGCCGCCGCCGGCAGCACCGCCGAGTCCACCTGGTCCTGGGGCAGCGCCGCGGCGTTGGCGATCAGGCTCTGGAACTCGTTCATCGCCACCTGGGCGACCGCCTCGAGCAGCTCCTCGTCGGTCCAGTCGTGCTCGCGCGCTTCCTCGCCCAGATGCTGGTCCGGCCGGCCCCCGGTCTCCAGCAGCGCCCCGAGGAAGGTGAGCAGAGCCTGCTGCTTGGGGTCGGAGGACTGGAAGCGCCGCGCGCGGGTCACCTCGTCGATCCCGAGCCCGGCCGCGCGAGCGGTCCGCGCGTGCTGCGCGATCGAGTAGGAGTCGCCGCGGCGCTCGGCGACGGCGAGCGCGATCCGCTCGCGGGTCGCCTGGGGAAGGGCCCCGCCGCGCAGCTCGTGACGCATGCGCGCGTAGGCGCGCAGCGCCGCCGGGGCGCCGGCGAGGACGCCGATGAACTTGGAGATCCCGCCCGCGGCGCCCTGCACGCCCTTGAGGATCTTGACGCTGCCCTCGGGTGCGGTGAGCTCGTCGTGGATGTGAAAACGGCTGACGTCTGTCTTGATGGTCATGGCTGCTGCCTCCGCTGCCTTCGCCCGCTTTATGCGGCCGTTATCCCGCCTTTACTTTACTTTTAGCCCATTACTTACTTCTCGTAAGCAAGGTACCCGATCCAGGCCATTCGTGCAATCAAAAGGCCGGATCTTTGGACCAACTACTAATACGCAGCCCAGGTCGTCACGGATAACCTTCGGAAATGCCCGAGCAGTCACATCGTCCCGAGACCGCCGAGGATGTGATCGCGGCCGTGCGCGAGCACGACGTGCGCTTCATCCGCCTCTGGTTCACGGACGTGCTCGGGCAGTTGAAGTCGTTCTCGATCAACTCCTCCGAACTGGAGGACGCGTTCGAGGGCGGGATGGGCTTCGACGGGTCCTCGATCACGGGCTTCAACCCGATCGAGGAGTCGGACATGATCGCGATGCCCGACGCGACGAGCTTCGCGGTCCTCCCATGGCGCCCGGAGGAGAAGGCGACCGCCCGGATGTTCTGCGACGTCCAGGTGCCGGGCGGCGAGCCCTACGAGGGCGACCCGCGCTGGATCCTGCGCCGGGCTCTGAAGCGGGCGTCCGAGATGGGCTTCGACGCCTACAACATCGGTCCCGAGCTCGAGTACTTCTACTTCAAGGATGCGAAGACCGAGGGGGCGCCGCCGCAGGTGCTCGACGAGGGCGGCTACTTCGACCTGACCACGCTCGACGCCGGCTCGGACGTACGCCGCGAGACGATCCTCGCGCTCGAGCAGCTCGGCATCCACGTCGAGTACGCCCACCACGAGGTAGGCCCCTCCCAGCACGAGGTCGACATGCGCTACAAGGACGCGCTCGCGATGTCCGACGACTGCATGACCTACCGGATCACGGTCAAGGAATACGCGATGAAGTACGGCATGCACGCGACCTTCATGCCGAAGCCGCTGTTCGGCGAGAACGGCTCCGGCATGCACGTGCACCAGTCGCTGTCAGCGGACGGGGGCAACGCCTTCTACGACGCCGACGACCAGTACTTCCTCTCCGACACCGCGAAGGCGTTCATCGCCGGCCAGCTGCGCCACGCGCGCGAGATCGCGCCCCTGTTCGCCCAGTGGGTGAACTCCTACAAGCGCCTCGTCCCCGGCTTCGAGGCGCCCGTTTACCTCGCCTGGTCACGCCGCAACCGCTCGGCGCTGATCCGGGTGCCGCTCTATCACCCCGGCAAGGAGGCGGCGACCCGCGCCGAGTTGCGCTGCCCGGACCCGAGCTGCAACCCCTACCTCTGCTTCGCCGGCATGCTGCACGCCGGCCTCGAGGGGATCGAGCAGGGCTACGAGCTGCCCGAGCCGATGGAGCAGAACCTCTACCACCTGACCCCTGAGGAGCGCGCCCAGCGCGGGATCGAGCAGCTGCCCGAGACGCTCGGCGAGGCGATCGAGATCGCCGCCGAGTCCGAGCTCGTGCTGCGGATCCTCGGCGAGCACACCTTCAAGCGCTTCATCGAGATCAAGCGCGAGGAGTGGGAGGAGTACCGCGTCCAGGTCACCCCCTGGGAGCTCGAGCGCTTCCTGCCGGTGCTCTAGGACCGGCAGGAAGCCCTTAGTGGTGTCGGCGCTTCAAGACCCTCCACTTGAAGCGCGCTGGGGAGGCGTCGGCGACGCCAGCGGCGTCAACGCCACGCACCTGGAAGACGTGCTTGCCGGGCTTGACCTTGACCTTCTTCGGAGACGTGCAGGGGGAGAATGCCCGCTTGTCGAGCTTGCACTCGAAGCTGGATCCGGGCTTCGTTGAGGTGAACGTGAACTTCGCCTTGCGCTCGAGCGACTTCTTCTTCGGAGCGCTGCCGATCTTGGTCTCGGGCGGGCCGGGCGCATCTGGCCCTACCGCCGCCACCCGGATCTCGCCGAACGCGGCGTTCCACACGGCGACGCCGACGTGATCGGGTGCGGTGGCGATGCGGGTGGCGCTGAAGCCGCCCTCGGCCGCGGTCTGGGTCACGACGGTGCCTGAGCGCCAACTCGTCCCGTCGTCGGAGACGGCATGGATCAGATGAAGCCCGTCGGCGTCGCCACGGACGAAGATCGCGTGGAGCCGCCCCGCCGCATCCTGGAACGTGCTCAGTGTCGGGGCGTCTGCGCCGGCCGCGATGGTCACCGGCGCGCCGAACGTCGCGCCGTTCCACTTGCGCGCGAAGACCGCGTTGTCGGCGGCGGTCGCGATCAGGAAGAGTCCGCTCGGGCCGCCGGCGAGCTTCGGATACCGCGCCAGGCCGAGGTCGCTCGGCGGCGTCCAGTGCGCGACGTCGTTGAGGTCGCCGGTCCCGGTGTAGTACCGGAACTGCCCCGCGTCGGACCCATTCGTGGAAACGGCGAGCGGCGTGGCCGCGTCGATCAGCCCGATCGCCCCGTTGTAGGGGTGGTCCGGCGACAGCGTCGCATAGGTGGCCGGGTTGTTCGCGGAACCGTCCAGCGGCACATTCTGGAAGGCCGCGCCTGCGCTCTCGGCGTTCGTAACGCCCGAGAGCGTGTCTCCGGGCCCCGGCACGGCTTCGAAGAAGGGCACCGAGCCCACGACCCGGCCGGGGCTGAAGCTGGCGCCGCCGTCGGCGGAGGTGAACGCATACATCCCGCTGACACCTCCGTAGCGGTACTGCAAGACGATGACGCGCGAGCCGCTGACCACCACGAAAGCCCTGCTGACCGTGTCCCCTGGAGCAGCGATGGCGCTCCGGATGTCGCATGCCAACGCGCCGCGCGGCAGCCGGCAGAACTGCAGCGACCCGGCCCCGCTCTCGGGGCCGCGCCATGCGATGTACGCCGTCCCGGATGCATCGACGGCAAGGCCGGGGGATGAAAACACATTGCCTGCGCCGATCGTCAGGGCCTCCGACGCCGAGGGGACGACGAGGATGGCGCTGAGCCCGACGACCAGGACGATCAGCCGTTGGCGGACCGTCACAGGCGAGGCCCAACGACCCGTGGCTTGCAGACCTCGCATGCCAGTCGGGGCGAATTCATCACCCGTCGAAGCTAGCAGCGGGACCGCGAAGGCGGCCGCAGCTACGGCGCGGGGCGCTGGCCCGGCAGGAGCACGGGCGCGCTGGGACTGCGGACGAGGTCGCCGTCGGGCCGTTGGCGCACCGGCAGCCGCAGCCGCAGCTTCGAGACCTGGATCTCGAAGCTCGCGTTCGACGGGCGTGAGTACGGAGGGTCGGCGCCGAGCAGTTGGAGCTCGATCTGGTCGCCCGGCTGAAAGCTCCAGGCCGCCGGGTGAAGCTCCCAGCTCTGGCGCGAGCCGTCGCCGGGCCGGTAGCTGCCGCGGGCGACGAGGCGGCGGATCCCGCCGGAGGTGTCATAGAGGCGGGCCGCGATCTCCGCGTCGGCGGGTGCGGCGCCGCTGACCGCCAGCTTCGCGGTTATGGCCGGAGCCCCGATCAGCGTCACCCGTTGCGTGCGCTGCACGTGCAGCGTGTACGAGGCGGTGCCGTCCGGCTCGCCCGGCGGCACGACGGCGCAACCGTCTCCCATGCCCGACACCGGATCGAGCGCCGCGCCGCCCTGCGGGTCGAGGCCGGTGGAGCTGACCGTCTGCGCGTCGGCGCCGCGCAGGCGGACCTGGCCGTGCGCCAGGCGCGAGAAGGTGCGAGCCCGGAACGGCCCCTCGGGTGCCTTGTCCTTCGGGCACGTCTGAGCGAACGCGGTCACGCCGCTTCTCGGCGCCTTGCCGCGACCGCGCAGGAAGCGGTCGAACCAGCGGTGGATCGAGCGCAGCAGCCGGTCGCGCTCGCGCGGCTTGTTCGCCGCCCGCTGGTGGCCGAAGTCGCCGAGCTGCAGGGCGAGCGGCAGGGTGGGCCAGCGCTTGGCGGTGCGATTGGCGAACCGCAGCACCTCGTCGGTGGGGAAGAGGTCGTCGGTGAACCCGGCCGCCAGGTAGAGCGGCGGCGGGCGGTCGGTGGGGGGGACGTAGTACGCCGAGTGGTAGCGGGTCAGCAGGTCGACGATCTCGGCCGTGGAGTCGTCGTCGTAGGGCTCGCCGGCGCTGGTGCGGGAGACCCAGTGGGAGACGTCGGCCTCGGGGTCGATCCCGGGCGGGGCGAGGAAGCCCATCGGTCGCCCGGGGACGAACGGCTCGCCGACCGGCTGACCGGGCCCCGTGGCGAACTGGGCGGCGGCGAAGATCGCGTTCACGAACGAGGCCTTCTCGATCCCGACCGGCGAGGTGGCGAGCGAGCGCGGCGTGATCGCGTTCGCGAACACGCGGCCGTTGGGCGCCGCCGCGTTGACGAGATCGGTCCACGGGATCACCGGGGCCGCGGCGGCGATCCGCAGCGGCGTCCCGGCGGGGCTGCGCCAGGGGATCAGGCTGCCGTCGGGGAGCATGACGCGGTCGCGCAGCGCCGCCAGCATCAGCGACTGACCACCGCCGTAGCTGTCACCGGTGACGCCGATCGCCCGCGGGTCGGCGGTGCCGTCGTCGACGAGCAGGCCGATCAGCTGCTGGATGTCGCGGACCTCGTAGCGGATGTCGGCGAGGTGGATGTAGCCGGCGGTGCAGGCGACCGGGTTCGCGGCCCGCGCGTCGGGCGTGCCGCACGAGCCCCAGAGCCCGCGCGCCGTGAAGGTGAGCACGGCGTAGCCGTCGTGGGCCCAGGCGAAGGCGTTGTCCGTGTAGGCGGTCTCGTCGGGGTGCAGGTACTCGTACTTCGAGTTGCCGAAGCCGTGCACCTCGACGACGAGCGGCAAGGGCCCGCCGTCGGCGGCGCTCGGCAGAGTGACGGTGGTGTCGAGCGGCACCCCGTCCCAGGTCTGGACCAGGCCGGCACACGAGTAGACGCCCTCGGTCGGGCCGCAATCGCTGAGCCCGAGCGGGGAGGAGGCCGCGCCGGCGCCCGCCGGGGCGGCGAGCAGCCCGAGCACGCACGCAGCAACGAGGGTCGAAAGCCGGGTTCCCACCCCCTCAGTCTCCCGTCCACGCCGTTCGTCCGCGCCACTCAAGGAACTCCCACGGACGTCGATGGCAATAACAGTGGCGGACGTACCTGTCTATCGCGGGAAGTTCGGCGAGCGCGAAGCCGCTCGCCTGCTCTGGCGCGCCGGCTTCGGGCCCAAGCCCGGCGAGGCGGCAAAGCTCGCCCGCCACTACAACCTGAAGGGGGCTGTGCGGTCGCTGACGCGGCCGAAGGGCGCCGAGGTGCTCAAGGGCCCGGCCCCGGTCGACGGTGACGGCCTTCCGATCGCGCCCTTCGACGCCTGGGGGCACGACCTGCTCTGGTGGCTGGACCGGATGGTCCGCACCAACCATCCGCTGGTTGAGCGGATGGCCCTGATCTGGCACGACTGGTTCGCGACCGGCGACGTCGACAACCAGCAGCACTCGATCGAACAGGCGCAGCTGTTCGAGCGGCGCTGGATGGGCCCGTTCTCGGATCTGCTCTCCGAGGTCACGACCAACCCCGCGATGCTGATCTGGCTCTCGGGGATCGAGAACACGAAGCGGGCGCCGAACGAGAACTACGGCCGCGAGATGATGGAGCTGTTCACGCTCGGCGCTTCGAACGAGTCCGGCTATCCGTACTCCGAGGACGACGTCCGCGAGCAGGCCCGGGCGCTGACCGGCTGGGCCGCCTCCTGGCAGGACGACGTCGGCTTCGTCAACTTCCACTTCGACGTCAAGCGCCACGACACCGGCACGAAGACGATCTTCGGCCAGACCGGCGCCTTCGACTGGACGGACTCCTGTCGCCTCTGCGTCGGCCACGCCGCCCACAAGACGTTCTTCATCAACAAGCTGTGGAGCTACTTCGTTCCGGTGGCGCCCTCGAGCGAGACCCAAAAGGCGCTGGAGCGTCTCTACGTCGAGCGCGGCTACGACGTCCGCCCGGTGGTCGAGGCGATCCTCATGCACCCCACGTTCCACCGCGGGCCGGCGATGGTGAAGCCGCCGATCGTCTACATGGCCGGCCTCCTGCGCGCTCGCCGCAGCGGCATCCGCAGCGACGACTGGGCGTGGATCGCCGAGCTCGCCGGCCAGCGCCTCTTCCGGCCCCCGAACGTCGCCGGCTGGGACGACTCCCGCTGGCTCGACACGTCGACCTTCCGCGGCCGCTGGATCGCCGCCAACGAGGTCGCCGGCGAGGACGCGATCGACGACCAGTCCGCCTACGACGCCGGCGAGACCGCGAAGACGGCGGTTCGCAAGGCGCTGCGCTTCTGGGGCGACCCGCTGATCAGCAGCGCCACCCGCAAGGGCCTCGAGCGTTACGCCAACTCCGTCGCAGCCTCGGCGACCGCCGACTGGCAGCAGGAGGCCTTCCGCCTGCTGCGCCAGAACGCGCTCCGGACCCTGATCGCCACCGGCCCCGAGATGCAGGCCTGCTGAGGAGCCGGGCACGATGGCCTGCAATCACTGCGAGGAGTTCAGCCGCTCCCACCTCGTCCGCGCAGCGGTCGCCGAGGCCGGGCGCGGCCTGCCGGCGATCGAGCGCGGGATGCCGACGCCCGCCGGCACCGGGCTCAACCGGCGCTCGTTCCTGCTCCGCTCCGGGGCCGCGATGCTCTCCGTCTACGGCGCCTCGCGCCTGGGGCTCGGTGACCTGCAGACCGGGATCGCGCAGGCCGCCGGGAGCGACCAGCGGGTGCTCGTCTCGATCTTCCTCGACGGCGGCATCGACTCGCTCTCGGTGCTCTCGCCGACCACGGATGCGGTCTACCGCGCCCTGCGCCCGACGCTGGCGCTGCCGGCCGGCATCGGGTCCGCGTTCACCGAGGACCCGACCCTGCGCTGGAACCCCGCGGCGGCGGCTTTCGACGCCCTGCACCGCGCCGGGAAGATGAGCGTGCTCCCGGCGGTCGGCTACACGAGCCCCGACCAATCGCACTTCACGTCGCGCCATTACTGGGAGGTCGGCGGCCTGCTGCCGAACGAGATCACCGGCTGGATGGGCAGGCTGCTGGACCGGATCGGGACCGCGGACAACCCCCTGCAGGGCCTCTCGCTCGACGGCTCCCTGTCCCCGGCGCTGGCCACCGCCTCGCTGCCGGTGGCGGCGATCGACGGGCCCTCCTACGACCTCTGGGCGCGCGGCGTCTGGGGCAAGCCCGAGGAGCTGATGTTCGGCTCGGTGGGCGAGCTCGGGCGGGCGAGCGCCGGCTCGAAGGACCCCGGCCTGCAGGCCGCGGGCGCCGCCGCCGCCCAGGCGATGCAGCTGAAGTCGCAGCTCGACCCGTTCTCGGGCGAGGAGATCACGCCGCCGGTCCCCTACCCGCAGGGCGACGGCGAGTCGTTCGGGGCCGGGCTGTCGTCGCTGGCGGCGATGCTCGCCGCCGGTCTGCCGATCCGCTGCGCCGCGATCTCGGGCCCGGGGGAGTTCGACACCCACGACGACCAGGCGGACAGCTTCGACTCCGACCTGAAGATGACCGCCGATTCGATCGCCGCCTTCCAGGCCGACCTCGAGGCGCGCGGGATCGCCGACCGGGTGCTGACCCTCGTCTGGTCGGAGTTCGGCCGCCGACCGGAGGAGAACGACTCGGGCACCGACCACGGCGCCGGCGGCGCCGCCTACGTGATCGGGACCAAGGTGCGGGGCCAGATGATCGGCGAGTTCCCCGGCCTGGCGCAGCTGGATGCGGACGACAACCTGCGAGCGACCTCGGACTTCCGCGGCCTCTACTGCTCGATCGTCGAGCAGTGGTTCGGGGTCGACGCGGCGTCGGTGATCCCGAGCGCCGGCTCGTTCACCCGCCCGGCGCTCATCGCCTGATGTGGCGCGCGGCGGCGATCGCCGTCTGCCTCGCCGCGCTGCTCGTTCCGGCGACGGCACCGGCCGGGAGCTCCGAGCCGGTTCCCGATCGCGTCCAGGTGACCGGAAGCGAGTACAACCTCCTGCTCTCGAAGCCGAAGCTCGTCCCCGGGCGGGTCATCGTCCAGTTCATCAACTCCGGCGAGGACTCGCACGACCTGAAGCTGCAGCGGCTCGGCGCAAGCGGCCAGGAGGGGCCCGAGCTGGGGCTCGGCGAGGTCGAGCCCGGCCAGTACGCGAACCTCGACACCCACCTGCGCAAGGGCGCCCGCTACGTCCTCTGGTGCTCGCTCACCGGCCACCGCCAGCTGGGGATGGAGGCGACGCTGAAGGTCGCCCGCCACCGCCGCTGAGGCGGGGCTAGCGGTCGCGGAGCTTGCGGATCGCGCCGGCGGCGGCGGTCTTGGCGTTGAAGGCGCCGGTGACGACCCGGTCGGCGGTCGAGCCCGGCTGGGGGAGCATCCCGAGCTGCTGGGCGATGATCGCGCCGTTCGTATACGCGTTGTTCTCGACGATCTGGCCGTCCTCGACCCGGAGCATGTCGCAGCCCTCCATCTCGATGCGAGCGCCGGTCGGCGCCAGGCCCTGGAACCGCCCGGGGCCGGTGAAGGTTGCGGTCACGCGCCAGCGGCAGGCGGCGTTCTTGCCGCTCGCGGCCAGCTCGAGGATCTGGAAGTCCCAGTCGGGGAAGGCCGCGAATTGGGCGGAGAAGAACGCTTTGATCTCCGCCGGGGCCCGCATATCGGCGATCCCGTGGATGTGATCTCGCGACCCGGGCTTCCACAGAGCCACCGCGGCATCGAGGTCCCCGTTGGCGATCGCGGTGAAGTACGCCTTCGCGATCTGGGCGGTGGTCTTCGGCTTGCTCTCGGACTTCGCGGCGGTAGGCATGACTGCAATCTATCCGCCGAGGGCGGCGGCGAGTTGCTCGGGGTCGGTGACCGGGGCGCGGCAGGCGAAGCGCTCGCAGACGTAAGCCGCCGCCCGGCCCTCGACGGCGCCGCGATCGGACAGTAGCTCCGGGCGCTCGCTGCCCTCGGGGCCGCCGGCGAGGACGAGGTGCGGCCGCAGCCCGGCGCGTACGACGGCGGCCAGCGGCGTCAGCCCGTCGCCGTCCGCCGGCGCGACAAGCGCCACCTCGCGCACGGGCGCCAGCTGGAAGTCGAGCGCCCGCAGCAGGTGGGCGACCGCCTGCGGATGGCTGGCCGCGACCCGGCCGAAGAGCTCCAGCACGCCCTCGGCGTGCTCCTCGTAGCGGCGCTCACCGGTCAGCGCCGCGAGCCGCAGCAACCCGTAGGCCGCGGCGGAGTTGCCCGAGGGGATCGGGTGATCGTCGACGTCCTTGCGCCGGGCGATCAACGGTTCGTGGTCGTTGGAGGTGGTGAAGAAGCCGCCCCGCTCGGGGTCGGCGAAGCGATCGATCATCGCCTCGGCGGTCTCGCGGGCGGCGTCGAACCAGCGCACCTCGAAGGTCGATTCGTAGAGGACCAGCAGCGCCTCGACCAGGAAGGCGTGGTCCTCCAGGTACGCGTTCAGCTTTGCCTCGCCGCGGTTGAAGGTGCGCAGCAGGCGGCCCTCGGCGTCGCGCATCCGGGTGCGGACGAACTTCGCGCACGTGCGCGCCGCGTCGAGGTAGTCGTCGCGGCCGAGGACGGCGCCGGCGTCGGCCAGCGCGGCGATCGCGAGCGCGTTCCAGGACAGGATCCGCTTATCGTCGAGTCCCGGCCAGACGCGCTTCGAGCGCGCTTCGTAGAGGGCTCGCCGGGCGTCGTCGAGGCCGGCCGGCGGCTCGGCGTCGAGCCGCCCGATCAGATTGAGGATGTTGGCCCCCTCGAAGTTGCCGCGCTCGCTGACGCCGTAGTACTCGATCACGGGATCGGCTTCGTCGCCCAGCACCTCTCGGATCTCCGCCGGCGTCCAGACGTAGAACTTGCCCTCGACTCCCTCGGAGTCGGCGTCGTAGGCGGAGTAGAAGCCGCCCTCGTCGCCGCGCATCTCGGCCAGCATCCAGTCGAGGGTGCGCTCGCAGGCCAGCCGCCAGCGCTCGTGGCCGAGCGCCTGGTAGCCATGCAGGTAGGCGCGGGCGAGCAGGGCGTTGTCGTAGAGCATCTTCTCGAAGTGGGGGACGAGCCAGACGTCGTCGACCGAGTAGCGGGCGAACCCGCCGGCGATCTGGTCGTGGATCCCGCCGGCGGCGATCGCGTCCAGGGTGATCTCGACGATCTCGCGCTCGCCGCGGGCGAGCAGCAGCTCGAGCGCCGACGCGGGCGGGAACTTCGGCGCTCCGCCGAAGCCGCCGTGACGGGTGTCGGCGGCCTGGCGCAGGGCGGCGACGGCGCCCTCGATGACGTCCGGCCCGGGCCGTTCGCCGGCGGGCTCGATCAGCGCGACGGCGGAGAGCCGGCCGCGGATCCGCCCGGCCGCCTCGCGGATCTGGTCGCGCTGGGTCGCCCACGACTGCACCACCGCGTCCATCACCATCAGGAAGCTCGGCATCCCGTGGCGCTGCTCGGGCGGGAAGTAGGTGCCGCCGTAGAACGGTGCCCCCTCGGGATCGCAGAAGGACGTCAGCGGCCAGCCGCCCTGCCCGGTCATCCCCTGCACTGCCTCCATGTAGATCGAGTCGACGTCGGGGCGCTCCTCGCGATCGACCTTGACGCAGACGAAGTGCTCGTTCATGAACGCCGCCGTCTCGGGGTCCTCGAAGGACTCGCGCTCCATCACGTGGCACCAGTGACAGGCCGAGTAGCCGATCGAGAGCAGGATCGGCCGGTCCAGCTCGACCGCGCGCGCGAGCGCCTCCTCGCCCCACGGGTACCAGTCGACCGGGTTGTCCTTGTGCTGGAGCAGGTAGGGGCTGGTTTCGTTTGCGAGCCTGTTGGGCATCGGTTTGAGGCTACCCGCGTCGGGAAGGAGCGAAATACATGCCCACGCCATACACCCACAAGAAACTCACCGACGTCGACGACTCGGCGCCCAAGTTCGGCTTCGACGAGCTCCAGGAGGCGCGCTTCGCGACGAAGGACCTCGAGGCCGAGGACACGGGCGTCAGCCACCACCGCGTGAAGCCCGATAAGCGCCAGGGCTTCGCCCATAAGCACGACGAGGCCGAGGAGATCTACGTGGTCGTGCGCGGCTCCGGGCGCGTCAAGCTCGACGACGACGTGATCGAGCTCGCCGAGCTCGACGCGCTACGGGTATCGCCCGGCGTGATCCGCCAGTTCGAGGGCGGCCCGGACGGGCTCGAGCTGATCGTCTTCGGCGCCCGCCACGACGGGGACGGCGAGACGGTCCCGGACTGGTGGACGGACTAGCAGCGCGCGTCGAGGGCCGCGAGCAGCAGGATCGAGGCGGCGGCGTAGTCGAGCGCCGGCTCGGAGGTGACGTAGTCGCGGCGCTCGTCAGCGTAGGCGGCGAACCCGCTCTGCAGCGGGCCGCGGGCGCGGAAGCCCTGGCCCTCGATCTGATCGAGCGGCGCCGGCCCGCCGACGACGGCGCCGACCGGTAGCCCGGGGCCGTCGACCGAAGCCCAGTGGTGCGGATGCTGGGCGGCGTTGGCCCCGTAGCCGACGACGAGGCCGGCGCCGAAGGGGTTGCGCCCGAGCATGTAGTCGCGCGCTCCGGCGGCGACCTCGCAGCCCTTGCCCGAGCCCGCCGGGGCGGCGGTGGAGAGCGCGGCGAGGGCGCCGCTGCCGCCGTTCTGCGCGGTCGTCCCCCAGGTGAAGAAGCCGGGCATCCCGAAGGCGTTCGAGCGCGCCTGCTTGATCGCGATCGCTCCGTTTTCGGCCAGCAGGCCGCAGCTGTGCTCGAGCGCCGCCCCGGCCGGGATCGGCGGCCGCCCGAGGGCGCCGCAGGCGTCGGCCGCGGCGAGCCCGGAGAAGCTGTCGACGACGGCGATCGTGCCGGTCGCGCGGGACTCTCGCGCCGTGATGTAGGCCCCGTAGTCGTCGAGGTAGCGCTGCTCGCTCGTGGCGCGGTAGAGCTCCAGGGCGCCGGTCGCCATCGAGTCCTCCCACTTGCCGGAGGCATAGAAGTTGCCGGCGTAGGCCGGGTAGCCGGCCCGCTTCAGCGCCGGGGCCGGCCTGCCGGAGAGGGTGCCGGCGTCGTACCAGGCCCGGGCCGCGGCGAGCTGCGCCGCCGAGCCGCTGCGCTGGTAGGCCATCGCCAGCGCCGCCGCCGTCTTGCCGCCGAGGTCGCCGCCGATCTTCTCGGGCGGCAGGGTGTAGGCGAAGCGGGCGCCGATCCCGGGCTTCGACGAGGCGTCGTCGAGGGCCGGGTCGCGGAAGCCGCGGTCATGGTCGCGCTCGTCGCCGACCTGCGCGACGAAGGCATCCGCGAACGGATGAGCCTTGAGCAGCCAGCGGACGCCGACGTCGGCCTCGGACTCGAGCGCCGGCGCATCCGCCGGATCGAGCCGGGCTGAGGCCTGCAGCAGGGCGGCCGCGAAGGCCGTCGTCTGGGTGAAGTGGAGCATGTCGCCGGCGTCCATCCAGCCGCCGGTGATGTCGATCGCCTCGCCGCCGTGGGCGGCGGCGTCCGGGTGGACGATCGCGTCGTTCAGGTGCGACGCCCCGTGGGTCTGAGACTGCTCGGCGCCGTCGCGATTCGTGTCGAAGAAGCCCAGGATCGCCCGGATCGCGGGGTGAATGCCACCGGCGGCGACCGTCCACGGCCGCGAGCGCTTGCGACCGACGGCGACCCGGTAGTCGCCGGGTGCGGTGACCGCGCTGAGGTCGGCGCGGTAGGCGTGCGCGAACGGCGCCGGCTTGCCCGGCGCCCGCTTGAGGTCGCCGTCGAGGACGGTCGCCCCGGCCTCGTCGACGACCTCGAAGCGCTCGCCCGCCAGCCGCTGGGAGCTGCCGACGATCGCGACCTTGCGCTCGTCCGGTGCGCTCGGCCCGCCGACCCTGATCACCGTCATCGCAGGGGCAGCGGAGGGGATCGCCAGCAACGCGACCGCCGCCAACCTGAACGGGGTCAGACCCCGTTTACGTTTCGTGGTCACCCAGCTCCTTCGCCAGCTCGCCGAGCGCCGCGGTCGCTTCACCGATCCCGGCACCGGTCTCCCGCATGTAGAGCTTTGCGGCCTTGCGCGTCTCACCCTGCCCGAGCAGCAGCCGGACCTCGTCGGAGACGGGCGGGGCGGCTTTCGCGTCGAGCTCCCAGTCGGCGGCGCCGGTCTGCTGGAAGAGGACTGCGACCCGGCGTTCCAGCTCGGCGACGCGCGCCCGCAGCTCCTCGATCTCGTCGCTCATCGTCGGCTCAGTATGCGCGAGGGAGCGTCGCGAGGCGCCCGATCCAGTCCCGCACCCGCGGCGCCTCGTCGACCCGCTGGTGCTCGTCGAGGATCACGTGAAAGGCCTCCGTGTCGGCCGGGTCGCGCCCGAGCGCGTACTTGAGGAACGGGTAGGCGACGAGGTCGGCGGCGCCGAGCTCGCCGAACAGATAGGGGCCCGGATCGAGCCGGCGCTCGAGCTCCTGCACGTTGTCCGCCATCCGGCCGCCGAGGCGCTCGATCAACCCTCGATCCGGCGCGTCGCCCTCGAGCTCGCCCTCGATCGCGTTCGGGGGTCCCTTGTAGTCGCGCTCGAACCACGCGATGAACTCGTCGACGCGGGCGCGCTCGTCCGGGTCGGCGGGAAACAGCGGCGGGTGCGGGGTGCGGCGCTCGAGGTGGCGGATGATCGCCACGGAGTCGTGGATCACCTCGCCGGCGTCCTCGATCACCGGCACCAGCCCCTGACCGCTGATCGACTCGACTGGCCGGCGGTTGGAGTACTCGATCAGGATCGACTGGGCCTCGATCCCCTTGTAGGCGAGCGCCAGGCCGACGCGCTCGCAGTTCGTCGACCGATCGGCCCGATAGAGCCGGATCGCGGGGCCCCCGGCCATCTCAGCCGTCGGCGGGTGAGCGTTCCCGCAGGTGTTCCCAGATTCCGATCAGCGCGTCGAGCTGGTCGCGATCGAGGTGCTCGAGGAAGTGGCGGCGAACGCCGGCGAGATGATCGGGCCGGGCCGCGGCGAGCTTCGCCCGCCCGTCCTCGGTCAACAGCGCATAGAAGCCGCGGCCGTCGTCGCTGCAGCGCTGACGAGCGATCAGGCCCTGGCGCTCGAGCCGGTCGACGAGCCGTGTGATCCCGCTGCGGCTGAGCAGCAGCCGGTCGGCGAGCTCGCTCATCCGCAGGCGCTCGCCTTCGGCGTCGGCCAGGTACATCAGCACCTCGTAGGAGCTCAGCGGCAGATCGTGATCGCGCTCGAGCTCCGCGTCGAGCTCGTGGACGACCCGACTGTGGGCCTCGAGCATCCCGCGCCAGGCGGCGAGCTCGAGGCCCGACAGCTGGGAGGAGGAGGATGCTTCCATCGGTGCGAGGTTAACAAGTGCTTGCCGGCGCAACTATATGATATAGTTGTTTAGACAACTACTTTAGGAGGAAGGCATGAAGCTCGAGGGCATCCACCACATCACCGCGATCACCGGCGACGCGCAGGCAAACGTCGACTTCTACGCCGGCACGCTCGGGCTGCGGATGGTGAAGAAGACGGTGAACCAGGACGCGCCGAGCGTCTACCACCTCTTCTACGCCGACGAGCAGGGGAGCCCCGGCTCCGACATCACCTTCTTCGAGTTCCGGGGCGCCGCCCGCGGTCGCGCCGGCGCCGGCATGGTGCACCGGATCGTCTGGCGCGTCAGCTCGGCCGAGGCGCTCGACTTCTGGGCCGAGCGGCTGGGCGCCGCCGGGACGGAGACGGAGCGCGGCGAGCGGACCCTGCGCTTCGCCGACCCGGAGGGCCTCGAGCACGAGCTGTTGGTCGCCGAGGTGGCCGATCAGCCGCTGATCGCCGACCACCCGGAGGTGCCCGGCGAGCTCGCGCTGCAGGGCTTTCACGCCGCCCGCGCCTACGCCGCCGATCCCGACCGCAGCGCCGCGCTGCTGGAGAGCCTGGACTTCGACCGGGCGGGGGACGGCTGGGAGGCGCGCGGCGATTCGCGCGGCGGGCTCTGGGCCTACGACGAGCCGCCGGCCGAGCCGGGGATCGAGGGCGCCGGGACCGTGCACCACATCGCCTGGGCCTCGGAGATGGACGAGCACCTGGCCTGGCGCGAGCGCGCCGTCGCCGGCGGGGCGCACCCGACCCCGGTGATCGACCGCTTCTGGTTCCGCTCGATCTACTTCCGCGAGCCGAGCGGGGTGCTGTTCGAGATCGCCACGCTGGGCCCGGGCTTCGGCGTCGACGAGGATCCCGAGCACCTGGGCGAGGAGCTGATCCTGCCGCCGTTCCTGGAGCGCCGCCGAGCCCACATCGAGGCGGGGCTGACCCCGGTCGTCAACCCGCGGACGGCGGTGCGCGCGGGAGCGCACCCCGACGGCGAGTGAGCGACCTGGTTCACAGGCTGCGCGAGCCCGACGGCGAGCCCGAGGGCGCGCTGATCCTCAACCACGGGCGCGGCGCGGACGAGAACGACCTGTTCGGTCTGCTCGACGCGCTCGACCCCGAGCGACGGCTGCTCGGTGTGACCACCGGCGCGCCGCTGACCGGGATCCCGCCGGGCGGGCGCCACTGGTACCTGGTGCCGCGGGTCGGCTACCCCGACCCGGTCACGTTCGCCGGCAGCTACGCGCAGCTGACCGGGTTTCTCGACCGGTTGCTCGCCGAGCGCGGCCTGGGCTGGGACCAAACGGTGATCGGCGGCTTCTCCATGGGCGCGGTGATGTCGTACGCCGTCGGGCTCGGGACCGGGCGCCCGTCGCCGCGGGCGATCCTCGCCTTCAGCGGCTTCATCCCCACCGTCGAGGGCTGGAGCCCCGACTTCGACGATCGGACCGGGCTGCCGGTGCTGATTCACCACGGGCGCAACGATCCGGTGATCTCGGTCGAGTTCGCCCGCGCGGCGCACGAGCTGCTCGACGCGGGCGGGCTCGACGTCGACTACGTCGAGACCGACGCCGGCCACTCGCTGCCGCCGGAGGTGCTCCCGCGGGCCGCCGCCCTCGTCTCGGCGGCGACCGCTTCGAAGCCCGCGTAGCGACCCGGCTAGGCTCTCAATCGATGGCCTCACTGCGCTTGATCGAGGGGACGGCGCCGCGCTCCGAGCCGCCCGCCGCGTCCTCCGCCTTCGACGTGCCGATCGAGCACGGCGCCGGCGCGCCCACGGATGAGGAGGCGCTCGACGCCTACTCGCGCGCCGTCTCCGGAGTCGCCGATCGGCTCGCGCCGTCGGTCGCCAGCCTCCGCGTCCAGCGGCGCACCCGCCGCGGGCGCGTCCAGGCCGGCGCCGGCAGCGGCGTCGTGCTCACCCATGACGGCTTCATCCTGACCTCGGCCCACGTCGTCGACGGCAACGACGGCGGCACGGCGAGGTTCACCGACGGGCGCGAGCTGCGCTTCACCGTCGCCGGCTCGGACCCGCTCTCCGACCTCGCCGTCGTCCGCGCCGAGGGCGGCGACCTGGTGCCGGCCGAGCTCGGCGACGCCCAGCGCCTGCGCGTCGGACAGCTCGTGGTCGCGATCGGCAACCCGCACGGCTTCGAGGGCTCGGTGACCGCCGGTGTGGTCTCGGCGTTGGGGCGCGCGCTGCCGGCGCGCGCCGGCCGCGCGGTGCGGGTGATCGACAACCTGATCCAGACCGACGCGGCGCTCAACCCGGGCAACTCCGGCGGCGCGCTGGCCGACAGCCGCGGGCAGGTGGTCGGCGTCAACACCGCGGTCGCCGGGGTCGGGCTCGGCCTCGCCGTGCCCGTGAGCCCGGTCACCCAGCGGATCATCGCCGCGCTGATCTCCGAGGGCCGGGTTCGCCGCGCCTACCTCGGGATCGCCGGGGGACCGGCGCCCCTGCCGCCGCGAGCGCGGCCCGAGGCGGCGACGGAGCGCGGGGTGGAGGTGGTCGAGATCGTCGCCGACAGCCCCGCCGAGAGCGCCGGGCTGCGGGTGGGCGACGTGATCTTCGAGCTCGACGGCGATCCGATCGAGTCGGCCTCCGACCTGCAGCGGTTGATGGTCGCCGAGCGGATCGGCGCCGAGGCGACGGTCCGGCTGGTCCGCGACGGCTCGGTGCGCGAGCTGCGGATCGTCCCGGCGGAGCTGGAGCTCTAGCTCGCGCCCGGGCTGGCCGCGGCGGCGCGCGCCGCGGCGGTCACCGGCACCGGCCGCGCCGCGTAGGGCAGCCGCGACGGGATCGCCAGCGCGGCGCAGAAGGCGAAGACGAGCGCGATCGCCGAGAGCGCGAAGGCGATCGTGAACCCGGTCTCGGCCGGGAACGAGGTGCCGGCGACCACATGGGCGGCGACGACGCTGGCGGTGACCTGGGCGCCGAGCGAGCCGCCGATCGTCCGCATGATCGTGTTCATCCCCGTCGCCACGGAGGTCTTCGTGCGGTCGACCGCCTCGACGATCAGGTTCGCCATCGAGGCGAAGGCGAAGCCGATCCCGATCCCCATCAGGGTGGTGCCGACGAAGATCTGCCAGCGCTCGTCGTGGGCGACGGCGAGGAAGGTGAAGCTTGCCGTGCAGACGCCGGTCCCGATCAGCAGCGGCAGCCTGGAGCCGAAGCGGGTGCCGAGCCAGCCGGCGGCGGGGCCGGCGACCAGCATGATCACCGCCGACGGGAGCAGGAAGACGCCGGCCTCGGTCACCGTCGAGCCGAAGCCGAATCCCGATTCGGCCGGGATCACCTGCACGAAGCGGGGGACGAGGATGAAGGAGCCGAACATGCCGAAGCCGACCAGCAGGCCGGTCAGGTTCGTGGTCCAGACGCCCCGCTCGGCCATCATGCGCATGTCGACGAGCGGTTGGGCCACCCGCCGTTCCCACGCCACCCAGGCGACGAAGGCAACAACGGCCGCGCCGAGCAGGCCGATCACCCGGTCCGACGCCCAGCCCCACGAGTTGCCCTCGCTGACCCCGACCAGCAGGGCGGAGAGGGCGATCGACATCAGGGCGGCCCCCAGCCAGTCGATCCGCGCCGGGGATTTGATCGGGGATTCGGGGACGAAGAGGTACGTGGCGATGATCGCGACGACGACCGCGGCCAGGGCGAGCCAGAAGATCCACTCGTAGGAGAGGTGCTCGACGATCACGCCGCTGAGCACCAGGCCGGCGCCGCCGCCGATTCCGAAGGTGGCGCTGATCAGACCGATGCCGGTGGCGACCTTCTCGGCCGGGAACTCGTCGCGGATGATCCCGAAGGCGAGCGGGAAGACGGCGCCGCCGACGCCCTGGATCGCCCGGCCGGCGATCAGCATCCCGATCGAGTGCGACAGCGCCGCGACCAGCGAGCCGACGCCGAAGCAGACGAGGACGGCGAGCAGCATCCGCTCCTTGCCGAACATGTCGCCGAGCCGGCCGACGATCGGGGTCGCCACCGACGCCGTCAGCAGGTAGGCGGTCAGGACGAAGGTGACGGTCGTGGTCGAGGTGCCGAGGTCCTGCTGGATCTGGGGCAACGCGGGGGCGACCATCGTCTGCGACAGCGCGTAGGCGAGCGCGCTGAGGACGAGGACCCCGAGGGTGAGCCCGTAGTGCTGTCGCTTCGGAGCGATCTCCATCAGCTCGGGTCGATCGCCGCGGCGAGCGCGCGCAGCGTCCGCGCGGCGCTCTCGCGGTCCTCGGGGTCGAGCGATGCGAAGACCGCGGCCCGCTTGGCCGCCACCAGCTTGCGCTTGCGATCCAGCAGCCGTCGGCCCTTGGCGGTCAGATGGACGATCACGCTGCGGCGGTCCTCGGTCGAGGGACGGCGCCCGACCACGCCCTGGCGTTCGAGGGCGTCGAGCGTGCGGGTGGCCGTGGGCTGGGCGATCCCGGCCGACTCGGCCAGCGCCCCGACCGGCGCGCTGTCGCCACGACCCGGCTCGATGAACGAGTAGAGGAGCTGGTACTGAGCAAGGCTGAGGCCCTCGATCTCGGCCTCTGCGGCGGCCCTCCCGCGGGCGCGCCGCATCGCGCCGACGAACTCGTCCCAGGCGGCGTCGAACTCGATCTGGACGTCGGTCCCAACCGTCATGCGCTCAGGGTAACAACTGCATAGCTAGCTACATATTCGCTTGCTATGCAACCGACCCGTCCGCACCGTGTGCGAACATGTGTTCGTGCGCTGGGAAAACCTCGAGAAGGGAGCAAGCACGCAAGGCCTGCTGCCCGGGATGGGTGAATCCACGGTCCGCACCTTCGACGCTCCAGAGGCGCTCGGCATCCGCTTTCACGAGGTGCAGGCGCGCTCGGCCCTCAACCGGGTCCCAAAGCAGTCGAGGATGCCGTTCCGGTGGACGATCAACCCGTTCCGCGGTTGCACCCACGCGTGCGTCTTATCTACTGCTTCGCCCGTCCCACCCACACCTACCTGAACTTCAACCCCCGCGAGGACTTCGAGCGCGAGATCGTGGTCAAGGTCAACGTCCCCGAGGTCGTCCGCGCGGAGCTGCGCCGGCCGTCGTGGAAGGGCGAGCACGTGGCCCTCGGTACCAACACCGACCCGTACCAGTGGGTCGAGGGGCGCTATCGGCTGATGGAGGGGATCTGGGAGGCGATGCGCGACTTCGCCAACCCCTGCTCGGTGCTGACCAAGTCGCCGCTGTTGCTGCGGGACCTCGCGTTGATGAAGCAGATCTCGGAGCGGACCGAGTTCGTCGCGAACCTCTCGATCCCGACGCTGGAGGAGAAGGCCTGGCGTGAGACCGAGCCGCACACGCCACACCCGCGCAAGCGGATCGAGGCGGTCGCGGAGCTCGCCCGCGCCGGGATCCCGGTCGGGGTCCTGATCGCGCCGCTGATCCCGGGCGTCAACGACGCGCCCGGGCAGGTCGAGGAGCTGGTCGAGGCGGTCGGCGAGGCCGGTGCCGAGAGCATCGGCGGGGTCGGTCTCCACCTGCGCGGCGAGGTGCGCGAGATCTGGTTCGACTGGCTGCGCCAGTACCGCCCGGACCTCGTCGGGCGCTACGAGGAGCTCTACCGGCGGCGGGCGTACATGCCGGCGGAGGAGCGCGAGAAGCTCGCCAAGCGGGCGCGCGGCAAGGCCCGCAAGCCGCGGCGCCTCCGGGCGATTCGCGGGGTCGAGGCCGCGGCGCCCGAGTCGACCGCGGCACGAGGTTCCGCGGAACCGCGGGGGCGCCAGGCGCAGCTGTTCTGATCCGAATCGGCGGCTGAGGTTGACATTCACGCCGCCAGCGCGGATGCTCGGTCTGCCAATGAGGAGCCGACCTCACGGGCGAATCGCCGCGGTCGCGGTTTTGCTCGCCGCAGCATTCGCCTTGCCGGCGTCCGCGTCCGCGCGCACTCTCGACGTGAACGGAGCGCCGTTCTGGCACGACAAGGTGGTCAACATCGGCGGCCTCGGCTGGGGGACGGCGTACGGACTCTGCCCGGCCGGCCCGATCCAGATCGCGACCGGAAGCAGCGAGCTCACGGACCAGACTCCGGTTGGAACCGTGCCCTCCACGTCGGTGGTCCCGTTCTCGGGCGGGTTCTCGACCGATATCCGCCTGCTCGCCCGGCGCACCGCCGGCAGCGCGACGATCGTGCTCACGCAGGAGGAGCGCGAGTACCACGTCCGCGGCGGCTGTGGTCCGCCGCAGACGACTCGCTTCGAGCGCCGGATCGACGTCGTGCGACCGCCTCCCGGTGCCCCCTGCACGCACGGCACCGATTGCGCGGCTCCCGAACCCCACATCCTGATCTCGGTCGGGCGGGGCACGCTTCCCGCCGGTTCGAGCCTGCCCCCGCCCAGCCCCGTATGTCCCCCCGAGGGTTGCTCGAAGACGGGCGACGAGCCGCTTCCTGCGTTCAGTCCCGGCGGCGAGCTCTGGGTGCTGGGTCGCGGCTTCCCCGGAGTTTTCTCCACCTCCCGGGAGGGCTGCCAGGCGCGCTCGGACGGCGCGATCACGTTCGCGATGGTTGATTCCTCCGGGACCGCGATCTCGCTCGGGCTGGGTGATAACGGAAGCGACGGCGGCACGTGGGGCCTGCTGGACAATGGCACTTTCGCCGGCCCCGTCCGCGTCGTCCTGCCGACCACGGGACTTGCCTATGGGCGCGCGGTGCTGACGGCCGTGCGCACGGGGTTCGAGGGCGATCCCGTCTGCGGGCAGGTCGCCTCGGCGCCGTTCACGATCAGCCGCGCCCGGCGGACTGTGTCGCTCGGCGCAACCGCGGTCGCGGGCGTCGGCGTTGCCCTCCACGGGTCCAACTGGGGGACCGACCGATGCGACCGCAAGGTCGAGGTGATCGAGAGCCGCGGCAAAGCCTCCCGGGTGATCGCCAACGTCACACCTGGCGGGCTTGGAGATTTCGACGTCGAGGTCGCCGTCAAGTCGATCGGCGGCTCGGGCGAGATCGAGGTCACGGGTAGCCAGGAATCCGGGCTCGAGATCGCAGACGAACGCGGACGCCCGGCCAAGGCCAAGTGCATCATGAAACCGAAGACGACGAAGACGTTTGAGAGCAGCCCGGCCGAGGTCATCGCGCCGGCTGAGGTCCCGCCGGCCGAGGAACCCCCCGCCGAGGACCCACCGCCCCCACCCCCTCCCGTAGTGCCGACCGTCTCGGTGACGTTCTCGACACCGAAGAATCTTCACGTCACCGGTACCTCGTGGGATCCCACGGCCTGTCCCGGCGGCGTGCAACCGGTGCAGATCGCCGACACCGACCCGCGGTTCACGAAGCCTGTCACCCTCGGCTCAGCGGTCCCCGACGCCGGGGGCGACATCGCCGCCGACCTCGATCCGCAGGTCGCGAAGGCCGGTGATGCGATCACCGCCACGCAGAGCCATTGCGACGGCTCAGGCGCGACCGCCTCGACGACGATCGGCTAGCGCGCCGTCCGATGAGTTCGGGGCGAGGGTGCTGTCTACCCTGAGTGAAGATGAGCGAAGGGGTGTCCACTCAGAGCGCGATCGAGCTCCGCAACGTGGTCAAGACGTTCGGGCCGATCACGGCCGTCGACGGGCTCGACCTCGACGTTCCGGCCGGGATCTGCCTCGGCCTGCTGGGGCCGAACGGGGCGGGCAAGTCGACCACGATGCGGTTGCTGACCGGGCAGGCGATCGCCGACTCGGGCGAGCTGCGGGTGCTCGAGTTCGAGCTCCCCCGCGAGGCCAAGGCCGCACGCGCCGTGATGGGCGTCGTCCCCCAGCTCGACAACCTCGACGTCGACGTCACGGTCGAGGACAACCTCGCCGTCTTCGCCCGCCTCTACCGGGTCGGCGACGTCTGGGCGGCGGTCGACCGGGCGCTCGACCTGGCGCGCCTTCGCGGGCGGCGCAAGGACGCCGTCGACGCGCTCTCCGGCGGCATGCGGCGCCGGCTGCTGCTCGCGCGCGGGCTCGTCCACGAGCCGCGGCTGGTACTTCTCGACGAGCCGACCGTCGGGCTCGACCCCCAGATCCGCACCCAGATGTGGTCGCTGATCGACGGCCTGCGCTCGCGCGGGGCGACGATCCTGATGTCGACCCACTACATCGAGGAGGCGGAGCGGCTCGCCGACGAGGTCGCGGTGATGGCGCACGGCAAGGTCGTTGCCCGCGGCAAGCCGGCGGAGCTGATCGTCGAGCACGCGGGACGCGAGACGGCCGAGGTCTACGGACCTCCGGATCGGCTGGCCGAGGTTCGCGCCCAGGCCGAGTCGGAGGGCCTGCGGGTGCGACCGGCAGGCCCGGCGATCGCGATCGTCGGCGCCGAGCGGTCCACGAACGGGACCGTCCCCGACGACGCGATCCGCCGCGCCGCCTCGCTCGAGGACGTCTTCGTCCTGCTCACCGGGGAGGAGGCCGAATGAGCGTGCAGACGGCGACCCGGATCCGGCGGCTCGACCCGGCCGCGATCGGCGGCGTGATGAGCCGCGAGGTGGCCAACTTCCGCACCTTCTGGAAGGCGACCACCTTCTCCAGCCTGCTCGAGCCGACGATCTACCTGCTCGCCTTCGGGCTCGGTCTCGGTTCGACGATCGTCGCCAAAGGCGTCGAGGGACTGAGCTACGTCGAGTTCGTCGGCACGGGGATGGTCGCCACCGCGGTGATCTTCGCCAGCGCCCTGCCGGCGATGTTCGGGACCTTCGTCAAGCACCGCTTCCAGCGCACCTACGACGCGATCCTGGCGGCGCCGGTCGACGTCGAGGAGCTGGTCACCGCGGAGGCCCTGTGGATCGCGCTGCGAGCAGGGTTCTATGGCTGCTTCCCGCTGCTCGTCTCCTTCGCCTTCGGGCTCGACCCGACCTGGGCGATGCTGCTGGTGCCGTTCTTCGGCTTCATCACCGCCTACGGGTTCGCGTCCTTCGGGATCGCCGTCGCGGCGACGGTGGCGAAGATCGACCAGTTCAACTACGTGACCACGCTGGTGATCACGCCGCTCTTCCTGGTCGCCGGGACCTTCTTTCCGATCAACCAGCTCCCCGAGGGGGCCCAGGTGGCGGCGCAGTTCAACCCGCTCTACCAGCTGGTCGAGCTCGTCCGTGGCGCCGCCTTCGGCTTCGAAGCCGTCGACATCGCCCGGGTCGGGGCCCTGCTCGTGTTCTCGATCGTGATGTGGCGGGTGGCGGTCCGCCGAATGACCCGCCGCCTGGTCGACTGAGCCGGACGCCGCCTACCGGTCGCCCGATCGACGCTCCCTGAGCGAACTGTCCGCCTGCTCGAGCAGCTCGGCGTGGGTCATCCCCTGGGCGAGCTCGCTGACACCGGTCGAGATCTCGACCGGCCCTCCGCGCACCTCTGCGGTCGCCTCGCGGATGGCGTTGGCCAGCACCTCCGCAAGCTCGTGAGCTCCGGGCATGGCGGTGTCGGGTAGCAGGACGACGAACTCGTCGCCGCCGAAGCGACCCACCGTGTCCGTGTCGCGGACCCGCTCGCGCAGGGTGGCGCCGACGATGCCGAGCATGACGTTGCCGGTTGGATGGCCGAGCGAGTCGTTGACCTGCTTGAAGCGGTCGATGTCGATGAACAGACAGGACAGGGGCTGGCCCGTGCGCAGCGCGCGCTTGCTCTCGGATTCGAGCTCGTGGGCGAGGGTCGGGTACGTGAGGCACCCGGTCACCGCGTCCTCGCACGCGGCCCGCAGGAGCTGCAGGAGCGCCTCCGAGTCATCGAGCCAGAGGCCGATCAGCCCGGCGAAGGAGCTCAGCCGCCGGAGCTCGTTGTCGAGTTGCCCGTTGAGCGGATGATCGAAGCCGACGGCCAGGGCCCCGGTGACTCCGCTCGGAACTCGCACCGGGGCGGCCAGCACCTCGGCCGTAGGGCTATCCCCCGTGCCGTCGCGGCGCAGCCGCCGCGCGACTGGCTTGTCGCGGGCAAGCGCGCGTCCGATCGCACCGCCCCCGGCGACGCCGTCCAGGACCTGGAGGCCGAGCGGGCGGCCCCAGGACGAGTACACGTGCGACGTCCCTGCCCGCCCGTCGACGGCAAGCATCGCGCCGTCGGCGTCCATGTCGCGGCCGATGAAGCGAATCACGGAGTCGAGATCGGCGGTGCGCTCGGCCGGGTCTGCCCCGGAGTCGTCGGACGCCGAGGGGATCGGGTCCGCGCGCAACGCCTCGGTTGCGGCTGGGGAACCCACCCGTCCGTGGTGGCGTGTGCTCATCGATGCCCTCCGGGTCGCGGAACAGTTGGCGTCGTCGTAAGTCCGCCGTCGCGCTCGGCTGGCGTTCGCGAGGACGTCCGCTCGACACTGCTAACCGTCAGAACCACCCGCAGGGCGAGAAATCGGGCCGCGTCCCGACTGTAGCACCGCCCGGGGCCGACCCCGCCAAGCAATACCCCGATTTGGGTAAATTACCCCGAACGGGGGAAGTAAGTGGGTACGGATGGGTAGCGATACGACAGGACAGCCGCTCTCAGGCGGAGAGTTGCTGAGCGCGATCTCGAATCGGATCGTCGCGATCATGCGCGATCACTACGGACGAGGCCCTCATCGGGCGAAGACCTATGTGATCGACGACATCATCGTCTGCGTTTTGCGCAACGGGTTCACCGCGGTTGAGCAGACGATGGTCGAGGGCGGCCAGTCCGACCAGGTCGTGGTCATGCGCCATGAGTTCCAGAAGCTGATGGCCGAGCGCTACAAGGCGGTGATCAAGGAGCTCACCGGGCGTTCGGTCGTCGCCTTCCTGAGCCAGGCGCACCTCGAGCCCGACCTGACGCTGGAGGTGTTCTTCGTCGACGGTCCGCTCGAGGGATTCGGGTCGCTCGAGGTGGTCCCGGAGGAAACGTAGGCCGTCAGCTCGCCCGGGCCGGCGCCGGAAGGGCCTCGGCGGCGACGATGCCACGCAACGAGAGCGCCAGGGGGATCGTTCCCAGGGCGCAGGCCGCGGCGAGCACGAACGCGGCCTGATAGCCGCCGATCGCGGCGGCGGCCCCCGCGATCGGGCTGCCGACCCCCATCCCGAGGTCGAAGAAGGCCGTGAACGTGCCCATCGCGACGCCGCGCCGCTCCTCCGGAACGCGGTTGACGACGACCAGCGCCAGGGAGGGGAAGAGCAGCGAGAAGCCCGAGCCCATCGCCACCGCCCCTGCGACGGCGACGGGCATCGAGTCGGCGCCGGCGATCACCAGCAACCCGGCGGCCTCGATCAGGCCGGCGCCGATCACGCAGGGGACCGAGCCGTAGCGGTCGGGCAGCCCGCCGCCGATCACCCGCATGGCGACGACGCTGACGGCGAAGGCGGCGAACACGGTCGCCCCGTGGCCGACGCCGCGCTGGTCCAGGTGCAGGACCAGGAAGGCCGCCATCGCGGCGTAGCCGACGATCGCCAGCGAGAGGCCGAGGCCGGGCCGCAACGCCTCGCGCGAGATCCATTGCCGCTCGGCCCGCGAGGCACCGGGATGGGGCACGAAGTTCTCGGGGATCCGCAAGGCCAGGGCCGCCCCGAGCAGCGGCGCGGCGGCGGCAAACGCCCAGACCATCTCGAAGCTCGTGCCCTGCAGGATCAGCTCGCCGATCGGCGGGCCCAGCGCCAGGCCGCCCCAGATCGCCAGCCCGTAGAGGCCGATGATCCGCCCGCGCCGCTCGGGCGGGGTCATGTCGACGACCCAGGCCGAGCCCGCGGTGTAGACCGCGCCCTCGCCGATGCCGAGGAAGAGGCGGGCGACGATCAGCCCGCCGATTCCGGCCGGGACGAAGTAGAGGATGCCGGCCACCGCGGTCGAGAGCGAGCCCAGGATCACCACCAGCCGGCGCCCCCGCTGATCCGCGAGCCGGCCGGCCAGGGGCCTGCAGGCGAGCCCGGTGATCGCGAAGGCGCCGGTGACGACGCCGACGTCGAAGTCGCTGCCGCCGATCGGGCCCTTGACGTAGCGGGGCAGGACCGGAAGCGTCGCCCCGACGGCGAGCAGGCCGAGTCCGGTGACGACGAAGATGCCCGCGAAGGCGGTGCGCGCGGGGCTGATTCGTGGCCGGGATCGGTGGTGTGAGAGGTCGGCCACGGGGTAGAACCGTAGTGGGGAGAAACGCTCCAAAGGAGGAGACCATGGAAGCGACGACCGTCTCGAGGGGGACGAGAGCGGTGCGTTCTCCCGACCCCGCCGCGGAACCGGCGCGGGCGGGAACCGCACGCCTTCCGGAGGTGATCGCCGACCCGGCCCCGTTGGGTCTGGCGGCGTTCGCGCTGACCACGTTCGTGCTCAGCTTCTTCAACGCGGGCTGGGTCAACTCCGCCGGTGAGCCGATCGTCTTCGGGCTCGCGTTCGCATACGGCGGGCTGGCGCAGGTGCTCGCGGGAATGTGGGAGTTCAAGAACAACAACACGTTCGGGGCGACGGCGTTCACGTCGTTCGGGGCGTTCTGGCTGTCGCTGTTCGCCTACGAGCAGTTCTTCGCCGGCAACGTCCCGGAGTCCGCGGCTGGTGATGCGGTCGGGCTCTACCTGATCGCCTGGGGGATCTTCACCGCCTACATGTGGATCGCGTCGTTCCGCGTCAGCGTGGCGGTGAACATCGTCTTCCTGCTGCTCGCGCCGACGTTCATCGTGCTTGGGATCGGCGACGCGGTGGGGAACGAGACGATCACCCACATCGGCGGCGTGCTCGGGATCGCGACGGCGCTCGCGGCCTGGTACGCGTCGTTCGCGGGAGTCACGAACAAGACCTTCGGTCGGATCGTGATCCCGGTGCGCCCGCTGAAGTAGTCGGCGCCCCCCGCCCCCCGGGCGCGCCAATCGCGGCACGCCCGGGGCGGCGACGGCGGCGAAATAGGCTCTGTCGATCACGCGAAGCGAGGAGGAGAAGATGGCAACCGAAACGAAACTCGAGGGGCTCGAGCAGGAGCTCTCGACCCTGCTCGACGTCGAGCGCTTCGATCCGCCGGAGGATTTTCGCTCAACGGCGCTGATCAGCGACGAGTCGGCGCACGAGGAGGCCGCGCGAGACCCGCAGGCGTGGTGGGCGAAGCTGGCCCGCGACCTCGACTGGTTCACCGAGCCGACCGAGGTGCTCGACGACTCCAACCCGCCGTTCTTCAAGTGGTTTGCCGACGGCAAGCTGAACGCTTCCCACAACTGCCTCGACCGCCACGTCGAGGCCGGACTCGGCGACCGGGTCGCCTTCCACTGGCGCGGTGAGGAGGGGGAAGAGCGCGACGTCACCTACGCCGACCTGCTGCGCGACACCCAGCGGCTCGCCAACGTGCTGAAGGACCACGGGGTGGAGGCCGGCGACGTGGTCGGCATCTACCTGCCGATGATCCCCGAGGTCGCGGTCGCGATGCTCGCCTGCGCGCGGATCGGCGCCCCGCACAACGTCGTCTTCGGCGGCTTCTCGCCGGACGCGGTCAAGGAGCGGATGCAGTTCTCCGAGGCGAAGGCGCTGATCACGGTCGACGCCGCCCGCCGCAAGGGCAAGGCGGCCGAGATCAAGCCGGCGGTCGACGCCTTCCTCGGCGAGGTCCCCTCGATCGAGACCGTGATCGTGGTTCGCAACACCGGCGCCGAGATCGAGATGACCGATGGCCGCGACGTCTACTACGACGAGGCGCTCGAGGCCGCCGAGGGGGAGTGCCCGGCCGCCGAGCTGGACGCCGAGCACCCGCTCTACATCCTCTACACCTCCGGATCGACGGCGAAGCCGAAGGGCATCCTGCACACCACCGGTGGCTACCTGACCGGGGTCGCCGCGACGCACAAGCTGGTCTTCGACCTGAAGCCCGACGAGGACGTGTACTGGTGCGGCGCCGACGTCGGCTGGGTCACCGGCCACTCCTACATCGTCTACGGGCCGTTGCTCAACGGCGCGACCTCGGTGATGTGGGAGGGCGGGCCCGACTACCCGGCCAAGGACATCTGGTGGGAGATCATCGAGCGCTACGGCGTCTCGATCTTCTACACGGCGCCGACCGCGATCCGCGCCTGCATGAAGTGGGGCGCCGAGTACCCGGACGGGCACGACCTCTCGTCGCTGCGGCTGCTGGGCACGGTCGGGGAACCGATCAACCCGAAGGCGTGGCTTTGGTACTGGAAGGTGATCGGGGGCGAGCGCTGCCCGGTCGTCGATACCTGGTGGCAGACCGAGACCGGCCACATCATGATCACCACCCTGCCCGGCGCCCAGGCGGCGAAGCCCGGGTCGGCGGGCATGCCGTTGCCCGGGATCGACGCCGCGGTGCTCGACGAGGAAGGCAACGAGGTCTCCGGCGAGCAGGGACTGCTGGCGCTGCGCAAGCCATGGCCGGGAATGCTTCGCACGCTCTACAAGGAGGACGACCGCTACGTCGAGACGTACTTCTCGAAGTTCGGCAAGGAGACCTACTTCGTCGGCGACGCCTCCCGCAAGGACTCGGACGGCTACTTCTGGGTGATCGGCCGCGTCGACGACGTGATCAACGTCTCCGGCCATCGCCTCTCGACCGCCGAGGTCGAGTCGGCGATCGTCAGCCACCCGAAGGTCGCCGAGGCGGCCGTGATCGGACAGGCCGACGAGGACACCGGGCAGTCGATCTGCGCCTTCGTCACGCTTTCGGGCGAGCAGGAGGGCGACGACGAGATGGTCGCCGAGCTGCGCGAGCACGTGGCGACGAAGATCGGCAAGCTCGCCCGCCCGAAGCGGATCGTCTGGGCATACGACCTGCCGAAGACGCGCTCCGGGAAGATCATGCGCCGGCTGCTGCGCGACATCGCCGAGGGCCGCGAGCTCGGCGACGTCACCACGCTGCGCGACCCGGACGTGGTCCGCGAGCTCGACGAGATCGTCAAGCGGCGCGCGAAGGAGGGGGAGGAGGAGTAGCGCTCAGGCCGCGGTCGCGGTGGCGACCTCCGCCGGCACCGTCCCGATCAGCCCGTCGGCGGGCGAGTTCTGGCGCCGGGAGAGGACGATGAAGGGCAGCGCCATCGCCGAGATCCCGGCGCTCATCAGGTACGAGGGCGCGTAGCCCCAGACGTCGGCGGCCTTGCCGAGCAGGGGCTGGGCCCAGACGCCGCCGCTCGAGCTCATCAGCGAGTCGAAGGAGAGGATCGTCGCCCGCTGCCGGGAGGGGATCATCCCGTTCATGTAGGCCTGGCGGATCGGCATCGTGGCCGCGAACAGCAGTCCCCAGACGACGATCAGGGCGATCACCGCGTAGAAGTTCTCTATCAGCCCGATCAGGGCGAGGGCGGTGACGCTGAGCACCAGCGAGACGAGCAGGGCGGAGGTCCGGCGCGCAAAGAGGCGGCGAATCCGCGGCGCCGCGATCCCACCGAGGATCTGGGCCCCGGCGACGATCGCAGCCACCAGGCCTGCGACCGTGTACGCGTGTGGATCGCCGTACAGCTCGAGCAGGTACGGCTGCAGGGCGTAGAAGGCGTAGATGCCGACGCCACCGGTGAACAGCGAGCTCACCATCAGCCACTTGACCGCCGGGACCCGCCAGCCGTATTCGATCGAGTCGGAGGTGATCTTTCGCATCTCGGCGATCGGCCGGCGGCCCTTCTCGGGCGTGAAGCCGACGTCTTTCATCATCCTGAAGGCGACCACGAACATCACCACGAGCACCCCGGCCCTGAACAGGAACGGGACCCCGAGGCTTGTGGCCTGGGCGATGTAGCCGCCGGCCACCGAGCCGGTCAGCATCGCGATTCCGGAGACGATCTGGCCGCGCCCGAATACCGTCTCCAGCTCGCCCGTGAACCCGGTCGCGGTGAGCGCGTCGACGAGCCACGCCTCGACCGCGCCGGAGAAGAACGTGAACCCGAGCCCGAGCAGCATCGAGCTCAGCGCCCACTCCCAGAACGGCGCCTCCATCTGCCAGAGCAGCAGGTAGATCAGCGTCGAGACCGTGAGCGTCACGGTGCCGAGCAGGTAGGAAAAGCGCCGGCCGATCGTGTCGGCGACGATCCCGGTCGGCACCTCGAAGATCACCATGCCCGCGGTGAAGAAGGCGTTGGCGGCGAAGGCCTCGGTGTTGGAGAGGCCGGCGTCGAGGAGGAAGATCGTGTTGATCCCCCAGATGAACGACGCCGCCAGGGTGTTGCCGAGCATCAGGATCAGGTACGTGCGCTGGACGGAACGGGGACTCGGCACGCGGACTACGTTAGCCCGCCCTAAACGGGGTCAGTCAAGCGGCGAGCGGCTGAGGGGGACCGACGCCGGCGTTGCGCGCCGCCTGCCATTCGGCCACCCACCCCGGGACACGGTCGCCGGGCATCGGACGCGCGATCAGGTAGCCCTGTACGAGGTCGCAATCAAGGTCCTTGAGCTGCTGCAGGGTCGCCTCGTCCTCAACGCCCTCGGCGACCACGATCAGGTCGAGCTCGTGGCCGAGGTTGATGGTCGAGCGAACGATCGCCGCGTCGTGCTTGTGGTCGAGCATCCCGGCGACGAAGGCGCGGTCGACCTTGAGCTCAGAGATCGGCAGCCTCCGCAGCCGGTTCAGCGAGGAGTGCCCCTGTCCGAAGTCGTCGATCGAGATCGCGAACCCCAGCGCGGCGAGCTCTCGCAGGCTGGACTCGACCTGGTCGAGGTCGACGCCGATCGCGTCCTCTGTGAGCTCGATCGTGAGGCAGTCGGGGTCGAGGCCCTGCGAGTCGAGCAGCGAACCGATGCGCTGCGCCAGGTTGCGGTCGAGGAGCACGCTGCCCGGCAGGTTGACGGCGACGGACAGCTCGATGCCCTGCTGCCGCCAGCTCGCCAGCGCTTCGGTCGCAAGCCGTAGGACCTCGTCCGTCAGTGGCGACATCTGGTGGCTCCGATCGGCGGCGGTGAGGAAGGCGCCGGGAAGCATCAGGCCGCGCTCGGGGTGGCGCCAGCGCACCAGCGCCTCGACCGAAGCCACGCGGTCGTGTTGAAGATCGATCTGCGGCTGGAAGAAGAGTTCGAGCTCGTGCTGCTCGATGCCGCGCCGAAGCTCGGAGGCGAGCTCGAGCCGGTCGGAATCGGCGGTCGCCGTTCCCGAAAACACGACGTAGGAGGACGAGCGCTCCTTCGCCTGGTACATCGCGATATCCGCCTGGTGCAGCAGCGCGTCCACCGACGAGCCGTCGTCGGCGACTGAGATCCCGATCGCCGCGCCCGAATGGAGCTCGCGGCCGGCCAAGCGCATCGGCGCGTCGAGCGCCTCGGCGACCCTCTCGGCGACCGCTTCCGCCTCTTCCGCGGTGGCCCCTTCGAGGACGATGCCGAACTCGTCGCCGCCAAGGCGGGCGCAGGTTTCGGACTCCCGCAAGATCGAGGTCAGGCGCTCTGCCACCTTCTGCAGGCACTGGTCACCGACGGCGTGGCCGAGCCCATCGTTGATCGCCTTGAAGTCGTTGAGGTCGAGAAAGAGGACCGAGACAGGGGTACCGCTGCGACCCCGGGCTGCGAGCGCGCGGGTCATTCGATCGGTGAAGAACGTGCGGTTGCCGATTGCGGTCAGCGGATCGGTGAGAGCGTCCGTGCGACTCTGCGCCAGCGCCTTGGCCATCCCGAAGCTGCTCACGGTGCGCACGATGCTGATCAGCAGGGTGAGGGCGGCAAGTGTGATCGCGATCGTAGGCACGCGCGCGAAGTGGTCGACGATCAAGATGCTGAGAGCCGCCCCGGTGAACAGCGCGGGAAGGACGAACCCGAACCAGCGAGAGGACGGCACCTCGCGCTTGGGGGCCGCCGCCAGCCAAGGAGTGACGGCGAAGAGGATCGCGCCGAGCGAATAGAGCCAGTCGACGACGTTGCCCTGGTAGCCGCTGGACGCCAGCGAAAGCGTGTACATCGAGTCGCCGACGGTGACGGCCAGGATGGCCGCCCCCAGCACCAGTAGGGCCCGGCCCGGCCGCCAACCGGTCAGCGCGTAGACCGCGAACACCATGCCGAGCAGAACGACGTCAAAGGCCTGATAGGCGGCGGTCACCGCTACCGCCGCAGCGTCGCCGCCGCCGGCATCGATCATCGGACCCACCAGGAATGCCGCCGAGACGGTGGCGAGGGCCAGCGCGGCGAGGAGACCGTCGAAGATCAGACCGGCTTTGGGCGCCTCCACCCTGTCCCGCGTCAGCAGCACGATCGCGAGTCCGATCAGCGGATAGGCGCCGAGGAAGATGATGTCCGATGCGGTCGGCACCGGTAGGACTGCCATGTCCGCATAGACGAATGTGTAGACGAGGTCCGCGCTCGCCCACATCAACATCGAGGTGCCGATCAGGATCCACACGAGGCGTTCCTCGCGGACGAGGCCCGCGCGCAGCAGGCAGATCACGCCCGCGGCGGCCTCGAAGCCCGTGGTGAGCCAGCCGCCCAGCAGCCCGTTGAGCTCGGGCCAGGGGTGGAATTGGTAGTGGACCAACTGGATCAGTAGCGCTCCGCCCAGCGCCGCCCACAGTAGGCGGGCCGGCCAGCGCCACTTTCGTCCTCGGCCTTCCGCGTTCACGCCCTGCCATCGACAGCGCTTGCCACGAGGGTGAACACAATCGCCCTCTCCGACGCAAAGGTCCGCCGATCGGGGGATGCTCACGCGTTCCGGTAGGCGACAGCCCGGATCCTGTCGTCCAGACCTCAGCGGCCAGGCTCAATCCCGGCGCGCAGCTCGGCGCGCTTGATCTTGCCGCTCGCCGTCTTCGGCAGCTCGTCGGCGAACTCGACGATCCGCGGGTACTTGTAGGGGGCGGTGGTCGCCTTGACGTGCTCCTGCAGCTCGCGCGCGAGCTCGTCGGAGGGCTCGCCCTCGCGGAGGACGACGATCGCGCGCACGACCGAGCCGCGCTCGGCGTCAGGGGCCGCGACCGCGGCGGCCTCGGCGACGGCCGGATGGCTGAGCAGCGCCGACTCGACCTCGTAGGGCCCGATCCGGTAACCGGCCGATGAGATCAGGTCGTCGTCGCGACCCTGGTGCCAGAGGTAGCCGTCGCCGTCCTCGCGGACGATGTCGCCGGTTGGCCACCACTCGCCGGCGAACGGCTCCGCGCCGAGGTAGCGGCTGAAGAAGGTCGGGCAGGTCTCGGTGCGGACCTCGAGCACCTCGTCGACGATTCGCAGCTCGAGCCCGGGCAGCGGCTTGCCCATCGAGCCGGCGCGGACCTCGGCGTCGTCGTGGTTGCCGATCAGATGGCCGGTCTCGGTCTGCCCGTAGCCGTCGGCGATCGTCAGCCCGGCCGCCGCCTTCCAGGCCCCGATCACCTCCGGGTTGAGCGCCTCGCCGGCCGAGACCATGCGGCGGACCGAAGGCAGCGGCCGCAGCTGCGAGCGCCTGGCCAGGACCCGGTACTCGGTGGGTGCCTGGCAGACCACGTTGACGCCCTCGCGATCGATCAGCCCGAGGCGCTCGGCGGCGTCGAAGCGGCCGTCGACGATCATCGCCGCCGCCCCGCAGAGCCAGGGTGCGAGGAAGACGTTTCGCGCCGACTTCGACCAGCCGGTCGCGGTCGTGCACCAGACGAGCTCGCCGGGGCGGGCCCCGAGCCAATGCACGGCCTGCGCGCGCTGGCCCGGCAGGTAGCGCTGCGCGTGCAGCGCCGCCCGCGGCTCGCCCGTGGTCCCGGAGGTGAAGACGATCAGCGCCGGCTCCTCCGGTCCGAGGTCGGCCTTCCCGACCGGCGCCTCCTGGGCTTCGTCCTCGTCGAGCGCCGCGTTCACCTCGGCCAGCGTCATGTACGGGATCCCGTCGGGGAGCTCGCCGAGCAAATCCTCCTCGCCGACGCAGAGGGCCGGGTTGGAGGCGGCCGTCCGCAGCTCGACGTCGTGGCGGCGCAGCTGCGTGCTGCAGGGCAGGGCGACGGCGCCCATCCGCCAGCAGGCGAGCATGCTGAGGACCCACTCGACCCGGTTGCCGACGAGGGTCATGACCACGTCGCCGCGCTTCACGCCCCGGGCGGCGAAGGCGCCCGAGAGCCCGGCCGACATCGCGATCAGCTCGCCGAAGTGCCAGACCCGCCGTCCCCCGTCGCGGTCGAGCGCCAGCAGCGCCGGCTTCGAGGCGGGGAAGTTCTCCAGCAGATCCGAGATCAGGTTCACGGAACCGCACAGTCTGCCGCGCGGCCGGCGAGGGGGGTGAGGAGGTCCAGCCCTTGGGTGTCTGTTCGCGGCGCCTGCGCTGGCCGACGATCGGGGTGCAATCGAACCCGACCTCATGGAGGCACAAGAAATGTTCAAGCGCAGTTACGCAAACGTCATGTCGACCCTCGCGGTCTTCCTGGTCGTCGCCGGCGGGACCGCATTCGCGGCTTCGTCGCTGGCGCCCGACAGCGTCAAGTCGAAGACCGTCAAGGACAACTCGCTGAAGAGCATCGACCTCAAGGACGGCAAGGCCGTCTCGACCGACGATGTGATCGATGGGTCGCTCACCGGCACCGACATCGCGGACGCGAGCCTGACCGGCGACGACGTCGACGAGACCACGCTCGGCCAGGTTCCGGACTCGGCGAACCTGCAGGGCCGCGGAGCGGCGTCCTTCCTCTCCAGCTCGGTCTACAAGGCCGAATCGGCGCTCGGCGCCGGGACCGCGCTCGGCGACGGCACGTTCTACATCGACGAGGCCTGCGACCCGGGCGACGTCCTGCTCTCGGGCGGGCCGGCGAACGTCAACCCGACCTCGACGATGGTGGAGAGCTTCCCGACCCCGGGCGGCACGAACGCCTGGCGCGCGAGAATCAACAAGAACGCCCAGAACGACAACTTCAGCGTCGTCGTCCTGTGCATCGACCAGGCGTAGGTCGCCGGTAGAGCGCGAGCGTCAGCGGCGGCGGCCTGCGGGCCGCCGCCGCGCGCGCGGCGCTCAGCAGTCGCTCGGCATCCTCAGCCCCGCCTGCAGCGTGGCGGTCCGCTTCTCCGTCTTGGCCGTGAAGGCGAGGCTCGCCCCGTGACAGCTCTTGATCGCGAAGTCGAGGACCTCGTGCTGGCGGGCGCTGAGGCCGAAGTGGATCACCGCGTCGCCGTCATCGATCCCTTTGCGCTGCGGCCCGAGGTCGAACGGGTAATCCTCCGGGTAGCCCTCGACCACGAAGCGCGCGCTGACCGTGACCTTCTTCGCCCGCTTGGCGTCGACCTGGAGCTTGATCTCGTCGCGCCGCAGGACGCCCTGCTCGGTACCGGTCAGCAGCGTTAGCCTCGGCGGCGGCGGCTTCGGGGGCGGCTTCGGCTTCGCGTCAGCAGCCGCGGCCATCGCGACCAGCGCCAGGGCGAGGCCGACCACCGCGCGCCGGAATCGATGTCCAGAGTTCGCCGTTACGGCGTGGGGCCCGCGACGCAGCGATAGCGCCGGGCGGTATCCAGCGTTTCCGTGTACGCGGTCCGGCCGTCGGTCGTCAGCACGCTCTGCTCGCGCCGGTTTCCACCGACGCGGTCGTCGGCGACGAGCTCGGGATCCCCGAGGCCGATGCCGAGCGAATGCACGGCGAGCAGCTCGTTGACGAAGGGCAGGCGGCGGCCCTGCGCTGCGCATTCGGCGATCGCCGCGGACTGCCCGAGTGCCGCGTGCAGGTCCGCCTCCACGCACGCGGGTCCGACAGCGATCGTGGCCGGCGGGCAACTGAGCGTCTTGGAGGCGAGCTTCGCCCTGGTAACCGAGCCGTCGGCCAGCTTCGCCGTTGTCACGGCTCCCGTCTTCAGCGCCGAGGTGCCGATCGTGGCCTTGTTGCCAGCGGCCCAGGCGCTGCCGCCGAGCGCGAGCACGAGCGCGATACAGGCGACGAGCATGGCCGGCGACGGGCGGCGGGAGCGGTCGCCGCTCACTTGCCCTTGCCCTTGCTCTTCACGATGACCGGCACCTCGGTCAGGTTGTTGGAGTGGCCGTCGCCCGGGGTCGTGGTCGAGACGTCGACGCGGTTGAAGACGGTCCCGGTCTCCTTCAACTTCGCGGCGATCTTGATCGTCGCCGACGCGCCCGGCGCCAAGGTTCCGATCACGCAGCCGACCGGACTCGTCTTGCCGGTGCAGCCGGCCGCCGACTTCACCTTGGCAAAGCCGGGCAGCGTGTCCTTGAGCAGGATGTTGTTCGCCGCGACCGAGCCACCGTTCGTGACCACCGACGTAAACGTGGCCTTCTTGCCGACCTTCACCTTGGCCGGGCTCGCGGTCGTCGCCACCGAGATGTCGACCGGGCTAGTGACGTTGTAGGCACCGGCGCCGTTCGGGTCGAAGATCAGGTTGCTCTGATCGAGGTCGAAGTGCACGGGCGAGCCGGTGAAATGCTCGAAGATCAGGTCGCCGCCGGTGAACGGGACCGCCTCGGAGAAATCGAGTCCCGGCGGCTCGATTACGGGGCCTGGCGGCTGCGTGAACCCACCCTTGGCGATCACCGGCATCAGCCCGGGGAACCCCCCGAAGTCGTCGATCGCCTGGTTGGTCAGCACACCGTCGTAGCCGAAGATGATCCGGCCGCTCTCGAGCAGCTGCACCTGGACCCGGCCGCGACACGTCGTGCTCTTCTCACAGCCGAAGAAGACCGAGTCCCAGGTGAAGACGACGCGATCGATCGCCGCATCGCCGTCGTCGTTGAAGGTGTTCTCCGAGACCGTGCCGCCATCACCGAGGCCGTCCGGTGGAGGCACGACCTTGGGGTTGAAGTCCGCCCACAGGGCGGCGATCTTCGGGGCGCCCAGGCGCGCATCGTTGCCGTCCGGGTTGTTGCTGGGGTTGCCGGGGCCGAACTGGATCAGGCCGTTGGAGGAGACCCCGAAGGTCTCCGGGCCGGTGTGGGTGACGCCGTAGAACGGGAACGAGAAGGTCCCCATCGGGATCGTGGTCGCAGCGTCGTCAGCATCGGTGATGCCTCCAGGCGGGGGCGGTGTCGTGATCGGCGCGCCGACGTTCGACTCGAAGATCGGCGGCGCGGCCTGTGCCCGGGCGGCGAAGAGGGCGAAGGCGAGCAGCGCCGTCGCCACGAAACCGCCTGCGACGATCCCTCTTGCAGCTCCCCACCTAAAGCTCACGTTGGCGAGCATAACGGCGGTTGGCGGTCGTTGCAATCCGGGCGGCCGAACGTTCTAGCGGCGCAGCTCGGTGCCGTCGTAGAGCTTGCGGACGACGACCGTGCCCGCGGGGGCAGCGTCGAGGCAGAGCTCGCAGAGGACGCACTCGTCGAGGTTGCCGCGCACGATCTCGGTACCGCCGGCGCCGGCCTTGAAGATGTCGACCGGGCAGACCTCCTCGAGCTTCTTCGCGATCTCGGGGTCGGTGGCCGCCTCGCCGGAGACGTCGACCTCGATGAAGGTTCCGTCGGCGTCAGCCATTCAGCTTTTCCTTCACCACGTCGGGGATCTCGTGGATCCGCTCGACGACCGGGATCCCGGCGGCCTCGAGGCGGGCGATCTTCTCCGTCGCCGAGTCCTCCTTGCCCTCGACGATCGTGCCGGCGTGGCCGAAGCTCATCCCCTGCATCTCCTCGTCGTCCATGAACTTGCCCGCCATGAAGGCGACGATCGGCAGCCGTGAGTTGTTGGCCTCGCGCCAGTCGACCAGCTCGGCCTCCATCCGCCCGCCGGGCTCGGTGTAGATCACGATCGCCTCGGTCTGCTCGTCGGCCTCGAACAGCGGCATCAACTCGGCGTAGGTCGACCCGATGATCGCGTCGCCGCCGATCGAGACGGCGGTCGAGACGCCAAGGCCGGCGGCGGTCAACGAGGAGGAGATCTCCGTCGTCATCCCGCCCGAGCGCGACATCACGCCCACGCGGCCGGGCTCGTAGGCCTTCTTGGCGTCCTTCGCGGGCCCGCCGATGCCGCCCATCTTCGCGACGCCGGGGGCGATGACGCCGAGGCAGTTCGGGCCGATGATCCGGGCGCCGCGCTCGTTGGCGAGCTCGACCATCTCCGCGACGTCGCGGCGCGGGATGCGCTCGGTGACGACGACGATCAGCTTGATGCCGTTCTCGATCGCCTCGAAGACGGCGTCCTTGGTGAACGCGGGGGGGACGGTGGCGACGGCGCCGTCTGGCGGCGAGCCGTTGTGCTCGACCGCCTGCTCGACGGTGTCGAAGACCGGCACCCCGTGGACCTCGCGGCCCTTGCGGCCCGGGGTGACGCCGCCGACGATCTTCGAGCCGTAGTCGAGGCACTCCCGAGTCAGGTTCACGGCTTCGCGCCCCGTGATCCCCTGGACGATGAAGGTGAAGTCCTCGTGGAGCAGGATGCTCATTGGATCTTCGCGACCGCCTCGCCCGCCGCATCCCACATCGAGGTGGTGCGATCCCGGAACTCGATCCCGTACTTGGAGAGGATCTTCGCGCCCTCCTCCTCCCAGGCACCGGGGATGCGGAAGACGGCGATCGTCTCGGCCGGGTCCTTGCCGAGCTCCAGGCAGGCCTTGATCACGCCGCGGGCGACGATGTCGACCCGGGTGTTGGAGACGATCGACATCATCACCGCGATCTTCTCGACTCCGTCCTTCTTCAGCACCTCCATCGCGAGGCCCTTCGACTTCGCGACCGACGGGTTGCCGCCGATCTCGGCGTAGTTGGCCGGCTTGCCGCCCTGGCTGCGGACCGCGTCCGTGAGCGTCAGCGAGCCGCCGCCGGCGCCGATCACCAATCCGAGGTTGCCGGTGAAGCCGTGGTCCTTGCCCTGGATCACGCCGCGATGATCGGCGGCGTCGATCGCCTTCACGTTGCGCTCGAACGCTGAGGGCTCATAAAGCTCTCGCGGTTCTTCGAGATCGACGCCGATCTCGGTCAGCATCTTCTTGTGGCGGCCGACCGCCTCGTCCTCCATCTCCAAGTGCGCGTCGAGGGCGACGAAGGAGCCGTCGGCGAGCCGCGCCAGGGGGTTGATCTCGGCCAGGGTCATGTCGTAGTCGCGCTGTAGGCGGGCGAGCTTGGCGAGCACGGGAGTCGCCCTGTTCAGCTCCGACCCAGTCATCCCGCAGCGGGCGACGGTCTGTTTCGCCTCGAAGTCGGAGATCGGGTGCAGGTTGGAGAGGTGGCCGCGGCCGACGTGGTCGGGATGCTCCTCGGCGACCTGCTCGATGTCGATCCCGCCCATGTCGGAAAACAGCATCATCGAGCGCTTCGCGCGGCCGTCCCAGAGCACCGCCGCGTAGTACTCCTGCTCGATCTCGGCCTTCGGGTCGACGAGCACGCCGACCGGCAGGTGGCCGCCGATCTCGAGCTCGAGGATCGCCGCCGCGTGCTCGGCCGCCTCGTCGGGCGTGTCGGCGAACTTCACGCCGCCGGCCTTCATCCGCCCCCCGGTCAGCACCTGCGACTTGATCACCGTCGGCCCGCCGATCTCCTCGGCCGCCTTGCGAGCCTCGTCGGCGCTGGTGCAGAAGCCGTACTTGGTGACCGGGATGCCGGCCCGCTCGACGATCCGGCGTGATTCGTACTCGTAGAAGCGCATCGTGCGGCGCGGGAGACTAGACGACCGGGCGATATCGTCGGCGAGGTGGAAGAGCGCCATGCGGATGTCGCCGTCGTCGGCGCCGGGCTCGCCGGGCTGGCGGCGGCGCGCGAGCTGCGCGCCGCGGGGCGCGACGTGGTTGTGCTCGAAGCCCGCGACCGGGTTGGCGGCCGGACGCTGAACGAGCCGATCGGCGACGGCAAGATCGTCGAGATCGGCGCGCAGTGGGTCGGCCCGACGCAGGATCGCGTCCTGGCCCTGATCGGCGAGCTCGGGCTCGAGACCTTCCCCACCTACGTCGCCGGCAAGAACATCTTCGAGCGCGGCGGACGTCTCGGTCGCTACTCGGGCACGATCCCGCGCGCCAACCCCGTCGGCCTCGCCGAGGTCGGACTGGCGATGAAGCGGCTCAACGTGATGGCGGCCAAGGTCTCGCCCGAGGCGCCGTGGAGCGCGCCGAAGGCGGAGAGCTGGGACTCGCAGACCTTCGCGACCTGGATGAGGCGCAACGTCCGCACCGCCGTCGCCCGCGACATCCTGCGGCTGGCGATCATCGGCGTCTGGGCCGCCGAGCCCGCCGACGTCTCGCTGCTGCACGTCCTCTTCTACATCCGCTCGGCCGGCTCGCTGGAGATCCTCACCGACACCGAGGGCGGCGCCCAGCAGGACCGGATCGTCGGCGGCTCGCAGCTGATCTCGCTGCGGATGGCCGAGGAGCTCGGCCCGGCCGTGGTCGAGCTCGCCACCCCGGTGCGCGCGATCCGTCACTCGGACGCCGGTGTCACCGTGACCTCGGACCGGCTCACGGTCGACGCCAAGCGCGCGATCGTCGCCGTACCGCCGACCCTGGCGGGGCGGATCTCCTACGACCCGCCGCTGCCCGCGATCCGCGACGGCCTCTCGCAACGGATGGCGCAGGGGAGCGTGGTCAAGTGCATGGCGGTCTACGAGCGGCCGTTCTGGCGCGAGCGCGGGCTCTCGGGCTCGGTCACGTCGGTCACCGGGCCGGTCTCCGTCGGCTTCGACAACTCGCCCCCCGACGGCAGCCCCGGCGTCCTGCTCGGCTTCCTCGAGGGACGGGCAGCGCGCCACGCCGCCGACCTGCCGCAGGCTGAGCGCCGGCGGATGGTCGCCGAGTGCTTCGCCCGCTTCTTCGGCCCGGAGGCCGCCGAGCCGATCGGATACGTCGATCGCGCCTGGGGCGCGGATGAGTGGTCGCGGGGCTGCTACGGCGGCTTCATGCCCACCGGCGCCTGGACCGACTACGGGCCCGCGGTGCGCGAGCCGATCGGCCCGATTCACTGGGCGGGCGCCGAGACGGCGCTGGTCTGGAACGGCTACATGGACGGCGCGATCGGCTCCGGCCGCGACGCCGCCAGGGCGGCGACCGGGGCGATGTAATGATTCGCCTGGCGCCGGATCGCCGCCGCGTTCGCCACAATGGCGCCCCGGTTCCCGCCCCCTGGGCGGGGTAGGGACGTCCGAGAAATCCGCCATCGAACGAGGGAGTGACCCCAACTTGAGCGAGAGCACGGCCGCGACCAAGCAGCTGACCGACAACCCGAAGCTGATCTCCTGGGTCGAGCGGATCGCCCAGCTGACCCAGCCGGACTCGATCCACTGGTGCGACGGCTCCGCCGAGGAGTACGACCGCCTCTGCCAGGAGATGGTCGAGCACGGGACCTTCGAGAAGCTCTCCGAGGCGAAGCGTCCGAACTCCTACCTGGCGCGCTCGGACCCCGGCGACGTAGCCCGGGTCGAGGACCGCACCTTCATCTGCAGCGAGCGCGAGGAGGACGCGGGGCCGACCAACAACTGGAGCGACCCGGCGGAGATGCGGGAACGGATGAACGGGTTCTTCGAGGGCTCGATGAAGGGCCGGACGATGTACGTGGTCCCGTTCTCGATGGGCCCCCTGGGCTCGCCGATCGCCCACATCGGTGTCCAGCTCACCGACTCTCCCTACGTCGCCGTCTCGATGCGGATCATGACTCGGATGGGCGAGCGCGCGCTCGAGGCGATGGGCTCCGACGGCGACTTCGTCCCCTGCGTGCACTCGGTCGGGATGCCGCTGGCCGAGGGCCAGGACGACGTCCCGTGGCCGTGCAACCCCGACAACAAGTACATCGTCCATTACCCCGAGAGCCGCGAGATCTGGTCCTACGGCTCGGGCTACGGCGGCAACGCCCTGCTCGGCAAGAAGTGCTTCGCCCTGCGGATCGCCTCGGCCATGGCCCGCGACGAGGGCTGGATGGCCGAGCACATGCTGATCCTGAAGCTGACCTCGCCCGAGGGTGAGGTCAAGTACGTCACCGGGGCTTTCCCGTCGGCCTGCGGCAAGACCAACCTGGCGATGCTGGTGCCGACGCTCGAGGGCTGGACCGTGGAGACGGTCGGCGACGACATCGCCTGGATGAAGTTCGACGCCGACGGCCGCCTGCGCGCCGTCAATCCCGAGTACGGGTTCTTCGGCGTCGCCCCGAACACGAGCCACAAGACCAACCCGAACGCGATGGACACGATCGAGCGCAACTCGATCTTCACCAACTGCGCGCTCACCGACGATGGCGACATCTGGTGGGAGGGGATGACCGGCGAGGAACCCGACCACGCGATCGACTGGAAGGGCAACGATTGGACGGCGGAGTCGACCGAGCCCGCCGCACACCCCAACGCCCGCTTCACGACCCCCGCCGGCCAATGCCCGTCGATCGCGCCGGAGTGGGAGGACCCGACCGGCGTTCCGATCGACGCCTTCCTGTTCGGCGGCCGCCGGGCGACGGTGCAGCCGCTCGTCAGCGAGTCGTTCGACTGGGACCACGGCGTCTTCCTCGGCGCGACGATGGCGTCGGAGACGACGGCCGCGGCCGCCGGCGAGGTCGGCAAGCTGCGCTTCGACCCGATGGCGATGCTGCCGTTCTGCGGCTACAACATGGCCGACTACTTCCAGCACTGGGTCAACGTCGCCACCGCCAACCCCGACCGGATGCCGCGGATCTTCATGGTCAACTGGTTCCGCAAGGACGGTGAGGGCAAGTTCCTCTGGCCCGGGTTCGGCGAGAACAGCCGTGTGCTCGAGTGGGTGTTCCGCCGTTGCAACGGCGAGGGCGAGGCGGTCGAAACCCCGATCGGCTACGTCCCCGCCGAGGGCCAGCTCGACCTCGGCGGTCTGGACATCTCGGACGATGCGATGCGCGAGCTGCTCACCGTGGACGGCGAGCAGGTGAAGGCGCAGCTGCCGCAGGTGGAGGAGTTCCTCGCCCAGTTCGGCGACAAGCTCCCGGACCAGATCACCGGGCAGCTCGAGGCGCTGAAGCAGCGGCTCGGCTAGCGACTCAGGAGGAGTAGCGCTCCAGCCCCTCGCGAACCCGATCGGGGATCGGGCGCGTTTCGCCGAGCGCGAGGTCGACGAACACGTGGCGCAGCTCGCCCTCGGCGGCGGGCTCTCCCGCCCGCTCGATCGCCAGCGAGCTGGTCATCGAGGTGTTGCCGAGGCTGATCGAGCGGACGACGAGGTCGGCCTCGTCGTCGAAGCCGAGCGCGGCGAGGTAGCGGATCCGTGCCTCGGCGACGACCATGTCGACGCCGTCCTCGCGCATCGCCACGTAGCCGCCGAGCTCGCGCCAGAGCTCGGTCATCGCGAGGTCGAAGAACGCCAGGTAGTTGGCGTTGAAGACGTGGCCCTGCGGGTCGCACTCGTTGTAGCGGACCCGGATCGTGTGCCGGAACTCGGTCAGAGTTCGTACGCCTCGGCGAGCTCCGGATCCTTCTTGGCCAGCATCTCTGCCAGCTCCACCATCACCTTGCACTGTTTCCAAGTCGCGTCGTCCTGCATCTTGCCGTCGATCATGTGGACGCCGCGGCCGTCGGGGATCGCCTCGATCACCTTCTTCGCGAACTTGACTTCATCGGGATCCGGGCTGAAGACCCTCTTCGCGATCTCGATCTGCACCGGGTGAAGCGACCAGGCGCCGACGCAGCCGAGCAGGAAGGCGGCGCGGAACTGGGTCTCGCATCCCTGGGTGTCCTTGATGTCGCCGTAGGGGCCGTAGAAGGGCAGGATGCCGGCCGACGTGCAGGCATCGACCATGCGCGCGATCGAGTAGTGCCAGGGGTCCTGCTGCGCGGTCGCGCGGGGCGCCTCGGGGTTGTCGGGATCGGGGTCCTCGATCACGCGGTAGCCCGGGTGGCCGCCCCCGACCCGGGTCGTCTTCATCCGCCTCGAGGCGGCCAGGTCGGCGGGGCCGAAGCTCATCCCCTGCATCCGCGGGCTGGCGCAGGCGATCTCCTCCAGGTTGACGACCCCCTGCGCCGTCTCGAGGATCGCGTGCACCAGGATCGGCCGCGAGATCCCGGCCTTCGCCTCGAGCTGGGCGAGCAGCCGGTCGACGTAGTGGATGTCCCAGGGCCCCTCGACCTTGGGCACCATGATCACCTCGAGCTTGTCGCCGATCTCGGTCACCAGGGTGGTGATGTCGTCGAGCACCCAGGGGCTGGCGAGCTCGTTGACCCGCGTCCACAGGGCCGTATCGCCGAAGTCGACCTCGTTGGCGACCCGGACCAGGCCCTCGCGCGCGGCGACCTTGTTGTCGACCGAGACCGCGTCCTCGAGGTTGCCGAGCAGGATGTCGGCCTGCTTGGCCATCTCGGGGACCTTCGCCGCCATCTTCTCGTTCGAGGCGTCGAAGAAGTGGATCATCCGCGAGGGCTTGAACGGCACCTCGGTGACCGGGTCCGGGGCCCCGATCGCAAGCGGCTTGAGGAAATCGCGTGGGTTTCTCATCGGCGCGCCAATCTAGCGGCTAGCCTCGCGAACCGTGGAGTTCGAGATCAGAGCCGCACGCACCGAGGACGTCGACGCGATCGTGCCGCTCTACGAGTGGCTGTTCGCCCCGCCCGGCTCGAAGCCGGCGAGCTGGGACGAGCGCCGCGCCGCGGTCGCCCTGCGCCAGGCGATCGAGTCCCACGACGCCTGCGTGCTCGTGGCGGACGATGAAGGCGCCCTGATCGGCTTTTGCACCGGCTACCAGGACCTGCATTCGGTTCGCTTCGGGTACCGAGCCTGGGTCGAAGACCTCGCGGTCGACCCGGCCCGGCGCTCGCAGGGGGTCGGCAAGGCGCTGCTCGACGCGATCAAGGCCTGGGCTCGCGAGCGTGGCGCCACGCACCTGGAGCTCGACTCGGCGGAGACGCGCTCCGACGCCCATCGGTTCTATGAGCGCGAGGGCGCCGGCTACCGCTCATTCAGCTTCGGCTGGGAGCTATAGGGTCGCCGCGATGTCCGGACGGATCATCCTCTTCGGCGCCACCGGCTACACCGGCCGGCTGACGGCCGAGGCGTCGGTCGCCCGCGGCGATCGGCCGGTGCTCGCGGCGCGCACCCGCGACAAGGTCGAGGCGCTGGCCGCGGAGCTCGGCGGGCTCGAGACCGCGGTCGCCGACGTCTCCGACCCCGCCTCCGTGCGGGCCCTGCTCGAGCCGGGCGACGTGATCGTGGCGACCGTCGGTCCCTTCGTGCGCTGGGGCGACGTCGCGGCGGAGGCGGCGATCGCCGCCGGGGCGCGCTACCTGGACTCGACCGGCGAGCCGGCGTTCATCCGCCGCGTCTTCGAGCGCTTCGGCCCCGAGGCCGAGCGCTCGGGGGCGGCGCTGGTCACCGCGTTCGGCTACGACTGGGTCCCCGGCAACCTCGCCGGCGCCCTCGCCCTGCGCGAGGCCGGCGGCGCGGCGACCCGGGTCGACATCGGCTACTTCGCCACCGGCGGCCTAGGCGGGATGAGCGGCGGCACCCGCGCCTCCGCGGCGGGGGCGATGCTCGAGCCCTCGTTCGTCTGGCGCGACGGGATCCGAACCGAGCGCGCGGCGGCCCGTGTGCGCGAGTTCGAGCTCGACGGCAGGTCGAAGCCCGGGATCTCGGTCGGCTCGTCGGAGCACTTCACGCTGCCGCGGATCCACCCGGGGCTCCAGGAGGTGAACACCTACCTCGGCTGGTTCGGCTCCCGCTCGCGGCCGATGGCCGCGTTGTCGGCCTTCAACGCCGGGATCACCAGGATTCCGGGCGTCAAAGCGGGCATGAACGCCCTGATCGGGCGCGCCGTCAAGACGTCGACCGGCGGCCCGGACACCGAGGCGCGCGCCGCCACCGGGTCGGAGATCGTCGCGATCGCCTACGGACCGGGCGGCGAGGAGCTGAGCCGGGTCGAGGTCCGGGGCGTCAACGGCTACACGTTCACGGGCGCGGCGCTCGCCTGGGGCGCCGCGACGGCGGCCGCCGGCGGGATCGAGAAGCCCGGTGCCCTGGGCCCCGCGGAGGCCTTCGGGCTCGACGTGCTCGAGGCCGGCTGCGCCGAGGCCGGGATCACCCGCGTTTAGGCGGGCTCCTGGGCCGAGGCGGCGGCCTTCTCGCGATCGAGGTGGAACTCGACCCGCGTCAGGAGGCCCTCGCGGAACTTCCAGACGCCGGCGCTCGGCTGCGCGACCTCGACGCCATGTCGCGTCGTCCCGGTCTGCATCACCCACGTGAGGACGTTGTCGCCGACCTCCTCGACATCCTCGACCTCAATCCGGACCGACGCAAACGCGCCGAGCCAGTCGGCCCAGACGGTGCGCAACCCGTCGACGCCGTCGAAGTCGGTCGTGAAGCTGTCGTCGGCGGTCATCGAGCCGGTCAACCGCGGGGCCGCGATTCCGCTCAGCGAGACGATCAGGCCGTCGATCAGCGCTTCGTCTACTTCCCGATCTTCGTCTCCGAAGATCGGCTCCAGGGCCGCCAGCAGGCGTTCTGCGTTCGACATCCCCTCAGTATTCTCCGCCTTTCCCGAATCGAAGACAGGAGCCATGGCCGTAGCTACCGCGACGTATCAGGAGAAAACCGACGAACAGCAGGCGATCACCGAGATGGTGCGCCAGTTCGCCGACAAGGAGATCATCCCTCACGCCGAGGAGTACGACGGCGAGGACAAGTTCCCGGAGCCGATCGTCGAGCAGATGAAGGAGCTCGGCCTGTTCGGAGTCACGATCCCCGAGGAGTACGGCGGGATGGGCCTCGACCTGACCACCTACGCGATGATCGTCGAGGAGCTCTCGCGGGGCTGGATCTCGATCTCGGGCGTCGTCAACACCCACTTCATCGGCTCCTACCTGCTGATGAAGTTCGGGACCGAGGAGCAGAAGGACAAGTACCTGCCGAAGATGGCGACCGGGGAGATTCGCGGTGCCTTCTCGCTCTCCGAGCCCGAGGTCGGATCGGACGTGCAGGGGATCAAGTCGACCGCCAAGGAGGTCGACGGCGGCTGGGAGATCAACGGCCAGAAGATGTGGGTCACGAACGGCCTGCTGTCGGGCCTGGTCTTCGTCCTCGTGAAGACGGACACGACGGCCGACCCGCCGTACAAGGGGATGACCTGCTTCATCTGCGAGAAGGAGCCCGGCGAGTCCGAGGTGCCCGGGCTCAAGATCCCGCCGAAGATCAAGAAGATGGGCTACAAGGGCGTGGAGTCGACGGAGCTCGTCTTCGACGGCTTCAAGGTCGGCGACGAGCACATCCTCGGCGGCCGCGACGGCCTCGGCGAGGGCTTCCGCCAGATGATGGACGCGCTCGAGCTCGGCCGCGTGAACGTTGCCGCGCGTGGCGTCGGCGTCGCCCAGCGCTCGCTCGAGCTTGCACTGCGCTACAGCCAGGAGCGCAAGACGTTCGGCAAGCCGATCGCCCAGCACCAGGCGATCACCTTCAAGCTCGCCGAGATGGGCACCAGGGTCGAGGCGGCGAGGCTGCTGACGATGAAGGCCGCGCGGATGAAGGACGCCGGCGAGCGCTCCGACATCGAGGCCGGGATGGCGAAGCTGTTCGCCTCCGAGGCGGCGCACGCGAACGCCGAGGAGTGCCTGCGCATCCACGGCGGCTACGGCTACTCGAAGGAGTACGAGATCGAGCGGATCTACCGCGACGCGCCGCTACTGCTGATCGGCGAGGGCACCTCCGAGATCCAGAAGATGGTGATCGGCAAGAAGCTGCTCGAAAGGAACAAGATCTGAGCGCCTCGACCCCGGAGCTGATCAAGCAGGCGGTCGAGGGCCTGCAGGCCGAGGTCCCGGCCCTGGCGAAGCTGAAGCTCGTCTTCGGCCTCGAGCTGCGCGGCCGCGGCGACGTGCAGCTGTACCGGGTCGAGGTTCCCGGGCCGAAGATCTCGAAGGGCATGGGCGACGACGAGCGGCTCCACGTCTCCATTCCGCGCTCTCACTTCAACGAGCTCGCCGCGGATGGCAGGGCCAAGCAGTGGCACGAGGCCTACGACCTCGGCCACGTGAAGGTCGAGGGCGACCCCAATATCCAGAAGCTGGTCGGCCAGGTGATCGCCCACGCCGAGGCGCGCGCCGGGCTGCGGCGGGCCCGCTGAACGCAGCCGTGGCCCCCGCGACCAGCGAGCTGATCGTCGTCGCCGTGCAGCGGGTGCAGGGCGAGGTCCCGGCGCTCTCCAACCTGAAGCTGGTCTTCTCGCTCGAGCTGACGTCCGGCGGGCTGACCGCTCCCGGCAAGTCGGAGACGTTCCGGATCGAGGTGCCCGGGCCGAAGGCGACCGAGGGCGATGCCGACGACGCGCGGATCACGCTCGCGATCCCGAAGACGATGTTCACGCTGCTCGCCGAGGAGGGCGGCCTCGCCGACTGGCGCGACGCCTTCTACTACGGTCACCTCAAGGTCGGCGGCGACGACCGCGTCAAGCGGTTGCTCGGCAAGGCGATCAGCGCCTCCACCTAGTGGCCGGAATCGCCCGCCGCCGTGCCGCCGCACAGCTGCTGCAGCGACCGGTGGCCGTCACGCACCCGGTCGACGTGGTGCGCCTGGCCGGGCCGGTACAGGCACAGGAGCGGCGGGCGGCCAAGCTCGCCTTCCGCGCCCGGGCCCGCGGGCTGGTCGCCGCCGACGTCGACCGCGCCCGCACCGAGGAGCGCTCGCTACTGCGGGCCTGGGCGATGCGCAAGACGGTTCACCTGATCCCGTCCGAGGACGCGGGCTGGATCCTGCCGCTGTTTGCGCCGATCATCGTGCGGTGGTCGCGCAAGCGGCTGGCCGACTTCGGGCTCGACCGCCGCGGCCAGGACCGGGCGCTGAAGCTGCTCCACGACGCGGTCGACGCGGACGGGCCGCTGACCCGCCCGCAGCTCGGCGAGCGCCTCCAGCGGGCCGGGTTCGAGACCGGGCCCGAGTTCAAGGTGCATCTGTGGCTGCTGGCGACGCTCGACGGCAGCCTCTGCCTGGGTCCCGACCGAGGCGCCCAGACGTGCCTCGTGCGCACGGAGGACTGGCTCGGCCCGCTCGAGCGGCGGCCGCGCGAGCCGTCGCTGGCCGAGCTCGCCCGCCGCTACCTGCGCGCCTACGGCCCGGCGGACGAGCGTGACTTCGCGCGCTGGGCGGGGCTGCCCCTGCGCGACGCAAAGGTCGGATTCGAGGGGATCGCGGCGGAGCTCGAGCCCGCCGGCGATCTGCTCACCCTGGGCCGCGCGCCGCGCGCCGCGCCCTCGCCGGTGGTCCGCATGCTCGGCGCCTTCGACAACTACAACCTCGGCTTCGTGGACCGCGCCTTCGCGCTTCCGCCGGAGCACGAGAAGCAGGTGGTCCCCGGGGGCGGCATCGTGCGGCCGACGATCACCATCGACGGCGAGATCGGCGGCACCTGGTCGTCGAAGCGCTCCGGGGCGCGGCTGCGCGTCAGGATGGAGCCGTTCTCTTCCCTGGAGCCTGCGGTGGTTCGCGCGCTTGAGGCCGAGGTTGCCGATCTCGGCCGTTTCGAGGACGTCGACGCGAGTTTGGAGAGTTGAAGATGCTCGAGCAGCTGTTGGGATCGAATCCGATCCGGCTAGTCGACGTCGGGGCGAGAGGGGGAATCGATCCCCGCTGGCGGCCGTTCGAGTCGCTGCTCGAGCTGACGGCCTTCGAGCCCGATCCCGACGAATGTCGCCGGCTGACGGCGGCCGCGCCGCAGCTGTCCTACCCGGCCCGCTTCCTGCCGCTCGCGGTCTGGAGGGAGACGGCCGCCGCGGTCCCGTTCCACATCTGCAGATGGCCCGTCGCCTCGGGTTTCTACCCGCCGAACGAGGCCCTGCTCGAATCGTTCCCGCACGCGCGGGAGCTTCTTGCCGTGACCCGGGTGGTCGAGGTCGAGACCGCCAGCCTCGATGACGCCGATCGTCGATACGGCCTCGCGGCCGACCATCTGAAGCTCGACGTCGAGGGCGCCGAGCTCGACGTCCTGATCGGCGGCGAGGACGTCCTTGCGAGGGCTCTCGTGCTCGAGGTCGAGGTCGAGATGGCGCCATTGTTCGAGGGCCAGCCGCTGTTTGCCGACGTCGACGCCCATCTGCGCTCGCGCGGTTGGTCGCTTCATGGCCTGAGACGCACCAGCTGGCGCCGCGGCGCTCCCCCGCGGCGCGACGATCTCGTCGCCGGAGGCCGGCTCGTGTCCGCTGACGCGCTCTATGTGAACGAGGGTCTGATCGAGCCCGGGCTGGCGCTCGAACGCGAGCTCAAGTACCTCGCGATCATGTCCGCGTACGGGCAACTCGACGAGGTGGCGATGCGCCTCGAAAGTCCACGAACGGCGACCGCCGGGCTGCCTCGCGGCCAGCGCGACCAGCTCAGGGACGAGCTCGTGCCGCGGGCGACGGCCCTGCGCCGGCTCGGACGTCGCCTCGCCGGGGGCCTCAGCGCCGAGCGCCGCCGCAACCTGGCGGACGCCCTGCAACCGGCGAGCGCGACCAACTGGCAGGACGCGCACTTCTTTTGATCTCGCGGCGTTCTGCGACGATCGCTGGACGCCGCCAGTACGATCCCGCGCCGAATGAACGACACCGACCACAAGCTTTCAACCGAGCAGGCCGAGCGAGAGGCCTCCGGTGCCCACGCTTACGGGCGCTACCTGGAGGAGTTCGAGGAGGGCGCCGTCTACAAGCACTGGCCGGCGAAGACCGTGACCGAGGCCGACGACCACCTCTTCTGCCTGATCACGATGAATCACCACCCGCTGCATATCAACGACGTCTACGCCGGGCAGTCGCAACAGGGTCAGAACGTCGTCGTCGGGCCCCTCGTCTACTCGCTCGCCGTGGGGATGACGGTCTCGGACGTTTCCGGGAAGGCGATCGCCAATCTCGCGACCGAGGAGCTGAGCCACCCGAACCCGGTCTTCCACGGCGACACGCTCTACTGCGAGTCCGAGGTTCTCGAGGTCCGCGCCTCGGAGTCGAAGCCCGACCGCGGCATCGTCAAGGTCCACACCCGCGTCTACAAGCAGGACAACACCCTGGTCGCGGAGTTCAAGCGCACCGTGCTGATCCCGAAGCGTCCGAACGGCGAGGCGCCGAAAGCGGAGGGCGACGTCGAATAGGGCGGTGATCGCGCGGGCCGGCGCAGCGCTCGGATGCGTGGCCGCGATCTGCGCCGTGGCCGCGCTGAGCAGCGCGCCGGCGGGCGCCGACGACGGTCCCTGCCTCGGCGACTCGGGGGCGGGCGGCGTGGTCGCCGAGCCGGGCGCAAAGCTGCGCTTCGGGATCAACCCGGCCGGGACCGCGGGCGCCCTCGGACCGCCGGTGGAACCGGTCCCGGACTCCCCCGGGAAGACGCGCGAGGCACTGCGCATGCTCGACCCGGGCTCCAGCGCGCCCTTCTACATCCGCCTCAACCGCTTCTTCTGGTCGCTCGGCCCGGCCGGGATCCGCCACTTCATGAAGCTCACCGGCCGCTACACCCGGCGCGGCTATCGGGTCGAGCTGCAGCTTCGCTACCACCCGCGTCCCGAGCAGGAGGGCGACATCGATGCCTGGGTGCGCTTCGTGCGCCGCGTGGTGCGCAAGTTCGGCTCCAATCCCGGCGTCCGCGCCCTCCAGGTGACGAACGAGGTGAACTTCTTCCCGATCGCCCCCGACGCCTCCGACAGCTACTACCAGGGGGCGCGTGAGGCGCTCGTGCGGGGCGTGATCGCGGCCAAGCATGAGGCTCGCCGGCTCGGTTACGACCAGCTGGAGATCGGCTTCAACTGGGCCTACCGAACCGACCCCGACCGCGAGCGCTCGTTCTGGACCGAGATCGCCGCGCTCGGGGGCGAGTCGTTCGTCCGCTCGCTGGACTGGGTCGGCCTCGACGCCTACCCGGGGACGATCTTCCCTCCGGCGGAGCCGCCCGGCGGGTACCGCGACGGGATGGTCAACGCGCTCAGCGTGCTGCGCCAGTGCTACCTGCCGCTCGCCTCGATCCCCGATTCGGTGCCGATCCACGTCGAGGAGAACGGCTACCCGACGCTCGAGCCGGCCCGCAGCGAGGCGGAGCAGGCGGCGGCGCTGCGGGAGATGGTGGGCGCCGTCGACGAGTTCCGCGGCACCTACAACGTCAGTGACTACCGCTGGTTCGACCTCCGCGACCATCGCACCAGCTCGCCCAACTTCCAGCAGCATTACGGGCTGTTACGCGATGACTACACACCGAAGCCCGCTTTCGGGGTATACCGGGAGCTGATCGGCGCTCTGACGCGGCGCCATCGCTAGCTTTTCCGACCTCCCCATGAGCCTGCGCACGACCCTGATCGCCACCGCCGCACTTGCTGCGATCGTCGCGGTGGCGTCGTTGAGCGCGGCCCGGGAGGCGCCGGCGGCGGCGCAGCTGCCGCCGATCAAGCACGTGTTCACGATCGTGCTCGAGAACAAGAACTACGACGAGACCTTCGGCGACACGCCGGGGTCGACGTACCTGGCTCAGACACTGCCGGCCAAGGGCCAGCTGCTGACCCAGTACTACGGCACCGGCCACTTCAGCCTCGGCAACTACATCACGATGATCAGCGGCCAGTCCGAGAACCCCTCGACGCAGTCGGACTGCAACGCCGGGTTCAACGAGGTCGCCCCGGGGACGATCGTCGCCGACGGCCAGGCCCTTGGTACGGGCTGCGTCTACCCGGCGCAGGCGCTCACGGTCGCCGACCAGCTCGAGGAGGCGGGCAAGACCTGGCGCGCCTACATGGAGGACATGGGCAACGACGTCCGTCGCGACGGCGGCACGAGCTGCGCCCACCCGCAGATCGGCGCCACCGACAAGGCCCAGTCGGCCTCGCCGACCGACCAGTACGCCACCCGCCACAACCCCTTCGTCTACTTCCACTCGATCATCGACGACGACCTCAGTTGCGTGACCCACGTCGTCAACCTCGACCGGCTGAAGCGCGATCTGAAGAAGCCGCGCAAGACCCGCAACTACACCTTCATCACCCCGGACCTCTGCAGCGACGCCCACGACAAGGAGTGCGCCGACCCGGCTCAGCCCGGCGGGTATGCGGGCATCGACGCGTTCCTGCGCGCGTGGGTGCCGCGAATCCTGAAGTCGAAGGCTTACCAGCGCAACGGACTGCTGATCGTCGCCTTCGACGAATCGGAGTCCGGGGCCGGGTCCTGCTGCTTCGTCCCCAGCGGGCCGAACACACCGCTGCAGGGGATCCAGGGGCCGGGCGGGGGCCAGACCGGCGCGGTGCTGATCTCGCCGTTCATCAAGCCGGGCACCATCAACGACGAGCCTTACAACCATTACGACTACCTGCACTCGGTCGAGGACATCTTCGGGCTCGACTACCTCGGCTACGCGGCCCACGACGGGGTGCGCAGCTTCGGCGCCGACGTCTTCGGGGGCCGACGCTAGTCTTCCCCGCGTGAGCCTGCACAGGGTCCATGGAGGGGCCGCTCTGATCTTCGTCGGCGTGATCGCGGTCGCGCTGCTGGCCTGCGGCGCAAAGCCGACCCCTGCGGCCCCGAAGCCGCCGCCGATCAAGCACGTGTTCACGATCATGCTCGAGAACAAGGGCTACGACGAGACCTTCGGCGACCCGCCGGGCTCGACGTACCTGGCTCAGACGCTGCCGGCCAAGGGCCAGCTGCTTACCCAGTACTACGGCACCGGCCACTTCAGCCTCGGCAACTACATCACGATGATCAGCGGCCAGTCGGAGAACCCGACCACGCAGTCCGACTGCGGGGCCGGCTTCGTCGACGTGACCCCGGGAACGATCGCCGCCGACGGCCAGGCGGTCGGTTCCGGTTGCGTCTACCCGGCCAACGTGTCGACCGTCGCCGACCAGCTCGAGAAGGCGGACCTGACCTGGCGGGCGTACATGGAGGACATGGGCGACGACCCGGCCCGTGACGGGGGCACCAACTGCGCCCACCCGGCGATCGGCGCCAACGACGTCTCCCACACCGCCTCGCCGACCGACCAGTACGCGACCCGCCACAACCCCTTCGTCTACTTCCACTCGATCATCGACGACTACGCGAGCTGCAGCAAGCACGACGTCAACCTCGATCAGCTGAAGACGGACCTGAAGAAGCAGCAGAAGACGCGCAACTACACCTTCATCACCCCGGACCTCTGCCGCGACGGCCACGATGCGACCTGCGCGGACCCCAATCAACCGGGCGGCTACGCCGGCATCGACGGCTTCCTGCGCGAGTGGGTGCCGAGGATCCTGAAGTCGAAGGCGTACAAGAAGGACGGCCTGCTGATCGTCACCTTCGACGAGGCCGAGTACGACGGCACGCCGGAGGCCGCCGCCTCGTGTTGCTTCGCGCCGACCGGCCCGAATGCGGCCCAGCAGGGGATCGCCGGGCCCGGTGGCGGGCGGACCGGTGCCGTGCTGCTCTCTCCGTTCATCGACAAGGGCACCGTCAACGACACCCCGTACAACCACTACGACTACCTGCACACGATCGAGCAGATCTTCGGGCTCAAGTACCTCGGCTACGCGGCCCACGCCGGCGTCCGCAGCTTCGGCCGCGACGTCTTCTCCGGCGGCTAGATCAGCTCGCCGACAGATTCGATCGCGGCATCGAAGTCGGTGCCCGGCAGGCCGCCGATACCCGGAGAGCTGACGCCGGCGTCCTGGTAGCGGCGCACTGCGGCCTTGACGTCGTTGGCGGAGCCGATCCCGGCCAGTTCGCCCAGCATCCGGTCCGACAGCCCCGCCTTCGCCCGATCGAGGTCGCCCTCCGCCATCCCGGCGTCGAACGCGGCGAGCTCGTCGGCGAAGCCGGACGCCTCCAGCATCGCCCGGTAAAAGGGCAGCGAGGCATAGGTGACCAGCTCCTGGCGCAGGGCCGCCCGCGCGGCGTCCGGATCGTCGGTGAGCGCGGTGGGGACGGCGGCGACGACGTCGAAGTCGTCAAGCGTGCGCCCGGCCTTTTCCAGCCCCGCGCGCAGCGCGGGTATTACTTCGGAGGCGATGTAGGACGGGCAGCACAGCCACAGCATCACCCCGTCGGCGAGCTCGCCCGCGAGCCGGATCATGTTCGGCGACAGGGCCGCGACGTAGATCGGCAGGTCGGCGCGCGCGGCGTATCCCATGAAGGCGAACCTGGTCGGGAAGTGCTCCGATTCCGGAGCCTGCTCGCCGCGGAAGATGGCCCGCACCGCGGTCATGTAGTCGCGCATCTGGGACACCGGCTTGGTGATCTTCTGGCCGTGCCAGTTCTCGACCGTGACCCGGTGCGAGACGCCCAGCCCGAGCACCATCCGCCCGCCTGAGTACTCGTCGATCGTGGCCGCCGTCTGCGCCATCGTCGCCGGGGTGCGGCTGAAGATCGGCACCACCCCGGTGCCGAGGCGGATCCGCTCGCTCGCCGCGGCGTAAGCCATCAGAGCCGTCAACGAGTCGCGGCCGGCGATGTGGGTGGTGTAGGCGGCGTCGTAGCCGAGCCGGTCGGCGAGCGCGACCCGCTCGAGCGTCCCCTCGAGCGAGCGGCCGGGGGAGATGAAGGCTGAGATGCCGGCCATGCGGGATTCATATACGAATCCTCCCGTGCGCCATGTCGAGCAGACGTCCGTAATCGACCGCCCGGCGAGCGTCGTCTGGGAGCGGGCGGTCACCGAGGAGGGGATCAACGACGAGCTCGCTCCGATCCTGCGGATGACGATGCCGGCGAGCCTGAAGGGCAAGACCGTGGACACGGTCGAGGTCGGCGTGCCGCTGGGGCGCAGCTGGATCCTGCTCGGCGGAGTGCTCCCGGTCGACTACGACGACCTCGCCCTGGCCGAGCTCGAGCCCGGGCGGCGCTTCCTCGAGCGCTCGCGCACGCTCAGCTTCTCCGTCTGGCAGCACGAGCGCACGGTCGAGCCAGAGGGCCCGCAGCGCTGTCGCGTCACCGATCGCCTCGGCTTCGAGCTCAAGCGGGGGATCGCCTGGATCCCGGGTGCGGCGCGGCTGAGCGCGGCCGTGGTCGGCTTCCTCTTCCGCCACCGCCACCGGCGGCTCGCGCGGTCCCACGGCTGAGCGAATGCGCCCCGCGGCGGTGATCTTCGACAACGACGGGTTGCTGCTCGACACCGAGTCGGTGTGGACGCGGGCCGAGGAGGACCTGTTCGCGCGCCGCGGACGCGAGTTCACGCTCGCCCACAAGCAGGAGCTGGTCGGCACCTCGGCGCTGGTCGCGGGTCGCCTGTTGGCCCGCCAGCTCGATCTGCCCGGGCGAGAGGTGGAGCTGGTGGCCGAGCTCGACGAACTCGTCCTCGAGGAGCTCGAGCGTGGTGTCGAGCCGATGCCCGGCGCGCTCGAGCTGGTCGCCGAGTTACGCGCGCTCGAGGTCCCGATCGGCCTGGTTTCGAACTCGCCCGGGCGCTTCATCGCGCGGGCGCTGGAGCTGGTCGGGCTGGTGAATCAGTTCGATGTCGTGGTCAGCGGCCACGACGTGGCGGCGCCGAAGCCGGCGCCCGACGCCTATCTGGCCGCCTGCCGGGAGCTCGGGATCGTTGCCGATGCCCGTGTGATCGTGCTCGAGGACTCGCCCACCGGGGTAGCGGCGGGGGTCGCTGCCGGCCTGACCGTGATCGGCGTGCCGTCGCTGGCCGGCGTGGAGCTCGACCACGCTCACGACGTGGTTGCCTCGCTGATCGAGCCCGCTCTGCGCGAGCACCTCGGGCTCGGTTGAGCTAGTGCGCTTCGTCGGCCGCGTGCGCCGGCGGGCGGGACTCCTCCGCCAGCGAGGTCAGCTCGAGCACCCCGCGCGAGGCGTCCTCGAGGACCTCGGTCGCCTCCTCGGCGGAGCGCGCGTAGAGCTCGACCAGCAGGTGGACGATGATCCGCTCCTCGTCGTGCTTGTGGAAGCGGACGTGGGTGAAGAACTCGCGGGTGCCGGGATCGCCGAAGGCGGCGTAGGTGAGGCTGTCGGCGGCCTCGGGGCCGGAGCAGGTCTCGACCGCGTCCTGGTCCACGGTGACGGTGCACGACGCGACCCAGGGAGTGCCGGCGACCATCCGCTCCCAGCGCTCGGAGATCGGCACGACGCGTCCCTCCTCGATCGACAGGTGCGGCTGGTCGTGCATGCAGTCGAGGCACTGGACGACGGCCTCCTGGACCTCCTCGACCCGCTCGGCGGTTTCACCCGAATCGGGGTCGACGCGGATGATCGCGTCGTAGTGGACCTGCGCCTCGAGGCGGGTCGACCAGCAGCGGTAACAGCGCAGCCAGGCGGTCCGGTCGCCGTTCAGCTCGCTCATCACCGTTGAGGGTAGCGCCGCCACGCTGCTCCGGAGCTCAGCCGAGGTCCTGCGGCAAGAGCGAGTACATGAGCATGTCGCGACGCTCGCCGCCGACGTGCATGAACGAGCGCAGCAGGCCCTCGCGGTGAAAGCCGACCGCCTCGGCAACCTGCTGGGAGGCCGGGTTCGCCGGCTCGATCCAGAGCTCGATCCGCTTCACGCCGAGCTCGGCGAAGGCAAACCGGCAGATCAGCGTCAGGCCCCGCCGGGCCACACCGCGTCCGCGGGCGTCGGCCGCCACCCAGTACCCGGCCGAGCAGCGCCCGCTCTGGGGGTCGAGGTTGTGGACGCCGACCGAGCCCAGCAGAGTGCCGTCCTCGGCATCGACGATCAGCGTCGCCAGCTCGGTGCCGGCGCGCATCCCGGTGGCGGCGCTTCGCTGCCACAGCCGCGCCTGCTGATCGCCGTAGGGGAAGGGCACGGTCGTGAACCTCGGGATCGCGGGGTCCTGGACCGCGGCGACGATCGCGGGCAGGTCGGCGTCGGAGATCAGCCGCAGCCGGATGACCCCGTCGCTCAGCCCCTCGACCGGGAACTCGATCGGACGCGTCAAGCGGGTGAGGCCGCGGCGGCCTCGCTGCGCGCGCCGACCAGGTCGACGATCTCGCCCATGATCCGGTTGACGTCGAAGTCCTTCGGCGTGTAGACGGCGGCGACCCCGGCCGCGCGCAGCTTCTCGGCGTCGGCGACGGGGATGATGCCGCCGATCACGACCGGCGCGTCGACGCCGTACTCGGCCAGCAGCCGGACCGTCTCGGGGATCAGCTCCAGGTGCGAGCCGGAGAGGATCGACAGGCCGACCACGTCGACGTCCTCGTCGCGAGCCGAGGCGGCGATCTGCTCCGGCGTCAGGCGGATGCCCTGGTAGATCACCTCCATGCCGACGTCGCGGGCCCGCACGGCGATCTGCTCGGCGCCGTTGGAGTGGCCGTCGAGCCCCGGCTTGCCGACCAGGATCCGCGGCCGGTGGCCGATCCGCACGGCGAGCTCTTCGACCCGCGCCCGGATCTTCGCCAGCAGCTCCTCGTTGCCGCCTGCGGCGGCGCCCGAGACCCCGGTCGGAGCGCGGTAGTCGCCGAACACGTCGCGGAGGGTGGCCGTCCACTCGCCGGTGGTCGCCCCGGCCTTCGCGGCCTCGATCGTCGCCGGCATGATGTTCGCCGACTCGTCGGCGGCGGCCGCGGCGAGGTTGGCCAGCGCCCGCTCGACCGCTTCGGGGTCGCGCTCGGCCTTCCAGCGCTCGAGTGCCTCGCGACGCTCGCGCTCGACCTCGGGGTCCGGGGTGAGGATGCCGCCGTCGGCGCCCGCCGTCAGCGGCGAGTCCTCGGTCTCGGTGAAGCAGTTCTGGCCCACGACCTTGATCTCCTGGCGCTCGATCTTCGCGATCCGCTCGCGATGGGACTCGACCAGGCGCGCTTTCATGTAGCCGACGGCCTGGACCGCGCCACCCTGCTCGGCGACCACGGCCATCTCCTCGCGGGCGCCTTCGACGAGCTCGGCGACGAGCCCGTCCATCACCTTCGAGCCCTCGAAGATGTCGGGGTACTCGAGCAGGTCGGTCTCGAAGGCGAGCACCTGCTGGATCCGCAGGCTCCACTGCTGGTCCCAGGGCCGCGGCAGTCCCAGCGCCTCGTTCCAGGCCGGGAGCTGGATCGCCCGGGCGCGGGCGTTGCGGCCGAGCGTCACCGCGAGCGCCTCCAGCACGATCCGCTGGACGTTGTTCTCGGGCTGGGCCTCGGTCAGGCCGAGGCTGTTGACCTGGACGCCGTAGCGCATCCGCAGCAGCTTGTCGTCCTCGACGGCGTAGCGCTCGCGGCCGATCTCCTCCCAAAGCTCGCCCATCGCCCGCAGCTTCGCGTGCTCCTCGACGAAGCGGACGCCGGCGTTGACGAAGAAAGAGATCCGCCCGAACACCTTCGGGAAGTCCGCCTCGGCGACCTGGCCCCGGGCCTTGACCTCGTCGAGCACGGCGATCGCCGTCGACATCGCGTAGGCGATCTCCTGAACCGGCGTCGCCCCGGCCTCCTGCAGGTGGTAGCTGCAGACGTTGGTCGGGTTCCAGCTCGGGATCTCGTTGACGCTGAACGCGACCGTGTCGGCGATCAGGCGCATCGACTCCTTCGGCGGGAAGGCGTAGGTGCCGCGCGAGAGGTACTCCTTGATGATGTCGTTCTGGGTCGTGCCCTTGAGCGCGTGGCGATCGACCCCGTTCTCGTCGGCGACCGTGACGTAGAGGCCGAGCAGCCAGGCCGCGGTCGCGTTGATCGTCATCGAGGTGTTCATCTCGTCGAGCGGGATCCCGTCGAAGAGGGTGTGCATGTCGCCCTTGTGGACGATCGAGACGCCGACCTTGCCGACCTCGCCGCGGGAGAGCACGTGGTCGGGGTCGTAGCCGGTCTGGGTCGGCAGGTCGAAGGCGACCGAGTGACCGGTCTGGCCCTTGGCGAGGTTGCGCCGGTAGAGCTCGTTCGAGCGCCGGGCGTCTGAGTGCCCGGCGTAGGTGCGGATCACCCACGGACGGTCGGGCTGCTCGAGGCGGTGATCGCTCATGTGCGAATTGTCCCAGGTAGCGCAGCGTTGCGGCCGGGTAGCTTCCCCGGATCGTTCGCGCGATCGACACCATGCACCTGGGCCGCGACCGGGTGATCGCCGCTCACCTGGTCGGCGACCTGATCGTCGATCCCGGCCCGGCGTCGGCGCTGGACAACTGGATCGGCGGGCTCGAGGCCGAGCCGCGGGGGCTGCTGCTCACCCACATCCACCTCGACCACGCCGGGGCGACCGGGGTGCTCGTGCGGCGCTTCCCCGAGCTGCGCGTGTATGTGAGCGAGGTCGGGGCGCCGCACCTGGTCGACCCGGCGCGGCTGCTGAAGAGCGCCGGGCGCCTCTACGGCCCCGAGAACATGGACCGCCTCTGGGGCGAGGTGGCGCCGGTCCCCGAGGCCAGCATCGTCGCCCTCTCCGGCGGGGAGGAGGTCGAGGGCTTCCGGGTCGAGCACGTCCCCGGGCACGCGGGCCATCACCTCTGCTGGCTCGACCTCGCCGCGGGCGACGCCTACGTCGGCGACATGGCGGGCGTCCGGATCCCGCCCAGCGAGCTGACCCTGGCGCCGACGCCGCCGCCCGACGTCGACGTCGAGGCGTGGCTGGACTCGATCAAGCGGATCGAAGCCCTCGGGCCCCAGCGCCTGCGGCTGACCCACTTCGGCCTCTGCGAGGGGGTCGCCGAGCAGTTCGACCGCCTGCGCGCGGCGCTGCGGCGCGGCGTCGAGCTCGCGGAGCGGGGGAGGGAGGCCTTCCTGGGCGAGTTCACGGCCGAGGTCGCCGAGCTGGCCGATCCCCAGACCGCGGCCTCGATGATCCAGGCGACCCCGCCCGAGCAGCAGTGGCTCGGCCTCGAGCGTTACTTGCAAAAGACCGCCCGCAGCTAGCGGCTCGGTCGTGTGTTAGGGGTTGTTCAGCGGCTACGCTGCCGATGACCATGAGCTTCCTGCGACCCCGCACAGCCCTCGCGATCGTCCTCGCCGTGATCGGCGCGGGAGCGGCGACCGCCTTCGCCGAGGTGGTCGTCTACTCGAACGACATGTCGACGGAGGCGAAGTTCAAGGAGATCACGCGTTCGGGGGGCGGCAAGCGCTGCGACAAGAAGTACCGCGCGAAGAGCGCCGTGATGCTCGCCTCGGTGAAGAAGAGCCCGACGACCTGCTCCTTCCGGCCACCCGTGCAGGGCGACGACGAGCTCGCCAACCAGGGGGTGGCGATCGACGGCAAGATCCTCAAGGAGACGCCGAAGTCGATGCGCAAGGGCGCCTTCATCGAGACCACGGTCCGCGCCGGCGGCAGCAACACCGGCTACTCGCTGCGGATCTTCCCCCAGCGCCAGCACTGGGAGCTGCGGCGCGGTCCCGAGGGTGGCGAGTTCCCCAAGCACGGGCACAGCGACGCGATCAAGAAGATCAACGAGAAGAACCGGATCGAGATCATCGCGACCGGCGCCCAGATCACGGCCGAGATCAACGGCCAGGAGATCGTCAAGGTCAGCGACTCGAACCCCGGCCAGGTGGACGGCCGCAAGGTCCGCTTCTCTCTCGGCAGCCAGGCCGACAAGGACAAGGGCGTGGTGGGCACGTTCAAGCGGATCGCGGTTTCAGTCCCAGATCCCTAGGCGGGCGCGGGGGGGCGGTTCCGATCTCGACTGAGACGATCGAGCGCCCGCGCGGCGCCGGACCGGGCTCCGGCCTGGGCGGCAACTGGCAGGTGATCGTCCTCAACGACGATCGCAACACGTTCGACCACGTCGCCGGCACGCTCGCCCGCGTGGTCCCGGGCGTCTCGCTCGACCAGGGCCACCGGCTCGCCGACCGGATCCACAACTCCGGCCAGGCGATCGTCTGGACGGGGCCGCGCGAGCCGGCCGAGCTCTACTGGCAGCAGCTGTCCGAGGCTGGGCTGACGATGGCCCCGCTCGAACAGCACTGAGTGCGCGGCGCTAGAGCCCGCGCTGCAGCGTGACGAGGTGGCCGGCGGGCGAGCCGCCGAGAGCCGGCCGCGGGGAGCGGCGACCGAACACGCGCGAGCCGCGCCGCTCGACGCGGCGCTCCTGCAGCTGGGAGGCGCGCAGCTTGAGCAGGGCTCGCAGCTCGCTGGTGCGGCTGAACGGATCGGCGATCAGCTCGCCGGACTCGATCGAGATCGCGGCAAGCAGCCGGCCCTCGACCTCCGCCCCGAGGACCGGGCCCTCGAGCTCCTGGCGCGAATCGAGCCCGGCCAGCCTGGCCAGCGCCGCCCGATCGGAGTCACCGACGTCCAGGCGCCGGATCGTCATGGCCGAATTGATCTGAGTCTCGTTGCTCGTCATCTGCATCACCTCGCTTCGTGGTCTGTAGGAACAGGATCGGCCAGGGGCTCCATTAGCGCAACATGCTTTGTTGACAGATCGAATAAGATAGGCTAATGCTCGATGTGAAGCGATTGCGCATCCTCCGTGAGGTCGCCAGCCAGGGCTCGTTCTCGGCTGCCGGCGACGCGTTGTTCCTGTCTCAGTCCGCGATCAGCCAGCAGATCGCGACGCTCGAGCGCGAGGTCGGGATGCAGCTGCTCGACCGCACCCGCGAGGGGCCGAAGCTGACCGACGCCGGCCAGGTGCTGGTCGGCCACGCGGAGGCGGCGATCGCGCGCCTCGAGGAGGCCGAACGCGAGCTGGCGGCGATCGCCGGTCTCGAGGGCGGCGAGCTTCGCCTCGCCAGCTTCCCGAGCGCCAGCGCCACCCTGCTCACCGAGGCGGTCTCGATCTTCCACCGCCGCCATCCGGCCGTCCGGCTCAGCATCGCCGACGCCGAGCCCGAGGACTCGATGACGCGCCTGCGCGCAGGCGAGCTCGACATGGCGCTGACCTTCGACTACCCGTCGGTGCCGAAGCCCGAGGAGCGCGACCTCGCCCAGACCCTGGTGCTGAGCGAGTCGATGCACCTGGCGCTGCCCAAGAGCCATCCCCTGGCCTCGAAGTCCGTCGTTCCGCTGGCGGAGTTCTCCGAGACCGAGTGGCTATGCGGGTCGCGCCCGAGCACCTGCGGCGCGGCGGTCCTCAGCGCCTGCCGCAACGCCGGCTTCGAGCCGAGGATCGGGTTCGAGTCCGATGACTACAACGTCATGCAGGGCTACATCGCCGCCGGCCTCGGGGTCACCCTGCTCCCCGACCTCGCGCTCGCGAACCTGCGCGCCGACGTCGTCGTGCGACCGACCGATCCGCCGGCGCCCGAGCGCCGCGTCTGGGCCGTCAGCCGCCCCGAGGGAGCGCGCTCACCGGCGACCGGGGAGATGATCGCGATCCTGGTCGAGGTCGGCGCGGCCTACGAGAAGCGCACCGGCGAGCTCGCCTTAGTGGCGTAAGACCCCGCACGCCACGAGGCGAAGCCGAGGACGTGGCGGGCGTTTATTGAGGTTGACCGTTGGTCTGGACCGCCGCCTCGGCGACCCGGGCATGCCAATGGGCGTCAACGGGCTTGTGGTAGTACTTGAGCGCCGCCTGGCGCAGGGCCGAGACCTCGTCCGAGAACCACCACGACTCGTGGTCGCTGCGGTTCTCCCAGACGGTCACCTGGCGCAGGTGCAGGGTGTCGTCCTCGTTGCGGCTGATGAACGCCGACCTCGCCCCGTAGGCGAGCGCCCGGTCGAGCGCCGGCGTCCAGACCTCCAGGAACGCGTCGCGCCGGAAGGGGACGACGTGCCATTCGATGTAGTGGACCTCGGCCATCGAGGCGGAACTCTAATCGCTAGGCGCCGACCTCCGCCCAGATCGCGCCGTCGCCGTCCTCGTGCTTGCCCTCCTGGTCGTCGGTGGCGCCGACCCGGATCGCGATCTTGCCCGAGTGGCGGTTCTCGTGCAGCATCTGGTGGGCCTCCGGGACGCCGTCGAAGTCCATCACCTGCGAGAGCACCGGTCGGACCTTGCCCTCGGCCATCAGCTGGTTGGCGCGCGTGCACTCGTAGGCGTTGGCGAAGTGCGAGCCGAGGATCTCCTTCTGCTTCATCCACAGGTAGCGGACGTCGAAGTCGAGGTTGTAGCCCGAGGTGGCGCCGCAGATCACGACCTTGCCGAACGGCTTGACCGTGAAAACCGAGGTCGGGAAGGTGGCCTGGCCGACATGCTCGAAGACGATGTCGGGGGCGTCGCCCAGGATCTCCTTGACCCGCTTCGCGAATCCGCGCGAGGCCTTGAAGCGCTCCTTATCGGCTGCCGGGTCGGCGGCCGGGTGGTTGGCGTCGTTGCGCATCATCTCGCCGAACTCGGCGCGGTTGATGTAGTCGACGGCGCCGAGCTGCTTGATCAGCTCGCCCTTCTCGTCGGAGGAGACGACGCCGACCGCGTTCGCGCCGGCCGCCTTGCAGAGCTGGACCGCGAACACGCCAAGGCCGCCGGCGGCACCCCAGATCAGCACGTTGTGGCCGGCCTGGATGTTGCAGCGGTTGAACAGCATCCGGTAGGCGGTGAAGTAGGTGAGCCCGTAGGCCGAGGACTCGACCCACGAGAGGTTGCGCGGCTTCGGGAGCAGCTGCTGGGCCTGGACCTTGGTGAACTGGGCGAACGAGCCCCAGGTCGTCTCGTAGCCCCAGATCTCCTGGCTCGGCGCGGCCATCGGGTCGAGGCCGTGGACCTCGACGTCCTCGTAGGAGGCCTGGTTGCAGTGGATCACGACCTCGTCGCCGGGCTGCCACCGGGTGACGCCCTCGCCGACCTTCCAGACGATCCCGGACGCGTCGGAGCCGCCGATGTGGTGGCCGTACTCGGGGTGGTCGCCGTAGTTGAAGACCGAGACCGGCTTGCCGAGCGCCGCCCAGACGTTGTTGAAGTTGACCCCGGCGGCCATCACGCGGACGATCACCTCGAAGGCGCCCGGCTCGGGCACCTCGATCTGCTCGATCTGGAAGGCGTCCTTGGGCTCGCCCTCGCGCTCCTGGCGGATCACCCACGCCGCCATCGTCTCGGGCAGCGTCCCGGGCTCCACGTCGAGCTTCGAAACGTCGGTTACGTCTACGGCCAAGGGGTCACTCCTGTTCTCGGTCTTTAAGGGGCGCTGATGCTACGCGATAGAAAGTGAGGGCGATGGAGGTTCACGAGCTCACCGACGGCGGCCAGACCGCCGAGGCGATCGCCGAGCTGGTGGCGGGGTTCCTGCGCCCGGCGAAGCACACGCTGGAGCTCGCCCTCTACGACATCCGCCTCCCGGGCAAGGCGGGCGAGATCGTTGCCGGCGAGCTGCGCGCGGCCTCGGGGCGCGGGGTGAAGGTGCGGCTGCTCTACAACGTCGATTCCTCCCGCCCGCCGGCGATCCAGCCGCCGCCGACCACGCAGCCCGAGCTCCTGCACGAGCTGCCGATCGACGATCGCGGCGTGCCCGGGATCCCGGACCTGATGCACCACAAGTACGTCGTCCGCGATCGCGAGTCGGTCTGGACCGGGTCGGCGAACTGGACCGAGGACTCGTGGACGCGGATGGAGAACGTGATCGTCGCGGTCGACTCGGAGCCGCTCGCCGCCGCCTACGTCGCCAACTTCGAGGAGCTCTGGGAGCGCCGGGACGTCGAACACTCGGGACGGGTCGCGCCCGCCACGGTCGAGCTCGAGGGCGGCGTCAGCGCGCGCGCCTGGTTCACCCCCGGCCACGGGGAGGAGCTCTCGCAGGCGATCGCGAAGGCGATCGCCTGCGCGCAACGGAGGGTGCGGATCGCCTCGCCGGTGATCACCTCGGCGCCGATCCTCGCCACCCTGGCCGAGCTGGGCGGGCGCGGCGGCGTCGACATCGCCGGCGTGATCGACGAGCCGCAGACCGACGCCGTCTACGGCCAGTGGGCGACGAACGGCGTCTCGGCCTGGAAGATCCCGCTGCTGGCCAAGGCGCTCAGCCTGCTGCCGTTCTCGGGCAAGCCGTCGACCCCGTGGGGCCCGGACACGGTCCACGACTTCATGCACGCCAAGGTCACGGTCGCCGACGACACCGTCTTCGTCGGCTCGTTCAACCTCTCGCGCTCGGGCGAGCGCAACGCGGAGAACGTGCTCGAGATCCACGATCCGGAGCTCGCCGAGCGGATGGCGGCGTTCGTGGACGCGGTCCGCGCCCGCTACCCGGCGACGTCGGTGCCCGAGGCGGCGATGCGGACGATCTCCGACGTATCGTCGGCGAGCCGCGCCAGCTCCAGGTCGGCCTCGGAGATCCGCCCCGGCGCGAGCAGCTGATCGCGCATCCAGGCGATCAGGCCTGACCAGTAGTCGCTGCCAACCAGGGCCACCGGGTGGCGGACGGCCTCGCCGGTCTGGGTCAGGGTGAGCAGCTCGAAGGTCTCGTCGAGGGTCCCGAAGCCGCCGGGGAAGACGACGAACGCCTGCGAGTAGCGGACGAACATCAGCTTGCGGGTGAAGAAGTAGTCGAAGGTGAGGCCGACGTCGACGTAGGGGTTCATGCCCTGCTCGACCGGGAGCAGGATGTTGAGTCCGACGGAGAGGACGCCGGCATCCCTGGCGCCGCGGTTGGCCGCCTCCATCGTCCCCGGGCCGCCGCCGGTGATCACCGCGAAGCCGGCCTCGCCGAGCGCCCGGGCGACCTCGCGGGCGCGCTCGTACTCCGGGCTCGAGGGCGGCGTGCGGGCGGAGCCGAAGATGCAGACCGCACGCCCGATCGAGCCCAGGGTCTCAAAGCCGCTGCGCAGCTCGGCCTCGATCAGGCGCAGGCGCTCCGCATCGGTCCGGGTCGAGAGCACGTCGCGCTGCTCGGCGCAGATGATCTCCTCGCCGGGCGTGGGGGGAATCAGCGGCTCTGGTCGGCTCATTGCAGTGTCAGCTTCGCGTCCGGAACGGCGACTACCTTGGCAAGTTCGAAATGGAAGCATCCGAAAGACCACAGCTGCCCCTTGACCATGGTGACGCCGGCACCGTCCGGGCACTCGCCGACCGGCTGGTGATCGAGTCGCTGACGGTCGCAGACGAGCGTGCCGCCCGTGTGGTCCGCGAGCGCGCCGAGGGCGGTCACGCGCCGGCGCAGACGGTCCGCGACGCGATCGAAATCGGTACCCGGGTGCTGGAGCGCGAGGGCACGGCGGTCGAGGTCGACTACGTGCGGGCGGAGTTCGAGCGTCATGCGGCGGAGTTGCGCGAGCGGATCGCCAAGGCCCTCGAGTCGGGCGACGAGCTGCTCGCCGAGCGGATCACCGAGACCTTCGACGGGTCGCGCGACGGCTCGGTGCAGAAGGACATCGACACGCTGATGCGCCAGGCGCTCGTCGAGCAGCGCGAGGCGCTGATGAAGCAGTTCTCGGCCCAGGAGGGCTCGAACCCGCTGTTCGACTTCAAGGACGCGATGGTTCGCGTCTACAAGGAGCTCGGCACCAGCCAGCGTGCGGAGGGCGAGGAGAACCGCAAGGTGATCGCCGAGCTGAAGCGCGAGCTGGTCGAGCTCAAGGAGCGCACCGGAGCCGACTCGCGGGTCGCCGAGGAGGCCGAGCGCGGAACCGCGAAGGGCCGCAGCTTCGAGGAGCTCGTGCACGCGACGATCGAGGAGATCGCCCAGGCGCAGGGCGATGCCGCGCACCACGTCGGCGACTCGTCGACCGAGTCCGGCGGCAAGAAGGGCGACACCGTGGTCGAGATCGGTGCCGCGCTCGGCACCCCGCTGGCGACCGTGGTCTTCGAGGCCAAGAACAAGCGCCTCTCCAAGAACGACGCCTGGACCGAGCTCAACGGCTGCATGGGCGAGCGCGACGCCGCCTTCGCGGTGCTCGTGGTGGCGGGCGACGACAAGGTTCCCTCAGGGCTCGAGGAGCTGACCGAGTACCAGGGCAACAAGATGATCGCCGTGCTCGACCGCGAGACCCCGGATCCGCTGGCGCTGCGACTCGTCTACCGCTACGTGCGCGCTCGAGTGCTCGCCGAGGGCGCCGCCGAGCTCGAGGTCGATGCGGCGGGCGTCCGCGACGCGGCCGAGGAAGCCGCGGCTCGCCTGAAGCGCGCCAACCGGGTGCGAAAGTCGCTGACCAACGTCACCAACAGCGCCAAGGCGGCCGGCGACGAGTTCGATGAGATGGTGGCCGACGTCGAGCGCTGCCTGGCGCGGATCGAGGGCCTCGTAGCGGCCGCCGCCGAGGACGCCGCCTAGGGCAGCAGCAGCTGGTTCTGGGAGCTCTCGCGCTCGGGCCCGACGACGAGCTTCGTCGTCCGGCCGCCCTCGCCGGTGGAGACGGAGTAGTCGCCCTCCTGGAGGTTGACGTCCAGCGAGCCGGTGCCGTTGGGGACGATCTCGTCGCTGGACTCGTCGGTCGGGCCCTCGAGCACGATGCGGGCCGCGTCGGCGGTCTGGTTGGAGATCGTGAACGAGGCCTGGCCGGCACCGACCGACGACGGCCCGACGCTGACGCCGTCGTTGCCGATCCTGGCGCTGACCGAGATCGGCGCGGCCGGGCGCGGGTTGTTGGGGAAGTCGTCCTGACCGCAGGCGGCGAGCACCAGCGCAGCGCAGAGCGCCACCGCGGTGACTACGAGGCTCCTCACCCTCATGCCGCGCAGCCTAGCCGAAGGGCAGGTCCACAAGCTCCGCTTCGACCCCGTCCCCGACCGAGACCGTGGCGCCAAGCTCGCCCTCGCGGCGCAGGATCGCGAGCGCGATCGGGCCGCGGGCGGGGGAGAGGACGGCGGTTCCAACCGTGCCCAGCTCCCGTTCGCCGAGGCGAACGGGGTCCCCGGCGGCCGCCGGCGCGGAGAGCCGCAGGCCGCGCAGGTGGCGGTTCGGCTTCCCCCTGTAGTGCAGGCGCGCGACCGTCTCCTGGCCGATATAGCAACCCTTGCTGAAGCTGATCGCCCGATCGTTGATCCCGGCCTCCTGCGGAATCGTCGCCGTGCTCATCTCGCGGCCGAACCGCGGGCGCCCGGCCTCCACGCGGATGATCTCGGCGGCCTCCTCGACGACCGGCTCGGCTCCGCGCTCGAGCAGCGCGGCGAGCACGGCCCCGGCCCGCTCGGCGGCGGCCAGCAGGTCGACCCCGGCGTCGGTGGCGATCGCGGTGACGGCGACCCCGCCGAGCTCGGTCTCGCGATGCGCGTGCTCGGGTCCGGCCGGGCCGGCGAGCGCGACCTCGGCCGCCGCCGGCCCGAGCACCGAAAGCAGCGCCGAGCGCTCGCTGACGTCGCCGACGCTGACCTCGCGCCCGATCTTGTACATCGAGAGGTGGCGAAGCACGGCGTCGCCGGCCACCGCCTCCGTCTCGATCAAAAATCCGTCGCCGGTGCGCAGGACCCGCATGTCTCCCTGCATGTGCCCCTTGCGATCGAGGAGCGCTGAGTAACAGCCCTCGCCCGCGGCGAGGGCCTCGATCTCGTTGGTCAGCTGCCCCTGCAGGTACTCGGCGGCCTCGGCGCCGCCGACCTCGATCACGCGGCGGCCGGCGCGCTCGAGCGCCCCCGCTCCCTCGCGCAGGGCGCGGTACTGGCCGTCGAGCTCGACCTCGGTGGCAGGCATCGCGACCGAGTTTAGGCAGGCGCTCCCCGGTTGCCGAGGGGAGCGGTTTGCTTGCACGAGAGGTTTTGATGTGTCAAACTTCTGCTTGAGATGAGCCTAAATACCACCGCCCACCACACCCGCCGTGAGCGTGGCGGGGCGACCACCGAGGCGGTCGAGGACTACGCGAAGACGATCTACACGCTCGCCGGGCGCGAGTCCGGCCCGGTCGGGACCTCGGCGCTGGCCGCGATGCTGGGCGTCTCCCCCGGCACGGTGACGGCGATGCTGAAGCGGATGGCCAAACGGGGCCTGGTCGAGTACGAGCCCTATCGCGGGGTCGAGCTGACGGCGGCGGGTGAGCGGGTGGCGCTCGAGGTGATCCGCCACCACCGGCTGCTGGAGGCCTATCTCGCCGACGTCCTCGACATGCCCTGGGACCGGGTCCACGACGAGGCCGAGGTGCTCGAGCACTACATCTCCGAGGACCTCGAGCGCCTGATCGCCGAGAAGCTGGGCGACCCGAGCCGCGATCCGCACGGCGACCCGATCCCGAGCGCCGAGCTCGACATCGCCGACGACGCGATGGTCCCCCTCGCCGGGCTCGAGCCCGGCGACGTGGCCACCTTCGAACGCGTCTCCGACCGCGACGCAGAGATGCTTCGGTTCCTGGACGAGCGCGGGATCAGGCCGGGCTGCGAGCTCCTCGTCCGGGACCGCGACCCGTTCGACGGGCCGCTGTTCATCGAGGTCGGCGGCCGCGAGCACGTGCTCGGCCATCGCCTGGCGACGGCGATGCGAGTCAGCAGGGCCGGAGGCGGCGAGTGAACAGGCCGGTCGAGGAGGCGGTCCAGCAGACACCGCCGGCCCCGGCCCTGCCGCCGGTCCCACCGCCCGCGTCCGGCCCCGACGTCGAGGATGTCCTTCCCGGCGAGGCGGCGGTCGCCCGGGCCGCTCGCCGCTCGCTCGACGGCCAGTCCCGGGGCATCGCCCGCATCTGGCCCTTCCTCGGGCCGGCCTTCATCGCCTGCGTCGCCTACATCGACCCGGGCAACTTCGCCACCAACATCGCCGCCGGGGCAAAGTTCGGCTACCTGCTGCTCTGGGTGGTGGTCGGCGCCAACCTGATCGCGATGCTGATCCAGACCCAGTCGGCGAAGCTCGGGATCGCGACCGGCAAGAACCTGCCCGAGCTCTGCCGCGAGACCTTCTCGCGCCGCAGCTCGATCGGCCTCTGGCTCCAGGCCGAGGTCGTGGCAATGGCCTGCGACGTGGCCGAGGTCGTCGGCGCGGCGCTGGGATTGAACCTGCTGTTCGGGATCCCGCTCTTCCCGGCGGCGCTGATCGCCGGCGTCGGCGCCTTCGCGATCCTCGCCCTCCAGCAGCGAGGCTTTCGTCGCCTCGAGGCTGTGATCGCCGTCCTTGCGGGCGTCGTCCTGGTTGCCTTCGCCTTCGAGATCTTCGTCGCCAAGCCCAACGCCGGGGACGTCGCGGGCCACCTCTTCCGGCCCGGGTTCGACGGCACCGAGAGCATCCTCCTGACCACCGGGATCATCGGCGCGACCGTGATGCCCCACGTCGTCTACCTGCATTCGGCGCTGACCCAGAAGCGCATCGTCGGCCGCAACGACGACGAGCGCCGGCGCATCCTGCGATTCGAGAAGATCGACGTGGTGATCGCGATGACGATCGCCGGGGCGGTCAACCTGGCGATGATGATCATGGCCGCGTCGCTGTTCCACGAGGGCGGCCTGACCGGGATCGACAGCATCGAGGGTGCCTTCCGGGGCCTGCAGACGACGGTCTCCGACAACGCGGCGACGATCTTCGGCATCGCCCTGCTCGCCTCGGGATTCGCCTCCGCGTCGGTGGGGACGATGTCCGGCCAGGTCGTGATGCAGGGATTCATCCGCCGGCGGATCCCGATCTTCCTGCGCCGCGCGCTCACCCTGGCCCCGGCGCTGATCGTCCTCGCCCTCGGGCTCGATCCCACCAAGGCGCTGGTGATCAGTCAGGTGGTGCTCTCGTTCGGGATCCCGTTCGCGCTCATTCCCCTGGTGCTGATCGCCCGCCGCCCCGACGTGATGGGCGCGATGGTCAATCCGCCCTGGCTCTCCGCGCTGGCGAGCGTGCTGGCGGGGCTGATCATCGCCCTGAACGTGTTCCTGCTCGAGCAGGTCTTCCTCGGCTAGATAGGCTGCGCGCGTGGCGCTCGCCGACGACTTCCAGCAGCTGCTCGACTCGCTGCCCGGCGACTGGACCGACATCGTCTGCGACCTGCGGATCTCCGACGAGGACCAGTACATCGACACGGCCGTGTTGCTGACGATGATCAACGCGCAGCCGTACTCGCTCGCCGACTGGCACTTTCGCATCAATGTCGCCCACAGCTTCGGCCACGCGGCCGCGGCGGAGACCGTCAAGGGGACGCTGGCGCTGCTCGACGACCAAGGGATCGAGGGCGAGCTGATCGTCCGCGACGTGCACGAGGGCCGGGCCGAGGTCGTGCAGATGTGGGGCCGGCCCGAATCGGTGCGACGCGAGTTCCGCGCCCGCCGCTCGCTATAGCCCGACGGCGGGCTCGCGCTTGCGCTGAGCCGCCCGGCGCTGCTCGCGCTCGGCGGACAGGGTCGCGATCACGGAGGCGAACTGGTTCGCGATCACCCGGGCACGGTTGATCTCCGCCCGTGACCAGGCGCGCTCGTCGGAGCGGAAGGCCTTGATGATGCCGACGCTCTCGCCGCGGCTGATCACCGGGATGATCAGCACCGAGCGCTCGCCGAGCTCGAGCAGCAGCTCGACCTCGCTCGGGGGGCTGTCCGGGTCGCCGACCCTCGCCTGCACCGCCTCCTGGTCGCGGAGGGCGACCTGGGTGAGCGGGTAGTCGGCGAGCGGGAAGATCGTTCGGTTGGTCTGATCGCCGTTCTCGGCCAGCGTCTCGATGACCTGATCAGCCGCGTGGAAGGCCGAGAGGCAGACCTTCGACGAGCCGAGCTCGGCGGCGATCAGGGCGAGGGCGCCCTCCAGGTCGCGCGCCGTGCGGGCCCCGGCGAGGCGGGCGCTGACGTGTACGAGCCGGCGGTCGCTGGAGCCGATCGGGTGGTGCTCGGTCGGCAGTGAGCGGAAGGCGTCCACGAGCGCGGTGCGGCAGGTCTCGGCCGCGATCGGCGAGACGTCGGTCCACGGCGGCGCCGGCCGGGCCAGGGCCCATCCCTGGCCCCACTGGACGTCGAGGTCGGCGAGCACGACGAGCTCGTCGAGGCCCTCGATCCCCTCAGCGCAGACGGTCGCGCCGACGTCGCGCGCGAAGCGGACGAACGATTCGACGAGCGCCATGCGGGCGGCGTCGCGGTGGATGTCGTGGGTGAGGTCGCGGTCGAGCTTGACGATGTCGGGACGCACCCGCATCAGCTGCTTGAGCCCGGCGTGACCGGCGCCCGCGTCGTCGATCGCGATCCGGGCGCCGCGGGCGCGCAGATCGGCGACCGCGTTTGCGAGCGAGCCGTCGTCGGGCACGAACTCATGCTCGGTGATCTCGACCACGATCCCGTGCAGGTTTCCCCGCAGGGCGTCTTGAACGAGCTCGGAGGCGAGCGCCGAGGGGCTGACGTTGATCGCCAGGTGCACGTCGAGCGGACGCCCGGGCGCCTCCAGCGCGGCCTGGATCGCGATCGCCTCGAGCTCGTCGCCGAGCCCGCAGCCATGCGCCTGGGCGAACCAGACGTCCGGTGTCCGGCCGCTGCCGCCGGCGAAGCGCGCCAGGGCTTCGTAGCCGACGATCCGCCCCGTACCGAGGCTGACGACGGGTTGGAACACGGGAACGATCGGGCGGTAGAGGCCGAGCAGGCTCTCGACTTCGGCCCGCTGATGCTCGCCCCAGGTTGCGGGCGCGTGCTCGGCGTCGAACTTCCTCGTGCGATCCTTGCCGCCGCGCTTGGCCCAGTACAGGGCGCTGCCGGCGAGCTGGACCAGGGTCGGCGGGTCCTCGGCGTCGGTGGGGTAGGCGGCGACGCCGGCGGAGCAGGCGAGTTTGAAGTCGCGCACCGGCACCTTGGCGACGGCGGCGCGGGCCCGCTCGGCGACGGCGAGGGCGGCCTCCGAGCTGGAGCCCGGAACGATGAGCGCGAACTCCTCGCCGGCCGTCCTCGCGACCGCGTCGACGCCGCTGCGGACGGCGCCGCGCAAGGCCGCGGCCACGCCGCGCAGGACCTCGTCGCCGTAAGGGTGGCCGTGGGCGTCGTTGACGAGCTTGAAGTTGTCGAGGTCGAGGACGATCATCGCGACCGGCTGCTCGGCCTCCTCGGCCTCGGCGAGCAGCTCGCCCAGGATCTCGTGGAAGCTGCGGTGGTTAACGAGGCCGGTGAGCGCGTCGGTTTCGGCGAGGCTGCGCAGGCTCGAGTGCTGGCGCTGGATCAAGACCAGCAGGAACGCGGTCGCCAGGCCGCCGGCGGCGGCGAGCGCGAGCAGCGCCCCTCCATCGACCTGAAGGCCGGCGACCAAGGCCGCGCCGGCCGAGAGCAGTCCGCAGGCGGCCACGGTGGCGAAGAGCGCGCGTGAGCGCGCCGGAATTCCGCCTCCCTTGTTGCGCATCGCGGCTGACTGCATGGCGTGGAGGCGTTTGCCTCCATCCACACCATCGGCCGCTCGGCAGGCGTGCTTGAGCGTTGACCGTGCCTATGGGCCGAGCGAAAAGGTGCGCTGAACCTCCGGCCGTTGGTCGACGATCCCCGTCTTCGCCTCCCAGCGCGCCCAGGCGTGCAGGGCGCCGCGATCGAGCTCCAGCCCCGGGCCCAGTGCCCGCGCCGCGAGGAGGGCATCGAGCTGAGCCTGCTGCTCGCCCCGATCGAGAGCGGGAACCGCCGCCAGCAGGGCATCGAGCCCGGCGCTTGGGTCGGCGACGACGGCGTCGTAGCCCTCGCCGGTGGCGTCGACGACCCCCGCGACCAGGTCGGGGTTGTCGGCGACGGTCGCGGCGGTGGCGGTCAGCACGAGCTCGGGGTAGCGCGGGGCGCCGAAGTCGTCGACGCGGAACTCGCGCGTCGGCACGCCGAGCCGGCGCAGGCTGATGCCCTCGGCGTTCCAGAAGGCCGTCGCGGCGTCGATTCGGCCGGCGGAGAGCGCGGCGACCGAGTCGAACCCGATCGTGACCCGGTCGACCGTGCCGGGATCGACTCCGGCGGAGTCGAGCACGGTGTCGAGCACGGCGTCGTCGGAGGGCAGGCCCGTGACCCCGACGGAGCCGCCCTCGAGGTCGGCCGGGCTGCGGACGGCCTCCCGGTCGCCCGCGATCACCGCCGCGAGCGGACGGTGGACGATCGCCCCGACGCCGACCAGGTCGATGCCACGCGCGCGGGCGAGCGCCAGGTCGTGAATGTCGAGGATCGCGAAATCGGCGCGGCCGCTTTCGAGCAGCTTCGGCGCGTCGGTGGACGACGAGGGCTCGCGGACGGTGAGGTCGACGCCGGCGTCGTCGTAGGTGCCGGCGGCAAGGGCCGAGTAGATGCCGGCATGGACGGCATTGGGCTGGAAATCCAGCACCAGGGTCGCCTCATCCGAGGCGCCCGGTTCAGCACCGCCACCGCCGCACGCCGCGAGGGCGACGGCTGCGATGGCGGCCGCCAGCGGCGCGGCGACCCTTTGCATTCAGCGGCAGGCTAGTGGAGATAGCCTTGCGCGCATGGCTCAGCTCACCGACGAGCACCCGATCACCGGCGAGCTGCTCGCCTTCGTCGAGATCCCGAAGGGCAGCCGCAACAAGTACGAGTACGACGAGGGCATCAACCAGGTCGTCCTCGACCGCTTCCTCTCCTCCTCGATGGTCTATCCCACCGATTACGGGTTCCTGATGGGTCACCGGGGCCGCGACGGCGATCCGCTGGACGCGATGGTCTGCGTCTCCGAGCCGACCTTCCCCGGCTGCGTGATCCCGGTCAAGCCGATCGCCCTGTTCGTGATGCAGGACGAGAAGGGCGAGGACGACAAGGTCGTCTGCGTGCCCACGCACGATCCGGGATGGAGCCACGCCGAGACGCTCGAGGACATCCCGCCGCAGCTGCAGCGCGAGATCACCCACTTCTTCTCCGTCTACAAGCAGCTCGAGGGCAAGGAGGTCCAGGTCGACGGCTGGCAGTCGCGCGAGAAGGCGCTCGAGGTGATTGCCGACGGGCGGCGGCTGCAGATGGAGCACGACGCTCCGCGGCGCAGCTGATCCGGCGCGCGACCCTGCGGGGTTGCCCGCGGCCACACCTCTATACACTGCCGCGCGCACCCCACCCGAGGAGGATTTTCAAGTGCAGGATCGAGGCCTAGCGGCTTACATCGCCGAGCTGATCGGAACGCTTTTCCTGGTGTTCGTGATCGGGACCGTGGTCAGTCTCTACGTGTCCACCGGCACCGCCGCGTCCACGGGCTCGGACTTCGCCGTGATCGGCCTGGTGCACGCCTTTGCGCTCTTCCTCCTGATCATGGTCTTCGGGCAGGTCAGCGGCGGCCACTTCAACCCGGTGATCACGCTCGCCGCCGCGGCGATGAAGCGGATCGACGCGGTAGACGCGGTCGTCTACATCCTCGCCCAGCTCTCCGGCGCCGTCCTCGGGGCGCTGCTGGTCAAGGGGATCCTGCTCGACGAGGGGCGGGCGACCGACTACGGGGCCGCGACGATCAGTCCGCTGATCAGCAGCTCGTTCGCGGCGGCCTGCGTCGAGGGCCTGGGCGCGTTCCTGCTCGTGCTGGCAGTCTGCGCCATCGCGATGAACCCGCGCGCCCGCCAGGAGTGGGCGCCGCTGGCGATCGGGACGACGCTGGGCTTCGCCGTGATGATCTTCGGCCCGCTCACCGGCGGCGCCTTCAACCCGGCCCGCTGGTTCGGCCCGGCGCTGATCGGCGACGCCTTCAACGGCTTCAGCGACTCCTGGCCCTACATCTTCGGGCCGATCGTCGGGGCGCTGCTGGCGGTGGCGGTCTACCGGTTCATCATCGCCGGCCCGCAGTACGCCGAGGGGATGGAACCGCCGACCTCGGACGTCCGCGGCGTCGCTCAGGCCGTCAAGGACGCCGAGGTACGGGAGCGCAACAAGTAACGTCACCGGCGTGAGACGGGTCACCTTCTCGCGCAACTACACGCTCTCGCTCTCGCGGACGTGCCGCTGCTACTGCAAGTACTGCGCCTTCGCGACCCATAGGGCGCACCTCTACTCGCCGGCGGAGGTGGACGAGCAGCTCGAGCGTGCGGTGCGCCGCAACTCGAAGGAGCTGCTCGTGCTGACCGGCGAGCTGCCGGAGGTCAATCCGGAGGTGGCGCGGCGGCTCGAGTCCTACGGCCATGCGGACTTCGTCTCCTACGTCGTCTGGGCCTGCGAGCGGGCGATCGAGCGCGGGCTGCTCCCGCACACCAACCTCGGGGTCCTCGAACGCGACGACCTCGCCCGGCTGCGCGAGGTGACCGCCTCACAGGGCCTGATGCTGGAGTCGATCAACCCGGACCTCGTCGTCCACCAGGGATCGCCGAGCAAGCATCCGCGGCGCCGCCTGGAGACGATCGAGGCGGCGGGCGAGCTGAGGATCCCGTTCACGAGCGGGATCCTGGTCGGGATCGGGGAGAGCGAGGAGGAGCGGGTCGCGTCGCTGGAGGCGATCGCCGATGTCCACGACCGCCACGGCCACATCCAGGAGGTGATCCTGCAGAACTTCGTTCCGCACCCCAGGTACTACGGGCGCGAGGTCGCCGAGATCGCCGACCAGGCCGCCAAGGAGCGCTGGGCGGGCGATGGATCGCCGCTGGGCAACGAGGAGCCGATGCCGGACTGGGCCACCGACGTCACGCTCGAGCAGATGAAGCGGTTGGTCGCCGAGGCCAGGCGGCTGATGCCCGACGTAGGGATCCAGATCCCGCCGAACCTCAGCGACTGGTGGGACGAGCTGATCGAGGCCGGCGCCACCGATCTCGGCGGCCTTTCCGCGAACGGCGACCACATTTCCCCCGAGCACGCCTTCCCGAGCCCGCATCAGGTTCGCAAGCGGCTGCAGCCGCGCGGCTACGCGCTCACCGAGCGCCTCTGCGTATACCCGCAGTACCTCGAACCGGAGTGGATGGAGCAGGGGGTGCTCGACCTGGTCAAGCTGAAGTACTGGAGCTTCATCCCCCGCAAGGGCTCGGGCCGGCGCTCGGAGCGGGCGATCGACCCCGAGCTGGCGCCGCGGGCGATCGAGCGCGGGCGCGCGGGCGAGGCGCTGACCGAGGACGAGCTCACGGCGCTGTTCGCCGAGACCCGCCCGGAGGTGATCGAGGAGATGCGGGTGGCCGCCGACGGGCTGCGCGCCGAGCTCGCGGGCGACACGGCCACGTTCGTCGTCAACCGCAACGTCAACTTCACCAACGTCTGCATCGTCGGCTGCGCCTTCTGCGGCTTCGGCCAGGGCAAGCGCTCGCCGGACGCCTACCACGTCACCGAGGACGACTTCCAGGCCAGGATCGCCGAGGCGGTCGAGTTCGGGGCGACCGAGATCTGCATGCAGGGCGGCATCCACCCCGACTACACGCTCGAGCACTACGGCGAGTGGCTGCGGTTGGCCAAGCAGGCGGCGCCGCAGCTGCACCTGCACGCCTACTCGCCGATGGAGATCCACTACATGTGCGAGCGCTCCGGCAAGAGCCCCGAAGCCGTGTTCGACTACCTGCTCGAGTGCGGTCTGGGCTCGACCCCGGGGACGGCGGCGGAAGTGCTCCACGACGGCGTGCGGGGGCGGATCTCCCCGAACAAGCTGCCCGCTGGGCGCTGGGTGGAGATCATCGAGGCCTGCCATCGCTCGGGCCTGCGTTCGACCTCGACGGTGATGTTCGGCCACATTGAAGAACCGTGGGAATTGGCCCGCCACATGAAGGTGGTTCGCGAGCTCCAGGAGCGCACCGGCGGGATCACCGAGTTCGTGCCGCTCAGCTTCATCCCCTTCCAGACCCTGCTCGGGCGCACCCACGGGATCGAGGAGATCTCGCGCGAGGAGAACCTCAAGCACACCGCCGTCTTCCGGCTGGCGCTCGGCAAGACGATCACCAACCTGCAGGCAAGCTGGGTGAAGATGGGGATCGACGCGGCGACCGAGAGCCTGCGCTGGGGCGTCAACGACCTCGGCGGCACGCTGATGGAGGAGAACATCTCCCGGATGGCGGGCTCCCAGCACGGCGTGCGGCTCGAGCCGTCCGACCTGATCGAGGCCGCCCGGCGCGGCGGCCGCACCCCGGCGCAACGCACGACGCTCTACGAAATCGTCGAGACGTACTAACAACGAGCAATAAGGGGGGCGCCCGCATCGAGTGCGGGTTTTAGCCGCATATAGCGGCTCAATCCCACAGTCGATTTGCGGACCGCGCTATTGCGCGGCTTGCGGGGCGCCAGCACGGGGTGGTTGCGCGGTGGCAGCTTCTGGCCGCCGGCGTTGGCCGCCATCAGATCGCAATGCGGCTGGCCGCGGGCCGTCTACACCAGGTCCACGGGGGCGTATACCTCGTCGGCCACGAGGTTTCACCCCTGTACGCGCACGAGACGGCCGCGATTCTCGCGTGCCGCGGCATCGCCACGATCAGCCACGAATCCTCGACCGCCCTCTGGAGCCTCACCCCTTACCCAGCCCCAAACCCCGTCCAGGTAACGGTGCCGCCCGAACGGCCGCTCGCCCGCCGGAAGCTCGCGGTCCATCGCGCAGCGCTCGACCCTCGCGACATCCGGCGTCGCCACGGGCTTCCCCTCACCAGCCCGCCGCGGGCGATCCTGGAGCTCGCCGGCTCGCTCGAGCAAGACGCGCTCGAACGAGTCGTGGCTGAAGCCCACTACCGTCGCCTGGCCCGCGACGCCGAGCTTCGCGACCAGATCGCCCGAAACCCGGGCAAACGAGGCGTACGAAGTCTGCGCGCACTCCTCGACCTACCGGGCGGTCCGCGACGCACCCGCTCGCCGGCCGAGCGCGAGCTGCTTGCGCTGCTGCGCCACGCCGGGATCTCGGGATACGAGACGAACGCGCGGATCCACGGCTACGAGGTCGATTTCCTCTGGCGCGAGGCCGCGCTTGTCGTCGAGGTCGACGGCTACGACGCGCACGCGGGCCGCGTTGCTTTCGAACGCGACCGGCTCAAGGCAGCCATTCTCACCGCTCACGGTCTCAGCGTCATGCTCGTCACCGGGCGGCAGATCCGTCGCGATCCCGACGGGGTCCGCGATCGACTCCTGAGGGCGCTCGAGAAGGCGCGATGATGACGAGGTGCGCGCGATGGTTCTCGAACGTCTCGGCGAGCGGCTGGTCCCGGCCGAGGTTCCCGATCCCGAGCCGGGGGCGGGGGAGATCGCGGTCCGCGTCGTCGCCTGCGGCGTCTGCCGCACCGACCTCCACATCGTCGACGGCGAGCTCGCCGACCCGAAGCTGCCGCTCGTGCTCGGCCACCAGATCGTCGGCGAGGTCGTCGCGGCGGGGGAGGGTGCGGAGCGTTTCGCGGTAGGCGACCCGGTCGGGATCCCCTGGCTCGCCTGGGCGTGCGGCGAGTGCCGGTACTGCCGTTCGGACCGGGAGAACCTCTGCGAGCGGGGCCGCTTCACCGGCTACGACGTCGACGGCGGCTACGCGGACCTGGCGGTCGCCGACGAGCTGTTCTGCCTGCCGCTCCCCGCGGGCGCCGGCGCCGAGACGGCGCCGCTGCTGTGCGCGGGGATGATCGGCTACCGGGCGCTGCGGATGTGCGGCGATGCCGAGCGGCTCGGGCTCTACGGCTTCGGCGCCTCCGCCCACCTCGTCTGCCAGGTGGCCGCCCACCAGGGACGGCGCGTGTTCGCGATCACCCGGGCGGTCGAGCCGGAGAAGCGCGAGTTCGCGCTCGGGCTCGGTGCCGAGTGGGTGGGGCTCGCCGGCGAGCTGCCCGAGCCGCTCGACGCGGCGATCATCTTCGCTCCCGATGGCCGTCTCGTGCCAAAGGCCCTGCAGGCGCTTGCGCCTGCAGGAGTTGTGGTCTGCGCCGGGATCCACATGAGCGACATCCCCTCGTTTCCGTACGCCGACCTCTGGGGGGAGCGCCAGATCCGCTCGGTCGCCAACCTCACGCGCCGCGACGGGCGCGAGTTCCTCGCCGTCGCGGCGCAAGCGGGGGTGAGGGCCGAGTTCACCACTTATCCCTTGGGTGAGGCAGATCACGCACTGGAGCTGGTTCGCGGGGGTAGGGTTCGAGGCGCAGCGGTGCTGCAACCCTGAAGGAGGAGGAGTTGATGGCGGACGTGACCGTGAAGCGCACGGAGGACTTCGAGCCGACGTTCGGTGGCGCGATGCTGAAGGCGAGGTCGGGCCTCGGCGTGACCTCGTTCGGGATGCAGGTGCTGAGGTTCCCGCCGAACGCCGACCGCTATCCGGAGCACGACCACTCCGAGGGCGGTCAGGAGGAGGTCTACATCGTGATCGAGGGCCGCGCCCATCTCAAGGCCGGCGACGAGGAGCACGATCTCGAGCCCGGCGTGTTCGCGCGCGTGGGCCCGAACGAGAAGCGGATGCTGACCACCGGCGAGGAGGGCGCGGTGATCCTGGCGCTCGCCGGGATCCCCGGCCAGGCCTACGAGATCGTCGGCTTCACCGAGGAGGGCGAGCCCGACCCGACGGCCGCCCAGTCCGGCTAGGGGGGCGATGGCCGACGTCACCGTGAAGCGGATCGAGGACTTCGAAGCGATCTTCGGCGGTGGCTTCCGCCGCGCCCGCGCCGGGCTCGGGGTGAGCTCGTTCGGACTCGCGGTGATGGACCTGCCGCCCGGGTTCAACGACTACCCGAACCACGACCAGACCCACGACCACCAGGAGGAGGTCTACACGCTGCTCAGCGGCCGGGCGACGCTCCAGGTGGGCGGCCCCGACGGCGAGCAGCACGAGCTCGAGCCCGGGATCTGGATCCGCGTCGGGCCGGCGGAGAAGCGCAAGATCGTCACCGGCGGCGAGGCCGCGCGGGTGCTGGCGGTCGGCGGCTCACCCGGTCAGGCCTACGTGGCGCCCGAGTTCACGGACGAGGGCGGCGCCGCCCCGCCGATGGAAAAGCAGAAGCACTAGCTCAGCGGAAGAGGTCGTCGGCTTCAGGGCGCTGCAGCGTCTCCGCGGCGCCCGGGCCGTCCTCGGTGGTCCAGAGCCGTCCGGCGCCGCGGATCAGGACCGCCGGCAGGCCCGAGTCCTTGGTTCGCGCCAGGTCGGCGGCGGCGGCGAGCTGGTCGGCGGCCGCGATCGCGGTCGCGGCGAGCTCGCGTCCGTGGGCATCGGTACGGCCGCGCCAGTCGTCGACGGGGGCGACCCCGGCGCAGCCGATCGCGACCTCGGCCTGACCCAGGCGCCAGGGGCGCCCGAAGCTGTCGGCGACGACCACCGCCGGGCGCGCGCCCGCCGCCGCGGCGGCGATCTCGGCGCGGATCCGGCGCGCCGAGGCGTCGGCGTCGAGCGGCAGCAGGGCGACCGAATCCTCGCCGGGGAGGTTGGAGGCGTCGATGCCCGCGTTCGCGCAGACCCAGCCGGCGTGCGTCTCCACGATCAGCGCCGCCGCGGTCGCCCGCAGGATCCGCTTCGACTCGCCCAGCACGAGCTCCACGAGCCGCGGGTCGCGGTCGGTCCGGGCGGCGAGCTCGATCGCCTCGGCCCCCGGCTCGACCGCGGCCAGGTCGCGGACCCGTCCCTCGGCCTTCGAGACGATCTTCTGCGAGATCACGAGGATGTCGCCGTCGGCGAGGTCGATCCCGGCCGCCGTCGCCCCGGCGGTGATCAGATCGCCGAGGCGGGCGCCCTCGGCAACCTCGGGCAGGCCCGCGAGGGCGACGATCTCGAGCCTCCCGGTCACGCTGCCGAGCCGAGCCGCTGCAGCGCCGCGGCGGTCTCCGGCGCCCTCGCGGGACGCTCGGCGACGGCCGTGGTCAGGGCGGTGAGGTCGTCCGGGGTGTCGAGGTCGAGCGCGAGCGATTCGAGCGCTTCGGTTGCGGCCTCGTAGCCGGCGCGCTGCGCCCGGTCGCGGTGGCGCTCCGCGCTCTCCGGTCCGAAGGCCGGCCCGATCGCGTCGGCAGGCGCCAGCAGCAGGCCGTTGGTCCCGGTTCCGTGGCGGTCCGGGATCACCGCGACGCGGCCGGGATGCATGCGCTCGAGCGCTCCGTCCAGTTCCGCCGGGTCGAGCAGCGGGCAGTCGCCGGGGAGCAGCGCCGAGCACTCCGCGCCGAGCGCCAGGGCGCGGATGATCCCGAGCGTCGCGGCCTCCGAGTGGCCGTGATCGGCGGGGTCCTGGAGGACCTCGATCGGCGTCGTCGCTCGCTGCGCCCGGCGCAAGGCGATCCTCTCCGCGCGGCCTTCGCCGGTGACGACGATCAGCCGCTCGATCGACTCCGCCTCGCAGACCGCCGCCAGGACGTCGGTCAGCATCGCCTTGACGAGGTCAGCGCGCTGCGGGCGGTCGAGCCGGTCGAGCAGTCGCTGCTTCGCATGCCCGAATTGCTTCACGGGGATGATCGCGGTCGCGCGCACGGTCAGATCATCGCGCCCCGCGGGCTAGAGGCTTCGGGCGAGCTCGAGCACCCGGTCGGCGAGCGCCCGGCGGCCCGCCGGGCCCTCCATCAGGGTGGGGCAGCTGAGCACCTCGATTCCGTCGAGGGCGGGGTCGGGGTCGGCGGCGTCGACGACCATCGCGCCGAGCAGGCCCTCGTAGAGCGAGGCGACTCCGGCGGCGCTGAGCGGGCGCCCGAGCGCGGCGATGAAGGCGTCGGTGGGGCCCTTGACCGCGTGCCCGCCGACCAGGGGGCTGACCGCGACGACGGGGCCCGGCGCGGCGGCGATCGCCTCGCGCATCCCCGGCACGGCGAGGATCGGCCCGATCGAGATCACCGGGTTCGAGGGGCCGATGATCACCGCCTCGGCGCCGGCCAGGGCCTCAAGCACCTCGGGGGTCGGGCTCGCCTCGGCGATCCCGTCCAGCTCGACGCCCTCGATCGGCGCCTCGCCGTGGTCGAGGATCAGGAACTCCTGCAGCTCTCGCCGGCCGGCGGGCGTGCGGACGCGAGTGCGAACCCGCTGCTCGCACATCGGCAGCACCCGGGCACGGGCGCCGAGCGCCCGGGCGATTTGGCCCTGGGCACCGGTCAGGGTGCCGCCCTCGGCGAGAAAGTGGGTGCGATAGAGGCAGGTCGCGAGGTCGCGGTCCGAGAGCGAGAACCAGCCCGGCGCCCCGAGCTGCTCGAGTCGCTCGTGGACTACGAAGGTGTCGTCGCGGATGCCCCAGCCGCGTTGCTCGTCGATCTGCCCGGTGAGCCAGTAGGTGATCAGGTCGGGGTCTGGGCAGACCAGCAGCCCGTGGACCTCGGTGTCGTCGGCGGTGTTGGCGATCACCGCCAGCCCCTCGCCGGCGATCTCCTGCAGGCCGGCGGCGAGCTTTGCCCCGCCGGTTCCCCCGGCGAGGCAGACGACCCGTTTCACTCTTCCCAGTGGTCGCCGTCCGGCAGGCCGTTGATCCGGATCCCGGCGTGGGCCTTGTAGCGGGCGTTGATCGAGATCAGCATCGGCGTCAGCTGCTCGACGATCCGCGCCATCTCCAGGGGCCCGGCGTTGACGGCCCGCAGGCCCGCGATCTCCTCGATCAGCCGCGCGACCTTCGTCTTGTCGGCCTTGCGATCGCCGCACAGCAGCACGTCCTCGTCGAGGTCGGTGCCCGTGTCGGCGAGGCTGGGAGCGCTGACCGTGTGCAGCGCCGCGACCACGGTGACCCCGGCGGGCACCATTTCCTGCGCCTGCTGGGCCGCCGAGCCCTGCCAGACGCCGAGCGAGCGGGTCGCCTTGCCACCGACGGCCGCCGCGAGCGGCACGGTGCAGTCGACGAGCAGCTGGCCGGGCGTCAGCGCCTCGCGAAGATTGTTGAGGTTCTCCGACTGGGCGCGAAAGGGAACGGTGAGGAAGACCACGGACCCCTGCTTGGCGGCCTGCTCGTTGGCGAGGCCCTCGATCTCGGCGTCCGGCGCCAGCTCGGACAGCTTGCGCGCCGTCTCGGCGGCACGCTCCTCGCTGCGCGATCCGATCACGACGGCGTGCCCGGCCCGCGCCCAGCGAAGCGCCAGCCCGTAGCCCAGCGCGCCGGTTCCGCCGATGATCGGGATCGCTTCGCCCTTCGCCACGGCGCGGGAGTGTATTCGCGCCCGCGCCCGCGCCCGCATATGCTGCCGCCGCGATGAGGCTCGAGGGACAGAAGGCACTGATCACCGGGGGCGCGAGCGGGATCGGCGCGGCGACCGTGGCGCGGCTCGCCGCCGAGGGCGCCGAGGTGGTGATCGGCGACCTGAACAGCGAGCTCGCGGCCGAGGTCGCGGGCGAGGTCGGCGCCGAGGCGGCTCCGCTCGACGTCACCGACCCGCAGGCGGCTGTCGATCTGGTCGCCGCCCACGGGCCGTTCTCCATCCTGGTCAACTGCGCCGGAACGGACGAGTTCGGCTTCTTCGCCGACACCGACCCCGGCCAGTGGCAGCGGGTGACCGCGGTCAACCTGTTCGGCGTCTTCGCCTGCACCCACGCTGTCCTCCCGGGCATGCAGGCGGCCGGCTACGGGCGCATCGTCAGCATCTCCTCCGAGGCGGGCCGGATCGGCTCGAAGGGGTCGGCCGTCTACTCGGCGGCGAAGGGCGGGGTGATCTCGTTCATGAAGGTGATCGCGCGCGAGGGCGCCCGCTTCGGGATCACCGCCAACTCGATCGCCCCGGGACCGATCGAGACGCCGCTGCTGATGCGGGCGCTCGAGTTCGGCGAGATCGGCAACAAGATCGTCGAGAACATGAAGGCGGGGACCCAGCTGCGCCGCCTCGGCCAGCCCGAGGAGGTCGCCGCGGTGGTCGCCTTCCTGGCCTCCGACGACTCGTCCTACGTGACGGGCGAGACGATCGGCGTCTCCGGCGGCATGGGGATGGTCGGATGAGCTTCGAGCCGGGAATGGAGCGGATCGAGGAGTTCACGGTCGAGGATCGGCTGGTCACCGACGTCGGCGGCACGATCGGCGTCCGCGTGCTCTCGACGCCGGGGATGATCGCGATGATGGAGCGCTGCGCCTCGATCCTCTCGTTCGAGAACCTTCCCGATGGCCAGGCGACTGTCGGCTTCGAGGTCTGCGTCAAGCACGTCGCCGCCGCCGGCGAGGGTGCGGCCTGCAAGGTGCGCGCCACGCTGCGCGAGATCGTCGACGACCGCAAGCTCCGCTACGAGGTCGAGGTCACCGAGGGCGAGCGCACGGTCGGCGTCGGCACCCACGAGCGCCGCGTGATCACGGTCGGCGAGGTCAAGTCCGGCTAGTCACCGGCGGGCGAACCGCGCCGTCGGCGTCGGCTGGTCGATCAGCCCGAGTCGGATGCCCTCGGTCACCGCGGCCACCCGGCCCGGGACCCCCAGCTTGCGGTAGATGTTGCTGAGGTGCGTCTTCACGGTCGCCCGGCTCACGCCCAGCCGCGTCGCGATCTCCGGCCCGGAGACGCTCGTGGCGGCGATCCGCAGCACCTGGCGCTCGCGCGGCGTCAGCCGCCCGGACGTGCCCTGCAGCCGCTCCCGGTGCCGGTCGGCGGCATCGGCTGCAGCGGAGTAGTCGGCGTAATAGCCATCGAGCAGCAGGTAGACACCCCAGCCGCTGCCCGGCGCCTCATGCACCTGAACATCGTCGCCCACACCTATAAGGAGCCGGAGCTCGGATTTCTGTGACGCTGGCCGATTCGTGGCTCGGCGAGCCCCATAACCTCTGGGTCGTGAACGAGCTTCCCGAGAGCGCCCGGATCCGCGAGGTCGGCCCCCGCGACGGGTTCCAGAACGAGCCCGAGGTGATCCCGACGACGGAGAAGGTACGGCTGATCGGGTTGCTCGGGGCCGCGGGCCTGAAGCGGATCGAGCTGACCTCGTTCGTGCGCCCCGACGTGATCCCGCAGCTTGCCGACGCCGAGCAGGTGCTGAGCTCCTACGAACGGCTCGACGGGGTCGCCTACTCGGTGCTGATCCCCAACGAGCGCGGACTCGACCGGGCGCTCGCCCAGCGGGACCGCTTCGACGAGGTGAACCTGTTCCTCTCGGCCTCGGAGACCCACAACCGCAAGAACGTCAACCGTTCGATCGCCGAGTCGCTCGCCGGGCTCGAGCGGGTGATCGAGCGGGCGGTGGCGGATGGCCTGCGCTGCGAGGGCGTGATCTCGACCAGCTTCGGCTGCCCCTACGAGGGCGAGGTCCCCGGTGGCCGCGTGCTCGAGATCGGCGAGGCGCTCGCCGCCGCCGGCTGCGCGGAGATCGCCTTCGGCGACACCACCGGGATGGCCAACCCGCGCCAGGTGGGTGAGTTCTTCGCCGCCGCGCGCGAGCGGCTGCCCGCCGCCGAGCTGACGGCGCACTTCCACAACACGCGCGGCCAGGCGCTCGCCAACGTGCACGCGGCGCTCGGCGCCGGCATCGACTCCTTCGAGTCGGCGTTCGGCGAGCTCGGCGGCTGCCCGGTACCTCCCGGCGCGACCGGCAACATCGGCACCGAGGACCTGGTCTCGATGCTGGAGGAGATGGGGATCTCGACCGGCGTCGACCTGCCGGCTCTGATCGAGGCCTCGCGGGCCGTTCAGGACGTCCTCGGGCGCCCGCTCGGCGCGCACGTGCTGACCGCGGGGCCAGTGGATTGGTCGGGGGCGTAGGCTCCCGGAGACGATGCCGAAGCGGACCGCAGATGCGCGCTGGGAGGGCGACCTGGCGAGTGGCCACGGGACGATGCACCTCGGAACCGGTTCGTGGACGGGGCCGTACTCGGCCAAGTCCCGCTTCGAGGAGGGCGAGGGCACGAACCCGGAGGAGTTGATCGCCGGCGCTCACGCGGGCTGCTTCTCGATGGCCTTCGCCCATGAGCTCGCACAGGCGGGGCACACGCCGGAATCGGTCGAGACGACCGCCGAGGTCCACCTGAACCCGGCCGACGGCGGGTTCGCGATCAACCGGATCGACCTCACCACCCGCGCCCGCGTCCCGGGCATCGACGAGCAGGAGTTCCAGCGCATCGGCGAGGCCGCCAAGGCCGGCTGCCCGGTCTCGAAGGCCCTCGGCGGGGTCCCCGAGATCAACCTCGACGCGACCCTGGAGGCCTGAGGTGCGCAGCGACGCCTTTCGCGCCGCCGCCGAGGCCAAGGACTTCGGCGCCGCCGAGGAGCTGTTCGCCGAGGACGCCACCTTTCGCAGCCCGGTCGTCTACAAGCCCTACGAGGGGCGGGAGGCGATCAAGGTCCTGCTCGGCGCCGTCGTTCAGGTCTTCGAGGACTTCCGCTACCTCGAGCACGTCGAGACCGGCGACGTCGCGGTGCTGATGTTCGAGGCGCGGGTTGGTGAGAAGACCGTCCAGGGCGTCGACATCCTCAAGTTCGGCGCCGACGACCGGATCGCCGAGATGACCGTCATGGTCCGCCCGATGAGCGGCGTCAACGCGCTCGCCGAGGCGATGCAGAGGATGCTCGACGCAGCATCCGCGTAGGCTCTCGCGTCCCCGAACTTCCAGGAGGAACGCAACACGTGGAGATCGCGAAGGTAGGAGTGCTCGGCTGCGGCCTGATGGGTCATGGGATTGCCCAGATCTGTGCCCAGGCCGGCTTGGACGTGACCGTCGTCGAGGCGGATCAGGGCGCCCTGGACAAGGGGCTCGGCAAGATCGAGAAGCAGCTCGGCCGCGCGGTCGAGAAGGGCAAGCTCGAGCAGGCCGACGCCGACGCGATCCGCGGCCGGATCAGCGGCTCGCTCGACTACGCGGATCTGGCCGACTGCGACCTGGTGATCGAGGCGATCACCGAGGACCTCGAGCGCAAGCTCGAGATGTGGAAGCAGGTCGACGAGGTCGTCAAGGACGAGGCGTACTTCGCGACCAACACCTCCTCGCTCGCCGTTGCCGACCAGGCCGCGGTCACGGGCCGTCCCGAGCGGTTCCTCGGCCTGCATTTCTTCAACCCCGCCCAGGTGATGCCGCTGCTCGAGGTCGTCAAGGCCGCCGAGACCGCCGATGACACCTACGACCTCGGCTTCACGCTCGGCGAGAAGCTGCGCAAGACGACCGTTGCCGCGAACGACAACCGCGGCTTCATCGTCAACCGGCTGCTGGTCCCGTACCTGCTCGATGCGATCCGCGCACACGAGCAGGGCGTCGGCTCGGTCGAGGACATCGACCAGGGCATGATGGCCGGCGCCAGCCATCCGATGGGGCCGCTCACTCTCGCCGACTTCGTCGGCCTCGACACGCTCGCCTCGATCGCCGACGTGATGGTCGACTACTACGGCGAGGACCGCTTCGCCCAGCCCGAGACGCTGCGCAGGCTCGTCGACGCCGGCCACTACGGCCGCAAGACAGGGCGCGGCTTCTACGACTACTCCGGTGACAAGCCGGTGGCGGTCGACCCCGCCGCCTAGCGGCCGGCGAATCCCAGTCGGTACCCTCGCGACGGGGCCAGAGCTACCGAAGGAGAGCAGTGGACGAGCACTCGATCGAGCGAATCCGCCAGGCCGAATTCCCGTTGTCGGTGCGCGGTTACGACCGCAACGAGGTCGATCGCTTCCTCGCCGAGCTTGCCGACTGGCTGGAGACCGGCGGCGGTGAGCAGGCCGCCGGCGTCGAGGCCGTGCGGCTGGAGCTGGAGCGGATCGGCGAGCACACGGCGACGATCCTCACCGAGGCCCACGCCGCCGCACAGGCGATCCGCGACGACGCCTCCAACCAGGTCCGCCAGCAACTCGTCGACGCCAATCTGACGGCCGAGTCGCTGCGCGCGGAGGCGGGCGAGTACGCGGGCGACACCCGCGACGAGGCCGACGCGTACGCCCGCAAGAGCCGGGCCGAAGCCGACGCCTACGCGGAGCGCATGCGCTCCGAGGCCGACGACGAGTTCGGCGAGCTGCGCGAGACGGCGCAGAAGGAGGGGCAGCGGGTCGTCGCCGAGGCGAACCGCCGCAAGGCCGACATCGAGTCCGTGATCTCCGACCTCGAGCAGCGCCGCGACGCGGTGCTGGCGGAGCTCGAGCGACTGGCGAGCGGGATCGCCGGGACCGCGACCGAGCACCGCGGCCCGAAGGCCGCCGAGCCCTCCGGCGAGGGCGCCGACACGGGCGACGAGATCGACGACACCGACGAGACCACGGTCCTCTCCCGAGACGCGACCTGACCGCGATGGAGACCCGTGAGGGCACCGACTTCGAGAGCGCGGTCGAGGCCGCCCTGGCGGGCGGACCGGAGCGCCACCATCTGAAGACGGCCGAGCAGGGCAAGCTCGGCGTCCGCGAGCGGGTCGAGCGGCTCGTCGACGCGGAGTCGTTCGGCGAGGAGGGCCTGCTCGCCAACTGGGACGCCGAGGGGCTGGGCGCCGACGGCGTCGTCACCGGCATCGCCCTGATCGGCGGGCGCAAGGTCTGCCTGATGGCCAACGACCCGACCGTCAAGGCGGGCTCCTGGGGCCCGAAGACGGTCGAGAAGATCCTCCGGATCCAGGAGCGCGCACTGTCGCTCAACCTGCCGATGGTCTACCTGGTCGACTCGGCCGGGGCGCGGATCACCGACCAGGTGCAGATGTTCCCGGGCCGCCGCGGCGCGGGGCGGATCTTCTACAACGAGGTGAAGCTCTCCGGCCGCGTGCCGCAGGTCTGCTTGCTGTTCGGCCCGTCGGCCGCCGGCGGCGCCTACATCCCCGCCTTCTGCGACGTGGTGATCATGCGCGAGGGCAACGCCTCGATGTACCTGGGCTCACCGCGGATGGCGGAGATGGTGATCGGCGAGAAGGTGACGCTGGAGGAGATGGGCGGCGCGAAGATGCACACCGGGGTCTCGGGCTGCGGCCACTTCCTGGTCGAGACCGACGAGGAGGCGATCGAGCTCGCCCAGCGATACCTCTCCTATATGCCGGACAACTGGCGCGAGCGCCCGCCCGCTGCGCCCCCGCTCGAGCCCGAGGCCGAGCTGACCGTCTCGCAGATCGTTCCCGCCGACGAGAAGACCTCGTTCGACATCAAGGAGCTGATCGGAGCGCTGATCGACGCCGGCTCGTTCTGCGAGGTGCACGCCCGCTGGGCCAAGGAGCTCGTGGTCGGCTACGCCCGCCTGGAAGGGCGGGCCATTGGTGTGGTCGCCAACCAGCCGAAGTTCAAGGGCGGGGTGCTGTTCGTCGACTCGGCCGACAAGGCGGCGCGCTTCATCGCCACCTGCAACGCTTTCAACATCCCGCTGCTCTTCCTCGCCGACGTGCCCGGCTTCATGATCGGCACCGACGTCGAGCGCCAGGGGATCATCCGCCACGGGGCGAAGATGATCAGCGCCGTCTCCGAGGCGACGGTGCCGAAGCTGTCGGTGATCGTCCGCAAGGCCTACGGCGCCGGCCTCTACGCGATGGCCGGGCCGGCCTTCGAGCCCGACTGCTGCATCGCCCTGCCGACCGCCTCGATCGCGGTCATGGGCCCGGAGGCGGCGATCAACGCGGTGTTCTTCAACCAGATCCAGGCGATCGACGACGAGGCAGAGCGGGAGCGCTTCATCATCGAGAAGCGCGAGGAGTACTCGGCCGACATCGACATCCTCCACCTCGCCTCGGAGATGGTCGTCGACGCGGTGATCGAGCCCGACACGCTGCGCGACGAGCTCATCCGCCGGTTCTCGTTCGCCGAGGACCGCGACCGCTCGTTCAGCGAGCGCCGCAACCCGATCACCCCCGCCTAGCGCCTAGAGGATCGTCAGCCGGACGATCGCCGTCAGGCCGACGATCACGATCAGCGCCCGCAGGACGTTCGGATCCAGCCGGCGCCCGTAGTGGGAGCCGCCGAGGCCGCCGATGATCGAGCCGGCCGCGATCAGGCCGGCGACGCCCCAGTCGACGTCGGCCGCGAAGACGAAGATCACGCCGGCGATCCCGTTGACCAGCCCGGCGAGCACGTTCTTGAGCCCGTTGAGGCGCTGCATGGTGTCGCGGAGGCCGATCCCGAGGATCCCCATCAGCAGGATGCCCTGGCCGGCGCCGAAGTAGCCGCCGTAGACGCCGCTCGCGGACATCGCCCCGCGCAGCGCCAGACCATGCTCTCCCTTCGGCTCCGGGCGGTGGGCAAGCGCGCGCTCGATCCGCGGTTGGGCGACGACGAGGATCAGCGCGACGGCGATCAGGATCGGGACGATCGCGTCGAACGCCGAGGCGGGGAGGACCAGCAGCAGGGTCGCGCCGACGATGCCGCCGGCCGCCGAGAAGATCCCGAGGCGGATCGCCCGACCGCGCTGCCCTTCGAGCTCGCGCCGGTAGCCGTACACGCCGGCGACCGCTCCGGGGACCAGGCCGATGTTGTTGGAGACGTTCGCGATCAGCGGCTGATAGCCGAGCGCGATCAGGACCGGGAAGGTGATCAGGGTGCCGCTGCCGACGACGGCGTTGATCGCCCCGGCGGCGATCCCGGCGGCGAAGATCGCGATCGCGTCGAGCGGATCCATGAAGCGGGGCAGGCTACCCTGCGGCTGTGGCTGGCTTGGGCCTGATAGCCGGAAGCTCGCTTGGCGAGGGTGAGGTGCCGGAGGGCGATTGGGAGTCGGTCCGTCGCCACGAGATCGCCACGGGCTATGCCCTGCCGCACCTGATCGACCACGTCGCCAACCTGCGCAAGCTGGCCGAGGCAGGCTGCGACCGCGTCCTGGCGCTGAGCTCGGTGGGCGGGCTGCGGCCGGAGCTCGGGCCGGGGACCCTGCTCGTTCCCAACGACTTCATCGCCCTCGACGCCGAGTCGCTGACGGCGCTCGAAGGGGCCGCCGCGCATCTGGTTCCCCGGTTCGACGCCGCGCTGCGCGCCGAGGTGCTCGAGGCACTGCGCGAGGCCGGGATCGAGGCGGTGGGCGAGGGCGTCTACTGGCAGGCGCGAGGGCCTCGGCTCGAAACGCGGGCCGAGATCCGCTTCGTCGCCGCGCATGCGGACGTGATCGGGATGACGGTCGCCTCGGAATGCGTGGTCGCCGGCGAGCTCGGCCTGCGCTACGCGGCGCTGTGCATGGTCGACAACCTCGCCAACGGGGTCGCGGGCGAGGATCTGACGCTGGCCGAGATCGAGCGCAACCGCGAGCGCAACCGCGCGGCCCTCGAGGCGGCGCTCGCCGCCGTGTTGCCCGAGCTCGCCTGACTACCAGGTGTCGACGAAGCGCCCGGGCGGCGGCGGATCGGTGTGCGTGGTCGCCGCGGCGAGCGTGTTCGCCAGCAGCCGGCGCGTCTCGGCCGGGTCGATGACGTCGTCGAGCTCGAAGATCGTGGCGGCGTTGAGCGCCTTCGCATGCTCGTAAGCGTGGGCGACCATCGCCTCCAGCCGTTCGGCGCGCTCCGCCTCGTCGGCGATCGCCTCCAGCTCGCGGCGGAAGCCGAGCTTGACCGCACCCTCGAGTCCCATCGCCCCGAGCTCGGCGGTGGGCCAGCCGATTGTCAGCAGCGGCTCGTGCGTGCTGCCGCCGGCCATCGCCTGGGCCCCGAGCCCGTACGCCTTGCGCAGGATCACCGCGCAGAGTGGCACCCGCAGGTTCGCCCCGGCGACGAACAGCCGCGAGCAGTGGCGGACCAGGCCGGTCGCCTCGGCCTCCGGCCCGACCATCATCCCCGGGGTGTCGATCAGCGAGATCACCGGCAGCCCGAAGGCGTCGCAGAGCTGCAGGTGGCGCGCCGCCTTGTCGGCGCCGTCGCTCGTGATCGCCCCCGCGAGGCGCATCGGGTTGTTGGCGATCACTCCGACCGCCCGGCCCTCGATCCTCGCCAGCGCGGTCAGCATCTCGGGAGCGAATCGTTCGCGCAGCACGGTGACCGAGCCCGTGTCGGCCAGGCCCTCGAGCACCGTGCGGACCTCGTAGGCGCGCCGGCGGCGCTCCGGGACCAGGTCGCGAAGCAGCTCCTGGTCGGGCTGTTCCCAGTCGGCCAGCGGGCCCTGGAAGTAGGAGATCAGGCGCTTGGTGGCGGCGACCGCCTCCGCCTCGTCGGCAACCTCGACGTCGACGACGCCGTTCGGCCCCTGGACGGCGAGCGGGCCGATCGCGTCCGGCTCGAAGCTGCCCAGGCCGCCGCCCTCGATCATCGCCGGGCCGCCCATCCCGAGCGCGATGGTCTCGGTGGCGACGATCAGGTCCGCGGCGCCGGCAAGGACCGCATTGCCGGCGAAACAGCGCCCGGAGACGATCGCGATCCGCGGCACGATCCCCGAGAGGCGGGCCCAGAGCGCGAAGGCGCGCGTATGGAGCCCGGAGACGACGGCAAAGTCGGTGTCTCCCGGCCTGCCGCCGCCGCCCTCGGCGAAGAGCACGGTCGGCAGCCGCATCCGCTCTATCAGCTCGAACAGCCGGTCCTTCTTGGCGTGGCCGATCGCTCCCTGCGTTCCGGCCAGCACCGTGTAGTCGTAGGAGAGCACCGCGCAGGCCGCGCGCTCGCCGTGCAGGTCGCCGTTGATCCGCCCCGTGCCGCCGATCAGCCCGTCCGCGGGCGTGCGGGCGATCAGCTCTTCCTGCTCACGGCGCATCCGCTGCGCGGCGATCCCAAGGCCGCCGTACTCGACGAAGCTGCCGGGATCGACGAGGTCGTCGAGGTTCTCGCGCGCCGTTCGCCCGCCCGCCTGATGGCGGCGCTCGACCGCCTCCGGCCGCGCGTCGTCGGTGGTCCGCCGCCGGCGCTCGAGCACCTCGGCGAGGTCGTCTCGGACGCCGTCCTCTCCCACCGGCGAAGACTCGCATACGCTTGACGCAGTGGGACTGACGGTCACGAACGCGACGCTGGAGGGAGTCGCGGTTGCCCTGCGCTGCGAGGACGGCGAGATCGCGGCCCTCGGGCCCGGCGTCGAGGCGCAGCCGGGCGACGAGGTGGTCGACGCCGCCGGGATGGCGCTGATCCCCGGCCTGGTCAACGGCCACACGCATGCGGCGATGACGCTGTTTCGTGGCTTCGCCGACGACCTGCCGCTGATGGAGTGGCTCACCGAGCACATCTGGCCGGTCGAGAAGCGGATGGACGACGACGACGTCTACTGGGGCACGCGACTGGCCTGCGTCGAGATGATCCGCAGCGGCACGACCAGCTTCTGGGACATGTACTGGCATGCGCACGCGACCGCGCGCGCGGTCGAGGACGCGGGCGTGCGGGCCGTGACCGCGGCGCCGCTGATCGACGACTCCGACCCGGCGAAGTCCGAGCGCGCCTGCGCCGATGCCGAACGCAGCATCGACCAGATCTCGGAGGCGGGCGGGGAGCGGGCGCGGCCGGGCTTCGCCCCGCATGCGATCTACTCGCTCTCCGAGCGCTCGCTGCGCTGGGTCGCCGAGCGCTCGGCCGAGCTCGGGGTTCCCGTCCAGATCCACCTCTCCGAGACCGAGGACGAGGTCGAGGCCTGTCTCGCCGAGCACGGCGAGCGACCGGCCGTCTACCTCGACCGGGTCGGGATGCTCGGCCCGCAGACGATCCTCGCGCACGGCTGCTGGCTCGACCGCGCCGAGCTCGAGCTGATCGCGGAGCGCGGCGCGACCGTGGTCACCAACCCGGTCGCCAACCTGAAGCTCGCCGTCGGTCGCGTCTTCCCCTACGGCGAAGCCCGCCAGGTCGGGGTCGAGATCGGTCTCGGCACCGATGGCCCGGGCTCCAACAACTCCCTCGATCTGCTCGCGGACGCGAAGACCTTCGCCCTGCTGCAGAAGAACGAGGCGCGCGATCCGGCCGCGGTGACAGCGTCGGAATCCCTGGCGATCGCCACCGGACGGCGCTCGGGCCTGCTTGGAGGCCAGGGGCTCGTGGTCGGCGCGCCGGCCGACTTCCTGCTCGTCCGCAGCGACGACCCGGAGCTCTCGCTCGGCACGCTGGACGCCGGGCTCGTCTACGCCGCCTCGGGATCGATCGTCGACGCGACCGTGGTCGCGGGCCGGGTGCTGATGCGCGGCGGCGTGGTCGAGGGCGCGGACGAGGTCGTGGCGCGCGCGCGGGAGCGTGCCAAAGGCCTCGGGATCATGGCCTGACGAACCGCCGCTCCGCGGGAGAGGGTTGCGCTGATCCGACCCGGGGTCGGAGACGTAATCCCCGCCATGCAGACAGAAGTTCCGCCCCGCACAGTCTGGAAACGGGATCTCGCCGCGTATCTGCGGGTTGACCGCAGGCGCAGCCTGGCCCAGCTCGCGAGCGCCGTCGTGCCCTACCTGGGCGTCTGGACGTTGGCCGTGATCGTCCAGCCCTCCGCCTGGGTCGCCGTCGGCCTCGGCCTTGTCGCGACCGTGTGCCTGACCCGGATGTACTCGCTCTTTCACGACCTCACCCACAACTCGATGTTCGAGTCGCGGGAGGCGAACAGGCGCTGGGGTCACCTACTCGGGTTTCTGCTCTTCACGCCCTACCGCTGGTGGCAGCGCCAGCACAGCCTGCATCATGCGAACACGGGCAATCTCGAGAAGCGCGGACCGGGCGAGATCTACACGATGACCGTCGCCGAGTATCAGACGGCGTCGCACCTGCGGCGGCTCGGCTACCGGCTCTACCGCAACCCTCTGCTGATGATGTTGATCGGCCCGAGCCTCGTGTTCCTGTTCGAGCGGCGCTTCCCGCAGCGCGGGATGACTCCGCGCATCCTGCTCAGCGTCGTGGTGACCAACCTCGCGCTCGTCGGATGGGCCGTGGGCTGGAGCGCTCTGGTGGGCTGGCAGACCTACCTGCTGATTCAGGGCACGAGCCTCGTCGCGGGGGGCGCGATCGGCGCCTGGATGCTCTACATCCAGCACCAGTACGAGGAGACCTACTACCAGGCCGCGGACAGGTGGCAGTTCGAGCTTGCAGCGCTCAAGGGGAGCTCCTACCTCGAGCTTCCGCCGGTATTGGCCTGGGTCGTCGGCAACGCCAACTTCCACCACGTCCACCACCTCAGCGCGAGAATCCCGAACTACCACCTGCGCGCCGCGCACGAGGAGCAGCCGATGTTCGCGCGGACTCCCGTGGTGACGATCCGAAGCAGCCTCGACGCCTTACGGCTGAAGCTCTGGGACGAAGAGCGCGGGACGCTGGTGCGCTTGCCGCGGCGAACCCTTCCCAGCTATGAGGCGCCCTCGATCCTGCCGGCGAGCTCGACGAAGTAGTCGAGCGCCGCGGGGTTGGCGAGTGAATCTCGCGACGCCGCCTGCTCGGCCGGCGTTCCCATCAGGATCCGCTTGACGGGCACCTCGAGCACCTTGCCGCTCAGCGTCCGCGGCACCTCCGCGATCTGGTAGACGCGGTCGGGGACGTGGCGCGGCGAGCAGCGCTCGCGGATCCGCCTCGCGATCTCGCGGGTGAGGTCGTCGTCGAGCTCGGCGCCGTCGCGCAGGACGACGAAGAGCGGCATCCAGCCCTCGGTGCCCGGGCGGGGGATGTCGACGACGAGCGCGTCGACGACCTCGTCGATCGAGGCGACCGCGCGGTAGATCTCCGAGGTCCCCATGCGGACGCCCGAGCGGTTGATCGTCGAGTCGGAGCGCCCGTAGATGATCGCCGTGCCGCGCGAGGTGATCTCGATCCAGTCGCCGTGGCGCCAGACACCCGGGAACATTTCGAAGTAGGCCTCGCGATAGCGGGAGCCGTCGGCGTCGCCCCAGAGGAAGACCGGCATCGAGGGCATCGGCTCGGTGATCACGAGCTCGCCGACCTCGTCGATCACGGCCTCGCCTTCCTCGTCGAAGGCCTCGACGGCGCAGCCGAGCGAGCGTCCCTGGAGCTCGCCCCGGTAGACGGGCAGGATCGGGACTCCGCCGACGAAGGCCGTGCAGACGTCGGTGCCGCCGGAGGTCGAGAACAGCCAGGTGTCGGCGCCGACGTGGTCATAGATCCACTCGAACCCCTCCGGGGCGAGCGGCGATCCGGTCGAGCCGACCGAGCGCAGGGCGGACAGGTCACGCCCCGAGCCGGGCTCCACCTCCGCATTCATGCAGGCGGCGATGTAGCTCGCCGAGGTGCCGAAGCAGGTGACCCCGGCCTCCTCGGCCAGGTCCCAGAGCACGCCCATCCCGGGATGGCCCGGGCTGCCGTCGTAGAGGACGATCGACGCCTCGGTGAGCAGCACGCCGACGAGGAAGTTCCACATCATCCAGCCCGTGGTCGTGAACCAGAAGACGCGGTCGCCGGGTTGGGCGTCGAGGTGGAGGCCGAGCTTCTTCAGCTGCTCGAGCAGGATGCCGCCGTGGCCCTGGACGATCGCCTTCGGCAGGCCGGTCGTGCCCGAGGAGTAGAGAACCCACAGCGGATGGTCGAACGGCACCCGCTCGAAGGACAGCTCGGCGCCGGCGCCGGCCTCCTCGACCTCCGCCCAGCCGATGCCGTGGGCGAGGCGCGACGGGTCGGCGCCGGAATCGAGGTAGGGGACGAGCACCGTGTGGGCGAGGGTCGGGATCGAGCCCTCGAGCTCGGCGACCACGTCCATGCGGTCGAAGTCGCGGCCGTTGTAGCGGTAGCCGTCGACGGCGAGCAGCACCTTGGGCTCGATCTGGGCGAAGCGATCGACGACCGAGGAGACGCCGAAGTCGGGCGAGCAGGAGGACCAGGTGGCGCCGATCGAGGCGGTGGCGAGGAAGCCGATCAGCGCCGCGGCGGAGTTGGGCAGGTAGGCGACGACGCGGTCGCCGCGCTCGACCCCGAGCGAGCGCAGGCCGGCCGCGAAGGCGACGACGCGCCCGCGCAGCTCGCCCCAGGTGATCTCGCCCAGGGCGCCGCCCTCGGCCTGATGGCGGACGGCGACCGCCTCGTCGTCGCGGCCGCGGAAGACGTGCTCGGCGTAGTTGAGCGTCACGTCGGGGAACCACTTCGCGCCCGGCATCGACCGGTCGGCGAGCACGGTGCCGGGGTCGCCCGAGTGCTGGACGTCGAAGTACTCCCAGATCGACGCCCAGAACTCGTCCAGCGAGTCGATCGACCAGTGGCGCAGGGCGTCGTAGTCGCCGTCGAAGCTGAGCTCGCGCTCGGCCTCGAGCCAGCGCATGTAGCGGGTCATGTTCGAGCGCTCGATCGTCTCCGCAGACGGCTCCCAGAGCAGCTCGCCGCGCATCACGGCTTCGCCGGCTTGCGGCCCAGATCGGCGTCGAGGCGGCGGATCAGCTCGAGCGCGAACCCGTGTGCCCGCTCGATCGCGGGACCGTCGACCCGGTCCGGCGTGTCGGTCGCCAGGTGGCGGTTGGCGACGTAGCCGTCCTTGTCGTGGCAGGTGAGCGCGATCGACCGCCAGCCGGCGACGGCGGTGGCGGCGGCCTCGCCACCGAGCCCGCTGGCATAGCCGGCCGCGTGGAACTTCCCCTCGCCCTCCTCGTCCGCGGTCGCGATCGCCTCGCAGAGCTCGACCAGGCGCCGGTCCATGCGGTAGCCGACGACCCAGCCGGCGCTGGTCTGGAAGCGGACGTCGCCGGCGCCGACCGATTCGATCGCGAGCACGAAGGTGGTCGGCTTCTCGAACCGCTTGCGCCGCGAGCGGACGAAGCGCCGCATGCCCTCCTGCTCGCACTCGCCGCCGCCGTGGAGCACGACCCAGACGTCGAGGTTCTCGGGCGCCTTGGCCTCGAGCTCGGCGGCGAGCGAGATCGCGGTGGCGACGCCGGTGGCGTTGTCGTTGGCGCCGGGGACGACCTCGGAGATGTCGATCTCGACGAGCGCGAACAGGCCGACGAGCAGAACCAGGGTGGGGGGGAGCTGGAGCAGGGAGACGAGGTTCGAGTCGACGCCGGCCATCCGCAGACCGAGCAGCGGGACCAGCACCGCCAGCGACCAGAAGAGGAGCCGGAACGGGCCGAGCGGAAGGCGCGACCGCTGGGCGATGCGGGCGAAGCGGCGGGCGCGCCGGGGGGCGAACACGGCGCCGCCGCGGGCCGCGTCCACGTGAGCGCAGATCAGCAGCCGGGCGGGGGCAGTGGGCCGCTTGCCGGGGGAGACGACGTTCTGCGAGGCGCGCCGGAAGAACAGTGAGCGCAGCAGGTAGAGGCGGTAGTTGAGGTCGAGGTACATCGATGTCGCCGCCAGCAGCACGAGGACGAAGCCGACCACCGGGACGGTGATCGCCGCGAGGCTGCCGGCGAAGCCGAGCAGGCAGTGACCGGCGTGGACCAGCGCCGACTGCGGGTGGACGTAGACGGGCTCGACCTCTGCCCGCCGTCCGGTCTCGCGCAGGCGCTCGGCGAGCCGGTTCGCGGCCCGCCGCTCGGCGTCGGTGCCGGCGAGCCGGCCCTCGAACGAGCAGAGCTCGCGAATCATCTCCATGCGCCCTGCCGCGTTCACGCGCGTGGATTATCGCCTGCCGGCACGACTATCGTTGCGTGAGCGCCGGAGTGGCGGAATGGCAGACGCTCGGCCCTCAAAAGGCCGTGTCCTTCGGGGCGTGTGGGTTCGACTCCCACCTCCGGCATATGTGCGGTCGATACACGCTCACCAACCCGGATCCGCTGAAGCTGCGCGCGCGGTTCGACATCCTCGAGTCGCTCGAGGTGACCGAGGCGCCGCGGTTCAACATCGCCCCCACCGATCCGGTGCTCGCCGTGCGCCGGCTCGAGGATGGCGCCCGCGACCTGGGGCGGTTGCGCTGGGGGCTCGTGCCCGGGCGCTGGGCGGAGAAGAAGGGCGGCCGGCCGCTGATCAACGCCCGCGCCGAGACGCTCGAGACGCAGCCCGCGTTTGCCGAGTCCTTTCGCCTTCGCCGCTGCCTGATCCCCGCCGACGGCTTCTACGAGTGGCTCACCGACGAGCGCGGCAAGCGGCCGATCTGGTTCAGCCGCCCCGACCGCGACCTGTTCGCGTTCGCGGGGGTCTGGGCTGAGCTCCCCCGGCGTGACGGCGACGATGTCCTGCACAGCTGCGCGATCGTCACCTGTGCTCCGAACGAGCTGATGCGATCGATCCACGACCGGATGCCGGTGATCCTCGCAGCCGATGCGGAGGCCGCCTGGCTCGATCCCGAGGGCTCGACTGAGGACCTGCGCGGGCTGCTGGTGCCGGCGCCCGAGGACGCGCTGGTCACGCTCGAGGTCTCAGACCTGGTCAACGACGTGCGCGAGGACGGCGACGCTCTGATCGCGCCCCGAGAGGATCAGCCGGCGCTGTTCTAGAGGAGGGCTAGGCGGGTGCGGGTGCGGCGCCGGCGTCGTCGGCCTCGCCGTGCAGGGGCTGGCCGCCGATCGGCCGCTCCTCCTCGACATGCCACTCCTGGCTGAAGCCGATCATCGTGACGATGACCAGGACCAGCTGCACCGGGACGAGGATCAGCGTCAGCAAGCCGAGCAGGTCCTCGGGCAGGGCGGGGGAGTCGAGCCCGTCCTTGGAGCGCGCGAACCAGTCGGGCGCGGCGATCGCGGCGAAGATCGCGAGGATTATGGCCAGCGCCGCGGCCACGGGCAGGATGCCCCGGTTCCAGCGCATCACCAGGAGGGCGAAGACGACGTAGAGCCCGGCCCAGAGCAGCGACATAATGCCGACGCTCGGTCCGAGCAACCGCTGCCAGCCGCCGATCGTGATGATCACCAGGAGGGCGGCGGAGACCAGCAGGACGAAGGCGATCAGCGCCTTCATCGTCTTCGCCTCGGCCTTCGCGCGATTGGGCCGCCAGAGCTCGTAGCCCGGTCGGGCTGTCGCAACCTCCATCGTCCGCAAGCATAAACGCGGACGCGGCCGCGCGCGACGGTTGGGGTCGCCACGTATGCGATCGTTACGGGACAGTCACGCGGACGTGGCGGAATTTCGGCAGACGCGCCAGGTTTAGGTCCTGGTGGGCCTCACGGCCCGTGGAGGTTCGAGTCCTCTCGTCCGCATAAGCAAGCAAGCATTCGGGATACGCCGCCTGACCAGCTCCCCCGAAATGGCGATCGTGCGATACCCGGATGTGGTTCTGCTTCTCGCGGAAGCGACATCGCGCCATACCCTGGATACTGGCTGGTGGAGGCACGCCGAATTGCCCACCGTTCCATTCACCACTAGCCGATGCGGCCACCACGGGGGTGAGCTGAACGCAGTGGATGACCCCCTCACCCCGGGCGACCGGGTGGAGATCAACGGGTCCCTGGACCTGAGCGCCTGCATCGTGGGCCCCAGCGACGCGTGCGTGTTCAGCATCGAGATGATGTACGTGTCCAAGGTCTTCAACGAATACGTCATCAACGTCGTCGCTCAGGGGCCGAGGGGCGCCTTGTCGGGCACGCTCCGCTTGTGGTTTTACGAAGGCCCGGAGAGGAACACCCAGCTTCGGTGGCTCGACGTCTGGAGCTCGACCAAGAAGCAGCACACGCTCCCCTACAACAGCGATCGGCCCGGGATCGTGTCGTTCGGGTGGTTCACCGTCGTGCTCTGAGGGTCCAGGGCCTGAACCCCTCTAGGTCTTCAGGACAAAAGTCGGTGCAGCCGCTGAATCGCCTCCCGGATCGAGGGTTCGAATAGCGTCCACTCAGGGGCATCAAGCCTTCGGCCCGACGAACTGATCGAGGATGGCCACCGAGTCGCTATGAGAGATCGAGATGTTCTTGAAGCTCGACTGGGTCCAGCAGATTCCGAGCAGCTCGCAGTGGTCGCAGAAGATCCGCCGGATGTCGGCTGAGTAGTTGGTGAAGAAGTAGCGCACGTACGCGTAGTTTCCGACCCGTCCGCTCGGCAGGCGGGTGGAGAAGCGATTGATCACTCGGGAGCCATCCGAATGAATCAGGCCGCGGATCAGCGGGCGCGGGTAGCACGCAGAGAGATCCCGCTGCCAATCCTCCAGCTTGATGATCCGGTTGTGCTTTCGCCCGGGCCCGTCCTGGGGGAAAGCATGGGGCCACGCCGCGTGAGTTGCGGCGACCGCGATGCACCCAGGTCGTTGGTTGCGGCAGACATGGATGCCGGCGAACAGGCTCTCAATCGCGCGGCAGGCTTCACCGATGATCGCCGGATAGCGTTGATCCAGCGTCAAGACGAGTCTGCGTCGCTGCTTCCCGGATCGCTCTAGACAGCCGTCTCCCAGGTATAGCCCGAGGAGATAGGAGTACGCGGCCTCCGCCTCGGCGACCGGCCGCCAGCCGGTGAAGTCTGGCGGCGAGAACTGTCCGGGCGGATTGTCGAGTCGACTCCAGTAACGGACCGTGCTCCTCGGGATGCCGTGAGCTTGGACACCTTGAGGGTGCCGTGGCCGTGGGCGAACAGCCGCATGGCCGCCTCGTAGTCGCTCTCGGTGTAGCGTCGGTGCACGAACATATGTTCGTACACCTGTCGGATGGCACCATGCGCAACGCGGGCAGACACCGCCTAAGCTGAGGGCGCTCCCGGGGGAGTGAGTTAAGGGCTACACGCGCGGTCTCCAAAACCGTGAATCCGGGTTCGAATCCCGGCTCCCCCGCTGCTTGAACCTAACCCGCCGATCCCGCAACTCCGCGGAGTGACCGGGGTTTGAACCCAGTAGCGCGCCGGCAGGGGCGCGCTACTTTTTTACTGATGAATCAGACGCGTAAGGCAGCATTGCGACGCCTCGTGGCGACTGTCGGGGCTCTCGTGGCGCTCGGCGTCGCGGCCGTTGGCTCGCTCGCGTTCGCCGGCAGCCGGGCCCCGGCTCTCGGCGCCGTCGAGCGTGGCAGCGGGACCTGCGAGCTCGCGTCCGTGCCGGCCGCCGACTCGACCGTCAAGGACCTGCGCAAGTCGGTGCGCTGCCTGATCAATCAGGAACGGGCGGTTCACGGGTTCGGCAAGCTGGCCCGCAACGACGCCCTCCAGACCGCCGGCCAGCGGCACGCCAAGACGATGGTCGACACCGGATGCCTCGCCCACCGCTGTCCAGACGAGGTCGACCTCGAGACCCGCCTGTTGCGCGCCGGCTACTTCGAGGGCGCCGACGCCTGGCGCTACGCCGAGAACACCGGCTGCGGGATCAGCGCCGAGGCGATGGTCGCCAACTGGATGGCGAGCGTCTATCACCGGGTCAACATCCTCGACCCCGAGTTCGACGACATCGGCGTCGGCGTCTCCCAAAAACGCGTCGCCGATCGCTGCGACAAGGGCTACGCGACGTTCGCGGTCGTCTTCGGACACCGCTCGCCCTAGCCAGGCGTCCGTAAGCGTCCGGGCGCCTCAAGTTCTGCAAGTTTGCTGTCGATTGACAGCCCGATGACCGTTCGCCTCGCCTACCGCAAGCCGCCCTTCGTGCTCGGGCTCGCGTTCGCCTTGGCGCTCGCGCTGCTCGCCTTCGCCGCCGGCCCGGCCGCGCCCCGCGCCGCCGCCAGCGCCTGCCACGAGTGGGGCAACTCGCCGCCGAGCGACCTGCGAACGGGTCAGGCCCGCAAGGCGATCCTCTGCCTCCTCAACAAGGAGCGCGATCAGGCCGGCCTCGGCGACCTCGACCGCGACAGCAAGCTTCAGAAGGCGGCCCAGCGCCACAACGACCACATGGACGGCACCGGCTGCTTCGACCACGCCTGCGGCGGCGAGAGCGATCTCGACGCGCGGCTGCAGAACGTCGGCTACCTGATCGGCGGCCTCACCCGGTGGGCGTATGGCGAGAACATCGCCTGGGGAATGCGCGAGCAGGGGACGCCGCGGTCAATCGTCGGCGCCTGGATGAACAGCGCACCCCACCGCGCCAACATCCTCAGCAGCTCCTTCCGCGAGATCGGCGTTGGCTTCAGCGCCGGCACCCCGGACGGCAGTGGCGAGCCCGGCGGCATCTACACCACAGACTTCGGCCTTCGCGTCGGCTGACCGCCGAACCCGTCCTATCATCCGCGGCGCGCGGGCGAAGTGTTACTGGTTGCACGTGAGCCTTCCAAGCTCGAAGAACGGGTTCGAGTCCCGTCGCCCGCTTTGGTCCGTAGTTAGACTGCCGCCGCAATGCGAGCCGCCTTCTTCGATCGAAACCGAGCAACTGGCCTCGCCGCCGTCTGCGCGACCGCCGCGATTGCGATCGCCGGCTGTGGAGGAGGCAGCGACTCGACCACGGCGTCGACCGGCGCAAGCGGGGCGACCGGTGCCTCCGGCACGCCGCTGAGCCAGGAGGAGTTCGTCTCGCAGGCGAACGCGATCTGCGCCGACCTCAACACCCAGCTCGAGGGACTGAAGCCGCCCACGAACGACCCGGCGAGCATCGCCGACTTCGCGTCGCAGGGCCTCGCGATCATCGAGCCGGTCTTCGAGCAGCTCCAGGCGCTGACCCCTCCGGCCGACCTGCAGTCGCAGTTCGACGACTACGTGGCCGCGGCCCAGCAGTCGATCGACAAGGAGAAGGAGCTGCAGGCGGCCGCCGAGGCGGGCGACGCCGGGCAGGTCAAGTCGCTGGTCGCCTACCTGAACGCGCACAGCAACGATCCGGCCGCCCGCGCCCTCGGCCTCGACGAGTGCGCGAAGGACCCCCAGCCGCAGGGCTGAGGGTTCAGCGCCTGCGGATCAGCTTCACCTTCTTCGTCAGCGTGTTCGGGTCGCCGCCGGTCGGCGTGTAGGTGACCTTCGCTTCGAGCTTGGCGGACCCGTGGCGCTTCAGCCGCTTCCTCGCCTTCCCCCTGGCCTTGATCTTTAGCTTCACGGACCCCGCCGCGCCGACCGTCTGCCTCGGCGCGCGCTCCGTCGCCCGGTCGCGGATGCGGACGATCCCGCTGCCGCTGAGCGCCAGCGTCCCGGGGCCGGGGACGTCGACCGTCAGCTTCGCCGTCCCGGCGTGCGTGTCGCGCTTCAGCTTCCCGAAGCTGAACTCGTTCGACGGCGGGTTGGGCGGCGGTGGGTTCGACGATCCGCTGACGGTGAACGGGTCGCTCGCCTGCGAGGCCGCGCCCGCCGCGTTCGAGGCGGTCACCGTGCAGCGGTACTCGCCCTCGAGGTCGGCGGTGTACGTGGTGCCGACTGCGCCGGCGAGGTCGGCACCGTCGCGGCTCCACTGGTAGCCGAGGCTGCGCGGAGCGCGGAAATACTGGGCGCCGGGAAGGTTCCCCGCCCACTGGCCGTCGGAGCAGGAGAGGACCGATCCGGGCGCGGAGCCGCCGCTGATCGCCGGAGCGGCCGTGTTGCCGGGTACGTCGAGGAGCGTGAGGAATGACGAGCCCTGCAGAGTCGCCGCGCCGATCGGGATCGTCCCGCCCCCGCCGCCGTTCAGCGACGCGTAGGAGATCGGCCCGGACAGGTTGGCCCAGTAGACCCGGCCAGCCGTCGGGTCGATCGCCAATCCGTGGGGCGAGTTGACCACCGCCCCGGTGGTGTCGAGGGTGGCTCCGCCGCTGCCGTCCAGCGCCGCGTAGGCGATCGTGCTGTTGTCATTGTTGGCCCAGTAGATGCGACCCGACGAGCTGTCGATCGCGACGCCGATCGGGGCGCTCAGGGCCGCCGCTCCGGTCGCCAGGTTCCCGCCTCCGGTGCCGTCGAAGCGCGCGAAGGAGATCTTGTTGGCGCCCGCGTCGGCGAAGTAGATCCTGCCGCCGGAAGTGCGAAGGGCGACGCCCTCGGGAGCCATCGCGGGCGACGTCAAGACGCCGCCCCCGCTTGCGTCGAGTTTCGCGACCTTGATCTTCCCTCCGCCCGCCTGGTCGGCCCAGTAGGCGGTTCCAGTTGCAGGATTCACCGCCAGCCCCCTCGGGTCCCCGACGGTAGCGGCGCCGGTCGCCAGGGTCCCGCCGCCGCCGCTCACAAGGTCGGCGAACTTGATCGCCGAGTTCGGGCTGTTGTGGTTCGTCCAGTAGATCCTGCCGGCGGCGGGGTCGAGGGCGATCCCGGTCGGGAACACGATCCCGACGCCGCCGGTGTTGAAGTTGGCTCCGCCGCTGCCGTCGAGGTTGGCGTAGCCGATCGAGTCCGAGCCGAAGCTCGTCCAGTACGCCCGGCCCGCCGCCGGCGCATCCGTCGCGCCGCCCAGCAGCATGGCGAGCGGGGCAAGGACCGCGACGAACCGCGCCGCCCACCTTGCTTGCCGCCTCGCCTCGGAATGCATTCCCCGTCCCTGTTGGCTAGAAGTCCCGCTCGTAAAATTTACACGCCACACGGCGTAAACTCGCGATTCGTCACGGGGCGTGGCGCAGTCTGGTAGCGCACTCGGCTGGGGGCCGAGCGGTCGCTGGTTCAAATCCAGTCGCCCCGATTTCGTACGTCAGGCCGTGCCGCGTGGCGATCCGGAGTCCGCCTCCGCCAGCTCCCTGGCGAGCTCGTCTCGAGAGTGGATCTCGAGCTTGCGGTAGACGTTTCGCAGGTGATACTCGATCGTCTTCGGGCTCAGGAAGAGCTTCGCCGCCGCCTCCCGCGTCGTTTGGCCGCCGGCCAAGAGGAGGCCGATCTGAAGCTCTTGCGGGGTGAGGTCGTCGAGCGTGCTCGGATCCCGCCGCCGCGCGGTTTCGCCGGTCGCCAGTAGTTCGGTGCGGGCGCGCTCGGCCCACGGCGCGGCCCCGAGGCCGTCGAACGCGTCGAGCGCGGCGCGGAGTTGGTCGCGCGCCCGCACCCGCTGGCCGGCGCGGCGCAGTCGCTCGCCGAAACAAAGGCGCGTGCGCGCCCGCTCGAAGCCATCGCGGGTGGCGCCGTGCAGCGTAAGCGCGGTTTCAAACTCGTCCTGGAATCCGGCGGCGTCGGCCAACAGGCCCCGGCAGCGGGCGAGCCGGGCGAGCGCCCACGGCTGACCCTTGCCCTCCGCCTGGGCGGCGAACTCTTTGACGCTCGCCGTCAGCCCGTCGCTTGAGCCACTACGTACATGTGCCTCCACCAGCTCCGGAGTGGGCGAGAGGTCGGGGTCGGTGAGGCCCAGGTCCGCCAGCGCGCGGCGCTTGCCCTCGAACCTCTCGACGGCCGTCTCGAGCCGGCCGAGCGCGAGTTCGAGCTCGGCCGGCGGATCGAGGCCCCAGACTCGAACGAGGCCCAAGCCGTGCGCTTCGGCTAAGGCGAGCGCCTCGCTCGCACAGGCCTCGGAGGCCTCCGACTCCCCTTGGCGCGCGAGGATGGAGGCCAGCCACGCCAGCGCGCTGGCGAGCGGCATCGCCTGATCGGTTTCGCGCGCCAACTCGATCGCTTCTTCATAGAGGCCGCGGCCGATCGCCCAGCGGTCGCTGGTGGCAGCGTCGCGGCCCGCGAGGGCGAGCGCGAACGGCAGGGTGCCAAGGGCGCCGTCGCGCCGTGCCAACTCGATCGCCCGGTCGATGAGCGAAGTCCCGGTCTCGGCCTCGCGAAGCCATAGTGGCCCGAGCGCCGCGGCCGACAGCAGTCGGGGATCGCCAGAGAGAGCGTCGGATGCCTCGAGCACGGTGACGGCCTCCCTGAGCAGGCTCGTGCCCTCGTCTCCCTGTCCGTCATAGATCAGAGCGGTGCCCAGGGCGAGGCTGGCGAAGAAGCGCTCGCGCTCGCCCGCGCCGGCCGGCAGTAGCTCCCGGGCTCGCCTCGCCGGCGCCAGCATGGCCTCGGGGCGGCCCGCGTAGACGCATGCATCGGTGGCTTCGGCGAGCATCACCACAGCCTTGCTCGGGTCGATCGCCTCGATCGCCTCCGCGCCCTCGATGAGGATCGCGTGCGCGGCCATCACCTCGCCGGCTCGGATCAACGCCTGTCCCCGTAGATGTTGGATCTCGGCGCGCATCCGTGTGTCGGTCGCGTCCGAGAGCGCGAGGTCGAGGTTCGAGAGGGCGCGTTTCGCATCGCCGCCGAGCCAGGCGGCCTCCGCTGCGAGATACAACCGACGTGTGCGAGCGTTCTCGTCCGGACTGAGCTGTGCGGCGCGGGTGGCCGCCGTCGCGGCTGCCGCGTAGGCGCTTCGTGAGCGCGCGCGCTTGGCGGCGCGCTCGAGCTCGGCGGCGACCTCCTCGTCGGTGCCGAGCACCGCCGCCGCGCGGTGCCAGGCACGCCGGTCCGTCCCCGACTCTCCGACCGCGCCGGCCAGTGCTGCGTGCATCGCGCGCCGGTCGCCGGCGCTGGTCCCGCGGTAGGCGGCGGAGCGCGCAAGCGGATGTCGCCAGGAGAGGGAGCCGAACGAGATCGAGATGAGCCCGACCCGCTCGGCTGCCTCGAGCTCGAAGAGCGGCAGCCCGAGCTGGTCGGCGGCCGCGCCGATCCAGTCGAGCCGCCCGGATTCTTCTGCCGCCGCTAAGGCGAGCGTGCGCCGTGTGGACTCGGCCAGGTTCTCGATGCGCCGCGCATAGACCTCGGCGACGCTGGTCTCGATCTCGAGCAGGTCATCGCCGGCCCCGTCGCCGAGGTCTGCCGAGCTCGAGAGCTCGACCAAGGCCAACGGATTGCCTGCGGTAGCGCGCCCCAGCCGCTCCACCGCTTCGCGGGTGGGGGCGCTGCCGGCGTGCCGGGCGACGATTCCGGCGGCGGCCTCCGGATCGACGCCGTTGAGCCGCAGATCCGAGAGGCGTGCGGCTTCCAGCGCTGGAGCCTCACCGCTCCGAGCGGCGAAGATCACGGCGACCGGATCGACGAGCAGGCGGCGGGCCGCGAACAGCAGCGCGGCGAGCGAGGAATCGTCGAGCCAGTGCGCGTCATCGACCACGACGAGAATCGGGGCGTTCTCCGACCGGACGGACAGCAGGTTGAGCGTGGCCGCGCCGATCACGAAGCGGTCACGCGGGGCGGTGGGACCGAGGTCGAGTGCGCTTCGGAGCGCGTCAGCCTGCGCGGCGGGGATCCGGTCGAGCTCGTCGAGGGCAGGGCGCAACAGCTCGAGCAGCCCTCCGAATGGCGCTTCGGCCTCGGATTCGATGCCGCGTGCCGACAGCACCTCCATGCCCTGCGAGCGCGCGAGCTCCGACGACCAGTCGAGTAGCGCCGTCTTGCCGATACCGGGCTCGCCGGTGAGCAGGACGACGCGGCTCGACCCCAGCCGAGCATCGGTTACCGCACGCTTGAGTACGTCCTGCTCTTCACCGCGCCCAAGAAGCGTCGGCAGATCCATCGGGCGATTATCCCCGTGCGTCGGAGCGCGCCCGAGCTCAGAGCAGCTCGGCGAGCTTCTCGGCCGCGCGACGGGCGCCGTCGGTCTCGACGTCGCGGTAGTCGACCTCGCGTCCGATCTCCTCCGCGATCGCACTGGCGATGAGGTCGCCGTCCGCGGTCTCGAAGTCCATACGGCGGCCCGCGCCATAGCCATGGAGCCGGTGGGCGACATGCATGTTCTGCTCGAAGTGGTGGCGCAGGGGGAAGTAGAGGAACGGCCGCTTGCTGGCGGTCAGTTCCATGGCCGTCGTCAGGCCTCCCTGAACTACGGCGAGGTCGCATGCGGCCAGGTGGCGGTACAGGTTGTGCACATAGGCTACGACCTCGAGGCCCTCGGGCCGGGGCAGCGAATCCGGATCGATGCGCGGTCCGGCGACGACAATCATTCGCAGCTCCGGCACCTTCCGCTTCGCGTCATCGAACGACGCGATCACGCGGCGCAGCAGATGCTCGCCGACTCCCGACCCACCCACGCTGACGATGCATACCTTCTCGCCGGGCCGATAGCCGAGCTCGTGGCGAAGCTCGTCGCGGTCGCCGAGGGTGCGCGGATCGAAGCCGGTGACGTATCCGGCGAAGTCGAAGTTGTCCTCGGTCCAGTCGCGAATCGTCGGCAGGTCCGGCCCCAGCGGCTCGTCGACTATGTCATCCGGGTTGCCGACGAAGACCGCCCGGTCTCTCAGCCCCGGATTGCCCGCGATGTGCTCGACCATCTCCGCGTTGTAGTCGGCCGTCAGGCGCGACTCGTGCTCGCCGCCGTCGGGCATCGGCAGCCACCCGACGAAGTCGGTCATCCACGCGTAGCGCGCGCGCTTCTCTCGCGGGTTCTCGTGCAGGAAGTAGTCGAGCTCCCAGGCCTCGTCGCCGACCCAGAGGTCGTAGCGGTCCTCGCGCACGACGTCGTGGAAGACCATGAAGTTGTTGATCAGGATCTCGTCCATCCGGCGGATGGCCTGGAAGCAGTGCAGGTCGTGCTCGGCCGATTCCGACTCGATGTGGCTCGATTCGTTGGCCAGATGCGCGCTCGCCGGATGGACGCGCTCGCCCTCGGCCTCAAGCACGCGCGTGACCGGGTCCTGGGCCAGCCAGTCGATCTCCAGGCCATCGACGATGTTTCGCAGCTCGCGCGCAATCGCTACGTCACGCTGCGCGTGGCCGAGGCCGATCGGCGAGGAGATGTAGAGCGCACGCTTGCGGCCGTCGGAGCGGTGGACGGTCGGGTCGGGTCGCGGCGTGTTGTCCATGAACTCCCGCAGAGCGAGGTTCACCTGAACCGGCTTGCGCGCATGGGGGAGATGGCCCGCGTCCTCAACCGTCTCGAGGCGCCCGCCGGTGACCTTCGCCAGCGCCTTGCCGTCCGGGTAGGGGGTGCACTTGTCCTTCTTGCCATGAACCACGAGCACTGGACAGTGGACCCGCTTGGCCAGTTCGATCTGATTCCGCCGCGTTGCCGTCGCCGCGAGTCCGTGTTCGCTGGTCAGAGCGAGCGTTGAACCGTCCGTCTCGTGCGACCACGCGATCGCATCCTCGATCTGCTTCGTCGAGTGGGGCTCCGGGAGCATCCGCTCCGCCCACCACCTGACGTAGTCGGCGTAGCCGCCGTGCCGCCAGTAGTACGGGTTCAGCTTGCCCCAGCTGCGAGTCGTGAGCGGTGGCCTGGTGCTGGCGAGAGCAACGACGCGTGGCTTTCGAATCAGGCGCCACGGAAGTGACCGCAGCCGGCTGACAGGGAACATCGGGGCTACGAAGACCAGACCGGCGACGCGCTCGGGATGCTCGGCGCCCATCAGGAGCGCGCGCTGCGCACCGGTCGACAGTGAGACGGCCACGGCGCGCTCCACGCCGCAAGCGTCCATGACGTCGATCGCGTCCTGCGTGAACTCCGCCTCGGCGTACGCCTCGGAGTCCGGGGGGCAGTCCGAGCGCCCGTTGCCGCGCGGGTCGAAGCAGATGACGCGGAAGTGCCGAGCGAAGTAGCCGATCTGCGCCTTCCAGATACGCGAGTGCACCAGCGTCCAGGTCGGTAGGAAGAGGAGCGTCTGCTCGCCCTGACCGTAGGACTCCCAGAAGACCCGCACCCCGTCGCGCTCGATAAAGCCCTCCGCGTCGGGATAGCGGGCTCTCGTCTGCTCGCCGGCCGAAGCGCCTGGCACCGCAACCTCGGGCACGGCGGGAATCGTAGTCCCGGTTGCGACGGTACTCATGGCCGTGCTTCGAGCACCAGGTTGAACGGGGTCTCACTCGCACGTCGGAAGCGCGAGAACCCCCCACTCGTGACGACGTCGCGCAGGCGCCCCTCGCCGGCCTGTGCGCCGAGCGCGAGCCCGACCTCCTGCGACAGCGACGCAGGGGTGCACAGCAGGGTCGAGGCCCCGTAGTAGACGCGTCCGACCGGGTTCAGGTTGTCCTCCACCCGGTCGTTCGCGAAGGGTTCCACGATCAGCCAGGTGCCGTCCGAGTCCAGCGACCCGAGCACGTGGCGGGCGGCCCCCACGGGGTCGCCCATGTCGTGCAGGCAGTCGAACGTGGTGACGAGGTCATAGCCGTCGCCCGGATAGCCGGCCGCCGGCGCGACCTCGAAGCGCACGCGATCCGAGACGCCGGCCTCCCGCGCCCGCTCGCAGGCCTGCTCGATCGAGGCGTCGTGGTAATCGAAGCCGACGAAGCTCGAGGCGGGGAAGGCCGAGGCCATGAGGACGGTCGAGGCGCCGTGCCCGCATCCGATGTCGGCGACCTTTGCGCCGGCGCGCAGCTTGTCCTCGACGTCATCGAGTGCGGGGATCCACGACGAGACGAGGTGGGCCGCATAGCCGGGCCGGAAGAAGCGCTCGCATCCCTCGAACACGCCGTGGTCGTGCTCGTGCCAACCGACCCCGGCGCCGCTCAGGAACGCCTCGCGGATTTTCGGCTCGTCGCGCAGGCTCGCGGTCATGAGCTGAAACGCCCCGGGCATGAAGAAGGGGCTCTCCTCGTCGACGAGCGCCACCGCGTGCTCGGGGGGCAGCGAGTAGCGACGCTCCTGCGGGTCGTACTCGACGTAACCGCCGGCGGCCTGCGCGTTGAGCCACTCGCGCACGTAGCGCTCCGACGTGCCGGTGCGTTCGGCCAGCTCACCCGGGGTGAGACCGCCGGCCCCCGACATCGCGCGGTATAGGCCGAGTTCGTCGCCGATCACGACGAGTGCAGCGTTGAGGGTGGCACCAAGCTCGTCGACGACGCGGTTTACGAATGCGCCGACCTTGGCTTCGTCGAGCGTGGTTGTCGCGTCGATTGCCATTGGAGACTCCTCTCGTAGGGGACGAGTGCGAGCATCCGGCAGATCGCCCACGTTCGCCTCAGGGGACCCCCCTAGTTCGGCGAAGCGGCGCTCCACTGACCTGCACACGCTTAGACAGGCGTGGACGGAACCCGGCAACACCACGATTCACGGGTAGCGCACTCGGCTGGGGGCCGCGCGGCCCAATCCGGGCCAGCGGGCTCCGGTTCGGGCGTTCTCGGCGCCGGCGGGGGCTTTAAGCGCCGGGCGTGTTGATCCGCAATCCGCTGGTGATCACGTCTGCGGTGAGGGCAGCTTGCTCGGCGACCTGGCCGGGGTCGAGTGGGTCCCTGTTGTCGAAGCGGGTCGCGAGCGGGGCGAGTGTGAACGGGGCGGCGGCGCCGTGTGCGATCAGGAAGAAGAGCGCTCGTAGGCTGATCGGGCGGATCCGTCCCTTCTCGTGGAGGTGGTCGAGCAGCCGGCCGAGCGGTGCCAGCGCCGGTGCGACGTAGTTGTCGTAGATGTAGTCGAGCCGCTCGCCGTCGACGCGACCTTCGATGTTCATCAGCCCGAGCAGTTCGGGGTGCTCGGCGGAGTAGCCCACGAAGCGACGGATCGCGTGGTTGAGCTGGTCGAGCGGGTCGGCGAGCGTTGGATCGAACGCGGTCGCGAGCTCCGTGACCTGCTGGCTGAACGCCCTGTCGACCGCCGCGTACCAGAGGTCCTGCTTGGAACCGAAGCGTTGGTGAATCAGGTTGTGGCTGACGCCCAGCTCGCGGTTGAGGGTGCGCACAGCCACCCCGTCATAGCCGCAAGTCGCGAAGGCGCGAAAGGCCGTGTCGAGGATCTGCTCGACGGTCACCGGAGCGTCCTGTGCCTTCGGCCGTCCCGCCCGCTTGCCTGCGCTCCTCGCTTGAGCCATGGCCCGCATCCTAGCGGGTGTATGACATCTGACCATAAAGATGTTGACAATCATCAACATCTGTACTACGGTCCCAGCATTGACCGATTCGACCGAAAGGATGATTTCGATGACGGCAAGCGACATGACAGGGGAACGGATGGCCGCCGCCGCGCTCATGGCGCTGATGGCGGTCGGGAGCCTCGCGGTGTGGACCGTGATCCCGATCGCCGGGTTGTGGCTCGCCTCCCAGCTGAGCAACTCCCCGGCCGAGATGGGGTTCGTCCCGCTGCTGGCCCTGGCGGCTGGGATCCCCACGGCGATGGCATTTGTCGGCTTGCTGCTGGCGCGCGCCGAGCGCGTGCACATGCGCCTGACCGGCACCGCCCCGCGGGCGCGGGTCGAACCTGCCTGGCGCCGCAGCCTGAGCGACTCGGGTTCGCTGCGGCTGACCGTGCTGGACAAGCTCATGGTGGCCTCGGTGCTCGTGGCGGCGCTCGCCATGGTCGTGTGGTTCTTCGCGCTCGCCGGATCCAGCCTCCCCTCGAGCCTGTGATGCCGACCACAGCCGACAGACAGACCCGCCAGCCGGCCCTTGATACGCCTCAGGCCCTGTCCGGGAGCTGGCTGGTCGATCCCGAGGCCTCACATGCACGGTTTCTGGCCGGCGCGCTCGCCGGGCTCGCGACGACCGAGGGACGCTTCCGCTCGCTATCTGGACACCTCGTCGTCGGTCAGGATCATGTCGGCGGCGCCCTCGTGATCATCGCCTCGTCGATCGAAACGGGCAATCGGCTGCGCGACCGTCACCTTCGCTCGCGAGGCTTCTTCAACGTCAACCGCCACCCGCAGCTTCGTTATGAAGCACACTCGATCACCGGCGACGATCCGGGCGGGGTCCGGATCGACGGGGACCTGTTCGTTGCGGACGCCTGCACCCCGCTGTCCCTGGACGTAACGCTGGACGAGCCAGCCGACGGGGTGGTCGAGCTCGCCTGTCAGACGGAGGTGGACCGCGTCGCGCTCGGGATCCGGGGCGCGAGGGGGATGGTGCCGCGAGCGGTCCAGCTCGAAGTCGCGATCACGCTTCGCCGGACGATCGCATGACTGTCGCGGAGAGCACGATCCCGGCGGCCGAGTCCCCGGCGACGATCGCCGCCGACGGGGACCGCGTCCCGGGCGAGTTCCTCGGCTTCTGGCAGCGGGTCGACGGGCGTCGAATGCGGCGTGCGCGTGCCGTAAGCCGACGGCTGCTGCGGTTCGACCCGATCCCCGACGAGGATCGGATTCGAGCGTTCGCATACGGCTATTACGACGCCGATCCTGTCGCCGAGGCGTTCGTCGACCAGGTGTACCTCTCACGGGGGGCGAACGACGGGCGCCGGATGCTCGACCGGGCGATCGCGCACGGCGTCGATTCGGTGACCGACGCGCCGGACTCGATGCGCCGACTGTTCAACGAGTTCGAACGGCCGCCCGCATGGCTCGACCCCGATCTCGTCGAGCAAGGCGCGGCGCTCTTCCGACGATACGGGCCGGCGGTCTTCAGCTTCGCCGGCGTCGAGACGCTGCTCGGCTACACGGAGAGCTCGATCGTCAAACCGCTCTCGTTCACGGGAACGTATGCCGGCGACTCCGCTCTGAACCGGTTCATGGAGACCGCCCGATTTTGGATCGACGTCTCCGAACCCGGCGGGCTCGAGCCCGGCGGAGCGGGGCGCGCTACTGCGATGCGCGTGCGGATCATGCACGTGTTCCTCCGGCGACGGATCATCGCTCACCCGGATTGGGACCTGGAGGCGTGGGGGGTCCCGATCAGCCAGTCCGACGCGCTGATCACGCTGATGTCCTCGAGCCTCACCCCGGGGCTGGCGATGCACCTGATGGGATACCGAACCTCGATCCGCGAGATCGAGGCGATGATGCACTACTGGCGCTACATCGGGCACCTGCTGGGCGTCCAGCCCCGCTGGTACCCCGAGACGGTCAGGGAGGGACTCCAGCTGAGCGCGGTGTTCCTGCTCAAATGCGCCGGAACCGCGGGTGCAGACGGCGTCGAGCTGGTCGAGTCCTACCCTCGCGCGTTCACGCCGAAGCCCGGTACTCATTGGCGCAAGCGGGTGCGCGACGAGATCAACTACCGCGCGCAGGTCGGCTACACGCGCTACTTCCTCCCCGGCCGCTTCTACCGAAAGTACGACATGCCCAATCCGTGGCCGTGGGCTCTACACCCGCTGCTGCAGGCACCGGCGAATCTGCTCGTTGACACGCTGCGCCGGCACAGCCCGACGGTCGAGCGTTTCCAGGACCGCTATGCCCGCTGGCGCCGCGAGACCTGGTGGCGAAATGAGATGGGCGACAAGCAATCGCACTTCAAGCCCGCCGAGCAGTTGCGCCGATGAGCGGCTCTCCTGACAGCCGAGTGCGAGCGAGCTCTCGCCTCGGGGCCCAAGTCGCCCTAGGCGTCCTCACCGATGACCATCTGGAGGAACGCGCGGCCTGCTGCGCTCAGCTCCATGTGTTCCGGGGCGACCAGGGTTACGTTCCAGCGGGGAGGCTTGCCGCGCAGGCGAACGAAACGAAGCGGCGTGCGAAGCGGCGCGAGCGATCGCGGGATGATCGCAACCCCGAGCCCGTGGGCGACGAGCTCGAGCAAAGTGCCCATGTCGTTGACCTCGAAGGCCACGTGGCGCTCGATCCCCGCCGACGCGAACGCCCGGTCGCTGGCCATCCGCAAACCCCAGTCCGGATAACCGTCGACGAAGTCCTGGTCCCGCAGGCTCGCGAGGCCGACCGAGTCGCGCTCCCCGAGTGGGTTGTCGGGCGCGCAGGCGAGCATCATCGCCTCGCTGAGCAGCTCGTGGCCCACGAGGCCCGCCGGCGCCGTCTCCGGGAGCGACGCGAACGCCAGCTCCAACCTGCCTTCGCGAACCTCACGCAAGAGCGCCGTCGTTCCCGCCTGACGCAGCCGGATGTCGACACCGGGATGGGCCGAGTGAAACCGCGCCAGCAGCGCCGGCAATTGGACGACGGCCAGCGATTGCATGATCCCGAGCGACAGCGTCCCGCGCTTGAGTCCCTCGACTCCGGCCACGGCCTCGCGAGCGGTTGCCGCCGCGCCCAGCACGCGGCGCGCCTCGGCCAGCAGCGCCCGGCCCGATTCGGTCAGCTCGACCCGGCGGGTGGTGCGATCGAACAGCCGCGTGCCCAGCTCCCGTTCCAACGAGCGAATCGAGGCCGAGAGCCCGGACTGGACGATATTCACCCGGTCCGCGGCGCGGCTGAAGTGGCCCTCCTCGGCCGCGGCGACGAAGTACTCGAGCTGGCGAAGCTCCAAGGTCTCCCTACTTATCTCCCAAGCTGCTTAATCAAAGCAACGATTTCTGTTGCAGAGATTATCGCGACGGAGCAGACTCGGCGCCATGACAAAAACGGAAGGGAGCAGGACCATGAGCACCAGCACCACCGCCACGAACACCGTCACGCTCGGAACCACCGGCCTCGAGGTCTACCCGATCGCCTTTGGCACCTGGCAGCTCGGAGGTGAGTGGGGAGAGTTCGACGAGCAGGAGGCGATCGCCGCGATCCGGCACGCGCGCGAGCTCGGGGTGAACCTCTTCGACACCGCCCAGGGCTACGGATTCGGGGCCTCGGAGCAGCTGCTGGGACGGGCGCTTCGCGACGATCTCGACAACCGTCGCGACGAGGTCGTGATCGCCACCAAAGGCGGCTTGCGGATGACCGACGACGGCCTGGTTCGCGACGCGAGCCCAGCCTTCCTTCGCGCCGGAGTCGAGGACAGCCTCCGCGCGCTCGGCGTCGACCACATCGACATCTACCAGGTGCACTGGCCCGACCCCAGGGTCCCCTTTGCCGACACGGCCGCGGGACTCGAGGAGCTCGTGGAGGAGGGAAAGATTCGCCACGTCGGCGTCTCCAACTACGACGCGGGCCAGATGGCCGAGTTCGCGCGCATTCGGCCGGTGGAGACGCTCCAGCCGCCCTACCACCTGTTCCGCCGCGACGTCGAGGCGAAGGTGCTTCCCTATGCCCGCGAGCATGGCATCGGAGTCCTCGTCTACGGGCCCCTCGCCCATGGGCTGCTGACCGGCAACATCGACGAGCAGACGGCCTTCGCCGACGACGACTGGCGAAGCAACAGCCCTGTGTTCGCGGGCGAGACCTTCCGGCGAAACCTGGAGGCGGTCGGCGAGCTGGAGCGCTTTGCCGCCGACGAGCTCGGGATCTCGGTCTCCCAGCTGGCGATCTCATGGACGCTGGCCAATCCGGCCGTTCACGTCGCGATCGTCGGCGCCCGCAGTCCGAGGCATATCGAGGAAAGCGTCGCCGCGGGCGAGCTCCGCCTGAGCGACGCCGACCTCGCGCACGTCGATCGGATCATGGCGGGCTCGGTGCCGGTCGCCGGGCCGTTTCCCGAGCTGGGTCGTCTGAGCACCGAGACCAGCGTCTTCACCGAAACCGACGCGCGATAGGAGGAACCATGTTGCCGTTTCCGCTCAACCCAAATCCCGATCCGCCCACGATCGCCGTCCTGGGGACGGGAAGGATGGGAGCGCCGCTCGCCCGCAATCTGCTTGCGGCCGGTTTCCGGGTGATCGTCTGGAACCGCACCGAGTCACGTGCCGCGGCTCTGGTCGGCGGCGGCGCCACCCTGGCCTCATCCCCGCTCATCGCCGCCACCGATGCGGATGTGGTGTTGACGATGCTGACCGACGGCGCCGCGACCGCGGACACGGTCGACGGCGACGACGGTGCGGCGAGCGCGCTCAGGCCCGGATCGATCTGGATCCAGATGGGCACGGTTGGCGTCACCTGGACCCAGCGACTCGCTGAGCTCGCCGCGAGCCACGAGATCGAGTTCGTCGACGCGCCGGTTTCCGGAAGCACCGGCCCGGCGCAGGAGGGCGAGCTGGTGATCCTCGCTTCGGGACCCGAGAACACCCGCCCTCGGGTGCAGCCGATCTTCGACGCGATCGGTCGCCACACGTACTGGCTCGGCCGGGCAGGCAACGGCACCAGGATGAAGGTGGTGCTCAACAACTGGCTGGCGGCCAGCACCGAGGCTCTGGCCGAGACGCTCTCCCTGAACGATGCGCTGGGCCTGGACCCGGACGAGTTCATCGACCTCTTCGCCGACAACGCGATGGCCTCGCCGTACGCGGTCGCCAAGGGCCGGGCGATGGTCGCGGGCGACTTCGCGCCCGGGTTTCCGCTGCAGCACGCCTTCAAGGACACCGCCCTGGCCCTGGCCGCCGCAAAGGACGTGGGGCTGGAGCTGCCGTTGACGGAGGCGGTCGAGGGCCGCTGGCGCGGCGCGATCGCCCGCGGGCACGGCGACGAGGACTTGGCGGCGATCATCACCGAGGCGACCCGTCGCCATGTCGCTGACGCTGCCCGCATAAGTGGAATCTCATGAATCGCTTAGTTCACCCTCAGGGCGACGGGTGAGGCTCAGACCGTGCGACTGCGAGAGCACACAGCGCTCCGCGATGAGGCGATCCCGATGCGGCCGGCGGCGCCGCGCGCCCAGAGCCGGCGCGCCGCCGGGGTCACTGGGAGTGAGCGACTTGGCGCCGAGGGCAACGAGATGCTCACCAGCGCGACGGCGGCCCTGCTCATCCTCTTGCTGGCTGCCGAGGGCATCACGATCATCCGCATGGGCGGCCTGGTCGGCGTCCACATGTTCATCGGGCTGCTCCTCATCCCCCCGGTGCTTCTGAAGATCGCCAGCGTGGGCTACCGCTTCGTTCGCTATTACACGGGAGCGAAGGCCTATCGCGTGAAGGGCCCGCCGCTTCTGCCGCTGCGGCTGCTGGCCCCGGTCCTGGTCGCAAGCACCGTCGGAGTCCTGGCAACGGGCGTGTGGCTATTACTGCTCGGCCACCGCTCCGATCAGGTGTTGCAAGTCCACCAGATCGCGTTCATCGTCTTCGGCGTTGTGTTCGCGATCCACTTCCTCGCCTACGTCCCAAGGATGGTCCGATCGCTGCGGGCCGACTGGGGCCCGATCCGGCGCCAGGCAGTCCCGGGAACGGGGGTGCGCGGGATGCTGGTGGCCGCCTCACTCGGCGCCGGCTTGGCGTTGGCGTTGACGCTGTTGAGCGCGATCGAGGGCTGGAACGGCGGTCACTTCGGCTGAGACCGGAGTTATGCGACCGACCGGGCCGTAGGTCCCGAAACGCAGCCGGAGCTGACTCAGCGAGGCTAGACTCGCGACATGCGAGCGGGTTGGCGCGGCCGATGATCAAGCTCACCTTCGTGATCCGCCGCAAACCCGGCGTCGAGGCGGCGGAGTTCCACCGCTACTGGCGCGACGAGCACGCGCAGCTCGTCGCCACCCACGCCCAGACGCTACGCGTCCGACGCTACGTCCAGTCGCACAGGATCGAAACCCCGATCGACGCGGCGCTCGCGGGGTCTCGTGAGATCACCGGCGAACCCTACGACGGCATCGCCGAGCTCTGGTGGGACTCGATCGAGGATCTCGTCGCCGTGATGAGCGAGGAGGCGGGCGTAGCTGCGTCCACCGCGCTGCTCGAGGACGAGGCCCGGTTCATCGACGTTCCCGCCTCCGCGATCTGGTTGAACGAGGAGCACGAGATCCTCGTCGAGCCCGCGGCCTAGCTCGTCGGGCGCCGACCCGAAGCGCGATGAGTTTTGCCGTGGGCTCCGGTCTATGGGGCGGAACCACAACCACTTAGGAGGCGCAATGAGCACCACCGCCACAACCGCAGTCAGCCAACTCGCGAACGTGATCGTCCCGGTCGCCGACCAGGACGCGATGCTCGCGTTCTACACGGAGAAGCTCGGACTCGAAAAGCGCGCCGACGTGCCGTTCGGCGACGAAGACGGTTACCGCTGGATCGAGGTCGCCCCGAGCGGCGCGGAGACCCCCATCGCGCTCTGCCCCCCCGGCCCGACCGGAGAGGCCGGCGGCAAGGACACGGGCATCGCCCTGCAGACCGACGACATCGACGGGTACCACGCGGAGCTGCGGGCCCGCGGCGTCGACGTGGACGACGAGGTCAGTCGCATGGGGGGCCCGGTGCCCCCGCTGTTCTGGCTTCGGGATGCCGAGGGCAACACGCTGATCGTCGTCGAGATCAGCTGACACCGCAGGCGGACGGCGAGCGGCGCCACCCCGCGCCGCTCGCCTAGAGGCCGAGGCCGCGCACGCCGGGCTCGTTCCAGCCCAGGTGGTGGGCGACCTCGTGGCGCACGGTGCGCTCGACCTGGGCCCGAAGGAGCTCGGGGTTGTGGCCGAAGTCGCGCTCCAGGGTGTCCTGGTAGATGACGATCCGGTTCGCGTAGTGGTCACGGGCGATCGTGCCGCCGAGATAGTGGCCGTAGGCGTGGTGCTCGCGACCGAGGCTGGAGACGATCACCGGCGTCGTCCGCAGCAGCTCGCGAACATCCTCCGGCAGGTCGTCGAGCGCCTGCATGACGAGCAGGTCGAAGTCGGTCGGCGGGAGGTCCGGGGGCGGCAGCTCGGCGAGCGCCTCGCTGCGGTCGACGAGCTTGCGGAACTCGGGCTCGGGCAGCTCGCGGCCGATCAGCGCCACCGTCAGCCAGGCGGTGACCAGCACGATCGCCAGCACCCCGGCCAGCAGGGCGACCAGATCGCCGAGGCCCGCGAACGAAGGCGGGTGGAGGAAGAGCAGGACGAGCCCGAGGACGAAGGCGATCAACGCCGCCGCTCGCAGCGGTGGACCGATGGTCTCGCGCATGGAACGAGGTTAGAGCGGTGGCGGCGCGGGCCGGTCGTCGAAGTAGCCGTACCGTATGGATGGAGGTGCCACCGATGAAGCTCCCGAACACCGCGCACACGTCACGGCCGTGGCGGATCCATGAGCTCACCCGCGACTTCCGGATCGAGGACGTGTGGGCGCTGCCGACGCCGGGCGGCGCGGACGACTTTCCCCGGCTCGTGGACGCGTTTGCCTCCGGGGACCCGGCGCGGGGGTCCTCGCGCGTGGTCAGCGCCTTGTTCGCGATCCGCTGGAAGCTCGGCGAGCTGCTCGGGTGGGATGAGCCGGACTCCGGCGTCGGCTCCCGGGTGGCGACGCTCCGCGACCGGTTGCCGGCGGATCTGCGTGCCACCGGATCCGGCCCGGGCTTCGAGGCGCTCCCCTTCCGCCCGCTGTACCTGCTCGACGACGAGTTCGCCGCGGAGATCGCTAACCGGACCATGCATGGGGTGATGCACCTCGGCTGGGTCGCGGACGGGACGGGCGGCTACCGCGGCCAGATGGCCGTGCTGGTGAAGCCGAACGGACTGGCCGGGGACGCCTACATGGCCGCGATCAGGCCGTTCCGCCACCTGATCGTCTACCCGCGGATGATCGGCGAGATCGGGCGGACCTGGCGCGAGCGCGGCGGAGACCCGGCACCTACGCCAGCCTAGCCGGGGTTCGTCGTGTGGGCGGTCCTCTACGACGCGGACTGCGGCTTCTGCCAGTGGCTGCTCTCCGGCCTGCTGCGCTGGGATGGCGCGGGCCGGTTGCGCCCGCTCGCCCTCCAGCTACCCGAGGCCGACGACCTGCTCGCCGACCTGACGCCGGCCGAGCGAATGGCCTCCTGGCACCTGATCTCTCCCAAGGGGGACCGGTTCTCAGGGGGCGCGGCGCTCCCGCCGCTGCTGCGACTGCTGCCCGGCGGGCGGGTGCCGGCCGCCGCGTTCGCGCGGTTCCCGGGCCTGACCGAGCGCGGGTACCGGTGGGCGGCCGATCACCGCTCGCGGCTCTCCCGATGGCTGCCGACCGGCGCCAAGCGGCGGGCCGGTGAGCGGGTCCGCGGACGCGAGCGGGCGATGTCCGAGAAGCGATAGCGTCCTGCCCCGATTCCGACGAATGGGAGGAACGTTGGCGCGGGCGCTGGCCGGGCTAACCGTTGTGGTGATGGGGGTGGGGCTGGCCGCGGCGACCGCGTGGCCGGCGGGGGAGGGCGCCTCGCGCTCCGCGGCGCCCCGAGTCGCACAGAGCCCATCGCGCGCCGACCTCGCCAACGGCTGCGTGGCGCTGAGGTCGTCGGCAACCGACCGTTTCCTCGCGATAGACGGCGACGGCTACGCCGCGAACGCGCGACGCGCCGACGCAACGCCGCTGTACCTGAAGCCGACCGCCCTGCCGACGTACCTGATCCAGGACTCGGAGCGGACGCTGATCGCCGGCGGCCAGGTCGGCGACGCCGCGCGTGCCGACACCCCCGGTCCGGAGACGGAGTGGCGGCTTCGCAGGCTCGCCAACGGCACGTTCACGATCGCATCGACCGCGTACGGAACCCGGCTCGTCGTCGAGCCGGCCGGCGGGGCGCTGACCGTCGGAGTCCCCGGCGACGGCGACCGATTCCGGTTCGCCGCGGCTCGCGGTTGCGCGCGCTATCCCGAGGCTCGGGTCGGGGCCCGGGGCAGGTTCGACCCGACGAACCCGGACGGGTCGGTCTCCGGCTTCGCCGACGTTCACCTGCACATCACCGCCAACCTGCGCGCCGGCGGCAGCGTGATCTACGGCGAGCCCTTCGACCGGCTCGGGGTCACCGAGGCGCTCGGCCACGACGCGGACGTGCACGGGCCCGACGGCAGCCTCGACGTGACCGGCAACCTGCTGCGGACCGGGGAGCCGACCGGGACCCACGACACCGACGGCTGGCCGAGCTTCGCGGGCTGGCCGGTCTTCGATACCTACACGCACCAGCAGACCTACTACATGTGGTTGAAGCGGGTCTGGAAGGCCGGGATGCGGCTGGTCGTCGCGCAGACCGTCGAGGACCAGCCGCTGTGCGAGATCGAGCCGGTGCGAACCCATTCCTGCGACGAGATGGAGACGATCAAGCTCGAGATCGAGCAGCTGCGCGCGCTCCAGGACTACGTCGACGCCCAGAGCGGCGGCCGCGGGCGGGGCTGGCTGCGAATCGTCACCAACCCGTTCCAGGCGCGGCGGGTGATCGAGCAGGGCAAGCTCGCGGTCGTGATCGGGATGGAGGCGTCGAATCCGTTCGGGTGCAGCGAGCTGCAGGGCGTGCCGCAGTGCACCCGCGAGGACGTCGACGCCGGCCTCAGTGAGCTCCGCCGGCTCGGCCTGCGCAGCATGTTCATCACCCACTGGATCGACAACGCGTTCGGCGGCGCCGCCTTCGAGGAGGGCGCCAAGGGCGATTTCATCAAGACCTTCGAGGTCGCGCAGACGGGGCATCCGTTCGCCACCGAGCCCTGCGGCGACGCCGGCGAGGCGGGCGGCCAGTGCAACGCCGAGGGGCTGACAGACATCGGCGCCTACCTGGTCAGGCGGATGATCGCCGAGCACATGCTGATCGAGACCGACCATCTGAGCCAGAAGGCGCGCGAGGCAGTGTTCGAGATCGCCGAGGAGAAGGGCTACCCGCTCGTCTCCAGCCACACGGGCACCGGCGGCGAGTGGACCGCGCCCCAGCTGAAGCGGCTCTACGAGCTCGGCGGCCTGGCGACGGTGAGGCCTGGCACTGCGCCGGAGATGGCCGCCGACCTGCGGCGGCTCGAGCGCTCGGCCACGGGCGCCGGCGGCAGCGCCGTCGCCCTGGGCACCGACACGGGCGGCTTCTCGGCGCTCCCCGGCCCTCGGCCCGGCGCGGGAGCCGACCCGCTGCACTACCCGTTCAAGTCGTTCGTCTGCGACGTCCGCTTCGTCCGCCAGCGGACCGGCGAGCGCACGTACGACCTCAACGTCGACGGCGTCGCCCACTACGGCCTGATCGCGGATCTGGTCGCCGACATCGAGCATCAGCCGCACGGTCGCCGGATGCTGCGCCCGTTCTTTCGCTCCGCCGAGGCTTACCTGGAGATGTGGGAGGGCGCCTATCGGCGCCACTAGGGTCTGAGGCCGTGGAAGCGACGACCCGGCAGCGCCGAGCGGACCCCAGGCAGGTCGCGGTCGTCGCCGCGCTGCTGGCCGCTTCCGCGCTCGCCTGGCTGGCGACGTCCAGGCGGATGGCGGGCATGGACGCCGGCCCGGGAACGGACCCCGGGACGATCGGCTTCTACGTCTCGGCCTGGGTCGCGATGATGGCCGCGATGATGTTCCCGTCGCTCTCGCCGGTGGTCGCGACCTACGCCGAGGTCGAGCGGGGCAAGCGTGGGCGGGACGGGCGCGGCGGCCTGGGCACAGCGGCCTTCGTCGGCGGCTATCTGCTCGCCTGGACGGCCTTCGGGCTGCTCGCCTACGGCGTCTACGAGCTCGGCCGTTCGCTCGATCTCGGGGCCCTCTCCTGGGGCAGCGACGGCCGGTATGTGGCGGCGGCGGCGGTCGGCCTCGCCGCCGTCTATCAGCTGACCCCGCTCAAGGACCGGTGCCTCTCCAAGTGCCGCAACCCGCTCGGCTTCGTGGTCAGCTCCTGGCGCGACGGGCCGCTCGGCGCGGTCGTGATGGGCATGCAACATGGCGGCTGGTGCATCGGTTGCTGCTGGGCGCTGATGGCGGTGCTGTTCGCGGTCGGCGTGATGAGCGTCGCCTGGATGCTCGCCGTGGCGCTGCTCGTCGCCGCCGAGAAGCTGCTCCCGTGGGAGCGGCTCGCCAACGGGGCGATCGCGGCTGTGCTCGTTGCGCTGGCGATCGGCGTCGGCTGGGCCCCGAGCGATGTGCCGGGTCTGACCGTGCCCGATTCAGAGGCGGCCGGCGGCATGTCGATGAGCCGCTAGCTAGTCGCGGCGTCCCTAGTGAGAGGCGTCCGGGTCGTGAACGTCCCTCGCCCGCCGGAGGCGGTCGTCCGCATGCTTCGATGTCCGCTCGAGCTCACGTAGGCGCTCCACACTGCTGAAGCGCGGACCGTACGCCTTTGCCCGGTAGAGCCGGTAGCGCTCCTGGGCGTGTCTCGCCTCCGCCTCGAGGTCGACGAGGCGGAGCAGCGTGTCCGTGGTCACCCCGGAGCACCGCCGGGCTGGTAGGCCGGGACCGGGGCCGCGACCCTGTTCGCCTGCAGGCGGTGGAGGTCTTCGAGGACGGCGTCGAGGACGCCGGGGCGATTCGCGAACTTGCGCTCGTAGGCGCGAACCTTCTTCAGCGTCACCAGATCCGCCGGTTCGAGGGCCGCGACGATCCCCTCGACGGTGAGGGCGTCGTAGCCGGGGAGCGGCTCGCGTCCCCGCATCCAGCGAAGCTTGTCGAGCACCGGCTCGCGATTGCCGTGGGATCGCTCGTAGACCTCGACGGCCTCGAGCTCGACCTGGGTGTGACCGGAAAGCCCGTTCATCACCTGCCTCGCGTCGAGGCGGTCATAGCCGGAGAACGGTGGAGCGGCGCCTTCGTCTGTCATCTCTTTCCCTTCGAGTAGATCTAGAGTGTAACGTCGATTCATGAATTCTTCGTCTATAGATACTGCGGGGGAGGGCGTCGCCCGTCCACCCGGCTGGGACTTCCTCACCAACCACGCCCACGTGCTCGTCTGCGTCGCGCGCGACCCGGGCATCCGGCTCCGTGATATCGCCGCGGCCGTCGGAATCACCGAGCGCGCCGCGCACCGGATCGTCTCCGAGCTGGTCGAGGAGGGCTACGTGCTGCGCGAACGGGAGGGCCGGCGCAACCGCTACCAGGTCGTGCCCGACCTGCCTCTGCGCCACCCCCTGGTCGAGCAGGGCGACGTGGGGGATCTGCTCGAGGTCCTGATCGGCCCGCGTCCCGCTGGTTAGAGTCTGCGCGTGCGGCAATCCGGACGAGGCGGGCGTTTGGTGGTGCTGTGCGTGGCGACCGTGGCGCTGGCCCTCGCGCCCGCCGCCTCCGCGCACGTCACCCGGCAGATCGGGCCCTACGAGGTCACGCTCGGCTGGGGCAACGAGCCGCCGCTGGCGGGGCTCGACAACTTCGTCGAGGTAGGGGTCACCGGCGCCGGCGGCGCGCCCGTCAACGACCTCGGCCCGTCGCCCGAGGTGCAGGTCAGCTTCGGTGGCGCCGAGACCGTGGTCCCGCTCGTCCCGTCCGAGGAGCCCGGCGCGTTTCGCGGGGCGCTCGTGCCGACCCGCCCGGGCACCTACTCGTTCCGCTTCAGCGCCTCGATCGCCGGCCGCGCCGTGAGCACCGGCGCGACCTGCTCCGAGCGCACCTTCGAGTGCGTGATCCCGGTCTCCGAGGTGGAGTTCCCGGTCAAGGATCCGGCCCTCGGCGAGATCGCCCAGCGAATCGTGTCCGACCAGTCGCGGATCGATCAGGCAAGCGACGACGCCGATAGCGCCAGGACGATCGCCCTCGTCGCGCTCGCGCTCGCTGCGATGGCCCTCGCCGCGGCCCTCGTGGTCGTGATCCGCGGGCGTCGCCAGGGCTAGTGACCGGCCGCCGCGCCGCCACCCTCCTGACGGTCGCCGGGCTGCTGGTCGGCCTCGCCGCCCAGCAGGCCGGCGCGCACGCCGGCCTGACCACCTCCGATCCCGTCCCCGGCGCTGAGCTGGGCGCCTCGCCCGAGACCGTCCGGCTCTCGTTCTCCGAACAGCCGCAGGCGTCGCTGTCGACGATCTCGGTCCTCGACTCGTCCGGGACGCCGCAGCAGTCCGGGGACACCCAGCCGGTCGGCGGCGACCCGCTCTCGCTCAGCGTCCCCGTGCCGCGCCTCGGCCGCGGCGTCTACACGGTCAGCTACAGGGTGGTCTCGGCGGTCGACGGGCATGCCACCGCGGGCGCCTACGCCTTCGGGATCCGGGTCTCGCCGACCGGCGTCGCAGCCACCGCCACCACCGCCAGCCCGGCAACCTCGGCGCTCGAGGTGATCGCCCGCTGGCTACTGCTGCTCGGCCTCGTGGCGCTGATTGGGGCCGCGGTCGCCGGCGCCGCCGGGTTCGGCGGCCCGCGGGGCACGGACCTGATCCTCGCGGCCGCCGGCTGGCTGGCCTCGGTCGCCGGCCTCGTCCTGCTCGCCGTCGCGCAGCGACGGACGGCGGGGAGCTCGCTGGGCGACCTGCTCGACACCTCCGTCGGCAGCGCGCTGGTCTGGCGGGCGGTGGCCCTCGCCGCGGCCGGGGCGGCCCTGCTCGTCGCCCGGCGCCGGCCGCGGGTTCGCCGCTGGGCACTGGTCGCGGCGGCGATTGCCGCGATCGCCGCGATCGCGGTCCACGTCGGCGCCGGCCACGCCGCCGCCGGCGGCTGGCCGGCCGGGTTGACGGTGACGACGCAGGTTGCCCACTTCGCCGCCGCCGGGATCTGGTTCGGGGGCCTGGCCGCGCTGCTGCTCGGGATCCGGGGCGCGCCCTCGGCCACCAAGGCCGCGGCCGTGCGCCGGTTCGCCGTCGTCGCCGCGGCAGCGCTCGTCGTCGTCTTTGTCACCGGGACCGTGCGCGCGGTCGACGAGCTCTCGTCCTGGGGTGACCTGTTCGACACCGGCTACGGCCGGGCCGTGCTGGCCAAGCTCGTCCTGATCGCGATCATCTTCGGGCTCGCGGCGCGCAACCGGCGCCGCAGCGTCCCGACCGCGGAGACCGACCTCGGGCCGCTGCGGCGCACTTCGCAGGTGGAGCTCGTGCTCGCGATCGGCGCGCTCGGGGTCGCGGCCCTGCTCGGCACGCTGGCGCCGCCGGTCAGCGGCCAGTCGGCGGCGACAACGGGGCTTTCGACGTCCGGGAGCGACTTCGGGACCACCGTCGAGGTGACGCTCACCGCGGTCTCGGACGAGCCCGGCCCCAACCGCTTCGTCGCCGACGTCGTCGACCACGACTCCGGCGATCCCGTGGACGCGGGCCGGGTCAGCCTGACGTTCACGCCGCTCGACGATCCGGGCGTGGCCGCCTCCACCCTCGAGCTGAAGCGGGTCGGAGACGGCAGCTACGCGGGCTCCGGGGCGAACATGGCCTTCGACGGCCGCTGGGGCGTGGCGGCGCTGATCGAGCGCGGCGGCGATTCGGTCGAGGTCCCGCTGGAGCTCGACCTGCCGGTCGCGGAGCCGATCCCGTCGGTGGTCCGGATCCCCGGCGAGCCGCCGCAGTACACGATCGGGGTCGAGTTCGGGCTGATCCGGATCACGCCGGATCCCGAGCTGGCCGGGCCGAGCAAGGTCTACGTGCGGCTGTACGAGGGAGCCGAGGACCTCCCCGCACCGACGGACCAGGTCGTCGTCACCGGCGCCGCCGGCGACGGGCCGGCGGAGCAGAAGCCGGTCACCCGCCTGACCCGGAGCCGGTTCGTCGCCGATATCGACCTCGTGGCGGGTCCGTACACGATCACCGTCGTCGCCCACAGGCCCGACGGCGCCCGGACGCGCGGCGCGGTCGAGCTCGATGTGCCCGCGGGCTAGCCCCAGGCACGGATTCCTTGCTTCTCAGCCAGGCGCGTGGTATGAACGCCGGTGGAGGGATACACACCACTTGGAGGATTGGATGTCCAGGTCCAGGTCGTCCGCGGTTCGGCAGCGGTCCAATCGGCTGATCGTCCTGGCAGGGACTATCGGGATCGTCAGCGTCTGCCTGCTCGCGTTGAGCCACCCATCCAGCCAGGCCACCTCGGGCGGCAGCGCCTACGCGGTTCCCCTCGCTTCCGCGATCGACACCAATCCGGACCCGAAGATCACCGAGATCACGCTGACCGCCGACGAGGCGGACGTCAACATCGGCAACGGGATCACGGCTCACGCGCAGACGTATAACGGCGCGATCCCGGGCCCGACCTTCGAGCTCAACGTCGGCGACCGGGTGATCGTCCACTTCCAGAACCACCTCGAACACGAGACCGGCGTGCACTGGCATGGGATCGAGCTCTCCAACGGCATGGACGGCACCCCGTTCACCCAGAACCTGGTCCCTCCGGGCGGCGACTTCCTCTACGACTTCAAGGTCAGCCGGCCGGGGTTCTTCTGGTACCACCCCCACCACCACGCCTCGACCAACCAGGTCTATAAGGGGCTCTACGGGATGATCGTGGTCAAGGATCCCAATGAGGACCCCCTGCAGGCGGTCGGCACGCTGCCGTCCGACGCGAACACCAAGCAGCTCGTGCTCAGCGACACGACGGTCTGCAAGGCCCCCGGCACCAACAACGCCAACCCGTACGACGACAACACGGTCGCGCCCCCGGGCGCGCAGCCCTGGGCCGGCGGCGCCGGTGTCGCCAACACCCTGCCGAAGCAGACCGACCCGTCGCCGAAAAACCTCTGCGAGGGCCCGGCGGTGGTCTCGGGGGGCGGCGGTAGCGATCCCTATCCGGTCGACGAGAACGGCGATGCCACGGGCCCGTTCGCGGCCGGCGACATCCCCAACATCCAGACCAAGAACGGCAACGGGCGCGTCAACGAGGGCCAGACGGTGCTCACCAACGGCCGCAACGTCGGCGCCCGCGCCGGCGGCCCGCTCCTCGACCAACCGGGCGGCGTCGGGGCGCTGGCTCCGGGGGCGGAGACGCTCAACGTACAGCCTGGCCAGGGCCTGCGGCTCGAGGTCCTGAACGCGGCCACGATCCGCTTCATGCGCCTGCAACTGACCGACAACACGGGGGCGCTGATGCCGCTGTTCCGAGTCGGAGGCGAGGGCGGTCTGCTCAACAGCGCCGTCGAGGAGGGTGGCACCCAGGGCTCGTGGCCGACCGGCTTCGACCTCGGCGAGTCGCTCCTTCCGCCCGGCACCCGGGCCGACCTCGTCGCGTCGATCCCCCCCGGGGCAACCGGGGTGTGGACGCTCTGGACGCGCGATTACAACCGCACCGGCGGCGGCTTCACCGACATCCCCAGCGTCCCGGTCATGCACCTGAACGTGACCGGCCCTACGGTCAGCCCGGCGTTCTCGATCGCCTCCGGGACGCCGCTGCGCGCCGCGACCGGGGACCTGGTCCCGACCCTGGGCGCGGCGACCGGCAACCTGCTCAACCCGGCGACCTTCACGCCGCCGAAGACGGGCATGGCGTCCCAGAACATCGCGCTCACCAACGGGGCCTCGACGCTGGGCATCGACGGCGTCGTCGGCACCCACGACCTGCCGCCGGGCCTCGACTACACCGACGCCAGCCACCTCGGCTCGAGCCGTTACGCGAAGACGGGTGACACGCTGCACCTGACCGCGGTCAACTCGACCACCGCGGACCACCCGTTCCACCTGCACGGCTTCTCGATTCAGCCGACGAAGCTCGACGCGGCGCCGTTCGACCCGGCCGTGGGGGGCAACGACTTCACCTGGCCGTACCCGGAGTTCCGCGACAACGTCGACATCCCGAAGAACTACCACCTCGAGTTCTCGGTCAAGCTGGACCCGCGGAACATGCCGGACGGGACGACGCCGGGCGGCGAGCTCGGCCGCTGGCTGTTCCACTGCCACATCTTCTTCCACGCCGAAAACGGCATGATCAGCGAGCTCGTGGTCACGGACGCGAACGGCAACGAGGCGCCGACCGTCGCCGTCAGCAAGACCGCGACGACCGGCGACCAGGGCGGGCCGGCGACGATCACCGGCACCTATGACGACCGCGACGCCGATCCGGTGACGCTGACCGCTTCGCAGGGCACGGTGACGGACACCGGCGGCGGCACCTGGGCGTGGACGCAGACACTGGGCACGGAGGAGACCTCCAAGTTCGTCTACATCACCGCGACCGACTCCAAGGGCCTCAAGGGCCAGGCGCCGTTCCAGCTCAACGTGAACCCGACGGCCCCGAAGATCACCGGCCTCAAGGTCGACCCGAAGAAGTTCTACCCGACCAAGTCGGCGATGTCGCTGACCCGCAACGGCAAGAAGAAGCCGAAGGGCTCGACGATCAAGTTCAACCTCTCGAAGGGGTCCACGGTGAGCTTCGCGATCGACAAGCTGAAGCCGAAGAAGCCGAAGGTCAGCCAGAAGACCTTCAGCCGCGGCCTCACCGCCGGCGATCAGGCGATCAAGCTGACCGGCAACTTCAACGGCAAGAAGCTGCCAAAGGGCAAGTACCAGCTGACCGCGCTGGCGACCGATTCGGGCGGCCTGCAGTCAGCCGCGGCGACGACCACCTTCAAGGTCAAGGCGAAAAAGAAGAAGCACCACCACTAGCGCGGGTTCGCGCTAGCCCGGGTCGGCGACCGGGACCGGCTCGTCGAGCCCGGCCTCGGGGGTGACCAGGATCGCGCCCTCGCCGCTCGCGTAGGCCTCCTCGCCGTGGTAGACGACGTCCATGCCCAGCGACTCCTCGCGCTCCTCCGCCCGGAGCGGCATCACCGCGCCGATCAGCTTGAGCAGTAGGAACGTCGCGCCGAACGCGTAGGCGGGCGCGGCGACCGCGGCGAGCGCCTGGTCGACCATCTGGTCGAAGTTGCCGAAGATCCAGCCGTCGGAGATCCCGTTCCAGGACGCCTGGGCGAAGAAGCCGATGAAGAGGATCCCGGTGAACCCGGCGACCCCGTGCGCGGCGAGCACGTCGAGCGTCTCGTCAACCCGGGTGCGGGTGCGGTACGCGATCAGGGCGTAGCAGGGCAGCGCGACCAGGAACCCGAGCACCATCGCGAACATCGGGCTGACGAAGCCGCCGGCCGGGGTGATCCCGACGCAGCCGACGACGATCGCGGTCGCGGCGCCGATCGCGGTGACCTTGCGGCCGCGGATCGCGTCGAGGGCCATCCAGGCCAGCAGCGTGCAGGCTGGGGTGATCAGCGTGTTGGTGAACGCCAGGGTCGAGTTCTGCCCGGTGTTGAAGCCGCTGCCGCCGTTGAAGCCGAACCAGCCGAACCACAGCAGGCCGGCGCCGAGCAGGACGTAGACAGCGTTGTGGGGGAGCAGCGCCTGGCGCCCGTAGTCCTTGCGCGCCCCGACGACGAGCGCGGCGGCGAGGGCGGAGAAGCCCGACGCCATCTCGACCGCGATCCCGCCCGCGAAGTCGAGCGTGCCACCGTGGATCAGCCAGCCGAAGCCGAAGCCCCAGTAGGCGAGCACCGAGTACACGAGGACCGACCACAGTGCCGCGAAGACGAGGAAGGCGGAGAACCGCATCCGCTCGACGATCGCGCCCGAGACCAGCGCCGTGGTGATGATGCAGAACGTCGCCTGGAAGGCGAAGAAGACGATGTGGGGGATCGTCTGGCCCGCGCGCGGCTCGAAGCCGACGTTGTGCAGGAACGCGAAGTCGAGGTTGCCGATCAGCGACCCGCCCTCCGAGAAGGCGAGCGAGTAGCCGACCGCGACCCACGTGACCAGCGCCACGGCGATCGCGGCGAGGCACATCATGAACGTGTTCAGGGTGTTCTTCGAGCGCACCAGGCCGGCGTAGAAGAGGCCGAGCGCCGGGGTCATCATCAGGACGAGAGCGGTCGCGGCCATCATCCACGCGGTGTCACCGCTGTCCACTTTCGCGACCGCGATCAGATCCGCCATCGCGATCAGCTCCCCACCGGCGTCACGGCGGCCTTGTCGGACTCGCCGGTGCGGATGCGCACGGCGCGCTCGAGCGGAACGACGAAGATCTTGCCGTCGCCGACCTCACCGGTCCGGCCTCCGTCGCACAGCGCCGTGATCGTCTTCTCGACGAAGTCGTCGGAGACGGCGATCTCGAAGCGGACTTTGTCGGCGAGCCCCACCTGCACCGTGGTGCCGCGGTAGGTCTCGACCCGGTCCAGCTCTCCGCCGTGCCCCTGGACGCGGCTGATCGACACGCCGCGCACCTCGGCTCGGTAGAGCGCCTCCAGCACGTCATTCGCCTTCTCCGGGCGCACGATTCCGATCACCAGCTTCACCGCTCCACTCCCTCTCCTCGCCGACGAGCGGTGGCAGCCTAAACGATGAGTTTTCGCGTGGGCTCCGGTCTCTACCCTGGAACCCGACATCCAGGAGACCGACGAATGACGACCGACAAGACCGACGCCCGCTGGACCGCCCTCTACGTGCTCTGCGCGGGAGTGCTGATGATCGTTCTCGACGCGACGATCGTCAACGTCGCGCTGCCCACGATCAAGTCCGACCTCGGCTTCTCGCAGAGCAACCTCGCCTGGGTCGTGAACGCCTACCTGATCGCCTTCGGCGGGCTGCTCCTGCTCGCCGGCCGCCTCGGCGACCTGCTCGGCCAGCGCCGCGTGTTCCTCGCCGGGCTCGCCGTGTTCACGAGCGCCTCGGTGCTCTGCGGCGTCTCCCAGAACGAGGCGATGCTGATCGGCGCCCGCTTCATCCAGGGGATCGGCGGCGCGATGGCGTCGGCCGTCGTCCTCGGGATGATCGTGACCATGTTCCCCGAGCCTCGTGAGCAGGCGAAGGCGATCGGCGTCTACGGCTTCGTCGCCTCCGCCGGCGGCTCGATCGGCCTGCTCTGCGGCGGCGTGCTCACCGACGCGATCAGCTGGCACTGGATCTTCTTCATCAACGTCCCGATCGGGATCGCGACCGCGATCCTCGCCCGCCGGCTGGTCGAGGACCGGCCCGGGATCGGCTGGGACCAGGGAGCCGACCTGCCCGGCGCGGTGGTGCTGACCACCGGCCTGATGATCGGCGTCTACGCGATCCTCCAGGTCTCCGAGCTGGGCTGGACCTCGTGGCAGGTCCTCGGCCTGACGCTCGTCTCCTGGGCCCTCGTCGGCGCCTTCCTGGTCCGCCAGGCGCGGATCCCGAACCCGCTGATGCCGCTGCGACTGTTCAAGTCCCGCAACGTCGCCGGCGCCAACATCGTGATGTCGCTGATGGTCGCGGGGATGTTCGCGATGTTCTTCCTCGGGGCGCTCTACCTGCAGCAGATCCTCGGCTACAGCCCGCTCCAGGTCGGGCTCGCCTTCCTGCCCTCGACCCTGGTCATGGGAGCGATGTCGCTGCGCTACTCCGAGCGCCTGCAGACGCGGTTCGGCCCCAAGGCGACGCTGATCCCGGCGATGGTCTCGATCACCGCCGGGCTGCTGCTGTTCTCGCGCACGCCGGTCAACGGCAGCTACGTCACCGACCTCGTCCCGCCGATGGTCCTGATCGGCCTCGGCGCCGGAACCGGCTTCCCGGCGTTGATGAGCCTGTCGATGTCCGGGGCCACGCCGGAGGATTCGGGGCTCGCCTCCGGGCTCGTCAACGCGACCGTCCAGGTCGGCGGCGCGATCGGGCTCGCGGTCCTGGCGACGCTGGCCAGCGAGCGGACGAGTTCGCTGCTCGCCGACGGCAAGTCGCATGCCGAGGCGCTCAACTCGGGCTACCACCTCGCCTACGTGCTCGGCGCGATCCTGGTGATCGCGGCGATCGGCGTCGCGGCCAAGGTCCTGCAGTCGCCGGCGCCCGCCGCGATGGGTGCCCCCGGACAAGAGGGCGAGGCGCAGTTGCGCGGCGCCGAGGCCGTCTCCGAAGCCGCCTGACGTTCGCGGGCCCGTCGAGCCGGTGATCTAGGCTTTCCGGGATGTTGACTGTGGCAGGGAGGCCTCGGGCGGCGGCGGCGCTGATCGCGATCCTGGCTCTGGCCGGGTGCGGCGGCTCGGGCGGCGACAGCAGCTCGACCACCGCGTCCTCGACGGCGGCGCAGGCGACGACCTCGACCGGGACCGGGCCCACCGCCCAGGGCCGGCAGGCCGGCGCCGGCCAGGGCGGCGGGCAGGGTGACAAGCCGCACCTCTACTTCACCGCCGGCGAGCAGTTCCTCAAGGTGCCCGTCGACCTGCCTAAGAGCGGCGACCAGGTCGAGGCCGCGGCCAAGGCACTGGTCGCCGGGCCTGGGGACACCGGCGACGTCGAGACCCAGATTCCCGACCAGGTCGAGGTCCAGGGAGTGAACGTCGAGCAGGGGACCGCGACCGTCAGGGTCTCGAGCAACTTCTTCAGCGGCATCCCACCCAACCCCGCGGCCCGAAGCGACCTCCAGCGGCAGGAGATCGCCGCCCGCCTCGGCCAGGTCACCTACACGCTGACTCAATTCGACGGGGTCAAGTCGGTCAAGGTGGTCGCCGGCGGCGAGCCGGCCGAGCAGCAGATCGACCGCGCCGACTTTGCCCCGCCCCAGCAGGGCCCCGACTACGGGAAACACGCGAAGGGGCCGCAGAGCCCGAGCACGCGCCAGCTCCAGGAGCGCCTCGCGGACCTTCAGTACCTGCCGCGCAGCGCCGTCGACGGCGTCGCCGGCTACCGCACCGACCAGGCGGTGATCGCCTTCCAGGCCTGGGAGGGGCTGGAGCGCGACGCCGTCGTCGGGCCGGCGACGACGGCTGCGCTGGCGAAGGCGAAGCCGCCACGACCGCAGGCCGGCGGCCCGTCACGGCGGATCGAGGTCCACCGCGACAAGGGCGTCGCCCTGCTGATCGCCCACGACCGGGTCAAGCGGGCGATCCACGTCGCCGCGGGGGCCCCGGCGACCGCGACCCCGGCGGGCACCTTCGAGGTCTATCGCAAGGAGCGGCGATCCTGGTCGGTGCCGTTCCAGGTCTGGCTTCCCTACGCCTCCTACTTCACCGGCGGGATCGCCTTCCACGAGTACCCGGACGTGCCGCCGTTCCCGGCCTCGCACGGGTGCGTGCGGGTGCCGTCGCCCGAGGCTCCGGGCGTCTACCGGTTCGCGAAGCTCGGGACGACGGTGGTCGTCCTGTAGAGCGGGCCCCTAGTTGCCGGTGAGCTTGAAGTAGCCGGTGTTCTCCTCGTCGTCGCGAACCTTCTCCAGCTTGCCCTGGTGGCGCGCTTCGCGGAACGCGGGCTTGATGTCGGCCTTCTCGACTCCGAGCTGCGCGGCCAGATCGCCGCGTGAGAACTCCTCGGTGCCCAGTGCCTGAGCCGCTTCGACGATCTTCGTCGAGGTGATGCCTTCGGTCATTGGTTCTCTTGCCCTTCTCTTGATTGCTTGCCAATGACGGTAGCGGAACGCTCCCAAACGGGCACCGATCCCGCCGCGGTGGGAGGATGGCCCGGCAAGCGCTACCGAAGGGGTGCAGATGTCCGAGACCAACCGCCGCCTGCTGCTCGCCGAGCGGCCCACAGGCAACGTCGATGATTCCACCGTGCGGCTGGAGGAGGCCGAGGTGCCGGAGCCGGCCGAGGGCGAGGCGCTGGTCCGAAACCGCTTCCTCTCGATCGACCCGACGATCCGCACCTGGATGGACGACGCGCCGGGCTACCTGCCGCCCATCGAGATCGGAGCGGTCGTCCGCTGCGGTGCCGTCGGCGAGGTCGTGAGCTCGAACAGCGATCGCTACTCGGCGGGCGACCTGGTCTTCGGGATGAGCGGGTGGCAGGACTACGCGATCGCCGACGAGGGCGAGCGTTCGATGCAGACGCTGCCCGAGGGCATCGACCCCTCCGCGGCCCTGAGCGTCTTCGGCGTCACCGGGATGACCGCCTACTTCGGCCTGATCGAGGTGGGCCAGGTCAAGGAGGGCGACACGGTGGTGGTCTCCGGGGCCGCCGGCGCGACCGGCTCGATCGTCGGCCAGATCGCCCGGATCAAGGGCGCGGCGCGGGTCGTCGGGATCGCCGGCGGCGCGGAGAAGTGCGCCTGGCTGACCGAGGAGCTCGGTTTCGACGCCGCGATCGACTACAAGTCCGACGACGTCGCCGCCGGCCTGCGCGAGGCCTGCCCCGACGGCATCGACCTCTACTTCGACAACGTCGGCGGCGAGATCCTCAACGCCTGTCTCGCGCAACTGGCGCTGCGGGGGCGGATCGTCCTCTGCGGAGCGATCGCGACCTACAACGACCGCGACGTACGCGGCCCCGCCAACTACCGCGCCCTGATCGCCCGCCGCGGGCGCATGGAGGGGTTCATCATCCTCGACTTCATCTCCCGTTTTCCCGAGGCGCAGATGCAGATGGGGGCCTGGATCGCGGAGGGCAAGATCCAGTTCCGCACCCATGTGGTCGACGGGCTCGAGAACGCGCCCGAGGCGCTCAACCTGCTGTTCACGGGCGGCAACACCGGCAAGGTGATCGTCGCCGTCAACTGACCGGCGCGAGCCTTTAAGGTTGCGCGCCGAGAATGGCTGACCAGCGCGACCTCGAGTTCACCTATTCGCTGATCGACCGGATCTTCCGGCTCAGCCTCGGCGAGATGGCCGACTTCAGCGGCGCCAAGTACGACGGCGATTTCTCGCTCACCCTGGAGCAGGCGCAGCGGCGAAAGCACGAGTACGTCGCCGCCCAGGTCGGGATCGAGCCGGGCCGGCGGGTCCTCGACCTCGGCTGCGGCTGGGGGCCGCTGCTCAACTTCATCCGCGAGCGTCAGGCGGAGGGGGTCGGGGTGACGCTGTCCTCGGCGCAGGCCGAGTCCTGTCGCAGCCACGGGCTCGACGCGCGGATCTCCGATGCGCGCGAGGTCACACGCGAGAGCTTCGGCGGCTTCGACGCGCTCGCCAGCCTCGGCGCCTTCGAGCACTTCTGCTCGCCCGAGGACTATCGCGCCGGCCGCCAGGAGGACGTCTACGCGGAGCTCTTCTCACACCTCGCCGGCCTGCTCCCGGACGACGGCCGCCTCTATCTGCAGACGATGGTCTTCGGCCGCAACATGATCGACCCCGAGGAGGCCTCGGTCGACGCTCCGCGCGATTCCGACGCCTGGTACCTGGCGCTGATGATGCACCAGTTCCCGGGCTCCTTCCTGCCCTTCGGACACGAGCAGATCGTCAAGACCGCGGAGCCGCACTTCCGCCTCGTCTCCGCCGAGAGCGGTCGGCTCGACTACATCGAGACGATCAAGCAGTGGCGCAAGCGCTTCGCCGAGCCGAGCTGGCGCAAGACCCTGCTCAAGGCCCGCCTCGTGCCCCGCTACCTGACCAGCTCCAACTTCCGCCTCGCCTTCACCTCCGGCGTCAGCGCCAACAGCGTCTGCTTCGAGCGCGAGCTCCTCGACCACTTCCGCCTCGTGTTCGAGAAGGGTTGAACCCAGTCGTTTGGCGAGTTTCGGGCGTATAGCGCCCGAAAGTCGCCAATTGTCGGTCGCCGGTTCGGGCGGGGCGCGGGCGCTACCGCAGCGACTTGATCCAGTCGCTGCGCACGTGCCCCATGCGGACCCGCTGCGGGTGGTCGCCGACCGGGATCTGGGCGATCACCTTGCGCTTGCGGTAGGAGATCACCGAGATGCTGTCGGTGCCGCTCCAGGAGACCAGGCAGCGGCGTCCGTTGGCGGTGGTGGTCGACCAGTAGGGCTTCTCGCCGGCGTGGATGAGCTTGTAGCGAAAGGTCTTGCGGGAGACGATCGCGGCGTAGTTGGACATCGTCCCGGCGACGCATAGGCGCCTGCCGTCCCCGCTCATCGCGATCCCGTGATGCGCGGAGTCGAGCAGGTACTGCTCATGAGGCAGGTCCTGGATCTCGGGCGCGATCGGCATGTTCGCGACCCTGGTGACGCGGTCCTGCTTGAAGCTGTACTCGACGAAGCCGTGGAAGAAGGAGACCTGGAAGTAGACCTTGTTCTCGTTCGGTGAGAGCGCCATCGGGCGGACCGCCGAGCTCATGTTCGGATAGCCGGCCTCGGCGAGCTTCTTGCCCATGTCGATGCGCTCGAGCACCTCGTAGGTGTGGGCGTCGACGATCTCGAACCAGCGGTCGCCCTTCGAGCTGTCGAGCTGCGGGTCGTCGGCCGGGGTGTAGACCATGCCGATCGAGGCGTGGTAGATGAGCTCGCCGTCCTTGGAGAAGTTGTTCTCGTGCGGGGAATCGCCCGACGGAAAGCTGCCGAGCTCGTCTCCGGTCCGGGTGTCGAGGACGTGGACGACATTGGCGGTTGAGTCCGAGACGGCCACCCGGGTCCCGTCGGGGGAGATCGCCATGTGGTCGGAGCGCTGGCCGGTCATTGGAAACCGCCAGACGATCTCGCCGCTGGCGATGTCGATCGCGACCACGTCGGCGAGGCTCGGCCGCGAGACGATCAGCAGGCGGCCGTCGTTGGTCGAGAACATGTCGTCGACGAACTGGTCGTGTCCCTCGCCGACCAGCTGGCGGATCGCGAGGAAGTAGCCGAGCCGGACCGGGTTGGCGGCGATCTCGGCCATCCGCTCGGCGATGTCCGGGATGATGTTGATCCGCGCGATGCGGCGGAACTTCCCGCGCGGCTGGATCACGTCGGCTGTGCCATCCCAGTTGTTGCCGACGAAGATCACCGAGCGGGTGGCGCGCTGATCGAGCGGCCGCTTGGCCGCGGCGGGGCTCGCCGCCACCGCCGCGACGAGGATGACCGCGGACGCGATCAGGAATCTGAGACGAGGGCTGGACCGCACGAGACCGGTGCAAGATAGCCCGCCAGGGCGGGCGGGCGCGCTGGTTCGGCGCCGTCGTGTTTAGGATCGGCCCGTGACGTCGAGAGCGCGCACCGAGACCCTGGTGGCGATGGTGGCCGCCGCGGGGATCGTGCAGCTGCCGACGGCGGCGATCGTCGTCGCCCTGCCGACCATCCACGTCGAGTTCGACGCCTCGCTGGCCGAGCTGCAATGGGCGGTGACGGCCTTCTACATCCCGTTTTCCGCGCTGCTGATCGCGGCGGGCCGGCTCGCCGACATCTTCGGCCGTCGGTTGATGCTGTACCTGGGCTGCGCGCTGTTCGCCGGCGGCTCGGCGATCGCCGCCGTGGCGCCGGACGCCCAGCTGCTCATCCTCGGAATCGCGCTCTCGGGGGTCGGCGGCGCCCTGCTGATGCCCGCGTCGATGTCGCTGCTGACGAACGTCTTCACCGGCGCCCGACGGGGCTTTGCGATCGGCATGTGGGGTGCGGCGACGGAGCTGGTCTCCGGGATCGGCGTCCTGGTGGGCGGGGTCCTCACGGGCCAGCTCAGCTGGCGCTGGATCTTCGCGGTCAACATCCTCTTCGCGATCCTGATCGTGATCCTGGCCTGGCGCGGGACCCCGGAGTCGCGCGACCCGAACGCGCCGCGCAGGGTCGACATCCCCGGTGCCGTCCTTACCGCCAGCGGGCTGACCGCGATCACCCTGGCGCTGATCCAGGGGGCGACCTGGGGCTGGGGCTCGACGGCGATCGTCGGCCTGTTCGCCGCGGGCATCGCCTCCTTCGTCGTCTTCGCGATCGTCGAGCGGCGGACGGAGAACCCGCTGATCGACTTCGACTTCTTCAAGCACCGCAACTTCACCGGCGCGACGACGACGATCTTCGTGATCGACTTCTCGTTCGGGGCGATGCTGTTCTTTTTGCCCGAGTACTTCCAGGACATCCTCGGCTACACCCCGACCGAGACGGGGGCCCTGTTGCTGCCGCTGACCGGGCTGATGGTGATCGCCTCGCCGCTGGGAGGCAAGATCGCCGCCAGCGTCGGCCCGCGGCCGCCGATCGTCGTCGGCCTGACCGCGATGCTGATCTCGATCTACTGGATCTCGACGCTGGACCTGTCGACCACGTACTCCGACCTCTGGGCGCCGACCGCGATCATGGGCTTCGGCATCGGCCTGGCGCTGACGCCCATGAACCTGGCGGCGATGAACGCCGTCTCGCGCGATCACGCCGGCGCCGCCTCGGGGATCCTGGTCACGCTCAGCGGCCTCGGGGCGACGCTGGGCGTCGCCGTCACCGGAGCGATCTTCGGCGAGCTGCAAACGCAGCGCACGGTCGACCTGGTCGGCGACCAGGGGGTGACGGTGGGCCGCGAGACGGCGCTCCAGCTCGAGGGGGTGCTCTCGGGCACGCCGGGCGCCCAGCACGCGCTTGACAAGCTCGCCGGCAGCGATACCTCCGGCATCCAGCACGCGGTCAGCGAGGCGTTCGTCTCGGCGCTGGGTACCAGCCTGAAGATCTCCGCTGCGCTGGTCCTGGTCGGGATCGTGCTCGCGGTCGCTCTGCTGCGCAAGTCGGAGCCGGCGGACGCCACCCCGATCGCCGAGCTGGCGCCCTCGATCACCCCGCGCCCGGCCCCGCACGGCACCGTGCTCGAGCCGGAGCCGGTCCCGGCTTGAGGCGGTAGCTTGCGCGGATCGGCCTGATCGACGGGATCTCGAGCTCGGCCTCGCGTGTCGGGGCCGCCGCGCAGAACGCCTTCGAGGTGGCCCGCTTCGGCGGCCTCGAGACGGATGAGCAGCCGTCGCCGTTCGAGGTCGTCGCCGAGCGGCCGGTCTACCGCCTGCGCCATTACTACGCGGAGAACGTGACCGGGGCGCCGATCCTGCTGGTGCCGCCGATGATGCTTGCCGCCGACGTCTACGACGTCTCCCCGGGCTCCAGCGCGGTCACCGTCCTGCACGAGCACGGCGCCGACCCGTGGGTGGTCGACTTCGGCTCCCCCGAGCACGAGGAGGGTGGGCTGGAGCGCAACCTCGCCGACCACGTGGTCGCGGTCTCCGAGGCCGTCGACCGGGTCCGCGAGGCGACCGGCAAGGGCGTCCACCTGGGCGGCTACTCGCAGGGCGGGATGTTCTGTTACCAGGCGGCGGCCTACCGCCGTGGTGAGGGGATCGACTCGCTGGTCACCTTCGGCAGCCCGGTCGACACCCGGATCGCGCTGCCGCTCGGGATCTCCGAGGAGGTCGCCGAATCGGCCGCCGGCGCCCTCGCCTCGATCTTCGGGCGCACCGCGGTGCCCGCCTGGATGAGCCGCACGGGCTTCCGCCTCCTCGACCCGGTCAAGTCGCTGCGCCAGCAGGCCGAGTTCATCCTCCAGCTCCACGATCGCGAGGCGCTGCTGCCGCGCGAGCGCCAGCGGCGGTTCCTGATGGGGGAAGGGTGGGTCGCGTGGCCGGGGCCGGCGGTGGCCGACTTCATGCGCCAGTTCATCGCCCACAACCGGATGCTCGAGGGCGGGTTCGTGATCGAGGACCGGACCGTGACCCTGGCCGACATCGACCGACCGGTGCTGACCGTGGTCGGCACGGTCGACGAGATCGCGCCGGCCGCGGGCGTGCGGGCGATCATCCGCGCCGCGCCGCGGGCCGAGGTCTACGAGCTCAGCCTGCGCGCCGGGCACTTCGGGCTCGTCGTCGGCTCGACCGCGACGCAGACGACCTGGCCGGCGGTCGCGGGCTGGACGCGCTGGCGCTCGGGCGAGGCGGAGCTGCCGGAGGGCGTGCGCAGGGTCGCCGACGACGCGGAGCTGCCGGAAGCGCCCGGGGTCGGTACCCGGCTCGGGGTCGGCCTCGAGCTCGCCGCCGGGGTCGGCGGGGGCTTCGCCCGCTCGCTCGCCGGCGCGGCCTCGCGCGCGATCGGCGGCGCCCGGGTCCTGGCCGAGGAGATCACCGGCCAGCTGCCGCGGCTGGCGCGGCTGGGACGGCTCGAGCCCCACACGCGCGTCTCGCTGGGGCTGCTGCTCGACGAACAGGCCCACCGCACGCCGGAGGCCGACTTCTTCCTCTTCGAGGACCGCGCCTATCCGCACGAGGCGGCCAAGTACCGGATCGACAGCGTCGTCCGCGGCCTGATCTCGGTCGGCGTCCACCAGGGCGAGCACGTCGGCGTGCTGATGAGCACGCGTCCGAGCGGCCTCTCGGTCGTCGCCGCGCTCAACCGCCTCGGTGCGGTCGCGGTGCTGATGCGCCCCGACGGGCCGGTCGCGCACGAGGCCGAGCTCGGCCAGGTGACGCGGATCGTCGCCGACCCGGAGCTCGCCGCGCGGGCGCGCGAGGCCCAGGGCGGAGCCGGCGAGGTGCTGGTCCTGGGTGGCGGCGCCGCGGACCGCGACCTCGGGGACGGGATCGTCGACATGGAGCGGATCGACCCCGAGCAGGTGACGCTCCCCGCCTGGTACAGGCCCAACCCGGGCCGCGCCTCCGACCTCGCCTTCATCCTCTTCACCGGCGAGGGCGAGCGCACACGGGCGAACCGGCTCACGAACGGGCGCTGGGCGCTGTCGGCGTTCGCGACCGCCTCGGCGGCGTCGCTCTCCAGCGACGACACGGTCTACGCCGTGACCCCGATCTACCACCCGTCCGGGCTGCTGATGAGCATCGGCGGCGCGATCGCGGGCGGGGCGCGAGTGGCGATCGCCCGCGACTTCGAGCCCTCCACCTTCTGGGAGGAGGTGCGCCGCTACGGGATCACAGTCGCGTCCTACACGTGGACGATGCTGGACGAGATCGTCGCCGCGCCCGAGGATCCCGCCGAGCATCACCACCCCGTGCGGCTGTTCATCGGCGCCGGGATGCCGCGCGGCCTCTGGCGGCGGGTCGAGCGCCGATTCTTCCCGGCCACCGTGCTCGAGTTCTACGCCTCGACCGAGGGCGAGGCGATCCTCGTCAACGTCAGCGGCGACAAGCCGGGCTGCAAGGGACGGCCGCTCCCGGGCAGCGCCGAGGTCCGGCTCGCCGCCTACGACGTCGCCGAGCGCCGCCTGCGCGAGCGGCCCGACGGTTTCGCGATCGAGGGCGGGCCGGGCGAGGTGGGGATGCTGCTGACCCGCCTGCGCGGCGTCGTCTCGAGCAGCGAGACCCCGCTGCGGGGGGTGTTCGAGCCCGACGACGCCTGGCTTGCGACCGGCGACCTGTTCCGCGCCGACAAGGACGGCGACCTGTGGCTGGTCGATCACGCCGCGGCGCTGATTCCGACCGAGCACGGCCGCGTCGCCGGCTTCCCGATCCTCGACGCGCTCGGCGACCTCGAGGCGGTCGACCTCGCGGTCGTCTACGGGGTGCCCGACCCGGACTCCGAGCAGCAGCTGGCCGTCGTCGCGGTCACGCTGCAGCCTCGGCGCCAGCTCGACGGCGAGGCCCTGGCCAGCGCGCTCTCGGCCCTCGACGAGGGCGAGCGCCCCGACATCGTCCACGTCGTCGACGAGATCCCGGTTACCACCTGGTACCGGCCCAGCGCCACGTCGCTGCGCGCCGCGGGGGTTCCGCAGGGCGACTCCGTCTGGCGGCGCGACGGCCGTGCGTACACCAGCGCGCAGACCGTCGTCGCGTAGGATCGCAGCACAACCAAGCCCACGAAAGGGGACCCCGCGTTGTTCTTGATGGCCGACTTCGGGCTCGGTGAGGCCCTCCTCACCGTGCTCTCGATCTTCTTCTTCGTGATCTGGATCTGGATCCTGATCACGATCCTCTCGGACCTGTTCGCCGATCACGAGGTCTCCGGCTGGGGCAAGGCAGCCTGGGTCTTCTTCCTCGTCTTCGTTCCGTTCGTGACGGCGTTGATCTACCTCGGCGTGCGCGGCTCGGGAATGCGCGACCGGGCGATCAAGCGCCAGCAGGAGGCGCAGGCGCAGGTTGACCAGTACATCCGCGAGACCGCCGGCTCGCCCGCCGACGAGCTGCACAAGCTCAGCGACCTGCACGAGAAGGGCACGATCTCCGACGCGGAGTTCGAGAAGATGAAGGCGAAGGTCGTCGGCTGAGGCCCGGGCGGGTCCCCTACCAGGACCCGCCTCCGCCGCCGCCGGAGAACCCGCCGCCGCCGCCGGAGGACGAGCTCTGCGGCGCGACCTGCGACGAGAAGCCCGAGCTGAAGCTGGAGCCGCTGAACGAGGCGCTGTTGAAGCCGCCCGTGAACGCGTAGGCGCTCCAGGCTCCCGACGATGAGGCGTCGGCGACGACCGGCGCGGGGATCCGCCCCGACTTGATCATCCGCTCGGCGGTGCCGAAGGCGACCCCGAAGACGATGATCCGCTTCCACAGCGCCAGGGTCGCCGGCGGGTCATCGGAGAGGCGGGGGAAGTCCTCGGTCCAGTGCTCGAACGCCTTCCAGCGCGCGGTGCGCTCGACATGGTCGGCGTCGAGGCGCTTGAACCGGGTGGCGGAGAGGGAGAGGATCCCGACCACGGTCAGCAGGGCGACGATCCCGGCCGGCACCCAGCTCTCCGTCTCGGCGAGCGCGAGGATGATCACGAAGCCGAACAGGCCCGTGGCGCCCCCGGCGACCAGCCAGCGGGCCCAGTTGAGGTTGCGGTCCCAGACCAGGGCGCCGTCCTCGGCGGCGTTGAGCTTCTCGGTCATCCGCTCCCAGCGGCCGCGCCAGAGCTCGGAATGCTCCGGGATCTCGTCCTTCATCGCGCTCATCGCCACCTGCCGGCCGTCGAGCAGCTGATCGAAGAAGGCGAGCACGTCCTGCTCGTAGTCGGTCAGCTCGCCGGCCGGGCGGTCGGCCTTCTGTTTCAGGGAGAGGTCGAGCTTCTCGTCGTCGGTCGTCGCCTCGCTGGTCTCGTAGTAGCCGCGGTCGACGAGGTCGAGCAGCGTCGCGAGCACCGTGTTGGTGCTGTCCTCGCCCTCGTGGGCGATTCCATAGGCGAGCGCCGGGGTGGCGTCGTCGGGAGGCTCGGGCAGGTACTCGGGCACGTCGGTCCGGCGCTCGCGGGCGAGCAGTATCAGCAGCAGGGAGAGCAGCCAGGCGACCGCGGCGATCCCCAGCGAGACGAGGAAGGCATGGTGGCTGACGTAGAGCTTGAACTGGTTCCAGGGCGCGTTGATGTCGTCGGCGATCGCCTGCTCGTCGGCGAGGATCTTCGGCAGGCCGTCGGCGTCGACGTGGCGGGCGGCGGGATAGTCCTGGGCCGGGTCGCGCGGCATCGTGACCCGGAACTCGACCGCGTGGCCCTGCTCGACGTCATCGGCGGACAGCGAGGCTACGCCGTCGCCGCGCGTCGTCGTGCCCTCGGCCTGGTCGGAATGCCCCCAGACGCGGTAGAGCGGATCGGCCGGGTCGAGCGCCGGGTTCGTGAAGTCGGCCGTCAGGTGGTCGAGGTCGAAGTCCCACTGGTCGCCCCAGACCGCCCAGCCGATGTCGAGCACGTCGTCGTAGGCGACGACGCCGTCGACCACGCGGTAGGAGATCGTCGTCGTCCGCTGCTCGTCGGCGGCGCTGTAGTGCCAGACGATCCGGAAGGTGCCCCCGAACCTCTCGGTCCCGAAGAGCCCGGCGGTGTCGTGACTGCCGAGCGTCGTGTTGCCCCCAGGCCGGAAGTTGCGGCCGTCCTGGCTCAGCGTCACGTCGGTGATCCGCTCGCCGTGGCGAAGCACGATGTCGCGGTAGGAGCCCTCGAAGTGCCCGTCGTAGTTGAACTTCAGGTTCTCGGTGACGAGCAGGCTGCCATCGGGGGCCAGCCGCAGCGAGACGTCGGCGTCGGTGATGTCGGCGGTCTTGGCGAGCGCCGGCGCGCAGAGGACGAGCGCGGTGAACGAGGTCGCGAGCGCGAGCCACAGAAAAGTCGCGCCTCGCCGCATCAGGCCGGGCCGGGGGAGAGGTCGATCTGCGGCGCGATCTCCGCCGCCGCCGGGGCGTCGAAGAACTCGCGCCGGTCGAAGCCGAAGAGGCGGGCAACGAGCACCGCCGGGAACACCTGGATCACGGTGTTGTAGGTCTCGACCGTGTCGTTGTAGACGCGTCGCGTGATCGCGATCTGATCCTCGGCCTCCCGCAGGTCGTCCTGCAGCTGGGAGAAGTTCTTCGACGCTTCGAGCTCGGGGTAGGCCTCGGCGACGCCCAGCAGCACCTTGGTCTCGCGGCCGAGCTCGCCCTCGGCGACCGCCCGGCTGGCGGGGCCCTGGGCGGTCATCGCCGTGCTGCGCGCCGCGGAGACGTTCTCGAACGTCGTCCGCTCGTGGCTCGCATACCCCTTCACCGCCTCGACCAGGTTCGGGATCAGGTCGTGTCGGCGCTTCAGCGCGACGTCGATCTGCGCCCAGCTGTTCTCGGTCGCCTGGCGCTTGGCGACCATGCGGTTGTAGGTCAGCCAGACGAAGGCCGCGATGGCGGCGACGATGACGGCGGCGACGATCAGGCCGATCACGCCGCGGACGCTATCGGGCGCCGCGGTTGCCAGGGCGCCAGCCGGTCGAGGCGCCGGTCCGCGTGGGCGAGGGTGCGCCCCGGGTCGCGCCGTCCGTGGTACCAGTAACGCGTGATCGCGCTGCTGCGACGTAGACGCCACGACCCCGCCCGGGTCCGCCTCGTGCGCTCCGGGGAGTCCGAGCGCGTGCCGGAGACCGGGGCGGTGACCTCCGTGCAGGAGGCCGAGGTGACGATCCCGTCGGACCTCGTCGCCGTGATCTGGAAGCCGGCGAACCTCGAGCGCCTCGCCCGGGCCTACTGGCGCTGGCTCAACCGCGTCACCCTGGGCCTGATCCGCGTCGTGTACAGCGAGCAGGGCCGCTCCGTGGTGCTGCTCAGCCGGCGCCTGCCCCTGCTCAGCTTCCACCCGCCCGAGTACGAGACCGAGCCGGGGCTCGGCTGCGTCACCTGGCGGATCGCGCGCGGCCTGCTGGTCGCCCCCGCCGGTCGCGACACGGGCGGGTTCCTGCGGATCAGGGTCGCGCGATCCGGGCCGGCCGCGTCGGAATCAGAGGAGACTCTGCGGGTGACGCTCGAGGTCCGCAACTTCTATCCCTGGCTGCGCGGCTCCGGCCGGTTCGCCCGTTTGGGCGCCTGGCTCTACGGGCAGACACAGCTGCGTATCCATGTGCTCGTCTGCAATGCCTTCCTCCGCTCCCTCGCTCGCCTCCAGCTGCCCCCGTCTCGCGTCGGGGCGCTGAGATGACCGCGGCGCGCAGCGAGCGCATCCTCGTCACCGGCGCCACCGGCTTCGTCGGCGGGCTGCTGGCGCGCCGGCTGTTGGAGGACGGCTTCGAGGTCCGCTGCCTGGTTCGCGACCCCGGCTCCGACGCGACCGGGGGGCTGGCCGAGCTCGGCTGCGAGATCGCGGTCGCCGACCTCACCCGCCCCGCCGGCGTCGCCGCGGCGCTCGAGGGCGTCCGGGCCGCCTACTTCCTCGTCCACATGATCGGCGACAACGACGACTACCCGGCGATCGAGCGGGCCGCCGCAGCGCGCTTCGGCCGGCTCGCCCGCGAGGCGGGAGTGGAGCGGATGATCTACCTCGGCGGGCTCGGCGACCAGCAGACCTCCAAGCACCTGACCGCCCGCCATGAAGCCGCTCTGGCGCTGGCCGCCCAGGGGCCGCCGCTGACCTACTTCCGCGCCGCGATGGTGATCGGCCCCGGCAGCGAGTCGTACGAGCTCCTGCGGGGGATCGTCGAGCGGCTCGCGGTCCTGCCGGCGCCCGACTGGCTGCACACGAAGACGCAGCCGATCGGCGCCGGCGACGTCGTCGACTACCTGCGCGAGGCCCTGGACGTTCCCGAGTCGGCCGGGCGCGAGATCGAGATCGGCGGGCCCGAGGTCGTCAGCCATCTCGAGCTGGTCAACGAGATGGCACGGGCGCTGGGGCGCAAACCCCCGCGGCTGATTCCGATGTCCGCCGAGGTCGCCCGTCCGGCGACCGTCGCCGCGGGTGCCGGGGCCGTGACCTCGGGAGACCCGCAGATCGCCTCCGAGATCAGCCTCGGGCTGGCGACGCCGACGGTCGTCGACGACGACAGCGGGGCGAAGCTGTTCTCGATCCGGCCGGACCGCCTCGACGCCGTGCTCGCCGAGGCCGTCGACGCCGCCGCAGCGGCGACCTGATGGCCCGCAGCGTCAAGGAGACGGTCGTCCTGGCGGCCGAGCCGCAGCGCGTCTGGGAGACGATCATGGATCCGTCGCTGCTGGAGCGTTGGGTGACGACGCACGACTCCTACGAGGGCGCGCCGCCGGGACCGCTCTCGGAGGGCGACGAGTTCACCCAGAAGCTGCGCCTGGCTGGCAAGTCGTTCAAGGTCCGTTGGCGCGTGATCGAGGCCGAGGCCCCGCGCCTGGCGCGCTGGGAGGGGGAGGGGCCGGCCGGCTCGACAGCCACGGTCGTCTACGCCCTGACCGCCGAGGACGGCGGCACCCGGTTCGACTACCGCAACGAGTTCGCGCTGCCCGGCGGCGCGCTCGGCAAGGCCGCCGGCGGCCTGCTCTCCGCCGCGCCCGGGGGCCGCGAGGCCCGCAGGACGCTGGAGCGCCTGCGCACGCTGCTCGAGGACTAGTTGCCCAGCGGTCGTTCGCGTTCCGCGCGGCGGTGGCGGGCCAGGCCGAGCAGCGGGTAGACGAGCACCGAGAGCATCCCGGCGCCGACCAGCGAGACCGCGACCTCGGGGCGCATCGTGTGGGTGTCGAGCCCGATCTGGGTGATCGCCACCAGCAGCGGCAGCGCCGCTGCGGAGAACAGCGCCAGCGAGGTGCGCTCGGTGGCCGAGAGCCGGCGGCGGTAGAGCAGCATCGCGGGAAGGCCGCGGCCGAGCAGGAAGAGGAGCGCGAAGCCCGGCACCAGCGCCAGTGAGGCGGGATCGGAGAACAGCCCGTCGAGGTCGTAGTCCATCCCGGTGGCGATGAAGAAGACCGGGATCAGGAAGCCGAAGCCGACCGCGTCGAGCTTGCCGAGGAACTCGTGCGAGTCGGTGCCGCGGATCACGATCCCGACCACGATCCCGGCGGCGAACGCTCCCAGGATCACGTCGAGCCCGAACTCCGAGGCGAGTACGGCGAGCGCGACGACGAGCAGCAGCGAGAGGCGGATCGCGAGCTGGCCGCTGGTCCCCATCGTCGTCTGCACGAGGCGGACGACGCGGGCCGGGCGGGCCCGGAGCGCGAACAGGGTCGCGGTGACGACGATCGCGGCGAAGACGAACAGCAGCAGCGCGCGCAGCGGCTCGTCGGCCTCGAAGGCGAGGATCACCGAGACGACCACGACCGGGCCGAACTCGCCCGCGGCCCCGGCGCCGACGACGAAGTTGCCGAACCGCTGGTCGAGGATGCCGGCGTCGCGGAAGATCGGCATCAGGGTGCCGAGCGCCGTGGTGCTGAGCGCCAGGGCGACGAGCACGGTCGCGTGGATGACGCCGGTGACGTGGAGGATCACGGCGGCCGCGGACCCGATCGCGACCGAGGCGAGCCAGCCGATCACGCCGAGGCGGGCGGGCTCGCCCCGGATCCGCTCGAAGTCGATCTCCATCCCGGCGAGGAAAAAGAGGAAGGCGAGCCCGAAGGTCGCCAGCGAATCGATGAAGCTGTCGGTGGCGGCGAGGTCGAGCACCTGCGGCCCGACGATGATCCCCAGGAAGATCTCGAGCACGACGATCGGCACCTTCGCCCGCTTCGTCAGGTCGGCGAGGAGCGGGGCAAGCACGGCGATGGTGACGACGACGAGGATGTCGGCGTGGCTGACTTCCAAACCGCCGCGAGCCTATTCATCTCCCTACAATCGCCGCCCTGCTCGGGGGATGACGACGATGGAGGTAACGATGAAGGCAGGAACCAGGATCGGAGCGGCGCTCGCCTGCGCCCTGGCGCTGACCGCGATCGCCGCGATCCCGGCGGGGGCGAGCCCGGCCAAGGCCGGGACGGCGAAGTCGGCGTGCGCGCTGAGCGCCAGCGAGCAGCGCCACCTCGGCGCCTCCTACGTCTACACGCTCAAGGTCACAAATCTGAGCTGCGAGAAGGGCATGCGGCTGGTGCTCAAGTACCACCAGTGCCGCCACGACAACGGCGGGGCCGACGGCCACTGCAACTCGGTCAAGGGCTACAGCTGCAACGAGAAGATCCTCGACTCCTCGCCGGCGCAGTTCAGCGCCAAGGCGAAGTGCGAGAAGGGCTCGAAGGCCTTCAAGCAGACGTTCGCCGAGAACACCTGAGGAGGGCGACATGGACGACGACGATCTGCGCGGCCGAATCGAGGCGATGGTCGAGGAGGAGCAGCAGCTGCTCGAGTCCGGGGAGGGACGAGGGCCGGACGACGGGCGACACGCCCGCCTGGCCGAGCTGAAGGTCGAGCTCGATCGGCTCTGGGATCTGCTGCGCCAGCGCGAGGCGCGCGAGGAGTTCGGGCTCGACCCCGACGACACCTCGACCCGCGACGCGGACACGGTCGAGGGCTACGAGCAGTAACGCTCAGGGCCGGGTGAAGTCCTGGTCGATGCGGTCGAGGACGAGGTCGGCGGCGATTGAGGAGCCCGCGTCGTTGAGGTGGATGCCGTCGGATTCGCGGACGATCGTCTCGCGGCCGTCGACCTCGATCGAGTCCGTATAGCGCTCGCCGGGGGTGAACACCGGCACCGTGTCGACGATCCGCACCTGGTCGGCCCACGGCTGGGCGGCGACCTTGACGGCGGCGTTGACCATCTTGTCGACGCGCGCCGCGTCGTCGTCGCGAGGCGTCATCACGGTCAGCCAGTAGACCTTCGCGGCGCCGTCATGGCGGAAGTTGTCCATCACCTGGCGGACGCGGTTGGCGTAGGCGGCGGCGTAGTCGGCCCCGCAGCACTCGATGTCCTTGCCGTTCGGGCCGGGGATCCCGTAACCCTCGTTGGCGCCGATGAAGACGACCACCGCGTCGGGATGGTCGTCGGCCACCTGGGTCGCCGAGAGCTGACCCCAGTCGACGACGGCCGAGTTCGAGATCCCGGTGCCGAGGTGGGGGTCGCGGATCACGTCGACGCCGTCGGGCGCCAGGCGGCGGGCGAGCTCGGTGTCGAGCGGGGTGGAGAGCGAATCGCCGGTGACCAGCAGCGTCCCCAGCTCCTGCTTGGCCGGCGGCTGGGCGCCGATCGCCGCCGGGTCGAACGCGTCGGCCGTCACCGGCGGCACCCCGCCCGCGCCGGGCGCCGAGGCGCTCGGCGCGACGTCGAAGCCGGCGCCAGTCAACTGGGGGTCGGGCGAGAGCCCCGCGGTGAGGTCGTGCTGGGCCTCGTCCAGCGGCAGCCGGTCCGCCACCCACTGGGTGGGACCGCCGACCGCGTTGACGATGTCGCGGCCGATGCCGGGCGAGATCTGCGCCGTCGCGTCGCGGATCGAGCCGCCGGCGAACAGGACCAGCAGCAGGCAGACGAGGGCGATCGCGCCGACCGCGTCGCGGGCGCTGTAGACGCGCTGTCCGTGGCGCTCGAAACGGCTCATCTCGCTGTCGTCTCTGTGGGTCATCAATGGGACTTGCTCCGCAAGGTCAAAATTGAAAATAGATGAAGGGCGGCACGCCCTGGCTCGGCACCGTCGCGCCGACGAACAGGATCACTACGGCCAGCCCGATCGCCAGCGCGACGGGCCGCAGCCGCTCGATCGACAGCTGCCAATGCTGGACGCGGCGCGGCGGCAGCAGCTGCATCGCGATCACGACCACGATCATCAACACGATCGGCACCGTCCACAGGGTCGCCGGGCCCGGATCGACGATCCGCCCGAGGAAGGTCCAGAAGACGTCGAGGTCGGGGGAGCGGAAGAGGATCCAGCCGAAGCAGACCGCGAGGAAGGTCCCGAGCCAGCGAAACCAGGCCGGCGTGCGGCGCCCGACCCGCCCGTCGAGGACGTGCTCGGTGCACAGCATCGCGCCGTGGAAGCCCCCCCAGAGCACGAACGTCCAGGCCGCCCCGTGCCATAAGCCGCCGAGCAGCATCGTGATCATCAGGTTGCGGTAGGTGAACCAGCGCGTCTTGCCGCGGCTGCCGCCGAGCGGGATGTAGAGGTAGTCGCGCAGGAAACGCGACAGGGTCATGTGCCAGCGGCGCCAGAAGTCGCGGAACCCGGTCGCCCGGTAGGGGCTGTTGAAGTTCTGCGGGAAGACGAACCCCAGCATCAGCGCGAGCCCGATCGCGATGTCGGTGTAGCCGGAGAAGTCGCAGTAGATCTGCGACGCGTAGGCGAGCGCGGCGAGGATCGCGTCGGGTGAGAAGTAGGCCTCGGGGACGCCGAACACCGGGTCGACGATCTCGCGAGCCAGGGTGTCGGCGATCAGGACCTTCTTGACCAGGCCGAGCGCGATCAGGGTCAGGCCGGCGCCGACCGCGACGCGGTGCGGGTCGCGGGGCGTCTTCAGCTGCGGCAGGAACTCGCTCGCGCGGACGATCGGGCCGGCGACCAGGTGGGGGAAGAAGCTCAGGTAGACGGCCGCGTCGACGAGCGACGCCGGCTCGGCGTCGCCGCGCTTCACGTCGACGACGTAGGTGATCGCCTGGAAGGTGAAGAAGCTGACGCCGATCGGCAGAGCGATCGTCAGCAGCGGGAACGGCATCCCGAGCGCGAGCGAGTCGAGCACGTCGCCGACGTCGGTGACGAAGAAGCCGTAGTACTTGAAGATCCCCAGCGTGAGCAGGTCGAGGCCGACGGCGACGGCGCAGATCCGCGCCGCCCGCCGGGCGCTCGCCCCGTGGATCAGCCGTACGGCGACCTGGTTGCCGACCGTGATCCCGCCGAGCAGCAGACAGAACATCGGGCTGGCCGCCGCGTAGAAGACGTAGCTGGCGGCGATGATGAACGGCTTCCACAGCTCCTGGCGAGGCATCAGCAGCCAGGAGAGCCCGAGCACGACCGGGAAGAAGATCGCGAACTCGATCGTCGGGAAGAGCATCGTCGGAGAACAGGCTTGGCGGGGCCGCCGTGGGGTAGGTTTCCCCCCTTGAAACGAGCGGCGATGCTAGTTCATGTTCTCGCGGTGCTGGCATTGGCCGGGGCCGCCTACGCCGCCTGCGGCGGGGTCGAGCAGGAGAAGCCCCGCAAGGACGTCAGCCTCGGCCGGGCCCCGATCGCGATCGGCGACTCGCCGATGCTGCTGGCGTTGCCGAACCTCGCCCAGGAGGGTTATCGCGCCAACGCCCGCGGTTGCCGCCAGTGGCCCGAGGGCCTCGATGTGATCCGCGGCCTCGGCCACATCCCGAAGCTGGTCGTCGTCGCCCTCGGCTCCAACGGCTCGGTGACCAAGGACGACATCCACACGGCGCTCGACCTGCTGGGCAAGAAGCGCACCCTCGGCCTCGTCACCCCGCGTGAGCTCGGCGGCGGCTCAGGCAGCGACGCCGACCTGGTCCGCAAGGAGGCGAAGAAGCATTCCAACCGGATCGTCCTGCTCGACTGGGTCAAGAAGGCCTCCGGGCACTCGAGCTGGTTTCAGCCCGACGGCCTGCACCTGACGACCGAGGGCGCCGCGGCCTTCGCGGAGCTGCTGAAGAAGCCGCTCAAGGACCTCCCGGCTCCTCACTGAACGAGGGGCCGGGCCGGGGGGTCCCTAGCCCTTCGGGATCGTGAACAGCGACGCTGCCGAGGCGGCGAACATCATGTCGCCCTCGATCTTCAGCTTGCCGCGCATGAACAGCATCGGCCCGGCGGCGTTGCCGGTGACGAGGCGCAGGAAGTCGGCGCCCCCGATCGTGAAGGTGACCCGCGCCGCGTCGACCTGGAAGCCCTCGTGGGCGTCGCAGGCGCCGTCGGCGATCACGGTCTCGTACTCGTCGGCGCCGCCGTCGGCGCGGCCGGAGATCCGCCAATGGAGGACGGCGTCGGCGTCGCGGGCGGCGTCGGCGCGGAAGTGCTCGGCCATGCGGCGGAAGATCTCACTCAGGATCTGCCCGCGCATCGGCCCTGCCATCAGCTCGGCGAGCTGCTCGTCGGTCGCCGAAGCCATGTTCTTGGCGAGCTCGTTGGCGTCGATCTGGGTCGGATCGATCTCCGCCGCGCCGTTGGTCGTCGCGGCCTCGGCCGCGCCCTGTTCACTCATCTGATCCTCCTCAATCCGCCTTGGATGCCTACCTGATCTGGACGCCCGAAATCGCCCGCGAGATGACCAGCCGCTGGATCTCGGAAGTGCCCTCGAAGATGTCGTAGATCTTCGCGTCGCGGTGCATGCGCTCGACGGGGAACTCGCGCGTGTAGCCGTTGCCGCCGAGGATCTGGATCGCGCGTTCGGTGACCCAGGTCGCGACCTCGCCGGCCTTCACCTTCGACATCGAGCCCTCGGCGTTCTTGAACGGGATCTGGTTGCGCCCCATCCAGGCGGCGCGCCAGGTCAGCAGCCGCGCCGCGTCGATCTCGGTCGCCATGTCGGCGAGCGTGAAGGCGATCGCCTGGTTCTCGATGATCGCCTTGCCGAACTGCCGGCGCTCCTTGGCGTAGTCGCGCGCGTACTCGTAGGCGGCGCGGGCGATGCCGAGCGCCTGCGAGGCGACCACCGGGCGACTGGCCTCGAAGGTCTGCATCGCCGCCTGCGACTGGCTCTTCTTGCCCTCGCGAACGCGGGCGAGGCGCTCGTCGAGCTTCTCCTTGCCGCCAAGCAGGCAAGCGCCGGGGACGCGGCAGTCGTCGAGGTGGACGTCGGCGGTGTGCGAGGCGCGGATCCCGTGCTTCTTCAGCTTCGCGCCCTGCTCGAGGCCCTTGCTGCCGGGCGGGACGATGAACGCGGCGTGCCCGCGCGAGCCGAGCTCGCGGTCGACGGTCGCGATCACGACGTGGACGTCGGCGATCCCCCCGTTGGTCGCCCAGGCCTTCTGGCCGTTGATCACCCATTCGTCGGTCGCCTCGTCGTACTTGGCGTTGGTGCGGATCGCCGAGACGTCGGAGCCGGCGTCGGGCTCGGACGAGCAGAAGGAGGCGACCTTGGGGTCCTCCGGAGTGCCGAAGCACTGCTGGATCCACTCGGCCATCTGCTCGGGCGTGCCCTGGCCGAAGATCGCCGCGACCGCGAGCGAGGTGCCCATGATCGACATCCCGATCCCGGCGTCGCCCCAGAAGAGCTCCTCGTTGACGATCGGCAGCGTCAGCCCCGACTCGTCGAACCAGAACTGGGCCAGCCCCTCGTAGCCGTAGAGGCCGATCTTGGCGGCCTCCTTGATCACCGGCCAGGGGGTCTCCTCGCGCTCGTCCCACTCGGCGGCGGCGGGGCGGACGACGTCGGCGGCGAATCCGTGGACCCAGTCGCGAATGTCCTCCTGGTCCTGGGTCAGCTCGAGCGAGAAGCTCGGGGCGGACTGGGGGGTCGTCGGTCCGACAGCCTGTTCGACGAGATCCTCTGTGCTGGTCGCGTTCACGTTCGCTTAGCTCCTCTGGAATGACTTCGACATGGGCTTATGTAACATCGATCACGGTAAGGGTTACACCAGATCATGTCAACGATCAACGAAATCGAGCTTCATGGCCACCGCGTTTGCTTCCGCCTCGAGGGCGAGGGCCCGGTGGTCGTCCTCATCCACGGGATCACCGGCCGCTCCGAGCAGTGGGAGCCGGCGATCGAGCACCTGGCGGCCGAGCACACCGTGCTCGCCCCGGACCTGCTCGGCCACGGCGAATCGGCGAAGCCGCGCGGCGACTACTCGCTGGGCGCCTACGCGAGCGGCGTCCGCGACATCATGGTCGCCCTCGGCCACGACCGTGCGACGGTCGTCGGCCACTCCCTCGGGGGCGGGATCGCGATGCAGTTCGCGTACCAGTTCCCGGAGCGCTGCGAGCGCCTCGCGCTGGTCTCGAGCGGCGGCCTCGGGCGTGAGGTCCATCCGCTGCTGCGCGCCTCGACCCTGCCCGGGTCGGAATGGGTGATGCCGTGGTTGATGCACGCCAGGGTGCTGGGCGCCGGCGAGGCGATCGCCCGCATGCTCGGAGTCCTCAAGCTGCAGGCCGGCACCGACCTGGCCGAGGTGGGGCGCGGCTTCGCGTCGCTCAATGACGCCGAGGCGCGGGACGCCTTCATCGCCACGATGCGCGCCGTGCTCGACCCCGGCGGCCAGCGGGTCTCGGCCGTCGACCGCCTCTACCTGACGGAGTCCCTGCCCTCGCTGCTGGTCTGGGGCTCGAACGATCCGATCATCCCCGCCGAGCACGGACGCGCCGCCCACGAGCTGATGCCCGGTAGCCGGCTCGAGCTGCTCGACGGCGTCGGTCACTTCCCCCAGCTCGAGCGGCCATACGAGTTCGCCCGCCTGCTGGCCGAGTTCATCGCCGAGACCGAGCCGGCGGATCTGGACACGACGACGATCCGCGAGAAGCTGATCCTCCGCGCGGCCGAGCCGGCGAGCCTCGCAACGTAAAGGGGGTCAGACCCCCTTAGGTTCAACGCCGCTTCTGAATCCGCTCGACCTCGCGGCCCATCCGGTCCTCGACCGCCTCGGTCATCACCAGCTGGAACATCGCCAGCAGCGAGTCGGAGGCGAGCGGGCGCAGGCGCTCGAGCGCGTCGCGGACGTCGGGCAGGTCGGTCTCCGGGCTGCCCCGCTCCTCGAACGGCCGCCAGATCTGGCGGATGAAGAGGTCGACGAAGCGCTTAGCCACGGCGCTCGAGTGCTTGTGGATCTCCCCGGCGACGTCGAGCGCCGTCTCCGCCGGGATTCCGAGGCTGGCGAGCTCGGCGCTCGCCCGGCCCAGGGTCGGGCTGAGCTCCTCGAAGTTGCCGTCGGGCAGCGGCCGCAGGATGCCGAGCTTCTCGGCCTTGCGCAGCAGCGCCGGCGCCGCCTCGCCGGCGTTCCAGCGCTCCGCCAGCTCCGCCGCGGAGACGATCTGCGGCTGTTCGTCCTCGAACGGCGCCTTGACCGCGCGGGTGAAGCGCAGCACCTCCTCGCTCGAGCCGCCGGCGCTCTCGAGCAGCCGGCCGATCGCCTCGAGCTTGTAGCCGTCGGCCTGCAGCTCGCGGATCAGGTTGATCCGCGACTCGTGCTCGGGGCCGTAGAACCCGGTGCGCCCGCGGACCTGGGGCGGCGGCAACAGCCCGCGCGATTGGTGCGCGCGGATGTTGCGCACCGTCATCCCCGTGCGCCGCGCGAGCTCGTCGATCGTCAGCTCTTCGGTCGCCTGCGACATCCGCTCCGAGTCTACGCCGGGCCATGGCGCATGGCCCGATGTGACATCAGCCTGGGCGAGCCCTGCCGCCGGGCAGCCGATCGAGCGCCCGGCCGAGGCGCTCGACCGTGCCCTCGAGCGGGGTCGCGATCGCGAGCGCCCGGACGATCGCCTCCGATTGCTCGGTGACCGCGTTGCCGAGCGTGATCATCCGCTCGCCGAGATCGACCATCGACTCGCCGCGCGCCTCGACACGTTGCGCCATCTCGACCATCGCGGCGGTGTTGGCGGCGATCGTCTCGCCCAGGGTCAGGGCGCGATCGAACTGCTCCTGCATGCGCTCGGCGCGCTCGTCGAGGTCCTGTATCCGCGCCGGCAGGTCGCGGGCGGCGGCAGCGATCGCGCCGAGGTCGGAGATCGCGTTCTCCAGGAGCCGGGCCGAGAGCTCGAATGGCTGCGTCAGCAGGCTCATCGCGACTGAGATTAATCGCCCGAGCCGACGTCGCCGTCGCCGTCGAGGTCCTCGCGCGAGAGCTCGTCGAGCAGGTGGCGAAGCTCCGGCTCACCCTCGTCGCCGACGATGCAGATCGTCCCCGGCCAGTAGGGGCTGACGGCCGCCGAGGCGCCGAGCAGGCTCGGCGCGTGGACCCAGCTGCCGGTATTCCAAAGCTTCGTGTCGCCGCGGCCGGAGGCGGCCTTCGGCCCCGGCTCGGGGCCTCCGCGACGGTGCGTGTGGCCGTGGATCACGTGACCGGCGTCGATCCCGAGGGCCTCGACGACCTCGCCCATCGCATCGATTCCGGCCCGCCCGATCGCCCCCGCGGAGAGGTCGGATCGCACCGGCCCGAGGCCAAGGCGGTTGGCGACCCCGACCGCGCCGGGCACCGCGACCGAGCCGACCAGCCAGCCGCGCAGCCGCGCCGAGCGCGACTCGCCGCCGCCGATCATCTGCCAGAGGCGCATCGAGGGGTCGGCGCCGCCGCGGCGCTCGCCGGTCGTCGCCTGGGCAAGCCCGAAGAGCAGCGCGTAGACGGGCGTCTGCACGCGCTCGTACTCGTCGATCTCGACCGGCGCCTGCTCGTCCGGGGGGAGGAGGGGATCGGGCCCGCCGCTCGGCATCCCGAGCACCCGCTCGATCGCAGCCACCCCGAGGCGCTCGATCGTCGGCACGGTCAGGTGGCGATCGAGATAGTGGCCGTGGATCGCGTAGACGTCGTCGCGGATCCAGAGCCCGGGATAGGCGAAGCGGACGTTCGCGAAGCCGATCCGCTCGCACAGCGCCTCGAACGCGAGCCCCTCCGGCTCGCCGGTCTGCTCGAGCTCCAGTGGCGCGGCGCCGCTCAGACGCCGCCGCTCCAGCCACGGCTCGATCAGGTGATGGTCATGGTTACCGGGGACGATGACGAGCTCGCCCCCCTCGATCGCCGCGGCGATCTCCGCCAGGGCCGGCCCGGCGACCTCGAGCACCTCGGGCAGCGGCCGGTCGCGCAGCTCGAGCACGTCGCCCAGCAGGACCAGGCGGTCGACGCCCGCCAGCGCCTCCACCAGCCGCCCGCGAAAGCCGTCGCGGCGCACCAGATCGGCGGCGCTGCCGAGGCCGAGGTGGAGGTCGGAGACGATCGCGGTGCGCACGGCCCGGAATCGTCGCAGGGTCAGGTGAGCCGGTGCCGACGAAGCGCTACCCGCGGCCTCGGGCGCTGGGGGCTACTTAGCCGTTGCCCGATAGCCGGAGGCGGTCTTTTCGATCCTGCCGGCGGCGCCCAAGCGCTTGAGTAGCGGATAGGCCTGCTGCGGGCTGACGCCGATTGCCCTGGCGTGTTGGCTGACCGAGTTCTCCGGGTGGGCCTTGATGCTGGCCAGGAGCTGGCCCTCGCGCTCGCCGCGCCGAGCGCGCTTGGCTCGGGGCTTGGCTCGAGGCTTGGATCGGGCCGAACGGCCGGCCCTTAACTTTGACGGCGAGGACTTGGCGGCCGCACCGGCCGACCCTTCACTCAGGGAGGAGATCGCCCGGCGAAGCCTGTTCGCCTCGTCCTCCACCTCGTTCAGCCGCGACTCCAGAAGCCGACGAGCCTGATCCAGCGTCTTGCTCACGTTAATCTCTCCCGCCCGCGTCGATGTCCACGCCCGAAGTCTGGTGTTGGTGAACTTCCGGGGAGGGTTACTGTATCGCGGACTTAACAGCGTTCGGGGTCTACGAGCCCAGCCGGTAGTACCTCCGGCCAGTTGGCGAGCGTCGGCCAGGTCGAGTAGTTAATCGCCGGCGCGTCCCCTGTTGATCACGTGCTGGACTCCCGCCCGCGACAGGCCAACGGCTTCCGCCACCTGTCGGCGACTCATTCCCAGGGCTGTGGCCTCGGCGATCAGCCGATCGCGGTGGACCCGGGCCCGCTCCATGGCCGTTGCGGCATCGGCAAGGCAGCGGCGAAGCCGCTCCTGCTGGGGACCCGGCCCGCTGGTCTCGCGAGGGCTACTCGCAGTGGATCTTGATGTCGTTGACGCCGTCGAAACAGGCATCGGTGCCACCTCCTCCATCGAGTACATCCCCCGCCGACCCATCGCCGGTGCCGAAGACGGAGTCGTCTCCGCCGCCACCGTTGACGTTGTCGCTGTCATCGCCTCCGTCGACGAAGCCGCCACTGGCGGACTGGTCATCGTCGTCTCCGCCGTCCACGTTGGTGTCGCTGCCGGCCTGACCAACGACGACGTCGATGCCGGGGCCGCCGACCACGTTCGGGTCACCGCCTCCCTCTCCACGGATGACATCGCCGCCGTCGCCGCCGTAGGCAGAATCGTTCTCGGTGCCGCTGTAGACGTCGTCACCACCGCCGTTGGCGCTGACCGTGTCGTTACCGCCGAACGCGTTGATCTGCTCGCCGCCGTTGGTTCCGTGCATGGCGTTGGGCTGGTTGTTTCCATTGCAGGTTCCCCCGCCACAGAAGATGTCGCCGAAGGCGAGGCCGGCTCCCAATCCGGCGAAAGCGAGAAGCGCCGGGAGGGCAACCATCGCCACCGCATGCGCGCGCATTGACCTTGTTCTCATCATCGATTCCCCTTCGATTTCCCAGCTCGAGCTAGCGATCGGAAGGCGCCGTTGCCTGACTGACGGCCCGATCGAACTCGGCGTTGGTGTAGGCGCCCGGATTCAGATCGCCTGCGGCCAGCAGGGCCACCGTGCGACAGCCGGCATCGTCGGGCGCAACCTTGAGCCGTTGATCGCAGGTGGCGACGAGCTCAGGGCTGGGCTTGACCAGAAAGGTCTCGGCTTCCGGATGCTGCGAGGTCGCGGGCGGCGGCACGGGCACCGGCTCAGCCGCAACCGGTGGATCGCCGACGTTGCGCGGCCCATCCTGGGCCAGGGCATAGCCAACCGGTGCAGCGATTGCGAAACTGGCGATCCCTGCCAGCACTGATCTGTAATTCACGGCCTCTCCTTAGGTCGTCGATTGACTGACACCCGTCCCCCGCTGTCGTGGGCCGGCTCATGGCGCCGCTCGGCCCGACCGCGCCAGGGCCCGCTCGAAGGCTCGGTCGAACTCCTCGTTCGTGTAATCCCCCGGTGCCAGATCCCCGCTGGCCAGCAGGACCACCGTCAGGCAGGCCTCGTCGGCCGGCGCCGAGCGCAGCCGCCCTTCGCAGGTCCTGACCAACTCCGCGCTCGGCATCTCGAGGTGGGTGTCGACTCCCGGATTCGCCTCCCTGGACGGGGGCGGGGCTGGTGTCTCGATCCCGATCAGCTCGGCCAGCCTGTCTGCCAGCGCGCGCGTCGGCGGACTGAAGCCGACGGCGACCACGGCCAGGGCGCAGAGACCCGCCACGGCCCACTGGCGCCAGCCAACGACCGGTCCGGCCTCCGCGCCCGACGATTCCAGGGCGTCGAACTGCCGCCCCAAGGTCCGCAGGGCCCCGATCGATGGCTGGCCGGCGAACTCGTTCATGTCAGTGCCCCCGCGCCCTCGATCGACTCGCCAAGTCGTGCCAGGCCGCGCGAGACCCGGGCCCGAGCCGCCTGCTCGCTCACCCCGAGCCGGGCCGCCACCTCCGGATACGGCAGCTCCTCGACGATCCGAAGCGAGAGAGCCTCCTGCTGGTCGGCGCTCAGCGAACGCAGCTCCTCGGCGATCACCGCTCGCAACTTGCGGGTCCCGGCCATGTCGTGCAGGCGCTCGATATCGGCGTCGTCGAGTCGCGGGACCTCGAGGCCGAGGCGCTGAATGGCCTTTCGCTCCGCCACGCCGCGGCGGCGATAGCGGGTGATGTTGCGGCTGGCGATCTTGAACAGCCAGGCCTCGGCCTCGGCGCGCGAGCTACCGCGGAAACGTCCGCGTTTCAGGTATGCCACGGCGAAGGTCTCGGCCGTCAGGTCCATGGCCAGGTCGTGGTCGTAGACCCGGCGAACCACGTAGGCCAGCAGGCGGTCGGCCTGACTGCCGTAGAAGGCTGCGAATGCGCCGCGGTCGGCGAGGTTCACGGTCGTCGGATCTGAGCCCACACCCCTAATGAGGCACGAGGCGGGATTCTGTGACGCTCAGTCTCCCTGAAGGCGCGTTCCGACCGGCCCGGGCGCCACGATCGGTCGATGTCGTCGCCCGCCCAGCCACCTCGCGGCCGTCGCCCGCCGCTCCCGGCGCGGCTGCTCGGGATCGGCGCCCGGGCCGGCGAGCGGGTCGCCTCGGCGACCGGAATCGACGAAGCGCTCGAGGTCGCGACCGAGGAGGCGATCGTGCGGGCGCTGGAGAGCCCCGCGGTCGAACGGGCGATCCTTCGCGTGCTCGAGTCCGACGCCGCCCAGGAATCGCTCGAGCGCACCCTGTCCAGCCCGGCCGTCGAGCGCGCCGCTGCCAGGGCGCTCGACTCCGAGGTCGTCAACCATGCCTGGGACCGGCTGCTCGCCTCCGAGGAGGTGCAGAAGCTGGTCGAGCGGATCGCCGCGGCGCCCGAGGTCCGCGCCGCGATCGCCTCGCAGGGCGTCGGCCTGATCGGCGACATCGGACGCCAGATCCGGAGGATCGCCGACCGCCTCGACGCCGGCCTCGAGCGGGTGGTGCGGCGGCTGCTCCGCAAGCCGCAGGCCGCGCACACCGATTCGGTCGGCCTCGTCACCCGCGCGATCGGCTTCCTGATCGACGGGGCGATCCTGAACGGGATCTTCCTCGTCGTCGCCGGGGTGATCACGGCGCTGTTCGGCAGCGACGGCGTCTCCACGGCCGGCTGGGTGTTCGGCGTCGCTGCCTGGGTGATCTTCGGCGGCCTCTACCTGTTCACTTTCTGGTCCCTGGCCGGCCAGACCCCGGGGATGCGCTTCCTCTCGATCCGGATCGAGCACCAGGGCTCGCGGCGGCTCGGCCCCCGGGTGGCACGGCGGAGGCTGGTCGGCGCCGTGCTGGCGGCGATCCCGTTCGGGCTCGGCTACCTGGGGGTGATCACCCGCGACGATCAGCGGGGCTTCCACGACCGCCATGCCGACACCGACGTCGTCCGCGTCGACCCGGTCGCAGCGCCGTGGTCGCAGCCGGTGAGCGAATAGAAATAGACTCGCCGGTGATGCCCGAGATGGGTACCGCCGAGGTTCAGGACGCGCAGGCGACGAACGGGGGAATCCCGGTCGAGAACCCGGCGACGGGTGAGACGATCGCGACCGTTCCGGAGCGCACGACCGACGAGGTCCGCGAGATCGTCGCCGCCGCGCGCGCCGCGCAGCCGGGCTGGGAAGCGCTCGGCTTCGAGGGCCGGGCCCAGGTCCTGCTGGCCGCGCGTCGCTGGCTGGTCGCCAACGCCGAGCGCGTCGTGATGACGATCGTCGGTGAGACGGGTCGCCCGGTCGACGAGACGCAGCTGACCGAGATCTCCTACGGGCTCAACGCGCTCGAGTTCTGGGCCAAGCGCGCCCCCGACTACCTCGGCGACGAGGAGGTCGAGTCGGTCTCGCCGCTCGTCCGCGGGCGCCGGATGGTGGTCCGCTACGCGCCGGTCGGCGTCGTCGGCGTGATCGGGCCCTGGAACTACCCGCTGGTGAACTCGTTCGGCGATTGCATCCCGGCGCTCGCGGCCGGCAACTCGGTCGTCATCAAGCCCTCGGAGATCACCCCGCTGACCTCGCTGCTGATGGCCGAGATGCTCGCGGAGGCGGGGATCCCGGAGAACGTCTTCCAGGTCGCCACCGGCCGCGGCGAGACCGGATCGGCGCTGATCGACGAGGTCGACTTCGTGATGTTCACCGGCTCGGTCGCCACCGGCAAGAAGGTGATGGCCCAGGCCGCTCAGACGCTGACCCCGGTCAGCCTCGAGCTCGGCGGCAAGGACCCGATGATCGTGCTCGCCGACGCCGACATCGAACGAGCGGCGAACGCCGCGACCACCTACGGGGTCAACAACTCGGGCCAGGTCTGCATCTCGGTCGAGCGGATCTACGTCGAGGAGTCGGTGCACGACGAGTTCCTCGAGAAGCTGACCGAGAAGGTCCGCGCCCTGCGCCAGGGCCCGCCCGGCGAGACGGGCTCGGTCGACGTCGGGGCGATCATCTTCCCGCCGCAGATCGAGCTGATCGAGGCGCACGTACAGGACGCGGTCGACAAGGGAGCCAAGGTCCTGACCGGCGGCGAGCGCGGCGACGGGCCGGGGCTCTTCTACCCGCCGACCGTGCTCAGCGGTGTCGACCACTCGATGCGCTGCATGACCGAGGAGACCTTCGGGCCGACCCTGCCGGTCATGAGCGTCGCCGACGAGGAGAGCGCGATCGAGCTCGCCAACGAAGGCCCCTACGGCCTGCAGGCATCGGTCTGGACCCGCGATCACGAGCACGGCGAGGAGGTCGCCCGGCGGATCGAGGCCGGCTCGGTGTGCGTCAACGATGCGCAGATCAACTACGCGGCGCTGGAGCTGCCGATGGGCGGCTGGAAGGAATCCGGCCTGGGCTCACGTCATGGCCGGGACGGGATCCGCAAGTACACCCGGCGGCAGTCGCTGATGGTCGTCCCGGGCTACGCGCCGTCGCGCGATGCTCACCACTTCCCGTACAGCGCTCAGGCGAGCCAGGCGATGGGGGAGGCGTTCGCGACGCTCGCCGCGAGCGAGCTGCTGTCGGACGCGCAGCGGTCGACGCTGGTCGCGCTCTGCGACACCTTCATCCCCTCCCTGGCGCCGCCCGAGGGCGAGCCCGACCCGCACGGCTTCTGGGCTCGTGCCGCCTCGCACGCCCAGGTCCCCGAGGGGGTCGAGCTCGTGCTGCTCCAGGCCGAGCTGCCCGCCGAGCAGCTCGACGGACTCCGCGACCTGCTCGACTCGCTGGCCGAGAGCGGGATGGCGATGGCGACCGCGGCCGAGCTGCGCGAGGAGATCGTGCTCGGCTTCTGCGATCAGAGCCCCGAGGCGCTGGCCGGGATCACGACCCTTCGCAACATCGCCGCGACCCTCTTCTACGCGCTCCCGGATCTCGGCACCGGCCGCAACCCGACCTGGGATGCGATCGGATATCCGGGCCCGATCTCCGCGCCACCCGATCGGCCTCGGCCGCTGGAGATGCACCGCCCCGACGGCGCCGAGGAGGTGATCGAGGCCGATGTCTGCATCGTCGGCTCCGGTGCCGGCGGCGGAGTGATCGCCGGTGAGCTCGCCGCCGCGGGCAAGTCGGTGTGCGTGCTCGAGATGGGCGGCTATCACGACGACCGCGACTTCGACCAGCTCGAGCTCTCCGCCTATCAGCGCCTGTACCTGAACGGCGGCCCGTTCCCGACCGAGGAGGGCCAGATCGGACTCGTCGCCGGCACCGGCGTCGGGGGCGGCACGGTCGTCAACTGGACCAACTGCCTGCGCACCCACGACTGGGTGCGCGAGGAGTGGGCGCGCGAGCACGGCCTCGACGGCCTCGACCAGCCCGAGTTCGACGCCCACCTGGACGCGGTCTGGGAGCGCCTGCAGGTGAACGCCGACTGCTCCGACCTCTCGGGGCCGCATCAGCGCCTGAAGGAAGCGACCGAGGTGCTGGGCTACGACTTCCGGCCGATCACCCGCAACGCCGACCGCGACCTCTACGACCCGGCTTCGGCCGCGTACATGGGCTTCGGCGACTCGTCGGGCTCCAAGCAGTCGACCGCGAAGACCTACCTGCTCGACGCCCAGCGGGCCGGGGCCCGGATCATCTCCGACTGCCGGGCGGAGCGGATCCTGATCGAGGACGGCCGCGCCGCCGGCGTCGAGGCCGTCTACACAAATCCGGCGGCTGCGCCGCCGGGTGATGGCGGAGGGACGACCCGGGTGGTGGTCAGGGCGCCGGTGGTGGTCGTCGCCTGTGGCTCGCTCGAATCGCCGGCCCTGCTGCTGCGCTCGCAGATCGGCGGCCCGGCGACCGGCAACTACCTGCGCCTGCATCCGACCGCCGCCGTCACCGCCTTCTACGACGAGCCTCAGAACTGGTGCTGGGGCCCGCCGCAGGCCGCGCTCTCGCACGAGTTCGCCAACCTCGGCGACGGCCATGGCTACCTGTTCGAAGCGGCGCAGTCGACCACGGGTCTTACCGCCGGCGCGGTGCCGTGGCGTTCGGGCCGCGCCCACAAGCAGATGATGAGCCGCTGGGACCACGCCGCGCCGCTGATCTCGCTGCTGCGTGAGCGCGGCCACGGCCGCGTCGTGATCGACGGCGACGGGAACTCCGTTCCCCAGTACCCGGTCACCAACGAGCTCGACATTCGCGACATCCGCGCCGGGGTCGAGCAGCTGGTGCGCATCCACGAGGCCGCCGGCGCCGAGGAGATCGTCGGCAGCCACCGCCAGGCCGGCGACTGGAGTCGCGGCGACGATCTGGAGGCGTTCATCGCCGACCTGAACTCGCGGCCGATCGCGCCCCGCGACTTCCTCCTCTTCTCGGCCCACCAGATGGGCAGCTGCCGGATGGGCGCCGACCCGCAGACCTCGGTCGCCAGCCCCCGCGGCGAGCTTCACGACACGCCCGGGGTGTGGATCGGCGACGCGAGCGCCTTCCCGAGCGCCTCGGGCACCAACCCGATGCTGACGATCATGGCCCTGGCGCGGCGCACCGCGCACGCGATCGCCGCGGCGTGAAACGCCGCCAATTTCGGCGTGAAACGCCGCCCCTGGTTTGAGCGGGCCCTCTGAGCTCACCGTCGCGGTCACCGGCCCGACCGGGGACGTCGGCCGGACCGCGGTCCGGGCGCTGGAGGCAAGGCCCGAGGTCGGGCGGATCATCGGCATGGCGCGGCGGCCGTTCGATCCCGCCGAGCACGGCTGGCAGCGGACCGAGTACCGGCGCGGAGACATCCTCGACCGTGACTCGGTCGAGTCGCTGGTTGCCGACGCGGACGTCGTCGTCCACCTCGCCTTCATCATCTTCGGCGATCACGAGGAGGCTCACCGGGTCAACCTGGAGGGCTCTCGCAACGTCTTCCAGGCGACGGCGGCGGCGGGGGCGAAGCGCCTCGTCTACACGTCCTCGGTCGCCGCTTACGGCTTCGATGCCGGTGACCGCGGCTGGATCACCGAGGACATGCCCGCCGCCGGCTCCGACAGCTTCTACTACTCCGCCCAGAAGGCGGAGCTCGAGCAGGTCCTGACCGAGTCGCTCGAGGGCTCGCAGACCGACGCCTATGTCTTTCGCCCCTCGGTCGTCGCCGGCGCCGACGCGCCGACGCTGGTGACGATGATCACCTCCGGCAATCGCGTCTCCGCCGCGCTGGCGCCGCTGCGGCGCGGACTGGAGAAGCTGCCGCTGGTCAAGCCGGTGCTCCCCGACACCGGGGTCCCGTTCCAGCTCGTCCATACCGACGACGTTGCCGCGGCGATCGCGGCGGCGGTCGCGGGGGAGGGGACCCCGGGCATCTACAACCTCGCCGCCCCCGACGAGATCACCACAGCCGATCTCGCCCGCGAGCTCGGCTGGGCCACCGTGCCGGTGCCGAAGGCGGCGGTTTCGGCCGTCGCCGCGGCGATCGAACGGGCGCCGCTGACCCCCGCGATCGCGGAGTGGATCAACGCCTTCCGCACCCCGGTGCTGATGGACACCTCGAAGGCGGCGGACGAACTCGGGCTCGGCGGCTGGCGCTCGGGCGCCGAGACCCTGACCGAGACGATCGCCGCCGCCCGCGAACGCGGCCTCCTTTGAGGCCGCGAACGCGGCTCCCTTTGGCGCGGCGATAGGTTGGGGACCGGCATGGATGTCTTTCGCACGCCCGACGAGCGCTTCGCCGACCTTCCCGGGTTCGACTACGAACCCAGCTACCGCGAGGTCGACGGCCTGCGCCTGGCCCACATCGACGAGGGCGACGGTGCCCCGGTGGTCTTCTTCCACGGCGAGCCGACCTGGTCGTATCTATGGAGGAAGGTGATCGGGCCGGTCCGCGACGCCGGCCATCGCTGCATCGCCCCCGACTACGCGGGCTTCGGGCGCTCCGACAAGCCCACCGACCTCGGCTGGTACTCCTATGATCGCCACTGCGAGCTGACGGCGACGCTGCTCGAGGACCTCGACCTGCGCGACGCGACCGCCGTCGTCCACGACTGGGGCGGGCCGATCGGGCTGCGGCTCGCCGTCGAGCACCCGGACCGGATCGCTCGGCTGGTGATCATGGACACCGGGCTGTTCACGGGCGAGCAGCCGATGTCGGACGCCTGGAAGGCGTTTCGCGACTTCGTCGAGCGGACCGAGGACCTGCCGATCTCGTTCCTGGTCAAGGGGGCGTGCGCGCGGGGGATGGCCGACGACGTCGTCGCCGCCTACGACGCCCCGTTTCCGACCCCGGAGTCGAAGGCCGGCGCCCGGGCCTTCCCGCTGATGCTGCCGACGAGCCCGGAGATGCCGGGCGCGGCGGCCGGCAAGCGGGTGCTGGAGGCGCTGCGCACCGACGAGCGCCCGAAGCTGCACCTGTGGGCGGACTCCGACCCGATCATCCCGTTCAAGGTCGGCGAGCGCTTCGCCGCGGCGATCAACGCGGAGCCGCCGGAGAAGGTCGACAACGCCTCGCACTTCCTCCAGGAGGACGCCGGAGAGCAGATCGGCGAGCGGATCGCCGCGTGGCTCGCGTCATAGCCTCGCTTCGCTCCCGCCTCGCCCTGGCCGTGATCAGGAAGCAGCTTCCGAAGCTGATCGCCGCCGACCCGGTGGGGCAGCTGCCCGACGGCCTGCACGTCGCGGTGGTCGGCTCCGGATCGCCGCTTCCCGATCCCAAGCGGGGCAATCCCTGTGCCGCGGTGATCGCCGGTGGCCGCGTCTACATCGTCGATGCCGGCGAGCGGTCGGCCGAGACCCTCAACCGGATGCGGATCGCTCCGAACCGGATCGAGGCGGTCCTGCTGACGCATTTTCACTCCGACCACATCGGGGGCCTGGCGAGCCTCAACCTGCAGCGCTGGGTCGCCGACGCGGCGACGACCCCGATGCGGGTGATCGGGCCGCCCGGCGTCGAACGGGTCGTCGGCGGCCTCAACGAGGCCTACGCCCTCGACCGCGGCTATCGCACCGCCCACCACGGCCCGGACATGGCGCCGCCCGCGAGTGGCGCGATGGTCGCCGAGCCCTTCGCCCTCCCGGACGGGGAGGAGAGGATGGTCGTGCTCGAGGAGGAGGGCCTGGTGGTGACGGCGTTCGTCGTCGAGCACCCGCCGATCGAGCCGGCCGTCGGCTTCCGCTTCGACTACCACGGCCGCAGCGCGGTGATCAGCGGCGACACGATCTATACGCCGGCGCTGGTGCGGGCGGCTGCCGGCGCCGACCTGCTGATCCACGACGCGCTCTCGCCGGAGCTGTTGAAGCTCGTCGAGGACGCCGCTCGCGAAGCCGGCCAGGCGGTGCGCGGCCAGATCCTCGCCGACGTCCCCGACTACCACGCGACCGCCCCCGACGCCGCGAACGCCGCGCGCGAGGCCGGCGTCGGTGCCCTCGCGATCACCCACATCGTCCCGCCGCTACCCCTGAAGGGCCTCGAGGCCGTGTTCCTCGCCGACGCCCACGAGCGGTTCACCGGGCCGCTCTGGCTCGCGCGGGACGGCGACCTCTATCGCCTCGCGGCCGGTGGCAACGCCGTCGAGCGCGGAACCATGCCGTGATTCGATGACGGGGCCGCTCTACTGCCTCGGCGGCTTCTGCACCCGCCACGCGCGGATCGTGTTCGCCGTCTGGATCGTGTTCGCGGTCGCGATCTCGCTAGCCGCCAACGGCGCCGGGCGCCCGACCTCCGATGACACGACGATCCCCGGCTCGGACTCGACCGCGGCCACCAACCTGCTGGAGCAGAAGTTGCCCTCGCAGGCCAACGGCTCGGTCCCGATCGTGGTCCAGTCGAAATCGGGGAAGCTGACCGAGGGCGCCAACAAGACGGCGGTCGAGAAGACCGTCGACGCGCTGAAGGCGAACCAGTACGTGCGCAGCGTGGTCAGCCCGCTCTCGAGCGAGGGCGCGACCTCGCTCGCCGAGCACGACACGCTCGGGATCATCAGCACCAACCTCACGCTCGGCAGCGGCGACCTCGACGACGAGGCGGCCGAGTCGGTGTTCGACGAGACCGCTCCCGCCGGCGACGCCGGGCTCGCGGTCTCGGCCGGCGGCTACCTGGGCTCGCAGCTGTCCTCGCCGAGCACCCGGCTGAGCGAGATCGTCGGCATCGTCGCGGCGATGATCGTGCTCGTCTTCGTGCTCGGCACGGTGCTCTCGATGGTGATGCCGATCACGACGGCGCTGGTGGGTGTCTTCTCCGGTCTCGGCCTGATCGGCGTGCTCGGGGCCGCGATCGCGGTTCCCTCGATTGCCCCGACCCTCGCGATCATGCTCGGCCTCGGGGTCGGCGTCGACTACTCGCTGTTCATCGTCAGCCGCTACCGGGCGCTGTTCGACGGCGGCATGGATCACAGGGAGGCCGTCGCGCGGGCCGTCGCGACCTCCGGCGGCGCGGTGCTGTTCGCCGGCAGCACCGTGGTGATCTCGCTGCTCTGCCTCTACTTCGGCGGCATCCCGCAGGTGCGGGAGCTCGGCTACTCGGCGGCGATCGCCGTCGCCGTGGTGATCGTCGCCTCGCTGACGATGCTGCCCGCCGGCCTCAGCCTGCTCGGCCCGCGGATCAACTCGCTGCGGGTGCGCAAGGTGCCGGAGGAGGGCGAGCTCGACCCCTCCAATCCGAACGGCTGGGCGCGCTGGGCGGAGGGGATCGGGCGCCACCCGCTGATCGCCGCGCTCGCCGGGATCGTCGTCCTGCTGGTGCTCTCGATCCCGGTCCTGCAGATCAACCTGGGCGCCCAGGACAACGGCCAGATGCCGACCTCGACCACGATCCGCCAGGCCTACGACGCCCTCGACGAGGGCTTCGGGGTCGGCTACAACGGCCCCCTGCTGGTCGCGGTCGACGTCAAGCCGCCGGCCCAGAACGATCAGAAGTCGCTGAACCAGCTCGAGGCCTCCGAGCAGCAGCAGCAGGACCAGGCCCAGCAGCAGATCACGCAGCTGACCGAGCAGCTGGTGGCGGAGGGGGTGCCCCAGGAGGAGGCTCAGCAGCAGGCGACGCAGCAAGTCGAGGCCCAGGGACCGAGCCAGGCATCACAGGAGCAGACCCAGCAGCAGAAGGAGTTCCTGAAGTCGCCCGCGTCGGACCCGCGGCTGGTCAAGCTGCAGACGAAGATCAAGCAGGCCGACGACGTCGACCTCGTCTCGCAACCGACCCTGAACGGAGCCAACACGGCGGCCGCCTACACCGCGGTGCCGAAGTCGGCGCCTTCGGCCGTGCGCACCCAGGACCTGGTCGAGAACCTCCGCGACGACGTCGTCCCGAAGGCGCTCGAGGGCACCGAGATGACCGCCTACATCGGCGGCACGACGGCCGGCAACATCGACCTGGCGACGAAGATCGGCGAGAAGCTTCCGCTCGTGATCCTCATCATCGTCGGGCTCAGCATCCTGCTGCTGACGCTGGCCTTCAGGACGATGGTGGTGCCGCTGCTGGCGGCGGCGATGAACCTGCTCGCGGTCGCCGCCGCCTACGGGATCCTGGTCGCGATCTTCCAGAAGGGCTGGGGTGTCGAGCTGCTCGGGCTCGACCACGCGGTGCCGATCGTCAGCTTCGTGCCGCTGATGATGTTCGCGATCCTCTTCGGCCTCTCGACCGACTACACGGTCTTCCTGCTCACCCGGGTCTCGGAGGAGAACGAGCTCCACGGCGACCACCGCCGGGCGATCATCAGCGGTCTCGGGCGGGCGATCCGGGTGATCATCGCGGCCGCCTCGATCATGGTCCTCGTCTTCTCCAGCTTCATCATCAGCGGCGACCCGACCGTGAAGCAGTTCGGCGTCGGCTTGGCGGCCGCGGTCGCGGTCGACGCGCTGATCGTGACCCTGATCCTGCCGGCGCTGATGCTGCTGGTCGGCCGCGCGACCTGGTTCCTGCCCGGCCCGATCGAGCGCCACATGCCGCGGCTCGGGATCGAGGGCGAGGAATATTTCCAGCGGCGGGACGCCGAGCTAGCCGAGGGCGGCCCGTAGGTCCTCGACCACGGCGTCGGGTTCGTCGACAACCTGATTCCAGGTGTAGCGGCGGACCTTGTAGGCGGCTCGCCGCAACATGAGATCGCGATGGCGGTCGCGCTTGACCGCGGTCGCATGGCCGTGGGCAAGTTGGCTGTCGAGCTCGACGATCAGGCGCTCGGCGTGCCAGAGGCAGTCGACCTTGAACCCCTGGGCGTAGACGTTGACGCCGGGGATCGGGATCCCGGCCCGTTCGCAGAGGAGCAGGAACGCTTCCTCGACACCCTCGTTCGCGCTGGCGAGCTCGGGCAGATGGAGGGTGAGGGCCTTGCGGAGCGCCGCCGATCCCTTGCGGCCGCGGCCGAGCTCGGCGGTCACGGCGCTCGGATCGAGAAGGCGGAGGAAGTCCGCCTCGGCGAGCGCGCGGCGCAGGCCGGCGAACGGCATCGTCGCGGCGAGGTGCAGGAGCGTGCGGGGGAGGCTGGTGACCGGAAAGCAGTCGCGGCGCACCACCCTGACCGAGGCCCGGTGGACCGCGATGGCCTCGATCGAGGTCCGGTCGCGGGGCGTGGTGACGTGGACGCGGTTGGGCCGGGTGGGGATGAGCTTCCAGAGCCAGGCGGCCGTCTGGTGGCTGAGGGCCGACTCGGGACCGGCGTAGAGGAGGGCGGCGAAGATGCTTCCGCGGATTCCCAGGGCAGTGTGGCCGAGGGCGTAGACGGCTGGGTGAAGGCGGTGAAGGCGGCTGTCGCGGTGCCACCTGGCGATGTCGGTGTCCGACACGCCGCATGCGCGTAATTGGCCGCGGCTGATCACGCCGTCCTGCCGCTCAGCCAGCGCCGCCACCCGCCGAACCCGAACTGATCGGTCTGGTGTCCGACCGTTGGACGCGAAACCGATTGGTTCGGGCATGGGCCCAAGGTTCGCCGGCGGCGGCGCAGGCCGGGCGCGCCAGATGTGGCCGCTTCCCGGGAGTCGAGTGTCTAAAGGTTCACGACGATCGCGCTCGTCAGCAGCTCGGCGAGCGGGCCGGTGGGGAGGCCGGCGACCGTGCCGCCGCCGGAGACGACCTGGACGCGGCCGTCGTCGGAGGTGAGCTGCATGTCGAGGTCGATCGGCACCTCGACGTTGGTGTCGATCCCGAGCAGGTTGAGGGCGAGGTCCGCGATGTCGCCGCCCGGAATCTCGAGCCCCCGGACCCCGTAGTCGACCAGGGAGCTCGGCGAGGTCGATCCCGTCGCGGTCAGGTCATAGGGGCCGGCGCCGTCGCGATGGAGCTTGAAGCTGGCCAGCCTGAACGGGCCGGCGGTCGAGTTCGAGATCGAGACGTCGACGAGCGTGAACCCGTCGAGATCGTCGAACACCCGGTCCTGGCGATCGAGCGCCAGGTTGAGGTCGTCAGCGGTGACCTCGAGCCGCTCGCCGTCGCCGAACAGCAGCCGGGCGGCGGGGAAGGCGCCGAGGGTGACGTCGGCCGAGCCGCCGCCCGCGGTGAGCCGCTCCTCGACCTGGCGCTCCCCGAGGCCCGGGATCAGGATCTGCCCGGCGACGAAGAGGAAGACGAAGACGCCGGCCACGACCAGCCCCCATCGAGAACGCGACATCAGGGAAGCTTGGCAGGCCGTGACTCTCGGCCTCACACCAGCGGTGCGCGAATGGCGCTCCCAGGGCGGCAGCGAGGATTTCCGCGGCCGGGCGATCCACGTCTTCGAGCGCGACGGGCCGGGCGCGCTGCTCGTGCTCCTGCACGGGTTCCCGTCGAGCTCGTACGACTGGCGGGCGCTGCTCGCCCACGAGCCGGATCGCGCCGTGCTGACCTTCGACTTCCTCGGCTTCGGGCTCTCGGAGAAGCCGCGCGACCATGTCTACAGCCTCTTCTGGCAGGCCGACCTGGTCGAGGAGCTGGTCGGCCGCCACGGCGGCGGGCGGCCGGTGTTCATCGTCGCCCACGACATGGGCACCTCGGTCGCCACCGAGCTGCTGGCCCGCGACCTCGACGGCGGCCTGCCCTTCGAGCTCGCCGGGGCGATGCTCTTCAACGGCAGCATCGTGCTCGACCGCGCCAGCCTGACCCTGGGCCAGAGGCTGCTGCGCGGCCGCCTCGGCGGCCTGTTCGCGCGGCTCAGCAACGAGCGGGCGTTCCGCCAGCAGTTCGGCGGCGTCTTCTCGCCGGCCCATCCCCTGAGCGACGAGGAGGCCGCCGACCAGTGGTCCCTGATCTGCCACAACGGCGGCCGCACGCTCGGCCACCGGCTGATCCATTACCAAGACGAGCGCGAGCAGTACGTGGAGCGCTGGCACGGGGCGATCCGCGACTGGGAGGGGTCCCTGAGCTTCGCCTGGGGAGTGGAGGACCCGGTGGCCACGGTCGCCGTGCTCGAGGCGGTGATCGAGCTGCGCCCGGCGGCGCCGGTCGAGCGGCTCGCCGGCCTCGGGCACTACCCGCAGCTCGAGCGGCCCGAGGCGATCGCCGCGGCGCTCGACGCTGCGCTGCTCAGCTGACGGCGACGCGGACGATCGTGGTCAGCGACTGGTAGTAGACGTCGCGACCGAAGCCGGGGGCGGGGAAGAGGAAGCCCTGCGAGGGCGAGGGGACCGAGACGCACGCCTTCTCGGCGCCGGTGTCGAGGTCGAGCACGACGAGCTGGTCGCTGCCGGCACCGAGTGAAGAGCGGCGGGCCAGGGCGGAGCGCGCCAACAGCGCGCTGGCGCGGCTGACCAGCGGCCGGACCGACGGTCTGCGCAGCGCGGCGAGGTCGCGCCAGTCGCCGACGACGAGCTCGCGCGTGTCGGGGTAGTGGATCAGGTGGCAGGCGTGGGCAAGGCCGTCGCGCCGCCACAGCGGCTCGAGCTCGTCGCCGCTCATCGTCCAGGCCCGGACGACCGCGTTGCCGGAGTCGTAGGCGACGACGATCCGCCGCTCAGGATCCCAGGCGGGCGGGTTCGACTCGGTGCCGTAGGGGAGCCCGCTGATCTCGACCGAGCGCACCGCGCCGTCGTCGTGGCGCGCCCACCACAGCCGCAGCGGGCTCGCCTGGTCGCCGCTGCCGACCATCGTCCGGTCGACGTGGTTTCGGCCGTTGTCCATCCAGAGGACGTGCTCGTCGGTGATCACCGGGTCCCAGCCGAAGCTGCGCTCGGGCTCCGGGCCGTAGCTGGGACGCCAGGCATCGTCGATCGTCAGCCGTCCGGCGTCGCGGTCGAGTCGCAGGCGGTACACGACCGTGGTCCCGACCGCGATCACGCTCTCGCCGTCGGAGGAGAGGCGGGCGATCGATGGCTCTCCCAGCCGCAGGGGCGGGGCGACCGGCAACAGCGTCTGCGGGTCCAGAACCGAGACGGTCGAGGGCTCGCGGCCCGCCGGGGCGTCGCAGTCCTTGGTCACCAGCTCGCCGCCGTCGAGGACGACGAACGAGTTGTGGGGCCTGGGGACGGGCAGCCGGTGCGAGGCGAGGACCTCGAGGCCGGCGCTCAGCCGGTGAGCCCAGCGGCCGAACACCATGTGCAGGTCGCCGTTCGCGTGCGCGGCGATTCCGCCGGGCCAGTACGCGCCGCCGGGCAGTCGCGGGGTCGACGCGGTTACCGCCAGCGTCTCGGGGTCCAGGCGCTCGACCCACCCCTCGACCGGCGTCGACTGGATGCCGCGGATCGGGATCCCGTGACGAAGCGCGTACAGCTCGCCCGGGTCGCGGCGGACGAGCAGGTCGGTGGCGAAGGCGTCCTTGACCGCCGCCACCTCGAGCCGCTCGCCGGGCCGGATGCCGAGCCCGGGCTGGCCCGCCGCCGACCCCCAGCGCCGCGGCCCGCCGTCCTCGCAGGTCCAGGTTCCGGGCCAGTAGGCCCCGGTCATCCTCGGCTGTCCAGGACCGCGGCCCAGATCTCCGTCAGGGTGCTGACCGCGGACTCGGTGCTGACCCGCTGCTCCCCGCCGAAGGCCTCGAGCAGGTAGCTCTCGTTCAGCAGGTTGAGGGCGTGGGCCGTCTCCATCACGTCGGCGAACCCGCCGTTCCCGCCGGCGTCTGACCTGTGCAGCGCATCGGCGACCAGCTCGTCGAAGCGCCGCCGGATCGCCGCCTGCTCGGGCGTGAGGCCGGGATCGGCGGCGGCCGCCTCGGCGACGGCGCGCAACAGCGGGCCGTGGCGGCTGTAGACGAGGACCGGGAGCTCGATCGCCCTGCGGATGTCTTCGGGACCCGTGGCGACGCGCGTCTGGGCGAGCGCGAGCTGGGCCGTGAGCAGCTCGTCGATCGCCTCGCGTCCCGCGCGCAACAGGAGGTCGCCGAGGTCGTCGAAGTGGCGGTAGAAGATCGTCCGGCCGATCCCGGCCCGCTCCATGATCTCGCCGACGTTGAGCTCGGCGTAGGAGCGCTCACGGACCAGCTCGGTCGCGGCCTCGATGATCCGCTGACGGCTCCGTTCGCGGCTCTCGCGTGTTCTTGTCTTTGGTGTCGCGGCCATCGGCTGAGTTGACACAGTGTGACACACTCTGTTACGGTCGGCCGGAATCGGCTGCGAGAGGAAGGACGAGAGATGGACGCGACGGTGCGGCGGAATCGGCTGAGCGGCGCCGTGGCGCTGACCGCACTGGCCGCGGCGCTGACGCTCGGCCTGACCGCGAACGCCGGCGCCCGGCCGACCTCGGCCGACACCGACGGGCGGCCGAACATCCTCGTCGTGATGACCGACGACATGAGCGCCGCCGACCTGAAGCTGATGCCGAACGTGCGCAAGCTGCTGGCGAAGAAGGGCACCACCTTCGACGACGCGGTCGACTCCTTCCCGCTCTGCTGCCCCGCGCGCGCCACCTTCATCACCGGCCAGTACGCGCACAACCACGGCGTCAAGGGCAACTTCGCCCCCTACGGCTGGTACGGGATGAAGGACCGCAAGAACATCCTGCCGGCCTGGCTCGACGACGCCGGCTACGACACTGCGCTGATCGGCAAGTGGCTGAACGGCTACGGCGCCCTCGACGCCCACGGCGAGATCCCGAACGGCTTCGACACCTGGCGCGGCCTGCTCGACGTCTCCGCCTACGACTACTCGAACTTCGTCATGAACATGGACGGCAAGCTGAAGGCCTGGGGCGACAAGGACTTCGCCCGCAAGCTGGTCCAGTTCGCGATCATCGAGGTCGATGATCAGCCGGATTCGCTCGGCTCGATCATGGCCAAGCTGCAGGAGCTATTCGGGCCGGCCCCGTACACATACTGGGGCGCCCCGACGACGCAGTCCTACTCGCCCGACGTCACGGGCAAGATCACCGAGGGCCTGGTCAAGGACGGGCGCAAGTCGCGCAAGCCCTTCTTCATCTGGTGGGCGCCGGCGGCGCCGCACCGCGAGGACGTGGCGACGACGCTGATGGGCCGCCCGGGCCCCGACCCGCGCCCGCCGCCTCGCTACGAGCAGAAGAGCACGGGCTACACGCTGCCCCGCCCGCCGAACTTCAACGAGGCCGACACCTCCGACAAGTCGGCCAACTTCCAGGCCAAGGCGCCTTCGCTGAGCGACGCCCAGATCGCCCAGCTGCAGCTCGACTACGAGGGCCGCGCCGGCTCGATGCTGGCGGTCGACGACCACGTCGGCAACCTGGTCGAGATCCTGAAGGAGACCGATCAGCTCGACAACACGGAGATCGTCTTCGTCTCCGACAACGGCTGGCTGGAGGGCGAGCACCGGATCCCGGGCGACAAGTTCCTCCCCTACGAGGAGGCGCTGAAGGTGCCGCTGGTGATCCGCGGCCCCGGTGTGCCGAAGAACCAGACCGTGCACGGCCAGGTCTCCAACATCGACTTCGCGCCCACCTTGCTCGACATGGCCGACGCGAAGGCGGGGCGGAAGATGGATGGCGTCTCGTTGCTGCCGACGATCCGCAACCCGAACAAGCGGCCGAAGCGGGCGATCGAGATCGAGGCGCTGGCGCCGCTGTTCGCCAGCCCGTCGATCCCGGTCAACGGCTGGGACCGCCCGTACACCGGGGTGCGGACCGACCGCTACACGTATGTCGTCTGGACCGAGACCGGTGAGAAGGAGCTCTACGACCGCCAGACCGATCCCTACGAGCTCGACAACCTCGCCGGCGATCCGTCCTACGCCGCCGTGGAGTCGGGCCTGGCGGCGAAGCTGGCGAAGCTCCAGGACTGCGCCGGCAAGTCCTGCCAAGTGAAGGAATGAGTTTGCCCAGGGCGATCGGCGCCCTCGCCGCGGCGGTGGCGCTTCTGGCGCCCGCGGGCGCCGCGGCGAAGCCGCCGATCGATTTCCACGACGCGCGCTACTGCGAGATCCTCGTCCTCACCGGCGAGGTCCCCGACGCCACGGTCACGGTCTTCAACACGATCGGCCTCAACGACTGCCCGCCGGCCAAGTGGGAGGCGATCGACGCCGGGTCCCTCGCGTCGGAGCTCGGAGCCAAGGCGGTGATCCTGAACGGGCCGCGCCACTTCCTGATGGACTCGGCGACCGGCAACCCGGGCCCGGTGCGCTCGTTCGACGGCCTGCGGATGCGCGAGGTGGCGACGATCCCGATCCGCACCGCCGCCGAGCTCGTCCAGTCGACCTACACCGAGCGCACGATCGCGCGCCACAACACCTGGACCTGGGAGGCGGGGCGGCGGGTCTACGAGCTGCTGGCACCCGACGGCTCGAACTACGTGATGCAGAGCTACTCGCAGATCCGCGACCCGTCCCTGACGATCGGACAGCTGCGCTCGCTCGGCGGGCGCCTGGCGCTGCCGACCGGGTGGTCGTACCGCACCCGCGTCCTCAAGCGCGACCTCACGCTGCGCGCCCACGGCGCGGCGACCATCGTCCAGGACGACCTCACCAACACGTACCAGAGGCTGCCGCGCCGATCGACCGCCGAGCGACACCGCGTCGACGTGGCCGGCGTGACTCGCACGACCGGCTCGCCGGCGCCGCAGACGCTCGAGGACCAGGGCACGGTCTCCGGGGATCCGTTCGGCGACGGGACGGTCGACGTGGTCGTCAAGCTCGCCGACGGGCAGGCGACCGGAACCTTCCGAATCGACGCCGACCGCGGCTCGGCCTTCGGCACCGTGGCGATGACCTACGTGATCACCGGCAACGAGATCGACTTCACGGGCACGGCCACCTTCACCGGTGGCACGGGCGAGTACCGGGGGATCACCGGTGACGTCCCCGCCCACGACCACAACACCCTCGACGGCCAGAACGGCACCATCACCCTCAACGGGTTCGTCGACTACTAGAACGGCTGCGTGCCGCAGCGCCAGAAGTAGGGAAGGCGATCGACCGGCGCCTCGACCTCACGGGTCGCCGGGCCGCGAACCCGGGTTCCGTCGTCCGGGTTCTCCCAGCAGCCCTTCGGGAAGTAGACCGGGCGCGACACCGCGCCCTCCTCGACCACCGGCGCGACCAGCACCTTCGGCCCGAGCAGCCACTCCTGGTCCTGGCGCGCCGCCTCCCGGTCGCCGGGATAGGCGAGCCAGAGCGGGCGGGTGATCGGCATCCCGGTGGCGTCGGCCCGCTTCCAGAGGCGGAGGATCAGCGGCCGGGCGCGCAGGTGCAGGCGGGCGAGGCGCTTGTAGACGGACACCGTCCGGTCGTCGTAGGACCACGGGGTGTGGGTGCCGGCGCCGACCGAGCCGTGGAGGCGGAAGAACGGCGAGAGCGCCGCCCATTCGGCCCAGCGCAGGAACAGCTCCTCCGTCGTCGGCTGGTACGGGCCGACGTCGAAGAAGCCGCCGATGTCGGTCGTGAACCCGTAGGCGCCGCCGATCGCGCGGTTGAGCATGTCGGGCGTCTGCGAGGCGAGGCCCGAGGACCGGGTCCAGTCGGTCGTCTCGTCTCCCGGGAAGTTGCCGAACTCGTAGCGCGCCGAGCCCGGCGAGCCGCTGTAGCCGGAGCGGGTGAAGTAGAAGATCCGCCGCTTCGGATGGCGGCGCTCGAAGCGGCGCACGGCCCGCATCGTCGCCCGGTGGTAGAGCACCGGGAGCCGGTTGTGCATCGTCTCACCGGTCGAGCCGTCGGCGAAGCGCATGTCGTCGAAGACCTGCTCGCCGAAGTCCTGCATGAAGCCGTCGGCGCCGAGCCTAAGCGCCGCGGTCACCCGATCCTGCCACCAGCGAACCGCCGCCGGGTTGGTGAAGTCGATTACGGCGCCGTCGGCGTTGAAGTTGGAGTTGAAGACGTACGGCGAGCCGTCGGCGTGGGTGGCGACGTACCCGCGGGCCACCGCCTCGTCGAACGCGGCCGGGTCGTCGGTGCCGATCTCGTCCTTGCCGACGAAGGCGCGGAAGTACAGCATCGGGTGGATCCCCCGGCGCTTCAGCTCGCCGATCAGGTGAGCGAGGACGTCGTCGGGGAGGAACTGCCAGCCCTCGATCCGGTAGCCGTCCAGCGGCAGCTTGTAGCGGTCGATGTTGGCGATGTCGTCCTCGACCTCGGCCTGGTGCTGGGCGGGCGGGTCGCTGGGGAAGGCGACCAGGCGGTCGAGGATCGTCCCCAGCGCCCAGCGCGGTGGTCTCGGCTGGCGGCCGCTGATCGCGGTCAGTGCGCCGATCGCCCGTGGCGCCCGCCCGGGCGCGACGACGTAGCTGATCTCGGGCCCGAAGGTCTCCGCCTGCCAGGCGTCCGGGCGGTCGGAGGCGAGGCGCCAATCCGAGATCTCGTCGCGGTCGAGCAGGAACCCGTAGCCGGCCGAGGAGATGAACGAACACTGCACGTAGTAGGCGGCCGCCTCGCCGTTCGGGAACAGGTACTCCGAGCCGAAACCGGGGGTCACCTGGGTGAATCCGTCGGCGCTGCCGGAGCTGAAGTTCTCCTGCGCGAGGTAGTTGTAGAACTCGTTGCCGCGCTGATCGATCGCGTTGTGGCGACCGCCGAAGCCGTGGAACGCCTCGTCGGCCGGCGACGCGAAGCTGTCGAGCATCGTCGCGACTCCGCTCGGATCCTGGGGACGGGCCGAGACCCGCAGCGTCCCGGCCCGGCCGGGCGCGACGGTGATCACGAGCCGCCGGCCGCTCGGGTCGGAGGTCGAGGCGACGAGCTCGGCGCCACGGCCGCGGCGCACCGCCGAGACCACCTCGTCGGCCCCGTAGACGGTGCCGCCGACGGTCACCGACTGCAGGTTGCCCTGCCAGATGTAGGTCGGGAACTGGCTCACCTGGCGGCTGCCGACCGTGAACCCGAAGGGCGCGTACAGGGTCGGCGGGGCCGGGCCCGGGCTGCCGAACTGGTTGCGCGCCAGCGGCGGCCGGATCGCCGAGGCGGACCCGTCGCCGGGCAGCTGAGCGAGCACCGTCCGATGCGCGGCGGTCTGGAAGCTGATCCGCAGCGGCGTCCGCTCGATCACCGCGCGGGCGCCGCCCTTGGCCGAGACGACCACCCGGGCGTCGTCGATCCTGACGCCCGCCGCGGCGGTCCCCGGTAGCGCTGCGGTCGCGGCGAGCAGGGCGGCTCCGACGCCGAGCGCCCACCGTCTCACGGTCAGCCGGCCTCGGCCTGGCAGCCGCGCTGCTCGAACTCCGCCGTCGTCGTATAGGAGGCACGCGGGAACCGCGACCCCATCACCGCCGGCTCGTCGCCGGGCTTGGTGACCCGCTGGATCGCGCGCTCGTAGCCCGGCGAGACGAGCATGTTGCGCATCACCAGGACACCGTAGTTCGGATCGCCGGCACCGTCGCCCGCGTCGCCCCAGTCGAGCCAGGCGACGCCGCAGCGCGCCCGGGCGTTCGCCGGGCGGTCGGCGCCGGTCGAGACGGCGATCGTGTAGTTGCGCCCGCTGCGCTCCAGCACCTGGCGGTCGGCGAGGCAGTCGGGGGTGCGCGTCGTCACCCGCGACTCGCCCGTGCACAGCGACCAGTAGCGAAGCTCGGCGTCGGGCATCCGTCGCGGCTGGGTGTAGGTGCGGGGAAAGCGCGGCAGCCTGCCGTTGACGACGACCACTGGCCCGAACAGGCGGCTCAGGTGGGCGTAGATGTAGGCGCTGTCGCGGTTCGAGTAGAAGCCGCCCTTGAGGTCGCCGCCCATCTCAAGGCGGGCCTGGCGGCCCGCGGCCGTGCAGTCGCTGATCACGGCCAGGGAGGCGTAGTCGATGTTGAAGAAGCGTTCCCAGCGGATCGGGTCGTAGGCCGGGTTGGTCTGCGGGTCGCACCCGGGCGCCGAGCGAGCGCCCTTCCAGACGGCCGCCGGCACCGTCTGCACGGTGATCTCACGGTTCGGGTCCTTGATCCGCTCGCAGGTCCCGGCGGGGTCGAGCTCGCTGCCGTCGGCGAGCCGCAGCCGCGCCGCCGGCAGCCCGGTGCCGCCGGTCAGGTCGCGGCCGGGGTCGGGCTCGTAGACGCGATAGAGGAGCTCGATCGGGGCGTCGCCGGAGGGCTGGGCGTAGAGCGTGTTGGGCTCGCGCGCCGCGGCCGGAACGGGGGCGTCGAGGACCGTCAACGTCCAGGAGCGCCGGCGCCGGTCGCGCAGGTGCCCGGCGACGAACGGGTTCGTGCTCCGGGGATCGGCCCGCACGGCGATGTCGGAGAGGGCGTCGGTCGGGACTCCGCCGGAGTAGGCGTTCAGCGACATGTAGCGGCCGTAGGGGTAGCGCCCGGTGAGCGTCAGCTCGGCGCCCTCGGGGAGGTTGAAGCGGGCGAGCCAGTAGGTCGCCGACTCCTCGGGGAAGTTGAAGTTGCGCCCGTCGAAGCCGCGCGTGCTCGGCCGCTTGGTCGAGATCGGCCCCTCCCAGAAGCAGGTTGCGAGCGGCTTCGCATGCGCCGGCGCCCTCGTCTCGCCGCCCGCGGGCGAGCCGGCGGCGACGATCAGCGCAAGCAGGACTCCGGCCACCCCCGACGCTCCGATACGTTGCATGGGCAAAGCCTATGGCGGTCGCGATCACAGGGGAGCAGTTCACCTCCGTCGGCGAGGTCGAGCTCGCCTACCAGGCGTTCGGCGACCCGGCCGATCCGGCGGTGCTGCTGATCATGGGCCTCGGGGCGCAGATGATCTTCTGGCCCGAGGAGCTCTGCGAGGCGCTCGCCGTCGCAGGTCACTACGTGATCCGGTTCGACAACCGCGATGCGGGCCGCTCGACCGTCCTCGGTGAGCACGAGCCGCCGGACCTGCGGCTGGTCGCCGCCGGCGACCTGGAGCCTCCCTATCTGCTCGAGCACATGGCCGCCGACGCGGTCGGCCTGCTCGACTCGCTGGAGATCGATCGCGCTCACATCGTCGGCGCGTCGCTCGGCGGGATGATCGCCCAGAAGGTCGCGATCGATCATCCCGACCGGGTCCTCTCGCTGGCCTCGGTGATGTCGACGACGGGCGATCCCGATGTCGGCCGGCCGACGCCCGAGGCGATGGCGGTGCTGATGACCAGGGCTCCCACCGACCGCGACGGCTACGTCCGAACCACGATCGAGGCCCGCGCCGTGATCGGCACCCAGCCCCCGGACGAGGGCCGGACGCGCGAGCTCGCGGAGCGCGCCTTCGACCGCGGCTATCACCCCGATGGCACGGCGCGGCAGTTCGCGGCCGTCGTCGCGTCCCCGGACCGCACGCCGGACCTGGGCGCGATCGAGGCCCCGGCGGTGGTCGTCCACGGATCCGACGACCCGCTGATCACGCCCTCGGGCGGGGAGGCGACCGCGGCGGCGATCCCGAACGCCGAGCTGGTCGTGATCGCGGGCATGGGCCACGACCTGCCGCCGGCCCACTGGGGCCGGATCGCCGAGGCGCTGATCGTCAACTTCGAGCGCTCGTAGCGATGGCGTCGCGGACCGCGTTGCTGGAGACGATCGCGAACCGACTCCTCGCCCGTCGTGAGCAGCTCGCCGAGGAGATGACGGAGCGGATCCGCGCGGCGGTCACCGAGTTCTCCGGCTTCGACGGCGCCGAGCTGTGGGAGGCGGTGCGGGTCTCGTGTCTCGCCAACATCGACGCGGGGCTTGGGTCGATGGCTCGCGACCAGGCGCTGCCGGAGGCGATTCCGGCGGACGCTCGCGAGCTGGCGCTGCTGACGGCGCGCCTCGACCTGCCGCTGGCGGCCCTGTTGCGGAGCTATCGCATCGGGCACGCGATGACCTGGCGCTTGTGGCTGGACGAGGTCGAGCGCGAGGATCCCGAGGCGGAGGTTCGCAGCGAGACGCTCGCCGCCGCGTCGGACTACCTGTTCGAGTACGTCGACCGCCTGGCGTCGTTTGTCACCGACGACTACACCGCGGAGCGCGACCGGCTGATGCGCTCGCGCGAGCAGCGCCGCACGCAGCTCGTTCGCGACATCCTCGACGGTGCCGATCCGCAGCCCGGGGTCGCGCTGGGGGAGCTCGACTACGACCTGCGCCTCGAGCACCTCGCCTGCGTCGTCTCGGGCCCCGACGCGGAGATCGCGGTGCGAGCCCTGGCCGGCGAGCTCGGCGCTGCCCGCCAGCTGATGGTCTCGCTGACCGGCGAGACGAGCTGGGCCTGGATCGGGCGGGTGCGCCCGTTCCGGGTTCCCGAGCGGATCCCGGTCCCCGAGGGGACGACGCTTGCGATCGGCGATCCGGCATCCGGCACCGAGGGCTTTCGGATCTCGCACCGTCAGGCGCGCGACGCGCACCGGGTTGCGGTCCGCGGCCGCCAGGGGGCGGTGATCCGCTACGACGACGTCGCCCTGGAGTCGCTGGTCGGCGATGAGGCGCGATCGGGCGCCTTCGTCTCCCGCGAGCTGCGTGGCATCGACGGCCACGACGCTCGCTCGCAGCGGCTGCGGCGGACGCTACGCGCCTACTTCGCCAGCTCCCAGAACGCCTCGGCCGCGGCCGCGCTGCTGGGCGTCCACGAGCACACCGTCGCCTATCGCCTGCGCACGATCGAGGAGCGCCTCGGCCGCCCGGTGACGGCCCGCCGCGCCGAGCTCGAGACGGCGCTGAGGCTGATGGAGCTGAATGAGCGCGACTTTGTCTGAATCTCACAAGTCGCGGCCACGTCTCCGGCGATAGTTGCGAAGAATCCAGCAGGTGTGGAGCAATAGGGTCCGGGCCGAGGTGAGAGATGGCTGACCGGGACCCGCGCGTGCTCGCGATCGATGCCGGCGGCACGATGACCGACACCTTCATCGTCGACGAGGCGGGCTCGTTCGTAGTCGGCAAGGCGCAGACGACGCCCGAGGACGAGTCGATCGGGTTCATGGAGTCGGCGCGCGACGCGCTCGAGCAGTGGGACGCGAGCCCCGAGGAATCGTTCCCGGGCATCGCCTCGGGGATCTACTCGGGCACGGCGATGCTCAACCGGCTGCTGTCGCGGACCGGACGCAACATCGGCGCGATCGTCACCGCGGGCAACGAGGACTACCTGCGGATCGAGCGCGGGATCCAGACGTACCTCGGCTTCTCCTACTCGGACCGGCTGCACCTCGCGACCCATCACCACAACGAGCCGATCGTCCCTCGCGATCAGATGAAGGGGGTGCGTGGACGCATCGACGTGATGGGCACCGAGGTCCTGCCGCTGCGCGAAGCCGACGTCCGGGAGGCCGCCGCCGAGCTGCTCGACGCCGGCGTCGAGGGGATCTGCGTCTGCCTGCTGTTCGGCTATCGCAACGCGGAGCACGAGATCCGGGTGGCGGAGATCGTCGCCGAGGTGAAGGCTGAGCGGGGGGTCGACGGTGAGGTCCCGGTGTACCTGGCGTCGGAGCTGTATCCGCTGCGCCGCGACCTGCCGCGGCTGAACTCGACCCTGATCGAGGCGTACGCGGCGGAACCGTCGCGGGGAACGATGCAGAAGGTCCGCGACGAGACCAAGGACGCCGGCGCCGGCTTCGAGCTGCGGGTGATGGCCTCGCACGGCGGCACGATCTCGATCGAGGCCAAGGAGTTGGCGACGACGCTCGCCTCGGGCCCGATCGGCGGCGTCGTCGGCGGCCAGGAGCTAGCCCGCCGGATGGAGCTGCCAAACGTCCTCTGCACCGACATCGGCGGCACCTCGTTCGACATCGCCCTGATCACCGACGGCCGCTTCGAGATCACGCCGACCCCCGACATCGCCCGCTTCATGCTCAACATGCCGCTCGTCCGGATCGACTCGCTCGGTGCCGGTACGGGCTCGTTCGTGCGCGTCAACCCGAACTCCAACCGGCCCGAGCTCGGCCCCGACTCGGCCGGTGCGCGGATCGGTATGTGCTGGCCCGAGGGCGGCCTGGAGACGATCTCGATCACCGATCTCAACGTGGTCCTCGGCCGCGTCAACCCCGACTACTTCCTCGGCGGCGACATCCAGCTCGACCCTGAGCGCGCCCACGCCGAGGTCAAGCGCCAGGTCGCCGACCCGCTCGGGTTGGAGGTGGCGGATGCCGCCGCCGGCGTGATCGAGCTGTTCGAGCAGACGCTTCGAAACGAGGCGGTCGGGCGGATCCTCGGCAAGGGCTACTCGCCGGCCGACTACGCGCTGCTGTGCTACGGCGGTGGCGGGCCGCTGCACGTCGCCGGCTACACCGAGGGCGTCGCCTATCGCGACGTCCTCATCCCCGCCTGGGCCGCCGGGTTCTCGGCCTACGGCTGCGCCTGCGCGGACTTCGAGTATCGCTACGACCAGACGGTCGACATGCCGATCCTGCCGATCGCCGACGCGGCGATGAAGGCGGGGATCGGGGTCATGGTCACCGGCGCCTGGCAGGGCCTCGAGCAGCGCGTCGCCGCCGAGTTCGAGAAGTCCGGCGTGGCACCCGAGCAGATCCATTTCACCCACTCGGTGCGGATGCAGTACTACGGCCAGCTCAACGACATCGAGATCGTCTCGCCACATCAGGAGATGGAGGAGGGCGAGCACGTCGACGCGCTGATCGGCGCTTTCGAGGACGCGTACTCCAAGGTCTACGCACGCTCGGCCCGTTCACCGGAGCTCGGCTACCTGATCACGCAGGCGATCGTCCACGGCTCGGTCGAGGTCGAAAAGCCCGCCCTGCCGGACCTCGACGAGGTCTCGGGCTCGCCCCCGGTGGCCTCGGATCGGACGGTTCGCTGGCGCGAGGGCGATGCCGAGACCTCGATCATCCGGCTCGAGGACGTCGAGGCCGGCCACGAGATCCCCGGGCCGGCGATCATCGAGCACTCGGCGACCACGTTCGCGATCCCACCGGGGCGCTCGGCGCGTCTCGACGTGCACCAGATATTCCACCTGTCGAACGAGGAGAGCTGATGGCGATAGTCGACGCGACCAAGGAGCTCGAGCCGCGGACCGCGAGCGGGATCGGCTGGGACGGCAAGCGCCTCGACGAGATGCTCGCCGAGTCGGAGCGGCGCTTCGACGAGACCGGCTCTTACTACGGCCTCACCGGCGAGCTTGCGCTCAAGGACACGGAGCCGATCGAGTACGAAAAGCTGTTCAGCCGCCTGCGCGGCGGCCTCGTCTCCGCGCGCGAGACGGCGCTCAACATCTCCGCCTCGCCGATCGTCCGCGAGCTCGGCGAGCTCTGCTTCGCCCTCTACACGCCGGAGGGCGATTCGATCGCGCTCTCGACCGGGATCATCGTCCACGTCCACACGATGTCGGACGCGATCAAGTACATGGTCCGAAACGGCTGGGAGGACAACCCGAAGATCCGCCCCGGCGACATCTTCGCCAACGACG
>JAWVFH010000027.1:0-164837 GCA_033856255.1 Solirubrobacterales bacterium | reverse complement strand
GCGGCATGCGCCAGAAGAACTTCAACTTCTACGAGGAGTCGATCCGGGTCCCGCTGGTGTACTCGAACCCGCGCCTGTTCCCGAAGGCCGAGAAGAACCAGTCGCTGGTCTCGCACGTCGACTTCCTGCCGACGCTCGCCAGCCTTGTCGAGGCGCCCTCGGACGCCCGCACCGACTGGGAGGGCGTCGACTACTCGGATCAGATCCTCAAGCGCGGGGCGAAGGAGCCGCCGCAGACCTACACGGTGTTCACCTACGACGACTACCAGTCCGGGCAGGCGAGCCCTCCGTATCCGAAGCCGCCCAACCACATCGCCAGCATCCGCGAGCAGCGCTACAAGCTCGCCCGCTATTACGACGTCACCGCGGGCAGCACGGTGCCCGACCAGTGGGAGATGTACGACCTGAAGACCGACCCACTCGAGCGCACGAACCTCGCCTACAAGGGCTACAAGCGCACGCCCGAGCAGGAACGCCAGTACAAGCGCCTGCGGCGCAAGCTCGCCCGGGTCGAGCGGACGCGGCTGCAGCCGCTGAGCTGAGCGCGTCCGCGTCCGCGCCGCCGTCCGATAGGATCCGGCCCGTGAGGCCGTGCAGGGAGGCTATCGCCGTTCTCGTCGTGTCGGGGCTGTTGGGGCTACCGGCCGCAGCTGGCGCCGCTACGCAGTGGACGCCGCTCAGCGACGCGCCGACCGGCGACGTCAACATCTCGAACACGAACGAGATCGGGCTCGAGCGGAGCGCCGACGGGGTCCTGCACGTGCTCTGGGTCAACAGCCGCGCCAACGGCACCCAGGCCCTGTTGCACAGCGCGGTCACCGGGACGGTCGCCGGCAGCCCCGACGTGGTCGCCAACCCGAACCTGGTGCTGAGCGTCACCACGGCGGCCAACCAGTCCTTCAACGACCGCGTCGACCTGGTCCCGAGCGCCGCCGGCGGGCTGCGGGCCCTTTTTGCGACCACCTTCCCCGGCAACACGATCGACGGCATCCTCGCCACCTCGACCTCCGCCAACGGCGGCTCGACCTGGTCGGGTGCGGTCGCCGCGTCGGCGACGGCCTCGGCGCAGCGCAGCCCCGTCTACGCCGCGACGGGGATCGGCGGCGCGACCAACCTCCAGGGCTCGACGACCGGGACCTGGGGCGACTCGAGCCCGACCGGCGGCGGCTACCGGGTCGGCCTGACCACCAACGGCGCCGACACCCACTTCTCCGACTCCTGCTGTGAGATCGACCCCAACGCGGCCTTCGACTCGGCCACCGGCGCGGGCTTCGTCGCCGCCAACCTGCAGGACACGGGGATTCAGGTGATCCCGCTGAGCGGCGGCGCCTCGGCGGTCGTGCCGCAGTCCGCGCACGCCTGGACGTTGCAGCGGACCTCGATCACCGGCCGGATCGGCGCCGACGGCGTCTACGTCGGCTACGGCACCGGCGACAACATGTTCAACGCCAAGCCGGCGATCTGGCGGATCGGCGCCCCGCAGTTCATCTTCCTCAAGAACGAGTCCGACGCCGGCCACGTCGGGATCGCCGCGGCGCCCGAGGGCCGGCTATGGGTCTACTGGGAGCGCGAGGGCTCGGTTTACGCCTCGCGGACCAACCGCGACATCAGCAAGTTCGGCGCCATCGTCAAGGTCAAGGGCCCGCACTCCGGGGACGACAGCTTCTTCAACCTGCAGGGTGAGGGCTCGCTCGGCACGCTCGACCTCTTCGCGCTCGCCTCGGCGGCCTCGGGCCCGGAGAACTGGTACGTCCAGCGCCTCGCTCCGGGCCTGACCCTGGACACGCCGGACGGCAAGGTCGTCAAGCGGGGCAAGAAGATCAAGTTCCAGGTCACCGACGCCGGCGACGCCGTGCAGGGGATCGACGTCTCCACGGTGATCGGCGGCAAGACGATCTCCAAGACCACCAACGCCGCCGGCAAGGCGAAGCTGAAGATCCCCAAGGATGCGAAGAAGGGGAACCAGACCGCGTTCACCGAGCCCGACCCCGGCTACACCGGGGCCAAGGCCGCCTTCAAGATCAAGGGCTGAGCGCGCTCAGCGACGCTGGACCGTCATCGAGATGTTCCACGACGCCTGCAGCCCGAACGCCGTCGAGGCCGAGCCCGAGTAGCTCAGCGTCTCCGCGGCTCCGAAGGCCGAGATCGTTGTCAGCCCGTACGGCTCGAGCGCATTGCTGCCGTCGTTGAGCGGGTTGACGAACAGCCCGGGGCTGTAGTCGCTCGTCGAGATCGACGGCGGGCGCGCTCCGCTGTAACTGCAGGTGCCGCCGTTGCGCGGCCCGTACGAGAAGCTGTTGAACCCGTAGCCCCACTCGAGCTTCATCGGATCGTGTGAGACGTCGGAGTCGCTGCCGACACCGAACCCCAGGACCTGGGTGACGTCGAAGGTGCAGGTCGCGGTGCCGTTGGGGCCGGGGGAGGGGTTACTGCACGTCATCGTCGCGGTCCCGGTGCCGTGCACGGTGACCGGAACCTCGCCGGGCGGGGTGTTGAAGGCGTAGATCGCGTGGCCCTGGTTGTCGTAGCGGTAGAGCGACAACGTCGCCGGGCCGGGGCCCGGGACGAGGCTGCCGGTCCAGTGCGCGTCGGTGGTGTAAGTGCAGGCGGGATCGTCGTCGTGGTTGACCGTGGCGTCGAACTTGGCGTCGATCGCGGTGATGTCGTAGAGCACGGGTGGCGGGTCGCAGATATCGCTGGCCGCTTCCTTCGCCTTCTTCACCTTCCGCTTCGCCTTCTGGATCGCCGCCGCGGGCGCGTGGTTTTGGCGCAGCTTCTTCAGCTTCGCCTTCGCCTTGTCGATCTTGTTGATCGCGTCCTGGCACGGGTTGCCCGCGGCCCTGGCGGTCTCGCGCGCTGAGCTGCCCGGGCTGGCGGCGAGCGCGACGCCGAGGAGGCCGACGAGCAGCGCGGTCGTGAAGGCGGCCCTCATCGTTCAGGCGGGCGCCGGGTCAGCGACGTCGGCGTAGGCGGCCAGCTCGAGCTGTGCGGCGGCGGCGATCACCCGGTCGTCGAAGAAGGGGAGGATCTGCGTCAGCAGGACGCCCGCCACCCCGCCGGCCCGGTCGAGCCAGTAGTAGCAGTTGGCGAGACCGGCCCAGGCGCCGGTCCCGGCGCGCCGCATCCCGGGCAGGTCCTCGAGCACGAGCTCGAACCCGAGCCCCCAGCTGCGGCGGACGGGGAGGGCGACGATGTCGTTGGTGAGCGCGGGGTCGGTCGTCTTGATCACGTCGGGGAGGGCGATCGCGCCGATCTGCGGCGAGAGCGCCAGCTCCACGGTCTCCTCGCGCAGGATCCGGGCGCCGTCGAGGTGGCCGCCGCGCAGCAGGGCGCTGAGGAAGCGCCCGTAGTCGCGCGCCGTCGAGTAGGCGCCGTGGCCGCCGCAGGCCATCGCCGGGGCCGCCGGCAGCGCCAGGTCGAGGGCCGCGAGCGAGCCGTCGGGAAGCCGCGCGTGGATCGGCATCAGGCGCTCGCGCTGCTCGTCGCTGAGCTCGAAGGTGGTGTCCGACATGCCCAGCGGCTCGAAGAGGTGCTCGGCGAGGTAGGCGTCGAGAGTGCTCTCGGTTACCTGCTCGACCAGGGCGCCGGCCCAGTCGACCCCGGTCCCGTACTCCCAGCGGGTGCCGGGATCGGCGACCAGCGGCGCCTTCAGGAACTCGCGGTTGCAGGCGAGCCCGTCGGGACAGCCGGTGACCTCGTGCCAGCGCTGGATCCCGAGGTCGAGGAAGGGGTAGCCGAGGCCGGAGGTGTGGGTGATCAGCTGGCGAACCGTGGCCGCGCTCGCCGGCGGGCGCAACCGCGGCTGATCGCCGTCGAATCCCTCAAGAACCTGGAGCTCGCCGAATTCGGGCAGGATCGAGGCGACCTCCTGGTCCAGGTCCACGCGGTCCTGCTCGACGAGCTGCAGGACGGCGACCGTGGTCAGCGCCTTCGTCATCGAGGCGATCCAGATCATCGTGTCGGTTGTCGCCTCGGCGGCCCCGCCGACCCGCACCTTGCCCGCCGCCCCCTCGTAGAGGACGCCGTCGCGATCGACGACCGTCGCGATCGCACCCGGCATGTCGCCGGCGGCGGCAGCCGCCTCGAGCATGCCGTCCATCCCAATCAGGGCTGCGCTCATCCTTGACCGTCCTCCCGGGTAGCCGTCCTCTGCTCCTGATCATCCTCCCCTGCGCCGGGGAGTCAAGAGGCGCGGCGACCGGGATTAGACTGGGCCCATGCGGAGGTTCCACGAGGAGTCGAGCGTGATCGCTCGTGCCCTCCTCACCTGGCGGATGGCGCCCGCAATGGCGGCGTCGCTTCTCGTCGTCGTCTGCGCGGTGGTCGGGATCGTGCTCGGCGAGCCCGACTGGCTCACCCCGGTGGTCGCGGGCGCGATCGCCGCCGTCGGGATGATGTTCGGGGTCCGCGGCGGGTTCGCGGCCGCCTTCGTCGCCTCGGCGGCGTTCCTGGGCTGGGCGATCGGCCACGACGGCTACGACACGGCCGACGTGATCAACCACCACCACCTGATCTATTTCGCGCTCGGCCTGCTCACCGGGTACTTCGCCTACGGCGCCCTCGGCGATTACCACATCGGCCGAGCCGTCACCCGGGGCAAGATCCGCCACGCGATTCGCGAGGGCCAGGTCGTCCTCTACTACCAGCCCGTCGCCCAGGCCGATACCGGCAAGGTCGTCTGCCTGGAGGCGCTGGCGCGCTGGAACCAGCCGGGCCACGGCACGGTCATGCCGGGCGAGTTCGTGCCGGCGGCCGAGGCGGACGAGGAGACGATCTGGGAGCTCACCACCCACACCCTGCGGCTGGCGATCGACCAGTGCCGCCGCTGGCACGAGCAGGGATACGAGGTCGGGGTCGCGGTCAACCTCTCGGTCGCCGCGATCGACCACCCGGGCCTGGCCGAGGAGATCTCGAAGCTGCTGGCGGAGTCCGGCCTGGCCCCGGAGCGACTGACGCTCGAGGTGACCGAGAGCGCGGTGATGGAGAGCTCGGCCCTCGCGCCGACCCTGGAGAAGATGCGCTCCTCGGACAGCACCGCGATCGCGATCGACGACTTCGGTACCGGCTACTCCTCGCTGGCGCGGCTGCAGGAGCTGCCGGTCGACTCGCTGAAGATCGACCGCTCGTTCATGAGCAACTCCGACGAGGACCGGAGCCAGACGATGCTGAAATCGATCATCGACCTCGCCCACGACCTCGACCTGACCGCCTGCGCCGAGGGGGTCGAGGACCGTGCCACCTGGGACCTGCTGATCGGCCTGGGCTGCGACACCGTGCAGGGCTACGAGCTCGGTTATCCGATGCCGCCCGAGCAGGTTCCGGCATGGCTGGACCGCGACAGCTCAGCCCGCGAGGACCAACTGCCAGTGGTTGACGCGTAGCGGCCGGTCGCGGAACTCGACCTCGCTCTCCCCGAGCAGCTGGAAGCCGGACTTGCGGCAGAGCGCGTTCGAGGGTCCGTTGGAGACGCCGGGGAAGGCGTGGATCGAGTCGAACCGCGAGGCCGCCCGCGCTCGGTCGAGCAGGACCGCGAGCGCCTCGCTGGCGAGCCCGCGGCCCTGGTAGGCGGGCAGCAGCATCCAGCCGACCTCATAGACGGCGGCGTCCTGCCAGCGTGACTCCCAGATCCCGATCTGCCCGGCGGGCGGGCCGGACGGCTCGGGGACGATCTTGAACCACCAGTGGTCACCGTCCGGCATCGGCAGCAGGCGCTTGCGATGGGCCGCGGCCAGCTCCTCCTTCGGTCGGGCGCCGCCGAGCTCGCTCATCACCGCGGGATCGGTCTCCAGAGCCTCGGTGAGCGCGAGGTCCTCCGCCGAATACGTGACCAGCTCCACGCTCAACGCGCGGCGGTGAGGAACCCGACCGCTTCGGGCACGCAGCGGTCGCGCTGCTCGTCGAAGACGAAGTGCCCGCAGCCCTCGATCGCCTCCAGCCGGGCGCCCGGGATCTCGCGCTCGAACCGCGTCGCCCCAGCGAGCGGCGCAAAGCGGTCGTCTGCGCCCCAGAGCAGCAGCGCCGGCGCGCCGATCCCCGCCAGCTTGCCCTGCCACGGCTCGAGCTTCTCCATGTCCATCGAGCGGTAGAAGTCGAGCGTCGCCCGCTGGCCGCGCCCGCCCGCATCTTCCGCGAACGGCGCCCAGTAGGCGTCGAGGTCGGCCTCGTCGAAGACCTCGCCGGTCGAGTTGAGCAGAGCGGCGAAGCCGTCGCGGTCGAGCGCCCCGATCAACTCCTCGCCCTGCTCGGAGCGCAGCGCCTTCGCGGCCCCATGCCACTTGCCGTCGGCGAAGAAGCCGGTGTTGCTGACGATCAGCGCGTCGACGAGCTCGGGGTGGTCGCACGCCCAGGCAAGGCCGATGAAGCCGCCCCAGTCGTGGACGACGAGCGCGATCCGCTCGAGCCCCAGCGCCTCGATCCACTCGCCGAAGCGCTCGAGGCTGTTCTCGAACGTCGCCGGCCCGAACTCGGTCGAGTCGCCGAACCCGTAGAGGTCGGGGGCGAGCCCGCGCCGGCCCGCGGCCGCCAGCGCCTCGATCAGCGGCACCCACATCCGCGAGCTTTCCGGAAATCCGTGCACGCAGACCACCGGCGCGCCCGTCTCGGGACCCTCGGGAACCGCCTCGCGAAAGGCGATCGCCCCCTCTCGCTTCAGCTCCGCGACCGGCATCGGCGCACCCTAACGCGTCGCCCTGGCCCCGGTACGCTTGCGGCCGCGCGGCGCCTTGGCGGAGTGGTTACGCAGCGGCCTGCAAAGCCGTTTACGCCGGTTCGATTCCGGCAGGCGCCTTGGGCTCAAACAAGCGAAACCCGCTTGGGTGAGCCGTTTGCAGGGGTTTGTAACAAACCGCTCAGAACCGCCAAAAGCCGCAGTCAATGGGGTGTCACTGGCGCGCGGACTGGCGCGCGCTAGACGCGGGGGCAACCGCGTTGCGTCAACCGGACGAGCTGCGACGGTTGAAAACGTCTACTTCGCATGGAGGGGTTCGTGGCTGATCTGGGATCAACATCGCTCGCCTCCCAGATTCCCGGAACAGAAGCCTCCGGGTGGCGTCCTACCCTGGATGCCGTGGGAGACCTTTCGCACCGACATCACTTCCTTCCCCAGGGAGCTCAGAGGCCGTTCACCGACCACCGAGGAAAGGTCGCCGTGGTCGGAACCAACGGTGACCGCTTCGAGACCGGTCCAGTGAATGTCGGGCTCGAGCGCGACCTTTATCTGAGGGTGCGTCCTGGTGGCGAGAAGTCCGATGACATTGAGACCGTCTCGCTAGCGGACATCGATGACAAGGCGGCACCCATCCTTCAGGGACTACGCGAACGATGGCCACTGAGTGCGGAGGAGAAGCTTCGGGTCGCAACATACGTGGGGGTGCAACTCGTCAGAGGGCCGAGATGGTTCGAGTTTCACGAAGGATTCACGCGGGACGCCTATCTGAAGCACTTGGAGGCGGGCGACTTCCGAGCCAAGGCGGAGGAGCACGGCTTGACCGAGCAAGAGGTGTACGACGCTCATGTAAGGGCTCATATCGACGACACACCGAAACTGCTGACAATGCTTCAGACAGGCGCCAAGGCTGGCTCCGCAATCGGTTCGATGACCTGGTGCCTCCTTGCCTTCGAAAGCCCTTGTCTTGCTTTGGCGGATCATCCGGTCTCGGCGTGGCCGATCGTTTCCGGCGGCCGCTTTCCAGGGCGCGTGGATCCTGGGACGACTGGGCTCATCAACTTCCTTGAGGTCAGGCTTCCGGTTGCGCCAGACCTAGCTCTCTTGATGGCCTGGGCCGATCGACCGGACATCGCTACGCCACTTAGCTGCGGAACCCACCACGCTCGAAACCTCAACGCGTTCTCGATTGCGGAAGCAGAGCGCCATTGGGTTCATCGTCCTGGAGCCACAGCGAGAGGCGGCGCCGGCCCCTGGCTGCCGCTATCGACAGAACTCATTGACGGCTACTCGCCAACAGCTGCTGTCCAATCATCGATGCGCCAAATGATTTCTGACGATCTCAACGCTCGCCTCGGGGACGAGTCGCGAGAAGTGAGGATCCGCTTCATAGAGCAACCAGGCGCTGACCTAGCCGCCTAGCGAAGGGCTTCGCGTGCGCACGCGTGAGCGTGCCCGCCCCGCGTTAAGAGGTTGGATCGACGAGCTCAGCGAGATCGGAGCGGTTCTGTCCGCGCCAGAACTCCGCAGCGTTCCGGCGGGCGCGCTCGACAGGCAGGGGCACCGTGAGGCGCGTGGTCTTCACCGTCGTTCCTCCGCGCGTGCCCCGCTGGTACTCGCCGCGGATGACGAGATCCAGTGACTTGAGCTGGCCAAGCGCGGTGGCGAGCGGGACGAGGTCGGGTGTCGGCGTCGTGTTTGCGACGCTGCTGACCAGGCCCTCAAGCTGGAACTTGAACTCGAATTGCTCGGATGCGCCGGAGTCGATTACGGCCGCGAGGACCTCTGTGCCCGGGGCACCAGTGATCTCCCCCAGTGCTGCGTCTGTGGCGAGCTCGACGGGGCCATCGATCTCGACGCGGTCAATTACCAAGCGCTCGAGGATGCACGGATGGGCTCCGGGGTTCGAGGCGGCCAGCCTAAGAGTGGCCCGGTAAAGATCCGGGACTTCGTTCGTCCCGCCGCCTCGTGCCCACTCGAGGTGCGTCGGGACGTGGCGCAAGGTGACGCGGCCGGGTCGAAATCGGGCCAGATAGAGGGTCGTCCCGGCGATCAGGAATGTCAGGGCACCGAGCACGAAAGTCGCGTGGGCAAGGCTCAGCGATGCGGTCACGACGAAGCAGCGTAGAACCGGCCAGCGCTTCCGGCCGTGCCAGCAGCTCCTAGGGAGCCGATAAGCCAAGTATCAGCAAGGTTCGGGTCTGATGCGGAACAGCGGCGCGCCAGCTCGCCCCCTTCGCGCGAGGAGCGAAAACGATCACTTTGCATGGGAAGGGGACCTTTTTCTCGTGCGCCGGTGACGCGCCGCGCCTAACTCAGGGCTAGCGTCGCAACCACCGTTTGCAGCCCGGTGTCAGTACCTCGCTCATACAGCGCGTAGGCAAGCGAACCGGGGCCGTCGACTAGCTGGACTGAACCGGGTCCGATTCGCTTTCCGGCCCACAGAAGAGTCGAGTTGTCGGCGTCGGTGGTGGCCTCGAGTCCGGCGACTCGGATCTCGCTCTGAAACCCCTCCGCCTGCTCAGCGTCCTCCTGCCAGATCGCCCAGGGTCGGCCGTCCAGCACGCCCAGCGTTCCTTGCCCGGAGCCGACGCCTGCGTTTAGAGGCCCGGAACCGACGTTGTCCCAATTGAGCTCGCCTGGGCCGAGGCGAAGGACGCGAAACTCAAAGGGGAACGCGATCGCATCCGTCGCCGGAAAGTACGTCGCGGGGCCGGCGACAATTGGACCACCCACGAACGGTCCAGCGGGGGCGCGGGCGACCGGGGAGTCCCGAACCCATCGGTTTCCGACCGGGCGCATGATGTAGCGCTTCGCCTCTGTGCCGCGGCCCTCGTCCTCGACGCCAAGGCGAACCTGAGGCCGGCTGGTTGGCTGTACGAACTGGGCCAGAAGCGGGCCCTCGATCGGCCCCCCGACGCGCCGGAAGTGTCCGCTCGTGGTGCCTCGTTCGACACGTAGCGTCGTTTCGTGGCGCACCTTCTTGGCGAACAGGACCGCGAGCGAGGTCATCGTCGGGGCGATCACGTCATACATCTGCTCGCCTCGGTGCCTGCCAGCCCGAATCGCGCTCCTCCAGACGCCGTCGGCCAGACACCGAAGCTGCGGGCCGCCATCGGCCCCGTAACCGACACACGGCGACGGGTCGGCCGGATCCTGCAGGACCAGGCTCAGGCCCTGACCGTCGCTGAAGCGCCTGGCGGGCAAGGCGGGCAGCTCCAACCAAGGTCCCGACGCCGTTCGCTGAAACACCTTGATCCCGTATACGGGATCGGAGTCGGTGACGTCAACCCCTCCGATCGCCAGCCACTGCGCGTCCGGCCTTGCGACGAGGGCCGCCTCGAACTCATCGTCGAACGCCTCAGGCGTGGACTCGCTGGCGACGGTGATCGTCGATGTCTGAGCTTGGGCCGAGGTGCTTGCCGTACACCAGCTGAGGAGCGCGATGGCCATCGCCGCGCGAACCACAGTGGCTGATGTGAACGAGCGCATTGAGACCACAGACCGTATTGAGGTCGAAAGTTGCACTTTGGACGAGAAGCGGCTAGTTCCCAGCAGTCGCCCGGTGCTTCGGCTTGAGATGCGGCCAAGTGGCTAGGCCACGCTCGCCGTACCTGAGGTCACGGCTGCCGTCCCGGTCAAATCGCGCCAGCGAGAAGGCTGCCACTACCGGGGGCTCAGACGGCACGTCCGTGAAATGCCGGCCCTGCCCAAGTAGCGTCAGGCCCACGAGTAGTCCTCCGCTGGACGGGAGCGCGAGCTCGGCTGGGTAGGCGCGAAGGTGATGCGCGTTTACGCCCGCCCGTTTGTCCACTCGGAACTCACTTGGCGAGCTTCCGCTCGCGTCGATGCGATTGAGCGTGGCCGCAAAACCGAAGCTCAGCGTGAAGGTCTCGCCTCCGGGATCGACCACGGCGTCTTCGACATCGCAGAACTCGGGGTGAACCTGGCTGATCCCGGATGCGCCAAACGCGGTGTCGACGGTGCCATCGGCTGCCAGCCTTCCGACGAAAGCCGCCGCGCAGTCCGGCACACCCTTCGACGCCGCGTTGGTCTTGCCGACCTGCCCACCCGCAGAGATCTGACCGCTCGGGAGTTGCTCTACGACCGAGATGTCGGCGAATCCGTACTGATCGGTCGAGGGGCCGATGGGCGCTACCCCGTCCGTGCCGAAACCCGGGTCGAGGGTGCCGTTTGGTTGAAGGCGCATCACGACCGGCGTCCGCGCGTGGTCGTTTGTCGATTCGTCGGTGCCGCCGATGAGCACCCCACCCGCAGAATCGGGCGTGATTGCGGTCGCTAGAAGACTTGCAGTGGGACTCGAGATCAGCGCCTGTCCGCCGGTGCCAAAACCCTGATCTTCCGTGCCTTGAGGAGTTAGGTGAACGACGAGCGGCGGCGTGGGGTTGCCCAGGGGGGTGCGATTGGAGCCCACGGCGAAGATGTCGCCGTTCGACGAGACGGTCGCGACGGCCGGGGAGGGGACGTTGATCGTGGCGACGCCCCCGTCGCCGTAGGTCGGGTCGGGGATCCCTTGACGCGTGAACCGAAGTGCCTCTACTGAGTCCTGACCCGTGTCGGCGACGAGCAGGAGCTTCCCATCGGCCAGCCGCCCTGCGTCGACCAGGTCGCCGCCCAGGCCTTGGCGCGGCGGTAGCTCCACCGCGATCCGCCCCGCCCGACCCCCAAAGGTTCGGTCGATCTGGCCTTCCTCGTCGAAGCGCACGGCAGTAACCCAGGCGCGTATTGCCCCAAAGTTGGCGCATGCGTTGACCTCGGGCGCGCAGGTGTAGGCGATGCCCGCGACCACCGTCTTGCTGTTGGGCTGGCTGAGGACTTGGCGCGCCTCGTTGGTCGCGGACACCGGCCTCGGTGGATGTGCAGCCGCCACGCCCACCACCGCCCATGCCGTCGCTGAAAAGCCGATCAGGAACGCTGTGCTCAGGCGCCCGGGCAGGCGTTTGCGCATCCGACTCTCCCTCGAACTGTCGATGACCCCGAAACCCGCACGAAATCGAAAGTAGCGCTTCGGACGAAAAGCGCTATTTCCGCAGCGACCTCGTGTTTGATGAACGAGCATGTCAAGGTTAAGCAAGGCACAGCTGGCGGGGGTGATCGCCGTTACCTCGGGAGCGGTGCTGGTGATCTCGCTGATGCTCGACTGGTGGGGACTCCCGGACGACCTTCTTCACCCGCCGGCCAACGCCCCAAAGGAAATCCAGTTCATGGCCGAGGCATACGCGGACAGTGGCCAAGTCATCGCGCACGACGGGTTCGAGTTCTTCGAGGTCCGGGATGTGATCTGGCTGATCACGGGGATAGTCGCGTTCGTGTTCGGCCTTGCACTTCTCCTGTCCCTGCCGGCAGCGCGAGTCCTCGGGGTCGCAGTCGGAGCTTTGGGCCTTGTTTCGCTGATCTTGGTCGCGATGGCGCTGATCTCCCCGCCGGACTTCCTCAAGATCAATGAGGAGAGAGGCGGATCGCCGCTCGGGCTTGATTTCGACCTGCCATTGAGTCGCAAGGTCGGCGGCTGGCTGGCGCTTGCCGCTTCGCTCTCGATCACAGCAAGCGCGGTTCTGGCCACACGCGGTCCGCGCGGGCAGGCAGGCGTCTAACCATCACATGTCGTCCAAAGCGCAACTATCCGGCAGACCTGAGGTTCCGAAACTGCAGCCGGGCCGTCCTAACCGAGGAGTGCCATGAGAAGAGCTCGCGAGCACCTGACCTACGCAAATGTGATCGCGACGATCGCCCTGTTCGGCGTCATCGCTGGCGGTGGGGCCTATGCCGCGTCGAAGATCGGCAGCGCTGACATCAAGTCGCAGGCGGTGACGCGGCCAAAGCTCGACGCCAAAGCCGTCTCGTCCGGAAAGATCGCGGACGCCGCGGTAGGGAGCGCCCAGCTCAGCCCCGACACCGATGGCGTAGCCCTGGCCGGTGTGACCGTCAGGGCGCCTGGGGAGCTGCTGAACTACTTCAACCGCGTGAGTGATGGGGCGCCTCGGGTCGAGCGCACATCGGTCGGCAACGTTGCCATCTACATCCCCGGAATGGAGAACACATTCGCCACGGAGATCATCGAATCCGTCACGAGCCTCGACGGCGGTCGGGTTAGCGTTGAGCACACCAGCTGCAGCGGCGCCTGTTTGCCGGATCACCCGGTCGTGACCACCCAAACCCCGGACGGCTCCCCGGCGGACAGATCGTTTACCTACGTCGTATACGCAGCTGCCAATCCGTAGGCCCGGAGGGAGCCGCCTTCGCCGGACCACCCGGGTCACCGGCTCATCCGTAGGCGGGTGCCAACCGACGGCGCCGCAGCGCAAAGGCGGAAAAGGGATACGTTCCATGCGGAGCGCAACGACGCACTTCTCGTCCAAAGCGGTACTTCCCGGCGACGCCGGGTTTAGGGTCGTGCAATGGAGAGAGAGCGCTCGCGACAGTTGCTAATCGTCGCCGCCCTTGCGGCGCTCGGCGCGCTTCTGATGATCGTCGGTCCTTCGCCGGCGCCTGCGGCAAGCCAGCCGCGATTCGTGCGAACGGTCGAGCTTCACTCTCGAAGCAATGAAACGGTCGCACTCGAGCTACGGGTGAGCAGACCAGTGTCCGGACGCGGACCCCAGGTCTTTGCGTTCCGGGCGGCAGACGGGCTTGTGGTCGCGGCGCAGCCGACGGCGAGACGGCGGCTTTGGCGAATCGGACCGAACACGCACGGGGCAACGCATTTCCTGACCAGGCTCCGCAATCAGGTTGCAGCCGGGGGCACTCCGAAGCTGACCGCGGGCGTCAAGCACGGGGTCCCGCTCCGGTTCGAGCTCAGAGGGTTCGACCAGCGGATTCACGGGGTCCCGCAAATTCGCTGTCGCGCGGGCATGTGCCTGACCCTCCCATCGCGCGTCTGAACCGCTAGACGGCTAGTCCGTCAGGCGATCGGCCAAAGGCTTCTTTCCATGCGGAGTGTTGTTGTTCGCGAGCGGCTGGCTCGCCGTCGCTGGACATAACGCAGCTACTTTGCATGGAAAGTGTCCCTTTCGAGGGGGCCCGCCTTTGACTTCGGATCGTGCGTGGAGCTCCGATCTCACCCCGAGCCCCACGCAAAGCGTGGCCCTTTAGCGAACCTCGTTCGGAATGAGCGACACGCCCCGGTCGCCGTAGCGGTGATCCAGGCTGCCATTGTTGCGGAGCGCCGCAACTGCGAAGGCGCTAGGCGAGTCGGGCCGGAGCACGTCCTGGCGCGGCCCGTTGAAGATGGGCATCGTCATCCGCAGGCCGTCGCCGGAATCAAGCAGCTCGACAGCCCCGCCATCGAGGACCTTGCGCGACTTTGACATCGCGATCTTGGCCACCCCGTCGTCGCCGAAGTCCGTGTCCACGTCTCCGGATGCACTGACACGCACTACGGTGGCTGAGAGACGACAACGACTTTGGTCCGGACGAACGGGGTGGCGAGGACGACAGTCGGATGCGACGGGTCCAGCGATCAGCAGATCTCCGTTCGCCTCGCGCAGGAGGTCGCCGCTGCTGCCGGCCACCTGGCCGATCCGATCGCTAAAGGCGCCGTCGCTGCCAAAGGCCTGGTCGATGCTCCCGTCGCTGCCGAGCACGGCAGCGCCGAACAGACCGTCGACGGAGCCACCGGCGTAGGTCAGCTCGCCGGAGAGCTCGACGCGGCTAACCGGCGTTCTCACCTCGACATAGCCCGTGCCCGCGCCGAAGGTCTGATCGAGAGAGCCGTCGGCCAGCAGGCGCGAGACATAGGAGACTGGCAGCCCATCGGCCTGCATCGACGGAGGGAAGGCGAGCGTTCCCGTGGTTATCCGGCCGTCAGGAGCGAGCGCCAGGTCGACGTAGGTGCTGTAGACGGGGATCTCGGTCACGCCGTCTTCCCCGAAGCTCGGATCGAGCTGGCCGTTTGGATTCATCCTGGCGACGAGCTGAAAGTCGCGGCAGGGATCCGATGTTGGGAATCCGAAGCACTGGGGGGTCCCCGAGGCCGCGCCGACCAGCAGGTGACCGTCGGGGGTCATGGCCAGTCCACCCATCTCGAGCGTGGTGGGCAGCGGGACCGCGACTCCGTTGGTGCCGAAGCTGCCATCAAGCGTGCCGTTCTTGCGCAGCTGCATGACGAACTCGCGCGGGCGAGGTATGCCGAGAAAGCGACCGGCCACGTCGATCTTGCCGCTAGGCCCGACGACCAGTCCGCTTATCCCGCCCATCCGGCGGTCAGTGGGCGAGGCGAACCCACGCTGGCCGAAGTCCCGATCGAGCTTGCCATCGCGATCCAGCCGCGCGATGACCGCCTCGTTACCCCGGGCCACCGTGACCAGCACCTTTCCATTGGGCTGGGCGGTCACAAAGTTTGCCTGCGAGCTCGCTGGCATCAGCAGAAGCCACGCCAAGGCGGCCGCCGTCGTGACGAATGTCGCCGTCCTACCTGGGCTCATGTCTCACGAACCCCTGTTTCGGCCGATCGACTCGCCAAAGGCACACTTTGGACGAGAGCGGTACTCGTGAAGAGCCGGACTTGTCAGGTGATACGCCGTCGAGGGGGCCTACTGCGGGGTCGCTTTCCACGGCACTGGTCCGGGCGTCGCGCAGTCGGGTTGGTGATCCGGCTGGTAGGAGTCGCTGAGGAAATAGAAGGTCCCCTGAACCTTGTTCGTTGACACCTGGCCGGCAATCTCGGTAAACGACTGACCGAAAGGGGCGTAGCTGAGGATCTGCTGACGTCGGAAAGTGCCGTTTTTTCGAACGTTGGCTCGGAACTTGAAATCGAATACAGGCTCCGTACCGTCCTCGCACGAGACCGCAATATCTCGGATTTTGATCGAGACAACGCGACCTCGCGAGCGCAAGTCGACGTCGACCGTGCCCTGGTACGGCGGCTTGATCACTCCCTGAAAGTGCACGGGGGCAGGCGCGCCGTCTGCGGCTGGAGCGGCTAGGCACCACGCGCACGCGATCGCAAGCAAGGCAAACGATCGGGACGCCGCGCTTTGGGAGCTCACGCTCACGGAAAACCGGATTGATCTGAAAAGTAGTGCTTTGGACGAAGTGTGCTACGCCCGCATGGAAGCGCTTCTCAAGCTAGCTACCGCGAATAGCTGACGTGCTCGCAGTCCAACGGTGGGGGATCGAGCCTGCGATCGATGACTGCGTGATCGTTCCCACGGCCGCAATCGATTCTCCGGTCTCGGTCGCCGTTGTGAAGCAGTAGATAGTCGTCGCCGGCCCCGCCGAAGGCGGAATCGTGGCCTCGCCCGGGAACCAGCGTGTCGTTGCCCTGGCGTCCCGACATGCGGTCATTCCCCCCTTGGTCGCCGAGCGCATCGTTCCCACTGCCGGCGGTCAGGCGATCGCTGCCATCGCCGCCTCGCGCATACACGCGCGTCGGCGATGAGACGCGCAGCGTGTCATCGCCAGCCTCGAGCGAGACGTTGATGCCGGTCCCGTAGGGGTTCGTGCAGGTGGCGGTCATGGCGTCAAGTTGTTCGCATCCGCAATCGTCGTAGCCGGTCGGGGCGCCTGAGGCACATTTCGGTGTGGCCGTAACCCCTGCCGTCGCATCCGATACGAGGAGCGCGCTTGGCCCGGAACGACTCACCGCGATCTGGTTGATCGTGGGCCCGCCGTGAATCCGAACCCATCCCGTGTTTGTCGGCGGGTACACGGCGGCCGTCACCGCGGTCGGCGTAGTAGCCGCATCGGCGGCGCCAGCGCCGGTCACAAGGACGGCGAGCAGCAAAAGGAAGGCAGGCTTCAGCACGATCGACCTCTCAACACCCGAAGCCCACCGGAGTATTGCTTCGGATGAAAAGCGACTGTTCTAGGTCGCGACACGGGGCCGTCTAGCGAACGGCAGGTGCCTTCCACGGCTGCGCAAACGGCGTTGAGCAATCCGGCCCGATGTTCGGGTCGAACGAGTTACTGATCATGTAAAAGACCCCCTTCGCCTTATCCGCCTTCAGCTTGCCGGTGACCTGGGCGTAGAGCTCACCGGTCTCGCTGTGCCGGAACACTTGGCTCAGGAAGCTTCCGTCATCGTCGACATCGGCCTGGAAGACAACGCTCCGAGTTGAGGTCGTACCGTCCTCACACTGGAGAACGAAGTCCCGGACCTCAACAACCAGCGGCCGCAGCTTTTGATCACGCAGCTTGAGGGAGACCGAACCGCTTACCCCCGGTCCGCTAAGCGTCCCCTGGTAATCGGGATGGCGGATTGTCCGGGCGGAACCGCTTGAGATCCACAAACCGCTCAAGGCGCATGTCAGCACGAACGCGCCCAGTAGCCGCCGTCGCGATCGCCGCCTTCGCCACCCGCCAGGACCCATTACTTCCCTCAACAGCCTGGACGGCAAGAAGTGTCGCTTTGGACGAGAAGTAGCACGATTCGTCCGAAGCGCAACTCTCGGCTCCGGCGGGTATTGGAGGAGTCGTGTCCCGTCGGTTCCTCACACTGATCAGACAGCTGGCGGTTCTCGCGACCGCGAGCGTTCTCACCGTCGGTCTCTCGACCTCGGTCGAGGCTTCGCTCAACCCGCAGAGCGTTCCGTCACCGGTGGTCTCATTCGGTGCGAGCGCGCTGACGCCAGACGGCAGGATCGTCGTTGCGGGTTCGATGTACGACCCCGAGAAACTGCGGCCGATCGTCGCGCGCTATCTCCCAGACGGCACCCTCGACCCGTCGTTCGGTCACGGCGGTTACACCGCCTTGGACCGCACCGAGAGTCCCAATCCCCCGAACGCGGTCGCCGTAGCCCCGAATGGAGACATCCTGCTCGCAGGGCCCGGCGCCCGTCTCGTGCGGCTGACCGGCCGCGGTGAGCTCGACCGATCCTTCGGCGTGGAGGGTGTCGCGGTGCCGCAGCCGGCGGGAGGGAGCATCGACCACCTAGCCGTCGATTCGGCCGGTCGGCCGTTGGTCGCCGGTTCGATCGGAAACACGCTGGCCGTCGAACGCTTCACCGTGGATGGACGTCCCGACGAGAGCTTCGACGGTGATGGCCTGACGGTCGCCAGCCCGATTCCGGCGAGCTCACTTCAGGGCCTTTACTCGTTTCAGCGCGGTGCGGTGGTCGCCGTCAGACCGGACGATCGGATTCTCGTCATCGGCCAAGCACTCCAGGACTCCGGCGACGCAGAGGTTGTGGCGGCGCAGTTCAACGTGGACGGAACGCCGGATGCGAGCTTCAATGGCGACGGGTCGAGCGAGATCCCCGTCGCGGACTCCTCTGGCTCTACTGGTAGCTCCCCCTACTACGCCGTCAAGGCGCTCGCGATGGATCAGGCGGGCGCGGCGACGGTGCGATTGGCTCCTGAAACAGCGTTCCCCGACGCGCCTTCGTTCTGCCGTGGCGGCTCAGCGCTTCGGATCAGGGCAGACGGGACGCTCGACTCGGCGTTCGGGATTGCTTCGCGTGAACCAGCCGGCGTCTGTCCGGCCGACCTCGTCGTACTGAGTTCGGGGGGCGTGTTCGCCGTCGGTCATGAGTACGTCAAAGAAGGCACGGACACGGTCACGCAGACGGCGTACACGCCCGAGGGCCAGTTCGACCCAGCGTCCGGCTCCCAGACCCACAAGTTGTTGGTCGCCGGCCTCTACAGCTGGGGAAACTCGGTCCAGCTGCTGCCGAGCGGCATCGTGGCCACCGTGGGCACCGCCTACAGTGACGACTGCTACGTCAGCCCCCCGGGGATCGGGTGTGAATTCGGCTTCGTGCTGGCGCAGCGCCCAGATGGTGAGGTGGTCGGTGATTTCGGTACCAGGGGCATAGCGACGCTGCCCGAGACGAGGATCTGCAGCGATCCATTTGAGTACTGCCCGTATCCGGACCCGGAGGAGTTTCGGCGCTTGGTCCGCCGCCAGGTTGACGAAATCGCCTATCGCTCTCGGGACGCGTTGCGGACGAGACTCGGCTGCCCAGTGGAAGCGCGAGAGACGTGCGAGGTCCGCGCCTGGTTCACGGCACCGAGGTCTGATCGTGTGCTGACGAGGATCCGGAGCACGTCGATTCACGCGGGGAGGTTCGTTCCCAGGCGATCGGAGGCGCTAAAGGAGCGCGACTTCGAGACGGTCGCGCAGCGGAAGCGGCTCGAGATCCACGTCGCGTACTCGGCGCCTCACCAACCGCCGACCCGGTTTCAAGTGCGCCTGGCGGTCGCCGATAGCTGACCGCTCGCGGTCGCAACGGTCCGCAAGCTCCGAACCCCTCGGCAACAAGCGGGTCGCGGAAAGTAGTGCTTTTCGTCCAAAGCGCAACTATTCATTGACCGGCGGTTCTTGATCCATGAAGGCGATGCGGATCCTCCATTCGATAGCTGTGATTGCTGGCGTGCTGGTTTTCGCCGCCGGTGCTCATGCCATGACGGGGGCTGGGGATGCAGCAGGCGTGAAGCCGGGCGTGTTGTACGGAGAATTCGATCCGCCGAACTACGGAGATGTCCGAGTCCACGTCAGATCACACAAGACTCGACTGCTCGAGGTGGAAATCAACAACGCGCCCCTTCAATGTGACGACGGAACGGTCACGCGGGTGGGCTGGCGACTACGCGGGAAGATCAAGCGGAACGGCGAGTTCCGCCTCGCCGAGTACGTCCCGCCGGTCCTCGGGTACAACGTTCGCCGGTACTACGACTTTCAGGGTCGCTTCGTCAACGACCACTTGGCCAAGGGCGTCTACACCGTCATGCTCGTCTCCTTTCAGCCATCAGCACCGAGCTGCGCCACGGAATATCCACTCCCGTGGCACGCGCGCCGCTAGCGCGCCGCCAATAGGTGCGCTTTCCATGCAAGCGAAACGATCGCTTTTCGTCCAAAGCGACACTTCTACGATCGGTTACCGGGGCGGGAGGTCGACCGTCTTCCGAGGACGGGCGTCCGCTGGATACGTGTGCTCGCAGTGCAGCGGCTGTACATCGTGAGGATCGACGTGGGCGTGGTCTAGTTGGCCGGCGCCGCAGTCGAGATAGTGGTTTGGCTGGCGCCCCGGCCTGTTCTTGACGATGATCTCGTCGTAGAGGCCATCGCTACCGCCGCCGCCTCGTAGCGAATCCCGGCCGCTGTCCCCGGACAGCGCATCGTCACCGCGGCCGGTATCGAGGCTGTCTCCCCCAGCGCCGCCGAAAACCTCCTCTCCCTCTGTACCGCGGAAAATCATCGTGTCAGCCCCCCGCCCACCACTAAAGACGGAGTATTCGTAGTTCACGAAAGTGTCGGGGACTATCAGGCTGTCTTGCCCGTCTTGCAGTTCCAGTGTGATGTAAGGGTCGACGCCGACAGGACATCTGACCTTGCTGGGACTGATCTCGTCGCACGTCGTGCTTGTGACGCCAACCTCGTCGGTGATTGTCCAGCGATGCGGGTCGCTGGTGATGAGCCTCATCTCGTCGTCAGCCTCGCTACCTATCACCAACAGGCATGTGTCCGGGTTTCCGGAGCAGTTGGGCGACGATTCAACGGTGGCGGGCGCAGCGGCTTCCCGTACGTCTACTTGAGCTGACGCCAGACCCCCTCGCACCATGCACGACATGAGGCCCGCGACCGCAATCATTGCCAGGAACCCCAGGCTTAGCTTTCTCGTTCTCGGCATCTGTCGTTAGCAACAAGACTGCGCGCAAGAAGGTGTGGTCCGGCGGGAAGTTCCCTGGGGCAAGAGAAGTATCGCTTTCCATGCGAAGTAGCTGTTTTTAGAGAGCCCGCACCCCGGAATCACCCCCGGAATGCCATTCCGGTCCAATCCGCCCCTATTCCGCATGAGCACAGGGCCTAAGGGCCCTCGTCGCCCCCGACCCCGCCCACCCACCATGGTGTCCGGACGGGGTCGGGAGCGGCTCGGGCCAGGAGTTGGAGGCACAGGGTTTGGGGCGGATAGGCAATGGGGTTGAGGTGGAACGGGGCTGCGGAAGTGCTGGAAGCGAGTGTTGGGTGGCAGAGACGAGCGACGGTTAGGGGTGAGTCGGAAGGCGCGTCGATGAGTGTCGAGGAGGGCGACGGCGGAAGTCAGGGAGTTTGGGCGGGATCGTTGATGCGGGGGCGGTGGGACTGACGACGGGGGGCGAGATTGGGCTGCGAGGCGTGAGATTTGCCCCGGGATTTGCCCCGGGACGGCCCGTCTCACCCGATGCCGCTTCCAGACTGGGTGGAGGGCCTGCTGCCGCCCCCGACCCCGCCCACACACCATGGGTGTCCGACCGGGGTCGGGACCGGCAGCAAAGTTGGTGATTTAGGAAGCGGCAACGGGTGGGAACGAGACGAGGAAGCGAGCGAGGTTGGCTTTTGAGCGAACGCAGCGGAGAACAAGATGCGTGGACTAATCGGCTGTTTGGCTGTTTAGGGAGATGTGTCTGAGAAGTTGGTCGCAGCTGGATCCGGGCGAGGTGTCTAGGCGATGGGCGAGGATCGGAGAGCGAGGGGAGCGGTAGAGGCAGTTGGTCGGGCGCGGGGGAGGGGCCGTGGCGAGTCTCAAGTCATTCGAGAGATCGGGCGCGTTCCGCGGGTCGCGCTGACCCGCGCCGAGGCCGCGAGCTCGCTGGGCATCTCGGTCGACTCCTTCGAGCGCTACGTCCAGCCTGAGGTCCGCGTGATCCGCCGCGGCCGGATGCGACTGATTCCGCTCGGCGACCTGGAGCGCTGGGCCGACGAGAACGCGGCGCTGACGCTCGACGGAACAGTCCGGTGACCGCCCTAGTCTCGGCTCCGACGAGTCGTGCGAGAGGAGGGTCGATGGCAGCCGGGATCGTGAAGAGACACTCGAAGCTTTGCCGGACCCTCGACGGTCAGAGCTGTAACTGCGTCGTCAGCTACGAGGCGTGGGTCTATTCGTCGCGCGATGGCCGGAAGCTGCGCCGCACGTTCTCGAGCTACGCGGAGGCGCGCTCGTGGCGCGCGGATGCCAAGCGCCAGGTCGACCACGGCGCCCTCCGTGCCCCAAGCCAGCAGACCCTTCGAGAAGCGGCCACGGCATGGCTCGACGGCGCGGAAAGGGGCGAGGTCCGTAACCGCTCCGGAGACCCGTACAAGCCATCCACGCTTCGCGGCTACCGCCAGGCCCTGGAGGAGCGGATCCTGCCGCTGATCGGCGGGGAGAAGCTGAGCGCGATCACGACCTACGACCTGCAGCTCCTGGTCGATCGCTGGCACGCAGAGAACGACTCGGCGTCGACGCTTCGCAACACGATCAAGCCGCTGCAGGCGATCTACCGGCGCGCAAAGTCGCGGGGCGGGTTGCCGGTCAACCCGACGCAGGACCTCGAGCTGCCGGCGCCGCGGGCCCGCAAGGTCGAGATCGTCGCTCCCGAGATCGCGGCGGAGCTGCTCGCGGCGCTGCCGATCGCCGATCAGGCGGTCTGGGCGACGGCCCTCTACGCCGGCCTTCGCTACGGCGAGCTCCGGGCGCTGCGCTGGAGCGCGGTCGACTTCGTCGCCGGCACCGTCGCGGTTCGCGAATCCTGGGATCCCAAGGCCGGGTCGATCGACCCGAAGACGCGGACCTCGATGCGCTCCGTGCCGATGCCGGACCGCCTGCGCGAGCTGCTGCTCGATCGCAGACTGGAGGCGCCGAACGCCCCCGGAAGCGCGCTCGCGTTCGGCCGGGACGATGCGGAGCCGTTTCACGCGGCGACGCTCTATCGCCGCGCTGACAGCGCCTGGAGTGCCTCAGGGCTCGCAGAGCGCCTGCGCCTTCACCGGGCGAGGCACACCTATGCCTCGTTCATGATCGCGGCCGGCGTCAACGCGAAGGCACTCGCGCAGTACATGGGCCATTCCTCGATCAAGCTGACCTTCGATCTCTACGGGCATCTGATGCCTGGGTCGGAGCGCGAGGCGGCGCAGCTTCTCGACGCCTACCTGGAGCGGGCGGACTCGCAGGCCGATCGCCTCCCGTAATCACGGGATGACCCCCGCGCCGCTGACCCGTTCAACCCCTACCCAGCCCGTTGTTTGCGGCCAAGAAAACGCGTGGCTCGATTGGTGTCACTGGCGCATCTACTGGCGCGCCACACCCATATCTGGCTTGCCTAAGCCATAAACGGGGGATAGTGGGCGGCCTGCAAAGCCGTTTACGCCGGTTCGATTCCGGCAGGCGCCTCTCTCAGGGCTGGGGCGGCCCGAATCGGGACGGGATCTGCGGGAGCACGAGGTCGGAGCTCCCGCCGAGCAATCGTGTCGCGAGGCGCCCGAACAAGTCCGCGCCCGAGTCGATGAAGACGCTCAGCGGCCCGATGCGGGCCGGCAGCCTCGGTGACCCGGGTACGCGCGTGATCGCGTAGCTCAGCGTGCGTCGACCCTGGTCGAAGCGGGGGGCGCTCAGCTCGACAACGTATGCGTTCGTGTCCTCCGCGACACTGATCGCCGCGTTCGGCGGGTCGTCCGCGAAAGCGCGCCGGAACCGCGCGGCGAAGCGGGCGGTGGGGATCGTCCCCGCTCGCCGGACGGGGCGATCGCTGAACGCGAGCGTGCCGGCCGTCGCGTCTGTGAGGACGATCCCGCCGTCGGTGACACGGGCGGATCGCGCGCCCTGCACGAACAGCAGGCTGCCTCCGGACGTTTCGGTGGCTTGCGGCGCCGTGCCGTCCTCGGAGGACGTACTGCCACAGCCAGCCATCGCGAGCGCACAGCCGGCGAGAATGAACGTCGCTATCGAGAGGCGTGAAGGCATGCTGGGCTCCCATCGACCGGACACCTAGCCGCCTGTAATAGGACGTGGCGCTATCCCCCCGGGCGAGCCGCCTCCAGAACGCGCTCGAGGTTGTCGAAGGCCCTGCCCCAGCCATCCTCGTGCGAGCGCACCGCCTCCTCGTTCCACGGGTGGCTGTGGGTGAAGCGGACGGTGGTGGCCCCGTCGCTCTCTGAGAAGTCGACCTCGATCAGTGTCCCCCTCGGGTCGTCGTCCCAGATCCAGGTGAAGGCGAGGCGGTTCGGCGGCTCGACCTCGCTGTACGTGCCGCTGCCGCCGTACTCGGCGTCCTTGTGGGGGTCGCGCATGACGACTCGCACGGCGCCGCCGACCCGCAGGTCGACCTCGGCCTCGGTCGTCTCCCAGTCGTGCCCGGCGTGAAACCAGCGGCGCATCACCTCCTCGCTCGTGAACGCCTCGAAGACCGCCTCCGCGGGCGCCTGGAACGTGCGCTCGATCTGCAGCGTCGTTCTCTCGCTCATCGGCCCAGGTCCCGACGGCGCCTCAGGTGCAGCGTCAGCCAGGCGCGCGCCAGCAGCAGGCCGGCGCCGGCGCCGGCTACCGACGGCGCCATCTCCTCGAGCGGCACACCTCCCACGTGAGCGGCGATCACGAGCCGTACTCGTCGTGGCGGTTCCACCACTTGTAGGGCGGAGTCTGCGGGTAGCCCTCCGGCGAGTCCTCCCACTCCTCCTGGCGTCCGAGCGCGGTGATGTCGAGGTAGCTCCAGGTGCCGCCCATCACCTCGTCGCCGCGCTTGTCGATGAAGTAGGTGCGGGAGATCCGGTCCTCTTCGTCGCGGTGGAAGGCGTTGGTGCCGTGCCACTCGCCGACGCCGAAGTCGGCGTCGAAGTCGTCGGTCAGCGTGTACCAGGGGATGACCTCCCAGCCCATCCGAGCCTTCCAGCGCTCGATGTCCGCCTGCGGGGCGCGCGACACGAACGCCAGCGCGGTGTCGCGGGCGTTGAGATGGAAGGGGTGGGCGACCTGATCGGCGACCATCGAGCAGCCGGGGCAGCCGCCCTCGGGCCAGCCGTTGACGCCGGGCTCGAAGAAGAAGCGGTAGACGATCAGCTGACGGCGCCCTTCGAACAGGTCGAGCAGGCTCACAGGGCCGTCCGGCCCCTCGAACGCGTAGTCCTTCTCGACGGCCATCCTCGGCATCCGGCGGCGGTCCGCGGCGAGCGCATCGCGGGCGCGGGTCACCTCCTTCTCCTTGATCAGCAGTTCCTCGCGAGCGGCTTCCCACTCCTGCGGCGAGACGATCGGCGGCATGTTCACTTCGGCTCCTTCAGGTACTCATCGACGACATCGAACAGGCGGCCCCAGAGGGCGCGCTGGCGATCCATCCAGTCGGCGGCCTCGCCGAGCGCTTGGGTGTCGAGCGAGAGCCGGTGCGTCCGACCGTCGACCACGCGTGTCACCACGCCCGTTTCCTCCAGCACCTTCAGGTGTTTGGAGATCGCGGGCTTGGACACCCCGAAGCCCGTCGTGGCATCGCCCACCGTCGCCGGACCCGCGGCGAGGCGTTCGACGATGCCGCGGCGGATCGGGTGCGAAAGCGCCTTGAACGGATCGTTAACCATAGGGTTAACGATACCACGGCCTACGGTTGGGTCAGGTGCGGCCGGCGAGCGAGCAGAGGTACGGGGCCCAGCCGGTGGCGCGGAGCTGCTTGGCAAGGCGATCGCGCTGCGCGGCCTCGGCCCGTGTCGGCTCCGGCGGCGGCGTGACGCCGTTGGTGCCGGGCACGCCGCCTCGCTCGTGCTTGCCGGGCACGTAGTGCTCGCCCGTCCAGCGCAGGATGTCGATCCCGCGCAGGTAGTCGATCGAGTAGAGGACGTCGTCCTTGCCGGCCCATTTCGGCGACGACGAGGAGCTGCCGAGGGAGAGGAAGTAACCCTGCTCGACGATCGAGCCGTCCTTCTGGATCTGCAGGAAGCGCACCCCGTCCTCGTACTCGGAGATCGCCACGAGGCCGCCGTTTCGGAACGTCGGGTGCTCCTGGAACCAGTGGACCGAGCAGCCGAGGGGGCCGGCCACCGGCTTGCCGTCGGCGTAGTACCCGTTGCCGGCCGGGGGGACCTGGGCGATCGGCCCATCGAACGTCGTCGAGCGGTGGCGGAGCACGTTCTCCGCGCTGTAGACGGAGAACTCGCTGTTGTTGAGCTCGCAGCGGCCCCTGAAGTTCTGCTCGCCGCCCGTGAGCAGGAACTTGTCCTTGCCGCCTCGCGGCCAGCGGGCGGAGTGGACGAACTTGGCGGCCTCGCCGGTGTAGAGCACCTTCGGATGCGCCGGCGAGCCGCCGTCGGCGGCGTTGATCGAGAACACGGTGAACGGTTGGCAGGCGCTGAGCAGGATCCCCGGGCGGAGCTCGCGGATGTGGTGACAGCTCTTCTCGTCGACGCCTTGGGCACCGAGCTCGTCGATCCAGTTGCCGATCACCGTCGGCGGCGTGCCGTCGAGGATCCCGCGCGCGTCGATGATCGTGCCCGCCCGGCCGTAGAAGTACTGGCAGTCGAGCGCGCACTCCGCGGTGTGGTTGGCGATCGGGATCGTGCCGACCTGCTTGATGTTCGCTGGATCGCGGACGTCGAAGAACTGCACGCAGCCGTCCGGCGCGAGCGCCGCGAGGCACTCGGGCACGACCGAGTAGAAGTCACTGGCGACCGCGAGCACCTTGCCGTTGGTCGGCACCTCCTCGTTCTCCCAGGCGACGTTGGTGAACAGCTGGCCGAGGGGCTTCGGCGACGCCGGGTCCGAGATGTCGTAGATCGAGATGTTCTTGCCCGAGGTGACGAACAGCCGGTCACCCACGACCTTCGCGCCGGCGGTCATGCCGACGTCCTGCTTGATCGAGCCCAGGTACTCGACGTTGCCGGACATCACGGCGTGATCGGACGGGGTGGACGGGAGTGGGGGCAGGCCGACCTGCGCGGCGGCGGGCGCGGCGCCGGCAAGCATGGCGGCGGCCGCGACGGACAGGACGAAACACTTCATGAGAACCCCACTAGGTAGAAAACCCCGAAACCCGAACCCGACTTACCCGACGAGCGCCGAATCGAAACAGGTCTCCGCCTCGCGTGCGCCGGTTTGAGCGGCGTTCAGTTCCCGCCGGCGGCGAGGTAGCTCCTGGCCTGCGCCGCGAGGATCCGCTCGAGCTCGCCGTAGGCGATGTTCATGTCGAGGATGTGCAGGCCCCAGGTGCTGTCGGGGGAGGGGTTGAGGTGGCGGGCGGCGCCGATCGGCTGCACGTCGAGGTAGTTGGCGCCGTCGGCCGAGGCGCAGCGGCCGGTGTAGCGGTCGCGCGGGCTCAGCCAGGGCGTCGCCGCGGTGGGCGGCGGGCCGCCGAACGTCTGCGTGATCAGTACGCCGATCACCCCGGGGTAGGGGTCCGAGCGCGTCAGCGTGGTCAGCCGGCCGCTGCCGCCGGTCAGCTCCTCGGGGTCGGTGCAGAGGACCTCGTAGTCCGGTCCGCTGGGAAGGGCGAGGTCGGTTGTGTCGGCAGTGGTCGGGGAGCGGCCGAAGCGCGAGTTCGACGGCGGCACATCGTTGAACGAGGACCAGGCGACGACGCAGCCGAACTGGCCCGGGCGGCGGCAGCCGGGAACGTGGTCGAAGTCGCCGTGGGCGTTCGCACCCTTGCGGACGAGGACGTTGGCGCCGGGGATGATCGCGCCGACCAGGCGCCTTCGCACGGCGGGCCGGTCGTCGATGTAGTTGCGGATCAGGCCGCGCAGCATGCGCGAGCCCTGCGAGTGGCCGATCAGCGCTACGCCGCGGCCGTGGTTGTAGTTCGCCAGATAGTCGTTCCAGGCTTCGACGACGTCGGCGAAGGCGAGGTTGTACGGCCCCGGGTCGGTGCTGCTCGCCGCGATCGCCGCCAGTGTTCGCTGGCGGTAGACCGGCGCGTAGACGCGGCAGTAGCGCGAGAACCGCTGCGCCTGGTAGTGAGCGATCGCCTCCATCTCCGGGTCGATCGACTTGTCCGAGTTGGTGCCTGGGTCCTGGGAGACGGTCGGGTAGACGTAGAAGCAGTCGATCCGCCGGTGCTTGGGGATCGCACCCGGCTGCACCGTGTCGGTGCCGTCGGGCCGCTGGACCGTGGTCGTCAGGTCACCCTCGCAGGGGTTCGGCTCGGCGCCTGGCCTGCAGAGCCAGGTGACGTCGGCGTGCGCTGTCCCCGCGAGCGCAAGCGCGATCGCGGCAGCGAGCACCAGCGCAACTCCCCGTACTCCCCACGCCATCGGGCGATGATTACAGAGCGGGGTGGCGCGCTGCGACGGTTGCGCTCAGGCGCTCAGCCGCCGCCGTGTCCCGGGGGCGGACCGTTGCCGTTCCCCGGGTTGATGCCGCCCTGGCCGGGCGGGAGTACGCCGTCGAGGCCCGGAGGTGTGCCGCCCTGGCCGGGCGGAAGCTCGCCGTCGAGACCCGGAGGTGTGCCGCCCTGGCCGGGCGGGAGCTCGCCGCCGAGGCCGGGCGGGGTGCCGCCCTGACCTGGAGGTGTGCCGCCCTGGCCGGGCGGGGTGCCGGACGATCCGGTGCCGGATGACGATCCGCCGCCGGATGATGACCCCGGGCTCGAGTCGCCGCCGGGATCGCCGGTCGCGGCCGAGCCCTGATCGCCGGCGCTGCCGGCGTTGCCACCGGACCCGCCGCCGGACCCGCCGCCAGCCGCCGGCGAGGCGGAGGACGCTGCCGAGGACGTGCCGGGGGAGGAGGTCGACCCGCCCGAGCCGCCACCGCTCGCGTCGCTGGGACCGCCACCACCCGCGCCGTTGTGGCCCCGGTGGTCGTTGCCGGAGGTCCGCGCGTGGCCGCGCGCGGCCGGGCTGTCGGCGGCCGCGTGGCTGCCGCCACTCGCCGGGCTGGAATCGAGCTTCGAGCCGGCCGGCTCGAGGACGACCGGCTGCGCAGCGCCGCCCGCCGTGGCACCGCCGCCGGTGCCGGGGCCGGAATCGCGGGTCTCGATCGCGACCGTGCCGACGCCGAGCGCGATCACGCCGGCGACCCCGAGCTTGGCCAGGGCTGTCAGCGAGGTACCCGCCGTGACCAGCCCGATCCCGGTTCCGCCGGCACCGGCTCCGGCGCCGATCACCTGGTTGAGGATCCCGGCCGCGGCCACGGCCGGCAGCGGCGAGACCAGGGCCAGTCCCTCGCTGCGGGCGCCGATCCCGGCCTCGAACTCGCGACAGCTGGCACACGACGCAAGATGGGCGCGGACGCCGCGGGCCCGCAGCAGCCGCCGGTCGCGCGCCGAGATCCGCTCGCAGACCTCGCGGCAGTCGGTCTCGCGCCCGCGGGCGACGTCCACCAGCGCCAGGCGGGCCTCGTAGACGCTCTGCTTCGCGCCCGCCGCAGAGGTGTCCAGCGCTGCCCCGATCTCCTCGTAGCTGAGTCCGTTCAGCTCCCGCATCACCAGGGCGCCGCGCTGGCGTGCGGTCAGGGCGGAGAGGTCGTCGAACAGCTCGCGGACCCGCTCGTGCGAGTCGTTGTCGCGGTCGGCGGCAGGCAGCTCGGCGATCGAGTCGAGCGGCGTCGTGGGGCGACGCCTACGCATCTGGTTGACCGCCTCGTTGTGGGCGATCCGGAACAGCCACGGCTTCAGCGCGATCTTGCGCGGCTCGCCCGGAAGCCCGCGCATCGCCTTGATCATCGCCTCCTGAAGGGCGTCGCGGGCGTCCTGCTCGTTGCCCGTGATCGACTGGCAGTAGCGATAGATCTCCTGGTGGAATCGCTTGTAGATCGCCGCAAAGGCGGGCTCGGAACCCTGGGCCGCGAGCTTGGCCAGGCGCTCGTCGGAGAGCGTCGACAGCAGCAGATGACGGGAGGGCTCGCGCGGCAGCACGAGCGCGCTGGAACTCATCGCGGAAGCGCCGCCCCCACCCACCGTGGGCCATCAGCCGAGACGCGAGGGCACGGCGTCCATGCCGCGCTGATCGAGCTCATTGTCCGTGCATCGTAGAACCACGGTGAGGACTTTTGGGTCGAATTGAGTCCCCGACCCGAGAATCAGCTCCTCGCGCGCCTCGCGCGGACTCATCGCCGGGCGGTAGCAACGATCGGAGATCATCGCGTCGTAGGCGTCGGCGCAGGCGAGCAGGCGCCCCTCGAGCGGGATCTGCTCGCCCGCGAGGCCGTCGGGATAGCCGAGGCCGTCGTGGCGCTCGTGATGAGAGCGCACCCAGGGAGCGATGTCGGTCAGCCCCTCGCCGAGCAGCATCTGCTCGCCGAGGATCGGGTGCAGGCGGATCCGCACCCATTCGGCCGGTGTGAGCGGCCCGGCCTTCTCGAGGATCTCGTCGCTGATCAGCTGCTTGCCGACGTCGTGCAGGGTGGCCGCGAGGCCGATCCGGCCGATCGCCGACTTGCCGAAGCCGAGCGCGGCCGCGGCCCGGACGGCGACTCGGGCGACGCCGCGACCGTGTGCCTGGGCCCCGGGCCGATCACTGAAGAAGCGCTCCGTCGCGTCGGCGTACCGCTGGGTCGCATCCATGGCCCGTCCTCCTCCGAGATCGAGCGGCGCCTCTCGCGCCGACCTGTGACCTAAACGTCCGGCGGCGGCGAAATGTAAGGAGCTATCTCCGTCATCATGGATCGGCGTGATCCTCGCGCTTGCGATCGCCGGCCTCTTCTTCCTCCCCGACCCGTGGCGGTTCGTGGTCGTGTTCTGCGCCCTGCTGTTCGAGGTCGGCGAGGTGTTCCTCTGGATCCGCTTCCTGCGCCGCTACCGGGTGACGACGGGCGCCGAGGGCATGATCGGCCAGCGCGGCGAGGTGATCGGGCCCGACCGGGTCCGGGTGCGCGGCGAGATCTGGAGAGCTCGCGGAGCCGGCGGCACGGGCGAGAGCGTCCGGGTCGCGGGGGTGGAGGGGCTGACGCTCGTGGTCGAGCCCGAGGGACCGGCGTAACCGCAGTGCAACATCGGCGCCGAGAACGGGAGTAGGCTCGCGAACGCATGGGCAGGATGGGCCTCTTCGCGGTGATCGCAGCGCTCGCGGCGTGCGCGGCCGTCAGCGTGGCGCTCGCCGTCGACCGGGGGGGCACCGCGCACGGTGACCGCCTGGTGGGGACGAAGGGAGACGACGTGCTCAAGGGGCTGGCCGGCGACGACAAGCTCTTCGGCCGCGAGGGTCGAGACGTTCTGATCGGCGGCCCCGGCCCGGACTCCTTGCACGGCGAGGGCGGGCGCGACAGCTTCAACATGCGCGACGGCGTCGTCCTGCCCGCCCCGGGGCGTGACCGCATCTACGCCCGCGACGGGCACCCGGATTCGATCAACTGCGGCGCCGGCCGCGACCTGGCGGTCGTCGATGTGGTCGAGGACGGCGTCTACGACTGCGAAACGGTGGTCGAGCCTTGATCTTCCGCGCGCCCGACCATTCGGACCGGCGCGCCCGCGGCGAGCTCGCCGATCCCGAGCTGGTCGAGCGGATGGAGGCCGAGGGGCGCGACGAGCTCCTGCGCCGGCGCGAGTTCCTCGGCCGCACCGCGGCCCTGGCCGGGGTCGCCGGGATGGCCGGGGTCCTGCCCGCCGAGACGCTGGTCGCCGAGGCCGCAAAGCGCGCCGCGCGCAAGCCCTTCCCGAAGCCGCGCGACCTGCCGATCGACACCTTCGTCGTGCTGATGATGGAGAACCGCTCCTTCGACCACTACTTCGGCTGGCACCCGCATGCCGACGGCAAGAACGCCGGGCTGTCCTATCCCAACCTCGACCACACGCAGACCTTCCCGACCCACCGGCTCACCCCGGACTTCCAGGGTTGCGACTTCCGGGATCCCAATCACGGCTGGGACGGAGGCCGCTTTCAGCTCAACGGCGGCAAGCTCGACGGCTTCTACAGCGGCAACGCCGAGGGCACCGGCTCGGACGAGTACGCGCTCGGCTACTACCTGAAGGAGGACCTCGGCTTCATCCCGCACGTCGCCGACGCGTACCAGCTCTACGACCGCTACTTCTGCTCGATCATGGGGGGGACCTACCCCAACCGCCACTACCAGCTCTCGGCGCAGAACGGGGGGCAGAAGTCGAACCTGTTCCCGCCCTCCGATCCCCAGGGGACGAGCGGGTTCGAGTGGGAGACGATCCTCGACCGGGCGCAGACACGCGGGGTCGGGGTCGCCTACTACGTCTCCGACCTTCCCTTTCCGGCGCTCTACGGGCAGCGCGGGCTGAACTGGGTGCGCCCCGCCTCGCAGTTCTACACCGATGCTGCCACCGGGCAGCTGCCGCCGATCTGCTTCATCGACCCGCCCTTCAAGGACGGCGGCGGCGGCGATGGGATCTCCGCCGACGAGCATCCGCACGGCGACGTCCGCCTCGGCCAGGCGTTCATGTCCGACGTCGCCCACGCGTTCATCGAGGGCCCGCAGTACAAGCGCGGGGCGCTGTTCATCAACTACGACGAGTGGGGTGGCTTCTTCGACCACGTCGCGCCGCCGCACATGCCCGACGACCGCGCCAACCGCGCCGACCTCGAGAACGACTGGTCGCTGGCCGGCTTCCGGATCCCCGGCGTCGCCGTCTCCCCGTACACGCGAGCGGACAAGGGATCGGGCGTCAGCCACATGCCCTGCACCCACGAGTCGATCCTGAAGCTGATCTCCTACCGCTACGAGCTCGGCTTCCTCACCAAACGCCACCGCTATGCCTCCAACATCGGGCGCAGCTTCGACTTCACGAAGCGCGACTTCGAGCCGCCGAAGCTGCCCGATCCGGCGGCGATCGCCGCGATCCCGTGCTCGGCCGGGGGCAGCGCGAGGCCGAAGCCGCACGACCTGGTCGGGCTCGAGACGTCGGGGTTGCTGGAGCGGCTCGGCTATGAGGTCCCGAAGGTCACCTACGACTCGCTGTTCCGCTACCCCGACCGGGTTCGCAAGGCCTTCGAGGCCACGGAAAAGGGCCCCTGAACGGGGCCCTTGGTTCCGAAAGGACGTACCGCCAGCGAATCCCGCCGCTGGCCCGTCGGTCCTTCAGCTTTGAAGTCTTCGTAGTGCCTATCGGCACGACCTATGACCACCTTAACACCGCAAACTCGCATTGGTTGCAGTTCCCGGATCGCGGGATCGTGCTTCCGAGCGGGTAGTTTGTGAGCCGATGACGCTGCCCCCGGGACCCTCGGCGCCGCCCGCGGTCCAGACCGCCCGCTGGTTGTTCCAGCCGATCGACTTCCTTGACTCCTGCCGGCGTCGCCACGGCGACGCGTTCAGCGTCAAGTTCATCGGCTTTCAGACCCCGATGGTGATCATCTCGGACCCCGAGTCGATCCGCGCCCTGTACACGAGCCGCGAGAACGGGCTGCCGCCCGGGCGCAGCTTCGCGCTCGAGCCGATCATGGGCCCGCGCTCGGTGCTGTTGCTGGAGGGGCCTGAGCACCTGGAGCGGCGCAAGGCGATGCTGCCGCCGTTTCACGGCGAGCGGATGCGCGCCTACGAGTCGGTGATCGGCGAGGTCGTCGACGCCGAGCTCGACCGCTGGCCGCTCGATCGGCCGTTCCCGATCCACCCGCGGATGCAGGCGATCACCCTGGAGGTGATCCTGCGGGCGGTCTTCGGGGTCACCGACCCCGGCCGGCTGGAGCGCCTGCGGGCGCTGCTCGGGGTGATGCTCGGCCAGATGGCGTCGCCGCGGCTGCAGCTGCGGCTGCTGATCGCCCGCCGCTTCGGCCGCCAGGACCCGATCGACCAGCTGCGCAGGGAGGCGGCGACCGTCGACGAGATCCTCCACACCGAGATCGCCGAGCGGCGCTCCGACCCGGACCTCGAGCGGCGCGACGACATCCTCTCGATGCTGGTCGCGGTGCGCTTCTCCGACGGCGAGGGCATGTCGGACGCCGAGCTTCGCGACCAGCTGATCACGCTGCTGCTCGCCGGCCACGAGACGACCGCGACGGGCCTCGCCTGGAGCTTCGACCTGCTGCTGCGAAACCCGGGCCCGCTGGCCCGGCTGCGCGCCGAGATCGACGAGGGGGGCGACGAGTACATGCGCGCGGTGGTCAGCGAGTCGCTGCGGCTGCGCCCGGTGGTGCCGCTGGCGGGGCGCCGGCTGGGGGCGGAGCTGCGGGTCGGCGAGCACACCCTGCCCGCGGGGACCGACGTCACCCCGGCCTTCTGGCTCACCCACACCCGCCCCGACCTCTATCCCGACCCGCTCGAGTTCCGGCCCGAGCGCTTCCTCTCCGAGCCGCCCGAGACCTACGCGTGGGTTCCGTTCGGGGGCGGCGTGCGCCGCTGCCTCGGCGCCACCTTCGCCGAGTTCGAGATGCGCGTCGTCCTGCGCCAGGTGCTGTCGCGCTGCGAGCTGCGGGGCGCGCGCCGGGCGCCGGAGCGGATCGCGCGGCGCAACATCACCTTCTCGCCGCGGCGCGGCACGCCCGTGATCGTCGGCGCCCGCAGGCCCCGTGCGCAGGCCCCAGCCGGCGCCGGTTTGAGCCTCGGGGCGACCGCTAGAATCGCCGCTCCGGGCGCATAGCTCAGTTGGGAGAGCGCCGCCTCGACAAGGCGGAGGTCGCTGGTTCGAGCCCAGCTGTGCCCATCGCGACGGTTGCTGCGTAGACCGGCGTCACGTCCCGCCATTGCGCTCGTGGCGCGAGATTCGCGGATGGCGGCCGGGGGCTGTACGCACCGCGATCGACGCCTGGGGACGAGCTTGCGGTAGCACGCCGGTAGCAAGTGGGCCGGTAGCGGATGCCCAATCGGTAGCAACGTGATCGCTGTACCCCGTCGTCCAAAGCTCAGCTCTTCGAACCCGGGCAGACTAAGACGGTGACCGGTTTGGAGTGGGTTCTGCTGGGCGTAGGGGTGACCGTCGCGGTCTACCTCGCGTTTGTAGTTGCGTTGCTCGTGGCCGGACGACGCGGAGACGCGCGAGCGCTCGTCAGGTTCATCCCCGATTGCCTCGTGCTCTTTCGGCGGCTGATCGCCGACGATCGTGTGTCTGGCTGGAGGAAGGGCGCGATCGTGTTTCTGATCGCCTACCTGGCGATGCCGATAGACCTGGTCCCCGACTTCATCCCGGTCGCCGGGCAACTCGATGACGCGATCATCGTCGCCTTGGTACTGCGGATCGTGCTTCGCAGCGGCGGGCCCGAGTTGCTGCGCGAGCACTGGCCCGGGCCGGACGAGTCGCTTTCAATGGTGACCCGGCTCGCCTACGGCAAGACACAAGGCTGATTCGATCGTCGCCCAGCTCGACGACGCGAGAAAAGCATCGCCCTTTTTGTAATCGCCGCTCCGGGCGCACAGCTCAGTTGGGAGAGCGCCGCCTCGACAAGGCGGAGGTCGCTGGTTCGAGCCCAGCTGTGCCCACTTCCTGACCGGTCAGCGGTGACCGTCGAACGAGATCACCTGCTGGATCCCGCTCGGGCGGTTGGTGTAGCGCATCGAGGGCGAGAACAGGCCGGGGGCGAAGTGGATCCGCTCGCGGTTGGCGTCCGAACGCCAGAGGCTCGGATCGGCCGTGCCCTGGCTGGTCGTCAGCTCCGCGCCGGCGGCGGCGATCGCCGCCCAGATCGAGCTCTGGCAGGCCTTGAGCTTGCCGCGGCCGCAGTAGGCGTTCTCGAACGGCTGCTTGACGTTCATCCCCAGCAGCTCGCGGATGTCGCGGTCGAAGTACTGGTACCAGCCGTCGTACTGGCCGCTCGGCGGCAGGTCGAAGCGCCCGAAGAGGCTGTCGAGCTCGTCGAGCTGGTCGCCGAGCTGCGACTGCATCAGCGCGTCGGCGATCCGGTTCCAAGAGCCGTCCATGACGGCGGCGCCCGGGTCGTCGATCTTGCCGTCGAGGTCGCGGTCGAGGCGGCTGCCTCCGGCCTTATTCCAGGCGACCATCAGATTGAGCATCTGCTGCGCCTGCGCGTTCGGGGCCTTCGACCCCTTGAGCAGCTTCTTCAGCAGCGGGACCGTGTCGATCGCGCGCACGTCCTGGGTCGCGGCGCCGTTCATCGCCGAGGCCACGGCGGCCAGGTCCCACTTGCCCTTCTTATTGGCCTGCTTGTCGAGCTCCTTGTTGAGCAGGTCGACGCGCTCGACCGAGCCGTTGTGGCCCCACTCGTTGTCGGCGGCGGCAAAGCCCTTGGCGGTGGTCTGGTTCCAGTTCGTGATCGTGCCGTCGGCGGGGTCGATCCCCTGCGGATGGCCGGCCTTGTCGAGGAAGCCCTTCCACTCGAACTTGCCGGTGCCGTCGGTCAGCAGGCCCGGGTCGACGTTCTTGTTTCGGATCGGCAGCAGGCCCGCGGTGTACATCGCGATGTTCTTGTCGTCGATGTAGAACGAGTTGAAGGTCTGCGGGGTCAGCGAGGCCGCCTTGATGAACGTCTTCGCGCTGTGCACCTGGCCGTTGGAGAGACGGCGGTTGTAGAGCAGGTCGAGCGCGTCCTTGCCGTAGCTGGAGCGCTTCTGCGAGATCGCGACCTTCTCGCCGTTCACGGTCGCGTAGCCGACCACCGGCCCGTGGACCGTGGTCTTGAAGCCGACCGGCTTGCCGTCCAGGGTGCCGGCGTCGAAGCTGCCCATCTGCAGGCAGTCCCCCTTGAAGAGGTACATCGTGTCGCTGCCGTTGCAGAGCGTCTCCGCGAACTGGTCGATGATGTCGCCCGAGGCCGAGGTCAGGGTGTGGGCGAAGTCCTCGCCGCGGCCGATCAGCACGTAGCCGGGGAACGGCGCCGAGGTCGCGCCGCGCCATTGCAGGTCGCCGGCGTGCATGTCGATCTCGTAGGTGAGGCCGGGGTAGAAGTAGCCGATCTGGGGACCGCCGACCATCAGCGGCTCGCCGGTCTTCGAGTGATCGGCGGTGATCATCAGCGTGTTCGACGCCTTGTCCGGGGCCGGCGCCGCCGGTGGGATCTCGCGTGGAGCGACCGCCGGCGTGGCGGTGAAGCTGTTCGGGTCGAGGACGACGCTGCCCTTCGGCTTGTCGGGAATCGAGCCGTAGGGGAACTTGCCGTCGACCGAGGTGGGGAGCTCGGGGTTCTTGAACTGGCGCAGGTCGTTGAAGACGCTGAGGCCGTGCTTCTTGCCGAGCCGCTGCTCGAGCCCACCGAGGAACTGCGAGCGCCGCGCCTCGTCACCGCCGCCCTGGCCGACGAACTGGCCCTTGAGCGCGTTGAGCGCGTAGACGTCGTTGCGGGTCCACGGCGGATTCGGCGAGCCGCTGGCCGCCAGGTAGTCGTTGATCCCGGTGACGAAGACGTCGATGTCGTGCAGCACGGCGACGCCCTCGGGGCCCACTGCCTCGAGCTCGGCGGTCTGCTTTGCGAGCTCGGCCTCGGTCTGGGCGCTGGGCTGGAAGTTCTTCAGCGCCGTGATCAGGCCCAGCGCGCTGATGCCCGGGGCGTCGATCGCCGCGACGCGAGCGTCGTTTCGCGCCTGCTGGAGCAGCAGGCCGCGATCCTCGGCGGCGATCCAGCCCGCCGCCCAGACGCCGTCGTCATGGGTGGCGCCGGTGACGTGGGGGACGTTGAAGGAGTCGCGCTCGATCGTCACTCCGGCGCGGGGGACGGTCTCGATCGTGCTCGGCGTGGCGGTGTCGACGCCGAACCTCTCGGACTTGAAGTAGGTGGTCAGGTCGGCGGGGGTGACGTTGTCGAACAGCGGCGTCAGCCCGTCGTACATCTTCTCCTGGGTGTCGGCTCCGGCCGGGACCGGGACCGACCCGTACTGGCCCGAGGGGATGATGTTCAGCGCCGTGTCGGCGAAGTCGTCCGCAGAGGAGGTCGCGGGAACCGCCGCAAGGCCGAGCACCGCACCGACAACCAACAGACAACGACGCATCCTGCGACCACCCTTCGTCATACGAGCCGGGCCATCCAAGCCGGCCTCTCTCGTTGAGGAACATATCTGGCCGCTCAGAGTTGCGCCTATGCTCGCGCCCGATGCTGGGGACCTACGCCTCGATGCTGATCTGCCTCGGCGCCTCGACCGCGGTCGGTGCGGCGATCTTCGTCGCCTGCGGGCGGCGGCGCTGGTCGCGGCTCTCGCCGGCGGTGGGGCTGGCCGCGCTCTGCCCGCTGGCCTGGTGGACGGTGCGCCTGCCGGGCGAGGGGACGGCGGCGATCGTGGCGATCGCGATCGCGACGGCGCTGGCGGCCGCCTACGCACTGCCGCGGGTCACCGGCCTGCCGGGGGCGATCCGGCGCGGGGTGGCGATCGAGCTCGCCGCCGTCGCGCTCGCCTCGCTGCCGTTCATCGTCGAGTGGCGGTTCGGGATCCTCGGCACCGGGCTCAACCCGGACATGTCCCAGCACCTGTTCGCCGTCGACCGGCTCGCCTCCGGCGGTAGCGAGCGGCTGATCTCAGAGGGCTATCCGCTCGGCCCGCACTCGATCGTCGCCGCGGTATCGACGCTCGGGCCGAGCACGGTCCAGGCCTTCGACGGGCTGATGCTGGCGGTCGTCGTCGCGACGACCCTGGTCGCGATCGGCGTCCTCGAGCACCTGGTGGCCTGGCGACGCGCGGTCGGTGCGCTGCTGGTCGGGTTCGCCTATCTGCTCGCCTCCACCTTCGTCCAGGGCTCCTTCAAGGAGGCGATCGAGGCGCTGCTGGTCCTGGCCTTCGCCGTCGGGCTCGCTGAGCTCGTGTTCGAGTGGCCGCTGCGGCGAACGGGCCCGCGACAGCTGCGCGCGATCCCGCTCGCGGTGCTGGCGATCGGGGCGATCTACTCCTACAGCTTCCCCGGGCTGCTTTGGCTGGTCGGCGCCGTCGCGGTCTGGGCGGTGGTCGAGCTCGGCCGCCTCTGGCGGCGGGGCGGCTTCGCCAACGTGAGCCTGCGCGCTCGGCCGGCAATGCCGACGGTCCTTGTCGCCGCCGGGCTGGTCCTCGTCGCCTCGCTGCCCGAGCTGGGTCGGATGATCGACTTCGCGAGCTTCGAGACCTTCGACCCCGCGGGCTCGGGGCTCGGCAACCTGTTCGATCGGCTCTCGCCGCTGCAGGCGCTCGGGATCTGGCCCTCGGGCGACTTCCGGGTCGAGCCCGGCGATGGCGCGGTTCCCGGGGTGATCTTCTACCTCGGCTCGGCGATCGGGGCGATCGCGCTCGGCTTCGGGCTGCGCTGGTGGTGGCGAGAGCGGGAGCGTGCCGTGCCGGCTGCGCTCGTCGCGGCGGCTGCGCTGTGGCTCTACTCGCGCCTCGCCGGGACCCCGTACCAGGAGGCGAAGGCGCTGGTGCTCGCCGCGCCGCTGGTGATGCTGATCGCGGTCCGGTCCCTGCTCGAGGGGGCGCCCGACGTCCGGCACGCGCGCCGGATCGTCGGCCAGCGCGAGATCGCCTACGCGTTTCCGGGGCGCGCCCGCGTCGCGAAGCAGCGGCTCGCCACAGGCGCGCTCGCCGTCCTCTTCCTGGCCGCGGCGGCGGGCTCGAGCCTGCTCGTGCTCGTCAACGGGCCGGTCGGGCCGAGCGGTTACTCACCGCAGCTCGCCGAGCTCGGCGGCAAGCTCGGCGGTGGATCGGTATTGGTGCTCGCGCCCGCGAAGTTGCTCGACGATGAGCACGGGGCGGACTGGGTCGCCTGGGAGCTGCGCGGCCACCGCATCTGCATCGCCGCCGACGGCGAGGCCACGGCGGCCGACGTCGGCGCCTCGAGCACGCTCTCGGTGAGGCTCGACGACGACGGCGCGGTCGTCCCGGAGGGGGCCTACGTCAACCGCTCGGCGCAGCCGCCCGGCGACTGCGATCTGATCCCGGACACCGCCCGCGCCAATCCGAGCGCGGGCGGCTGACGAACATAAGTGGGGTCAGGCCCCACTTATGTTGAGAGCTCGAGCTGGCCCCGGATCGCGCCCTCGGGGAAGTCGCGCGTGTCGATCTCCGCGTAGAAGCCCTCCGGCGAGGCGGCGATCTTGTCCATCAGGCTCGACTTCACGTTCTTGACGCAGCCCTCGTAACTGCCGTCGCCGGCGAGGCCGTCCTGGTCCTGGAACAGGGTCACCTTCTGCGGGCCCGAGTTCCCGGCTACGCCCTTGTGGATCGACCCCTCGAGCATCGGATCGAGCTTCGAGACGTCGAAGTTGAAGCACAGCTTGCTCTTGCCGGGCTTGAGGAACACGTGGATCTCACCCTTGCCCTTGGTCGACCCGGCGCCGGGTATCACGTCCTTGCCCTTCAGCTTCGCCTCGACCTCGACCGTCTTCGCCCCCGCCAGCGAGAGCGCTGGGACGGCCAGCACGATTGCGGCGAGCGCCGCGGCCACAAGCTGCGATCGGAACATGTCTCCCTACCTCCTGTCGGATTCCGCGCCCACCGTAGCGAGCGGGCGTGAGTAGCATCGCGGCGATGTCGAACCTGACCGTGAAGCTGCCCGATGGCAGCCCGCTCGAGCTCGAGCCGGGCGCGACCGGCGCCGACGCGGCCGCCGCGATCGGTCCGCGCCTGGCCGCCGACGCGCTCGGGATCCGCGTCGACGGCGAGCTCCGCGACCTCGGCGCCGAGCTTCCGGACGGGGCGGAGATCGCGATCGTGACCGCGAAGAGCAGGGGGGAGGAGGCCGACGACGCGCTCTGGCTGATCCGCCACGACGCCGCCCACGTGATGGCGACCGCGGTCGTCGATCTGTGGCCGGGGACGAAGGTCTCGATCGGCCCGCCGATCGAGGGCGGCTTCTACTACGACTTCGAGTTCCCCGAGGGCGAGCGGCCCAGCGAGGCCGACCTGGAGCGGATCGAGGCGGCGATGCGCGAGCACATCGCCGCCGACGAGCCGTTCGAGCGCTCCGAGCTGCCGGCCGCCGAGGCGATCGAGCGTTTCCGCGCCGAGGACCAGCCATACAAGGTCGAGCTGATCGAGGACCTCGTCCGCGACCAGGGCATCGAGGGGGTGTCGCTGTATCGCAACGGCCCGTTCACCGACCTCTGCCGCGGGCCGCACGCGCCATCCACCGGGCGGATCAAGGCCTTCAAGCTGAACTCGATCGCGGGCGCCTACTGGCGCGGCGACGAGAAGCGCCAGATGCTGACCCGGATCTACGGCACCGCGTTTCACTCGCAGAAGGACCTCGACGAGCACCTCGAGCGGCTCGAGATGGCGCGGGAGAACGACCACCGCCGCCTCGGGCCCGAGCTCGATCTGTTTCGCCTGCGCGAGGAGTCGCCCGGGATGCCGTTCTGGCTTCCGAACGGAACCGTGCTCCTGCGCCTGATCGAGGCCGAGGTGCGCGGACAGCTGGGAGAGCGGGGCTACGACGAGATCAAGACCCCGCGGGTCCTCGACGAGGAGCTCTGGCACCGCTCCGGGCACTGGGACAACTACCGCGAGAACATGTACTTCGTCGAGCCCTCCGAGCGCGAGGGCGACCAGCGCCGCTACGCGCTCAAGCCGATGAACTGCCCGGGCGCCTGCCTGGTGTTCGGCTCCCAGCGCCACTCCTACCGCGAGCTGCCGATGCGCCTGGCCGAGTTCGGCGACGTCTCGCGCTACGAGCGCGAGGGCGTCCTGCACGGGCTGCTCCGGGTGCGCGCCTTCACCCAGGACGACGGGCACGTCTTCTGCACGCTCGATCAGGTTGGGGGCGAGGTCGACTCGATCTGCACGGCGATCGACGCCCTCTACTCGCGCTTCGGCTTCGACCAGGTCAGGGTCGAGCTTTCGACCCGGCCCGAGAAGTCGGTCGGCACCGACGAGGAGTGGGAGCGGGCCACCGCCAGCCTGCGCGACGCGCTCGAGCGCCAGGGCCGCGAATACGACGTCAGCGCGGGGGAGGGCACCTTCTACGGGCCGAAGATCGACTTCCACGTCACCGACGCGCTCGGGCGCTCGTGGCAGCTCGGCACCTGCCAGCTCGACTTCCAGATGCCGGGGCGCTTCGACCTCGCTTACCAGGGCGAGGACAACGCCGACCACACGCCGGTGCTGATCCATCGCGCCCTGCTGGGGTCGATGGAGCGCTTCGCGGGAATCCTCATCGAGCACTACGGCGGCCGCTTCCCGATCTGGCTGGCGCCGGTGCAGGCGGCAGTGCTGTCGGTCTCCGATCAGTACCTGCCGTATGCGCGCGAGGTCGCCGCCAAGCTGGCCGAGGCCGGGTTGCGGTTGCGGGTCGACGAGCGCTCGGAGTCGGTCGGTCGCAAGATCCGCGACGCCGAGCTCGCGAAGGTGCCGCTGATGCTCGTCGTCGGCGAGCGGGAGCAGGCCGACGGCACGGCCTCCGTGCGCTCGCACGAGCGGGGCGATCTCGGGGCCCTTGCCCCGGCCGAGATCGCGGCGCTGATCGAGGAGCCGGAGCAGAAGTAGAGGAGGGGAGCCGCAACTCGGGCCGGGGGTATGTGGCCCGGGCTGCGAGACTCCCCTCTGACGTCCTTGTCCCGCGGAAACGGATGCACGGAGGTGTTCCGCGTTCACGGTTTATACCACGTCGGCAGTACTTGAACTGGAGTAACGTTCGATCATCTGCGGCGTCCGCTGGCCGTCCCGCCCGGCTGCGTCTATACTGGCGCGCAATGAAGCGCACCCCGGAACCGGCATCAGCTTGACGCTCCCCTCCGCCCTGAACGTCTAGTGCCGGTCCCCAGGCGATTCGACCGGCAGCCTCCGGAGCGCGACCAGACGCGGATCAACGAGCGGATCCGGGTCTCCGAGGTGCGGCTCGTCGACGAGGACGGCAGCCAGATCGGCGTCGTCAAGACCGACGAGGCCCTGCGGATGGCCAACGAGCGTGACCTCGACCTGGTCGAGGTGGCGCCGGAGTCGCGTCCCCCGGTCGCCCGCCTGCTCGACTACTCGAAGTACAAGTACGAGCAGGAGCAGAAGGCGAAGGCGGCGCGCAAGCACCAGCAGCAGGTGAACGTGCGCGAGATAAAGCTGCGCCCGAAGATCGCCGACCACGACTACGAGACCAAGAAGGGCCACGTGATCCGCTTCCTGCGCCACGGCGACAAGGTCAAGATCACGATCATGTTCCGCGGCCGCGAGCAGGCCCATCCCGAGCGCGGGCGGGCGCTGCTCGAGCGCCTCTTCGAGGACATCGCCGAGCTGGCGACGATCGAGTCGGCCCCCCAGCAGGAGGGGCGCAACATGCACATGATGCTCGGGCCGACCCGGCAGGCAGTCGCCCAGGCGCGCGAGGACCGCAAGGACGGCACCGGCGACGAACCGGCCGCCGAGGCTCCGGCGGAGCCGGCCGAGGCCGAGCCGCCGCCGGCCGAGGCGCCGGCCGCCGAGGCCGAGGCCGAGGCTGCCGCCGGCGACGAGCCCGCCGCGGCCGCCTAAGCGAAGCGGCTCGGCCAGAACGCGGGCTCGCTAGGCTGGCGCCGCATGGCCACTGGCGCCGCAGGTCGCGTGGTCCGGGGGATCCGGCAGCAAGGTCCGATCGGGTTACTCCGCATCGCGTTCGACCGTGCGCGGCGACGCGTCTGGCTCGACGAGGCGCACATCTGGTACGTGCTGGGGCTCGACCGGGTCAAGTCGCGCCCGCTCGCCGACGGTTACGAGCTACGGCGCGGCGGACCTGACGACCTCCAAGCGCTCGCGGACGCCCGCGCAGGTCCTCCGATTGGGATGGCCGCCCGGCGACTGGACGACGGCGCACAGCTCTGGCTCGCGACCGCTGCCGGTGCGATCGCCTTTGCGTGCTGGATCTTCGAGGATTTCGCGCCGGTCCTGGCGGCGCGCGACGGCCAGCTCCTGCTGCCGGCCGCGATCGCCTGCCTGGAGGACTCGTTCACGATCGCCGCGCACCGCGGACGCGGAATCGCGGCCGCCGCCTGGACGGCGATCGCCGCCGGCCTCGCCGGCCAGGGCCGACAGGTCCTGATCACCAAGGTCGAGGTCGAGAACGTGCCGTCGCGCCGGGCGGTCGAGAAGGCGGGCTTCGTCGGGGCCGGCGAGATGCGCCTGCGTCGGCGAGGATTGCGGACCGTGGTCACCGTGACCCCGTGTGGGGCGGAGCTGACCGAGGCCGAGGACGGGGCTCTGGCCATGCTCCAGGGCACGCTGCGGCACTGACCCCGCTCGAGCCGGCGCCCACATGCTTCAATAGTCCGCTCCGATGCCGAAGATGAAGACCCATTCGGGCGCCAAGAAGCGCTTCCGCAAGACCGCCGGCGGCAAGCTGCGCGGCCGGCGTGCCTATTCCAGCCACATCCTGGAGAAGAAGTCGCCGAAGCGAAAGCGGCGGATGGCGCGTCCGGTCGAGATCTCGCCCAACGACACGAAGAAGATCAACCGGCTGTTGCCGGGTGGTGGCGGCCGATGAGCCGGGCGACCAACGCCGTCGCCCGCAAGCGGCGCAAGAAGAAGGTCCTCAAGCAGGCCAAGGGCTACTGGGGCCGCAAGCACTCGAGCTACCGGTTCGCCAACGAGCAGGTGATGCGCTCGGGCCAGTACGCCTATCGCGACCGGCGGGTGCGCAAGCGCGAGATGCGGAAGCTGTGGATCATCCGGATCAACGCCGCGGCTCGGCGCGAGGGGATGAGCTACTCCGAGTTCATCCACGGCCTCAGCGAGGCCGGGGTCGAGGTGAACCGCAAGATGCTCGCCGACATCGCGGTCCGCGACCCCGAGGCGTTCCGCCGATTTGCCGAGCAAGCCCGGGAGGCCGTGGCGGCCTGAGCTGACCGCCAAGACGACTTTCCACGGGCGCCCCACGAGGCGCCCTTTTTTGTGAGCAAAGAGATGATCACGAGCAAGGACAACGAGAAGCTGAAGCTGATCCGCAAGCTCGCGGAGCGCAAGCACCGCGAGCGCGAGGGGCTGTTCGTCGCCGAGGGCGAGGATCTGGTCGCGGCCGCGGAGGCGGCCGGCCGGGAGCCGGAGTTCGTGCTCCGCGCCGGCGAGGACGTCGAGCCGGCGCTGCTGGACGCCGTTTCGACGCTGGGGTCGGGGACGCGGGTGATCGGCGTCTACCGGTGCGCCTGGGGTGAGCCTGAGGGCGCGCGGGTCTCCCTGCACGGGGTCGGCGATCCCGGGAACGTCGGGACGATCGTCCGCACCGCGCATGGCCTGCTCGACTCGGCGGTGGTCCTGGCGCCTGGCTGTGCCGACCCGTTCGGGCCGAAGGCCGTGCGTGCGAGCATGGGCTCGATCTTCGCCAAGCCGCCGTGCAGGGGTCAGACACCGTTTACGTTGGAGCGGCCGCTGATCGGGCTGGTCGCGCATGGCGGCGCCGCGCCCGACACGGAGACGGTCGGCTGTCTGTGCCTGGGTGGCGAGCGCGAGGGGCTGCCCGCGGAGGTCGCCGCCGCCTGCGACCGTCTCTGGACGATTCCGCTGCGGCCCGGCGTCGAGTCGGTGAACGTCGCCGCCGCGGCTGCGATCGCGCTGGGACGGATATCGTCGGCCGCCGCCGAGGGCGAAGCCTGATGCTGGACAAGATCGACAACCTGCGCGGCGACGCATCGAGCGCGATCGAGGCCGCCGCCGACGCCGACGCCCTCGAGGCCCTGCGGGTCCGTTTCCTGGGGCGCAAGTCGGAGCTGACCGGGATCCTGCGCGGGATCGCCGAGCTCGAGCCGAGCGAGCGCGGGCCGGTCGGCGCCGCCGCCAACGCCGCTCGCGAGGCGCTCGAGTCCGAGCTCGAGGCGCGGCGCGAGGAGCTCGAGGCGACCGAGATCGAGGCGGCGCTCGGCGACCAGGCGATCGACGTCACGCTGCCCGGCGCGCCACCCGTGGCCGCGGGACACCTGCACCTGCTGACCCGGACGCGGCGCGAGATCGAGGACATCTTCGTCGGCCTCGGCTACCGGGTGATGGAGGGGCCGGAGGTCGAGCACGACTTCTACAACTTCACCGCCCTCAACCACCCGCCCGGGCACCCGGCGCGCCAGGTCCAGGACAGCTTCTACGCCGACCCCGAGACGCTGCCTGAGGGCGTGCTCAACGAGCGCGGCCTGCCGCCCGGGCCGCGGGAGGTGCTGCTGCGCACCCACACCTCGCCGATGCAGGTCCGGGCGATGGAGGCTCAGGAGCCGCCGATCTTCATCATCGTTCCGGGGACCGTCTACAGGCGCGACACGATCGACGCCACCCACTCGCCGATGTTCCGCCAGGTCGAGGGCCTCGCGGTCGCCGAGGGGATCTCGCTCACCGACCTGGCGGGGACGCTCGAGCACGCGGCGAAGGCGCTCTTCGGCCCGCAGCGCAGGACGCGGCTGAAGCCCGACTACTTCCCGTTCACCGAGCCCTCGGTCCAGGTCGACGTTTCCTGCTTCGCCTGCGACGGCACCGGCACCCTGCCCGGCGGCGGCCGCGACCCGCTCTGCAAGGGCACCGGCTGGATCGAGATCCTCGGCGCCGGGATGGTGGATCCGAACGTGTACGGGTTCGTCGGGGGCGAGTACGACCCGGAGACGACGCAGGGGTTCGCGTTCGGGATGGGGATCGAGCGGATCGCGATGCTCAAGCACGGGATCCCCGATCTGCGCCTGTTCTTCGAGAACGACGTCCGCTTCCTGAGGCAGTTCGCATGAGGACACGGCGATGAAGGTCCCGTTCAGCTGGCTGACCTCCTACTGCGACCCCGGCCTCGCCCCCGAGGAGGTCGCCGAGCTGCTGTCGCTCAAGGCCGTCGAGGTCGAGCGCGTCAGCCGCGTCGGCGTGCCCGCGACCGAGGGCTTCGTCGTCGGGCTGGTCAAGTCGGCGGGGAAGCATCCCGACGCCGACCGGCTCAGCGTCTGCGAGGTCGACGACGGCGACGGCACGCGGACGATCGTCTGCGGGGCCCCGAACGTCGCCGCCGGCCAGACGGTTGCCGTGGCGCGCCCGGGCGCCGTCATGCCCGACGGCACGAAGCTGAAGCGGGCGAAGCTGCGCGGCGTCGAGTCGGACGGGATGATCCTCTCCGAGCGCGAGCTCGAGCTCTCGGACGAGCACGAGGGGATCATGGTCCTGGAGACGACCGCGCTGCCGGGCACGCCCCTGAGCGACGTGCTGCAGACCGCCGACGCGGTGCTCGAGCTGGACCTGAACCCGAACCGGGTCGACTGCATGGGCGTCTACGGGGTGGCGCGCGAGCTGCATGCGATCACCGGCGCCGAGCTGGCGCCCGCGCCCTGGGAGGAGGGCGAGGTCGACGCGGCGGGGGAGGGGTCGGTCGAGGACCTCGCCTCGGTCGTCGTCGAGGTCCCGGAGCTCTGCCCGCGGTTCAGCGCCCGCGCCTTCACCGACGTGACCATGGGCCCGTCGCCGGCTTGGCTCAAGGCACGGCTCGCCGCCGCCGGCCAGCGGCCGATCTCCAACGTCGTCGACATCACCAACTACGTGATGCTGATGACGGCGCAGCCGCTGCACGCCTTCGATCTCGACAAGGTTCCAGGCGGCGAGATCATCGTCCGCACCGCCGGCGAGGGCGAACGGATGACGACCCTCGATGGGGTCGAGCGCGGCTTCGACGCGGAAACGGTGCTCGTCTGCGACCGCGAGCGCCCGACCGGGATCGCGGGGATCATGGGCGGTCAGGTCTCCGAGGTCTCCGACGCGACCACCCGCGTCCTGCTCGAGGTCGCGACCTGGAACGGGGCGAACATCCTGCGCACGTCGGCGATGCTCGGCTTGCGCTCCGAGGCCTCCGCCCGAAACGAGAAGGGCCTTCACCCAGAGCTCGCGCTGCGCGCCCAGCGGATCGCCTCGCGGCTGCTGGTCGAGCTCTGCGGCGCCCGACTGGTGCCCGGGACGATCGACGTCGCCGCCGACATCCCGGCGGCGCACGTGATCTCGCTGCATGGCTCGCGCCTCGACTCGCTGCTCGGGATCGAGCTCGAGCGCTCGGAGTCAGAGCACCACCTGCGCGGGCTCGGGTTCGAGGTCGAGTCCGCGGGCGACGCTGACCTGACGGCGACCGTCCCCTTCCACCGCCACTACGACGTCACCCGCGAGGTCGACCTGATCGAGGAGGTCGGCCGCCTGCACGGGCTCGACCGGCTGCCGCGGACCCTGCCCGGGCATCCCGAGCGCGTCGGCGGGCTGAGCCGCGAGCAGTCGATCCGCCGCCGGGCGGAGGACGTGCTCCGCGACCTCGGCTTCGACGAGGTCGTCGCCTGGGCGTTCGTCGACCCGGGCCTCGCCGACCGCCTGCGGCTGCCGCCCGACGATCCGCGGCGCGCCGCGGTCGCGACCCAGAACCCGATCTCGGCGGAGCACGCGCTGATGCGGACGACGCTGCTCGGCGGGCTGCTCGACGCCGCCCGCCACAACCTCGCTCGCGGCGCCGAGCGGGTGGCGCTGTTCGAATCCGGGCGCGCCTACCTGGCCGAGCCGCCGCCGGCGCAGGGCGGGCCGCTGACGGGCCAGTTCTCGGGCAAGCTGCCGCCGCCGGTGCGCGAGCCTCACCGTCTCGCCGGGCTGGTCGTCGGCGAGCTGACGCCGCCGTCGTGGGTCGGCGGCGCGGCGCCCGCGGACGCCGCCGGCTTCTACCGGCTCAAGGGCGTGATCGAGCTGCTCGCGGCCGAGCTCGGGACCGGGCTCGCGCTGACGCCGCATCCGGAGCCGTTCCTGCACCCGGGCCGCGCCGCCGCGGCCGGCTTCGGCGGCACGCGGGCCGGCTGGCTGGGCGAGCTGCATCCGTTGGTTTCCCGTGCCTGGGACCTGCCCTCCGCGGTCGCCTTCGAGCTCGACCTGGCGCCGCTGGCGGCGGCCGCCGGGATCGGGAACGAGACCTACGACGACGTGACCACCCATCCGGCCGTGCTCCAGGACCTGGCGGTCACCGTCGCCGACGACGTCTCGGCCGAGCGCGTCCGCGACGCGGTCCGCGCCGGCGGCGGCAGCCTGCTCGAGCGAGCCGAGATCTTCGACGTCTACCGCGGCGAGCAGCTCGAAAAGGGAACCAAGAGCCTCGCCCTGCGACTCGAGTTCCGTGCCCCCGACCGGACGCTGACCGACGAGGCGGTGGCAGCGCAACGGGAGCGGATCAAGGAGGCCCTGGCCGAGATCGGTGGTGCGATCCGTGAGTGATTCGACGCACAGGGTGATCGTCGCCGGCGCGACCGGATACGCCGGGGCGCTGTCGGCGGAGCTGGTCTGGCGCCATCCGCGGCTGGAGCTGTTCGCGGCGACGTCTCGCGCCGAGGTGGGGACGCGGCTCGATCGCCTCTACCCGCGCTACCGCTGCCCGATCGAGCTCAGCGAGCTCGACCTGACCCTGCTCGAGGACGTCGAGGCGGCGATCGTCGCCTACCCGCACCAGGCCGCCGCCCCCGTGGTCGCGGAGATGCGCGGGATGGGGCTGCAGGTCGTCGACCTCTCGGCCGACTTCCGGCTCGTCGACGCGGCGATCTACGAGCGCTGGTACGGGCCCCACGGCGACCCCGACCTGCTCGCCAACGCGGTCTACGGGCTCACCGAGCTCGACCGCGAGCGGATCCGGACCGCCGAGCTGGTCGCCAACCCCGGCTGCTATCCGACCGCGGCCCTGCTGGCCCTGGCGCCGCTGGCCGAGCGGGGACTGATCGATTCGGTCGTGATCGACGCCAAGTCCGGCGTCTCTGGCGCCGGTCGCGACGCGGGCGAGCGGCTCTCGCTCTCGAACCTGGCCGAGAACTTCATGCCGTACGCCACCGACGGCCACCGACACCTCCCGGAGATCCAGCAGGAGCTGGATCGAATGACTCGCGCCACGTCCTCGGCTTCGCCTGCGGGCGTGCGCGGCAAGGGTCCAGGCCCTCAGATCACCTTTGTCCCTCACCTGTTGCCGATCGATCAGGGACTCTTGGCCAGCTGCTACGTCGAGCTGACCGAGCCCGTGGACGAGCTCGAGGCGGTGTTCGCCGAGCGCTATGAGGGCGAGCCCTTCGTCGACGTCGTTGACGCGCCCCCCGGGTTGCGTGACGTGCGGGACACGAACAACTGCCGTATCCACGTGACCAGCGCAGGTGACCGCGCGGTCGTCTTCGCCGCGATCGACAACCTCTGGAAGGGCGCGGCCGGGCAGGCGATCCAGAACCTCAACCTGATGCTCGGGTTCGACGAGACCGAGGGACTACGGTGACCTTCTTTCGCTCGCGGTGGGTCGAGTCGCCGCCGGGCGTCGAGGAGCTCGACCCGGCCACGCTGGCTCCGGGCTTCCGGGCGGCCGGGGTTGCCTGCGGCCTGAAGGACGGCGGGGGAACCGACGTCGGACTGCTGACCTGCGACCGAGGCGATGTCCGCTCAGGGCTGCTGTTGACACGCAACGCGGCGGCGGCCGCGCCGGTCAGGGTCTGCCGCGACGAGTGCGACGGCGATTCGGTTCGGGCCGTGGTAGTCAACTCCGGCAACGCCAACGCCGCGACCGGCGAGCGGGGCTACGCCGACGCGCTGGCGATGCGCGACGCCGCGGCGGGCGCGATCGGGGTCGAGCCGCGGACGGTGGCGGTCGCCGAGACCGGCGTGATCGGGGTGCCGCTGCTGGTCGACGACGTGATCCGCGGCGTCGGCGAGGCCGCGGCGGCCCTGCGCGGCGACGGGGCGGGTGAGTTCGCCGAGTCGATCCTGACCACCGACCGGGGCCCGAAGGCGTGCACCGTCACCGCCGGCGGGGTGACGGTCTCCGCCCAGGCAAAGGGGGCGGGGATGATGCAGCCGGGGTTCGCCACCATGCTCTGCTTCGTGCAGACGGACGCCGAGGTCGCTGAGCCGGAGGCGGCGCTACGCGCCGCCGTGGGCCGCTCGTTCGAGCGGATCACCGTCGATGGCCAGATGAGCACCAACGACACGGTCCTGCTGCAGGCGACCGGCGCCGGGGGGGCGCCGCTGCCGGACGGCCTGCTCGACGCGGTCCTCCTGCAGCTGGCGCTGGAGATCGTCGCGGACGGAGAGGGAGCGACCCGGGTGGGCCGGATCGCCGTCGACGAGGCGGCCAGCGAGGGGGAGGCCGAGCGGGTGGCGCGGGCGATCGCGAACTCGCCCCTGGTGAAGACCGCGCTCTACGGTCGCGACTCCAACTGGGGGCGGATCGCGCAGGCGGCGGGGATGGCGCTCGCCGGCGAGCAGCTCGACGAGCTCGGGCCGGAGGCGATCGACGCCGGCGGGCTCGGCTCCGATCAGGACGAGGCCGAGATCTCGATCCGCCTCGGCCGCGGCGGAGCCGGCACACATATGTACTTCTCCGACCTGACCCACGAATACATCCGGATCAACGCGGAGTACCGAACATGAATACCGGCCACGTCCTCGGCTTCGCCTGCGGGCGTGCCGGGGGTCGGGCGAAGGACGACCGATGAGTGAGCAACAGCCCGTGACGAGCGTTGAGACCCTGCTCGAGGCGCTGCCCTACATCCGTGAGTTCCACGGGCGCACGGTGGTGATCAAGTACGGCGGCGCGGCGATGAGTGACGAGGTGCTCCGCGACGGCTTCGCCACCGACGTCGTCCTGCTCAAGTACGTCGGCCTCAACCCGGTGATCGTCCACGGGGGCGGCCCCGAGATCACCGAGTACATGGAGCGCCTCGGGATGGAGGTCAAGTTCGTCGAGGGCGTCCGCGTCTCCAACCCGGAAACGGTCGAGGTGGCGAAGATGGTCCTGCTCGGCAAGGTCAACTCCGACATCGTGATGAGGCTGAACCGCCACGGCCAGCCCGCGGTCGGCCTCTCGGGCGAGGACGGGGCCCTGTTCGAGATCCGCCCCCACGCGCGCGCGGACGAGTTCGGCTTCGTCGGCGAGATCGAGACCGTCTCGGTCGACGTCCTCAACCACATCGCCGCCGACTACATACCCGTGATCGCCTCGGTCGGCGTCGACAACGACGGGAACTCCTACAACGTCAACGCCGACACCGCGGCCGGCAAGGTGGCCGCGGCGCTGACCGCCCACAAGGCGATCTTCCTCACCGACGTCGCCGGCTGGCTCGCCGACCCGGCCGACGAGACTTCACTGAACTCGCGGGCGACCGTCGACGAGGTCGAGGCGGCGCTGGAATCGGTCACCGGGGGCATGCGGCCGAAGCTCGGCGCCTGCGCCGAGGCGATCCGCGGCGGCGTCGGCTCGGCCCACATCATCGACGGCCGCCGTCCGCACTCGCTGCTCCTGGAGCTGTTCACGGACGCCGGCATCGGCACCATGGTCAGCCCATGAGCGTCGAGGAGCTGCGGGGCCTGGAGGCCCGCTACGCCATCGACACCTATGCCCGGGCGCCGGTCGAGTTCGTGCGGGGCGACGGCGTCCGGCTATGGGACGCCGAGGGCAGGGAGTACCTGGACTTCTTCGCCGGCCTCTCGGTCCACAACGCCGGCCACTGCCACCCGCGGATCGTCGCCGCGATCACCGAGCAGGCGGGCCGGCTCGCGGGCTCCTCGAACCTCTTCTACTCGGAGCCGGCGATGCGGCTGAGCCGGCGGCTGGCCGAATCCAGCCTCGGCGGCAGGGTCTTCCTCTGCAACTCCGGCGCCGAGGCGAGCGAGTGCGCGATCAAGCTGGTCCGCAAGCGCGCCCATCTGGCCGGGATCGAGCGGCCCGAGATCGTCAGCCTCGAGGGCGCCTTCCACGGCCGCACCCTCGCCGCCCTGGCGGCGACCCCGAAGCTCGCCCGCGAGGACCTCTTCGGACCGCTGCCGCCCGGCTTCGTCGCCGTCCCCCGCGATGACCCCGATGCCCTGCGCGACGCCGTCGGGCCGCGGACCGCGGCGGTGATGATCGAGCCGATCCAGGGCGAGGCCGGGATCTTCCCGATCGCCGACGACGTGCTGGTCGCCGCCCGCGAGGCCTGCGACTCGGTGGGCGCCGCGCTGGTCTTCGACGAGGTCCAGTGCGGGATGGGGAGGACCGGGACCCTGTGGGCCTACGAGCAGCTGCCGGTGCGCCCGGACGCGCTCACGGCGGCCAAGGCCCTCGGTGGGGGCCTGCCGGTGGGCGCCGTGGTCACCGGTCCCGAGCTCGCCGGCGTCCTCGGCCGCGGCGACCACGGCTCGACCTTCGCCGGCGCTCCGATCTGCGCCGCCGCCGCCCTGGCGGCGCTCGACGTGATCGACGACCCCGATCTGCTGGCGAGGGTCGCGGCGACCGGCGAACGCCTGCGGACCGGCCTGCGCGAGATCGAGTCGATCGACGAGGTGCGCGGCCGCGGCCTGATGGTCGGCGTCAGCCTCGCGGAGGGCGTCGACGCGCAGGCGGTCGCCGCCCGGGCCCTCGAGCGCGGTCTGGTGCTCAACGTCCCGGGCGAGGGGATGCTTCGCTTCCTGCCCCCGCTGGTGGTCACCGACGACGACGTCGACAGCGCGCTCGAAATCGTCGTCGACTCGCTGATCTAGAGTCCCCGCCATGAACGAGGATCCGACCCGCCGCATGAACGTCCCTCCGCCGGGCGACCCGTACCAGGGTGGCTACGGCCACCCGGGCGGCGAGCCGCCGGGTTCCGGGATGAGCGGCGGCATGAAGGCGCTGATCGTGATCCTGGTCGCTTCGGTGATCGGCCTCGGCGTCGCGCTCGCCGTCGTCTCCGGCGGCGACAACGGCGGCGACACGAGCTCGACGTCGTCGACCACCGCGACCACGACGACGCCGACGACGACCACGACCAGCTCGACGGCGTCGACCACGACCACGACGACGAAGCCCCCGACGACGAGCACGACGAGCACGACGACCGCTCCGGCCACGAGCACAACCTCGACCGTCCCGACGACCACGACCACGGACCTCGGCACCGTCACCGAAGGCAGCGGCGGCACGGAGTCCCCATAGCCTCGCGCGAGCCGGGGGGCGCCACCGTGCTGATGGTGTCCGACTACGGGGCCGCCTACAGAGGGTCCTTCGTGCCGATGATCGTGGCGCTCGCCGAGCGTTGCGCGGCCCGCGGCTGGGCCGTGGAGTGCGCGTTCACCCCGGTCTCGCGTGACCGCGTCTGGCTCACCGACTTCGCCGATGCCGGGATACCCGTCGGCTTCGCGCCCCGCACGGGTCGCGTCGAGCTGACCCGCTGGCTCGCCGGCCGGCTGCGGACGCTGAGCGGCCCGAAGATCATCCACACGCACTTCGCGAGCTTCGATCTCGCCGCCGTGGCGGCGGCGCTCGGCGATCGGGACGCCCGGGTGATCTGGCATCTGCACAGCGCCCTGCCCGGCGGGCCGATCGGGGTCGCGAAGAGCGCGCTCAAGTACGGGATCGTCGGCCGCCGAGTGGCGAAGGTGATCAGCGTCAGCGAGGCCGGCCGCGAGCTCGCGATCCGGCGCGGGCTCCCCGCGTCGCGGATCGTCGCGATCGAGAACGGGATCGACGCCGGCCGCTTTCCGGTCGCCACCCCCGAGCGGCGCCGGGAGGCGCGCGAGGCCCTGGGGGTTCCCGCCGGCCAACCGGTCGTCCTCCACCTGGCCTGGGATTGGGAGATCAAGGGCGGTCCGCTGTTCCTCGCATCCCTGACCCGGCTGCTCGAGCTCGGCGTCCCGGCGCTCGCCCTGATCGTGAGCGCCGATCCGCGGGCCCTCGCGGCGGTCGAGCGAGCCGGGCTCTCCGAGCATGTCCGGCTGGTCGCGCCGGTCGAGGACGTGCGCCGTTTTTACGACGGCGCCGACGTCCTCGCCTCCACCAGCCCGTCCGAGGGAGGGCCGCCGCTGGCGGTCGTCGAGTCGCTGGCCTGCGGCACGGCGGTGCTCGGGACCGACATCCCCAGCCACAGGATGGCCGCCGGCGACCCGCCCGCGAGGCGGCTGGTCGCGCCGGAGCCGGCGGCGATCGCGGAGGGGATCGCGTCAGTGTTGGCGCGCGATTCGGCGACCGCCGCCGCCGAGGCCGCCGCCTCGCACGACTGGGTGCGCCGCTACTGGAGCCTCGACGCGTGGACCGAACGGGTCGCCGGCGTCTACTCGGAGGTGCTGGCGGCGCCCTGACCGCCGCCCCGGCGGTCGGTGGCGCCGGCGGCCGCGCGCTTCACCGCGCGCAGGCCCCGGGTGAGCCGGAGGGAGGCGCCGGCGGCGCGCCCCCGGAGCCCGCTGCCGGCGAGCAGCACCGTGCACAGGGGCCGGCGCTGCGGCCAGAGGCGATTGATCATCGCGTTGTCGGGGGTCGCGCAGGAGTCCATCCAGCGTTGCGCTGAGGCCTGGAACAGCTCGATATTGCGGATCTCGAGCTGGATTCCCGGGGACCAGCGCGAGAGCCCTTCGTCGTAGGCGATCTTGAACGCGAACGAGCCCTCGCCGGCGAGCAGGTTGCACTTCATCGCCGCCGTCCGGCCGCCGGCGCCAAGCTCGAGCAGCTGCAGCCGTCCGCCGGCGTGGAAGCGCTCGCAGGTGCGGCGGAAGAACTCCGCGTGTGAGGGGTCGGAGGCGAACGCGGTCCCTCCGCGCCCCTTCCAGCCCGAGCGCTCGAGCTCCAGGAAGCGCTCCAGGGCGGCGGGATCGCCGGCGCGGTCCTCGCAGACGAGCTCGTCGCCGAGCTGCTCCGCGAGACGGCGGCCGAGGCGCCGGAACTCGCGTAGGTGGTGCTTGCCCAGGTGCTCGTCCCAGCGGTCCCCGTCGCGGGTCAGCAGCGCGCGCTCGAAATCCTGGCGCTCCGCCACCCGCACCGCTCCCCGCCGCGAGGCACCCTCGAGCGCCTCGTAGAACGGACCCGACGCAGCGAGGCGCTCGAGCAGGAGCGGATCGGCGCGCTCCGCCAGCGCCTCGACCAGCAGGGCGGCCGCCGCCTGCGGCTCGCGCTCGGAGGTCAACGGCGTGGAGAGAAATCCGAACTGCCTGACCCCGACCTCGTCGGCGCGCGTCAGCGCCCGTACCCGGGTCGGCGCGAGCGAGACGCAGGCCCGCCAGCCATCCGGGTCGGCGACCACCAGCAGGCGGTCGGGGCCGCCGGCGAGGTGTTCGCACGCAGGGATCAGGAAGTCCGGCTCGGCGAACGGGTTCGGTTCGGCGGCCCGCTCGGCGAGCTGACGCCAGAGGCCTACCTGCTCTGAGTCGAGCTCGGCGATCCGCAGCTCGAGCAGCTGCCGGGAGGACGTCACCGGGTCCCCCGGGGGGAGAGACGATCCGCCAGCGCCCGCAACGGGCGCTTGATCCGCGCTCGCGCGGACGGTCCCAGCCGGTCGGTGGCGCGCCGCGCGGCGGCCGCGCCCAGGGCCGCGAGCCGGGCGCGGTGCAGCCGCGACGACAGGATGACGCTGGTGACCTGTCGTTCGCCGGTTGCGAACCGGCGCTTGAAGGGCTCCGAGCCGAGCAGCATCTCGTAGACCGAGCAGCCGGATGCGATCGCGTCCTCGATCGTGTGGGCGAGCAGCAGGGTGCCGATGCTGTAGTCGGCATAGGTCTCGTCGAAGCCCGCGAGGTAGTACGAGTAGCGGTCGCCGATCCGCCAGCCGTACCAGGCCGCCGCCGGCTCGCCGTCGACCTCGACGATCCAGAGGCGCAGCCAGTCCTGCTCGAGCAGGGCCGCCGAGAAGAGCGAGTGAAACGCGGTCGAGGTCTGATCGAGGGCCCCGGAGCCGCCCCGGCCCGCCCAGCGATCGCGATGCAGGCGGGCGAAGGCGCTCATGTCAGCCGCCAGCCGCGCGGCGTCGCTGCGCCGGAAGACGACGTCATGATCGCGCTCGAGCTGCCGCCGCCTGCGGCCGAGCTGGCTGCGGAAGTTGCGGCTGCGCTCGCCGAGGTACTGCTCCCAGCTCAGCCCCGCGATCTCGACCTCGGGCAGCACCTCGTCGAGGTGGCTCAGGTGCGTCACCACCTCTCCCTGTTGCGCCAGGGCCTGGACCCAGGCCGAGTCCGCCTCGACGTGATCGAGGATCAGGGCGCCGTCCTCGCCGCCGGCGCGGAGCGCGCGCAGGGCGGCCACGGCGAGCTCGCTCTCCGAGTCGCGGTCGAGGGGGAGGAAGAGGTCGCCGAGCGCGGCCCCGGCGAATCGCAGCGTCCGCGATCGCCCCCAGCCGGCGGCGACCAGCGGCATCACCCCGGCGAGCTCGCCCGAGCCGTCGCGCCGGACGACGACCAGCGGCGTCGCATCGCCCCCGTAGACGCTCATCCAGGCGGAGAACCAATCGGGCGTGACGAAGGCGTTCGCGCGTGAGACGGCGAGCGCGCGCCACTGCCCCGCGATCTCGGTCAGGCGTTCGCTGTCCGTGAGGATCTCGACGCCGTCGCTCATACCCTCGGTCGCAGCGGCGCCTTCGGACGCCGGCGCAGCGGGCGCGTGAGCAGCCTCCCCACACGCCCCGCGAGGCTGTTGGAGAGGGAGTCGTAGCGACCGAGGACCTTGAGCACGACGCTGGCCGGCCCGTGCTGGGGCGTGACCAGCTCGCGGGAGAGGGCGAAGCGATCGCCCGGGGTGGCGAGCATCGAGTAGGAGACCGCGGCGGTGAAGCCGGCGTCCCGCGCGGCGCGCTCGGCCAGGTCCGAGAACCTGGCGTAGGGGTAGGCGAAGGTGGCGACCTCCCGCTCGGTGAGGCGCTCGAGCGTCTCGCGGCTATCGGTCATCTCCGCCAGCGCCTCCTCATAGGAGCAGCGCGAGAGGTCGCGATGGCGGACCGTATGGGCCCCGATCTCGATCCCGGCCTGGGCGAGGGCGGCGATGTCGGCGGCGTCCATGACCCGGACGCCGCTGCTCTCCGGCATCCACGGATAGGGCTCGCCGATCAGGCCCGTGGTCACGTAGACCGTGGCCGGGATCCCGTACCTCTGCAGGATCGGCAGCGCGACCGAACGCAGGTTGGCGAGCCCGTCGTCGAAGCTGATCGCGATCAGCCCGGCCGCCGGCGAGCGCTCGACGAACTCGCGAACGGTGACGAACTCGTATCCGGCCTCGGCGAGGAGCCGCATGTGGAGCTCGAACCGATCCGGGTCGATGCAGAGCAGCTCTGGGTCGTCACCCGGGGCCATCCGCTCGACCCCGTGGTAGGCGAGGATCGCCGAGCGGCGCCTGCGGGCCAGGCGAGCGATCAGTCGCCAGGGGCGGTATCCCGCGGGTGACACGGACGAATCATCGCCTCGCACGCGGACGCGCCGCTGCCCGAGCGCTCAGGCGGGTTCGCGCTGTCGCAGCCTGCGGGCGCCGCGAACCGCTGAGCGGGCCGCCAGCACGGTGCCGATCTTTGCCCGATCGACGCCCGGCCGCCTGCCGGGCGGCGCCGGCGAGAGGTGCATGCCCCGCAGCTTGGCGTTGAAGCGGTGCAGCAACGCCATCCGGTTCGACGCATCGGTGTTCCAGGTCACCGAGAGCGAGATCGACGGGGTCGGCCCGTTGCGGACCACGTGAGGCGCATGCAGCGGAACGAAGACGCCGTCGCCGGGCTGGAGCGGAAAGGTCTGGGACTCGTCCGGCAGGGTCTGCAGATTCCGGTGGCCGCCGCCGTAGTAGCGCTCGAGCTCGTTGTTCTCGGTCGCCCTGTCGGAGTACTTGCCGACGACCATCTCCTTCGTGCCCCGGATCTGGAGCAGGAAGTTGTACTCGGGGTCGATGTGGGTTGGGGTGACCGAGTTCGGGGCGGAGACGAAGATGAAGCCCTCGCGACCGTAGATCGGCCCCTCCCTCGCCTCGACCGCCGCCGTCACCTCGCTGAGCGTGTCCTCGAGCAGGTCGCGGTAGGCCGGATGGTCCTCGATCCGCTTCAGCACCATCCAGCAGCCGTTGGTGTCGATCGAGCGAACGATCTCGCCCGGCGTCAGGTCGGCGCGCGGCGCCTCGCCGCTCGGGAGGACCTCGGGCACGTCGCCGAGGTTGTGCTCGACGTTAGTCTCGGGGGGCAGATAGTCGGCGAGATCCGCCAGCGCGTCGAGGGTCAGGAGCGGGTTGTCGACCAGATCGTGGCTGACCGTGAACGGGTCGTCGCCGAGGCCGTTCTCGAGACGCTGGGGGTCGATCTTGAGCTTGCTTGTCATCGCGGGTTACTCGTCCTCCTGCTCGGCGCGCGAGCCTGTGGTTGCCTGCTGGGCCGCGTTCCAGGGTAGTGATCGCGATCCCGATGGCCCGGCCGCGCCGCCCGGTCGCAAACAAGTTCTCGGCATCTCCCGGCCTCTACCTGAGCTTCGCACGACGGCTTAGACTCACCGCGATGCAGGCCGCGGCGCGCGACTCGTCTGGCACGGGGGCGCCGTGCGTGTTCTGGCTCTCCGAATATGGCGGCTCCTACGGTGGCGGGGCCGTGGCGATGGTCAAGCGGGTCGATCATTACTGCCGCGAGCGAGGCTGGCGGCTGGAGTGCGGTTACACCTCGATCGCCCGCGAGCAAGCCTGGCTCGCCGATCTCGCCGCGGCCGAGATCCCGGTCGCCTTCGCGCCCGACGGCCGGCGCGCGAAGGCCGAGTGGCTGGCCGAGAAGCTCGACCGCCTCGACGGCCCGGCGATCCTGCACACCCATTTCGCCGGCTTCGACCTGGCCGCCCTGGCGGTCTCTCGCGGACGCCCGAACACGGCGACGATCTGGCACGTGCACAGCTTCCTTCGCCGCGACCCCCCTCATCTCGCGCGGTCGATCCTCAAGTACGGATGGCTGAGCCGTCGCGGGGTCTCGCGGATCGTCTGCGTGAGCGAGGTCGCGGCGGAGTCCGTGCGCCGCCGCGGCGGCCCCGCGGCGCTGACGACGGTGGTCGCGAACGGGATCGAGACCGAGAGCTTCGCCCTCGCCTCGCCGGAGCAGCGTCAGGCGGCCAGGGCCTCGCTCGGCCTCGCCGAGGCCGAGCTCGTCCTGCTCCACTTCGGCTGGGAGTGGAAGGTCAAGGGGGGAGCGCTGTTCGTGGAGGCGCTGGCCCGCCTGCACGCAGACGGCGTCGCGGCCCGCGGCCTCGTGGTCGCCGGCGGCGAGGAGTTCCGGCGGGCCGCCGATCGACTCGGGATCGGCGAGGCGCTGCTGATCGCGCCGCCGAGCGAGGACGTGCGCCGGTTCTACGACGCCGCCGACCTGCTCCTCGCCACCAGCCCGGCAGAGGGCGGAGGCCCGCCCCTGGCGGTGGTCGAGGCGCTGAGCTGCGGCACCGGCGTGGTCGCCACCGACATTCCCGGGCACAGGGTCGCGGGACGGCCGCCGGCGGCGCTGCGACTCGTGCCCGCGGAGCCGGGAGCCGTGGCCGCCGGCGTTCGCGCCGCGATCGCCGCGCCCGCCGACCAGCGCCGGGCGGAGGCCGCCGAGGGGCATCGATGGGTCGCCACGGAGCGCAACGGCTCGCTGTGGATGCGGCGGATGGGCGAGGTCTATACCGAGGCCCTCGCCGAGCTCTGAGCGGGCGTCCTCAGGTCCCCGCTCGCCGCCTCGCCAGCGAGGCGATCTCGCGGATCTCGGCGAGCGCGTCGCGCTGGATCACCCGCAGCGCCGCGACGTAGATGGCGGCCCCCGCCAGACCCTCGAGCGCGAGCAGCGCCAGCGCCGGCAGCGGTCCGCGGCCGGCTGCGTCGAGGACCGCCTCGAGCGGGATGAGGGCGCCCGCCATCACCGCGGCGGCCAGCACGGGCGCGAGGGTTGCCCGCGCGAGCTCCCGGGAGTCGAGCTCGAAGACCGAGGTGGCGACCCGGATCGCGTACAGCGCCCCGCCGACCGCGCCCAGGGACAGCCCGAGCGCGACGGCGGTGAAACCGGCCGGGATCATGACCAGCATCAGGCCGATCGAGAGACCGCTGAAGATCGCGTAGATCGGCGTCATCCGCCGCGGCGCGCCCGCCGCCTTCAGGGCCTCGCCGACGACCGAGATCACGCCGGCTCCGAGCGTGTACATGCACATCGCGGCGGCGGCGTGCCCGGCCTCGCGCCACACGTCGCCGAACAGGGTCACCGCCAGGGGCACGCCCAGGGGCACGAGCGCCAGCGCCAGGGGCGCGCCCAGCAGGCAGATCCAGCGCAGCGATCTGAGGAAGGCCGCGCCGAGGCGCTCGGACTCGTGCGAGATCCGGGCGAAGGCGGGATAGATCACGTAACTGCCGGCTGCGACCAGGCTCTGGTACGGCGTCGAGGCGAGCCGAAAGCCGTACCGGAACTGTCCCAGGGCGGCGGTGCCGAACCCCTTGCCGACGATCAGCGCGTCGAGCTGTTGCGGCAGGGCCGAGACGACCATCGAGACGAACACGTGCCGGCCGAAGGCGATCAGCTCCCGGGCCATCGCCACGTTGGCGAGGCGCACGCTCGGCCGCCACCGCGAGAGGACCCAGTTGAGCACCGTGTCCGTGGTCACCGCCGCGTACTGGCCGATGACCAGCGACCAGACGCCCAGGCCCGCCGCCGCACAGGCGATCGAGGTCGCCGCGAAGACGATCACCTGCGCCGGCACCACGACCGTCTGATGGAGAAAGGAGAAGCGGCGCTGGAGCATCACCTCCGGAATCGAGCCGAGCGCCTGGATGAGCGTCGTCCCGGCGAGCGCGGCGGCGACGTCGCCGATCTGGGCGCTGTCGAAGATCGTCCCGATCAGGGGCGCGGCGGCCAGCATGAGCAGGCTCGACCCGGTGCCCGTCAGGGCCATCGTCACGACGGCCGTGCTCGCGGCCTCCTCGACGCGGTCCCGTCGCTGGACGACCGCGGAGCTGATGCCCGAGTTCGTCAGCAGCAGGGTCGCCGCGACGAGGATGCTGCCGGCGGCGTAGACGCCGAACTCCGCCGGGACCAGGAGGCGGGCGAGGACGACGTAGGCGCCGAGGTTGATCGCCTGCGAACCGAGGTAACCGAGCGCCGAAGCGCCGACGCCTCTGACCACCGTATGGCTGAGCTTCGGCGGGGCGCCCTGCTCTTGGGGGTCGGGAGGGGTGGGAGCGTCGCTCATCGGCCCGCTGCGGCAACCGCCGTCAAGGGGCCGCCAACGATAGCCCCAGCCTCAGATGCCCCGCGAGAGCCGCGGCTGGACGGTTGTACGAATCCGGCCCCGCCGCGGCCCCGCGGCTGGACGGTTGTGCGACTGAGCGGCCACCTGCTTGGCAGATCTCGTGCAGACCCGATGCGGGAGTTGAGAGATGAACCGCTCCCGCCGACAGACCCCCGTTTTCCAGCTCCGCACGCAGCTCTGGATGCTCGTCGCGCTGACCGCCGCCCTCTTCGTCGGGCTCGCCGGGATCGCCCAGGCCCGCCAGCAGGCCGCGATTCCGAGCACCAACCTGACCCAGAACCCCACCTTCAAGTACTCGACCCGCGGCTGGCACGGCCTCGACGCCACGCTGAAGCGCGTCGGCGACCGCAGGGCCCCGGACGGCCACACCGCGGGACGCCTGGTCGCCGGCGACGGGATCGACGAGTACTGGCTCAACGGCGACCCGGCGAAGCTCGCCGACGGCTCCGTATCCGGCGAGCGCTACACCGGTAGCGCCTGGGTGCGCGGCACGGCCCGCACGGCCGGGACGAAGGTCGACCTCGTCGTCCGCGAGACGACCCCGGCCGGGGACCTGGTCGTCGATCAGCTGCGGACCGTGACCCTGCGCCGCCACTACCGCAAGGTGGCGGCGAAGATCACGGCCCGCGACGCCGGCGACACGATCGACCTGTATCTCCGCCGCCAGGCCGACCAGTCGGTCAGCAACGACTCCTTCTACGCCGACGCCCTCACGGTCACCGACACCGACCTGAGCAACGATCAGCCCGCCTCCGTGCCCGACGGGGCCGCGCCGAACACCCTGGGCCAGATCGCGATCATCAGCTCCCAGGAGGACGCGCTCCGGGCGATGAGCGGTTCGGAGTATCGCTACCTGGTCGTCCGCGACAGCATGCACCGCTACGTCGACGACCTCCGCGCCGCGAACCCCGACAGCCAGATCCTCCTCTACAAGGACCTCTCGTTCGTCTTCCGTGACGAAGGCGTCAAGGGCTGCCCCTACGCCCCCTACGAGGTCTCGGGGATCAGCTACTGCACCGCCGACTCGCACGAGAGCTGGTTCCTGCACGACAAGAACGGCCAGCGGCTGACCTCGGAGTCCTACGGCAACCTCTACGCGATGAACCTCACCGACCCCGGCTACCGCCAGGCCTGGCTCGACTCCGTTCGCAGCCGCCTCGTCGACGCCGAGGGCGACGGCAGCGGCGTTCACTGGGACGGCGTCTACATGGACGACACCAACCTCTACCCGGGCCACGGGATGGGCGGCCGGATCAGGGAGCTCACCGACGCGCAGTACCGCGAGGCGACGCTCTCCTTCGTCGGCTCGGTCTCGCCGGCGCTCCAGGCCGACGGCTTCACGACGATGGCCAACGTCGGCATGGACATGTACGACCCGCCCGAGCGCGACGCGGCCGTGCAGCTGGCGAAGACGATCGACGTCTACAACCGCGAGTTCTTCATCCGCTGGTCCGGGACCGGAGTCTTCTCCGCCCCCGGCGCCGGCAACGGCAACGACTGGACCGACGAGCTCACGCACATGGAAGCGATCGAGCGGGCCGGCGCCTCGTTCACCGCGGTGGTCTACGGCGGCGCCGACGAGATTCAGGTCCAGCGTTACGCGCGAGCCACCTTCCTGCTCGGCTGGGACGGCAAGGACGGCAGCGCCCTCTTCTACCGCGCCGAGGACGACACCAACGGCTACCTCCCCGACTGGACGACGGACGTCGGCTTCCCGACCGGCGCGCGCTACAAGGTCGGCAACGCCTACCGCCGCGACTTCCAGACCGGCACCGTGCTCGTCAACCCGGACCCGGCGAGCACGCAGTCCATCGAGCTCGGCGGCTCGTACCAGGTCCCCGGCGGCCAGTGCGTGACCAGCGTCAAGCTGCCGCCCCGCCAGGCCCTCGTGCTCAGCTCCTGCTGAGCCGCGCCCGCCGCACGCCTAGCTAGAGTCGGGCGCGGATGGCCCGGATCCTGATCGTCGTGAGGCCGAGCAAGGGCGGAGCGTTCGGGCACGTCGTCCGCCTCGGCCGCGCGCTCGCCGACCGCGGCCACGAGGTCGCCGTCTGCGGCCCCCACGCCGACCACGGCGACTCGCTCGGCCTCGAGCTGGTCGAGCTGGAGATCGAGCGCTCGCCGCTCGCCAACGCCCGGGCGGTCTACGGGATGGGCCGGATCCTGCGCCGCTGGCGGCCCGACCTCGTCCACGCGCACGGATCGCAGGGCGGCGCCGTCGCCCGGCTCGGCCGTTGGGCGGCGCCGAGCGTCCCGGTCGCCTTCTCGCCCCACAACTACGCCTTCACCAACGCCTTCGCCAGCCGGGCCCACAACGGCGCCTACCGGGCGATTGAGGTCGCCCTCGGGCCGCTGGCGACGCGCGTGATCTGCGTCTGCCAGGCAGAGGCGCGCCTGGCCGCCTCGATCGGCTGCGGGCGCCGGGCCCGGGTCGTCTACAACGGCATCGACCCGCTGCCGGAGCCGGCCCCGGATCCGCGCCTGGCCGAGCTCGCCGCCGCCGGCCCGCTGGTCGGCTGCGTGACCGAGTTCCACCGCCCGAAGGGGGTGCCGACGCTGATCGAGGCGATGCCAGCGGTGCTCGCCGCCCATCCGCAGGCGAAGCTGCTGATCGCCGGCGAGGGGCCGATGCGGCCCGAGATCGAGCGCCAGATCTCCGAGCTGGGGATCGAGCGCTCGGTCAGCCTGCTGGGCCAGATCCCCGACGTCGCCCCGCTGCTCGCCAACTCGCACGTGTTCGCGGCGCCCGGCTGGGCGGAGTCGTTTCCCTACGCGATCCTCGAGGCGATGGGGGCGGCCGCGCCGATCGTCGCCACGGACGTCGGCGGGATCGGCGAGGCGATCGAGGACGGGGTCACGGGGCGGCTCGTCGCGGCCCGCGACCCCGGCGCGCTCGCCGGCGCGATCGTCGATCTGATCGACGATCCGCAACGGGCGCGGCTGCTCGGCGAGGCGGCGCGCCGGCGCGTGATCGAGCGCTTCAGCTTCGGCGGCATGGTCGAGGGGACGCTCGCCGTCTACGGCGAGGTCGCGGCGCTCTGATGGCGACCCCGCTGCGCGTCGTCCAGGTCAGCACCGGGCTCGAGACCGGGGGTGCCGAGACGATGCTCGAGCGGCTCGTCGATCACCTCGACGCCGAGCGGATCGAGAGCGTGGTCGTCTCGCTGACCACCGCGGGCGTGATCGGGCCGCGGTTGCGCGAGCGGGGGGTCGAGGTGATCGAGTGCAGGGCCGGCGGCCTGCCCGGCCCGATCAGCCTGGCGCGGATCAGGGGGGCGCTGCGCCGCGTCGACGCCGACGTCGTCCAGACGTGGGCGATCTACGCGAACGTCCTCGGCGGGGTGGGGGCGCGGCTCGCCGGCCCCGCGCCGATCGCCTGGGGCGTCCATCACGCCGGCGACGACCTCGCCGCGTTCGGGCGCAAGCTCGTGATCACCCAGAAGATCGAGCGCCGGCTCTCCTTCCGGCTGCCGGCCCGGATCGTCGCCTGCTCGCAGAGCTCGGCGCGGATGATGGAGGAGCTCCACTACCCGGGGGATCGGGTCGTGACGATCCCGAACGGGTTCGAGACCGAGCGCTTCCGCCCCGACGCCGAGGCGCGGGAACGGACCAGGGGGGAGCTCGGAATCCGGGCCGACGAGCTCGTCGTCGGCCACGTGGCACGCTTTCACCCGGTCAAGGGCCACGCGGTGATGGCCGCGGCCGCGGTCGAGGTCGCCGAGCGCCTGCCGGCGGCGCGCTTCGTCCTCTGCGGCGCCGGCGTCGACGAGGGCGAGCCGCTGCTCGCCTCCCTGGCCGCGCGGCTCGGCGACCGCGCGCTGCTGCTGGGCGAGCGGGCGGACATGGAGCGCCTCTATCCGGCCTTCGACGTCTGCGTCTCGTCCTCGCTGACCGAGGCGCTGCCGCTTGCCGTCGGCGAGGCGATGGCCTGCGCCGTTGTGGTCGCCGCGACCGACTGCGGCGACTCGGCGGCGATCGTCGGCGACACGGGCAGGATCGTCGCCACCGGCGACGCCGCGGCGCTGGCGGCGGGGATCGCCGAGCTTCTGGAGCTCGGACCCGCGGAGCGCGCCCGGCTCGGCGAGGCGGCGCGGGCACGGATCTCGGACCGCTACTCGATGGCGGCGATGGCCGGGGCCTACTCGCGGCTGTGGGCGGAGCTGGATTCGGCGAGCAGGCGCTCGTAGAGGGCCGCGTGGCGGCCCGCGACGCGGGCGACCGAGAACTCGTCGAGGAGCGCGCCGGCGGCGCTCGCCAGGCGGCGTGCGCGGGCCGGATCGGCGAGCAGCTCGGCGATCGCCGCCGAGATCGCGGCGACGTCGCCGGGATCGGCGAACAGCGCGCTGACGCCGTGCTCGAGGAACTCGCTCGGGCCGCCGACCCGGGTCGAGACCAGGGGCGTGCCGGCGGCCATCGACTCCAGCGCGACCAGCGAGGTGCTCTCCCGGGCCGAGGTGATCGCGGCGACGTCGAGCGCCCCGAGGACCGCGATCGCGTCGTCGCGCGGGCCCAGGAAGTGGGTGCGCCGGGCGACCCCGCGCGTCTCCGCCAGACTCTCCAGCTCGGCTCTGCAGGGGCCGTCGCCGGCGATCACCAGGTGCGCGCCGGCGAGCGATTCGGGCAGCCGGGCGAAGGCGTCGACGAGGTCGCCGAGCGCCTTCTCGGGCCGCAGCCAGGCGACCGTGCCGACCAGGGGCACGTCGCCGGCGAGCCCGAGCTCGGCGCGCAGATCGCCCGTCGCGGGCGCGGACTCGATCAGCGGCGCCGGGATCACGACCAGCTTCGCGGGATCGATGCCGCCCAGCTTGGCGAGCCGGGCGCGCTCGGCCTCGGTGCCGACGACGACCGCGCTCGCCCGCGGGCCGATCACGCGGTGATCGAGGAACCTGATCACCCGGCCGAGCGAGCCGTCGTAGGGCGAGCCGTGCTCGTGGGCGACCAGGACCGGCACCCCGGCGCGCGGACCGACCAGCGCGGCCCAGAGGTTGGACCCCGACATGTGCGAGTGGATCACCTCGATCCGCCGCCGGCGCAGGTGAGCGCCCAGCTCGCGCAGCGGCAGCACGTCGAGCTTTCCGCGCCGGCCGAGCGCGAACCACTCCAGGCCGGCCGCGTCGAGCTGATCGACGAGCGGGGGGGACGCCGTCCGCGTCGCGCAGACCTCGACCTCGAAGCGCTCCTGAGGAAGCGCGCAGGCGACGCTGACCGCCAGCTTCTCCGCGCCCCCGGGCTCCTCGAGCGAGTCGATCAGGGTGAGCACGCGGACCGGGGTCACGCCGGGTTGGGCTCCTCGGCGGGGCTGGAGCGCGAGACCGCGAGCAGGGCCGGCCCGAAGGCGAGCAGGATCCAGAGCTGCTTGTTGTATTGAATCGAGGCGAAGAAGGCGGCCGAGAGCATGGCCATCTGGGCGACGAAAACGGCGCGGGCGAGCGCCTCGGTGCGCAGGTCGCCGGCCGCGCCGAAGTTGCGCGCCGCCTTCAGGGTCATCCACATCGGCGCCCCCAGGACGGGCAGGAAGATCAGCAGCCCGACGATCCCGAGCTCGGCCAGCGTCTCGAGATAGATGTTGTGCGCGACGAGCGCCTCGCCCTTGTTCTCGGTGTCCAGGCGGCCGGGTTCGTTGACGAAGTGGAGCGAGGTCTGGGCGAAGTTGGCGATCCCGACACCGAGCACCGGGTGGGCCTCGATCATCCTGGCGCCGAGCCTCCAGACGTCGGTGCGGCCGGTGCCCGAGCCGACGCTGGTGACGCGCTCGCGGGCGCTCGGCGGCGCCAAGAAGGCGAAGTAGCCGACCACCCCGATCACCGCGACCAGGGCCAGGACGAGGACCTTGCCTCGCTGCCGGCTGGCGACCAGGACCGCGAACACGAGGACGACCCCGAGCGACAGCAACCCCGCGCGCGAGAGGGTCAGGAAGGTGAGCGTGACGCAGGCCAGCCCGGCCGCGATCGCGATCAGCCGGAGGATCGGCGAGGGCTTGTACCACGCGGCCAGGGCCACGGTCAGCACCAGGGAGGCGACCAGCACCGCCGCGAGGTCGTTGGCGTTGGTGCCCGCTCCGGAGAGCCGGCCCGCGACGTCGAACGCCTGCGTCTTGACGAGGCCGTACATGGCGGAGGTGAGGCTGCCGGCGACGAAGGCCCAGAATGCCCAGATGAAGTACCTGCGCTTCGTCAACGCGGTGATGAAGATGAAGAAGAGGCCGAAGTCGAGGGCGAAGCGCAGGATCGCCGTCCGCGAGCCCGCGGCGTCCTCGGCCCAGCCGATGCTCAGCGTGCACCAGCCGATGAGCAGGGCGAGCAGGCCGGCATAGGCGGGGTGGGACTTGATCAGCTCGACCACCTCGCCGGTGTCGCGGCGGGCGGCGAGCACGGCGAGCCAGGAGAGGAAGAGCAGGACGCCGACCAGCTTCACCGCGCTGATCGTCGGGTTCGCGCCCAGCGGCAGCACCTCGAGGAAGGTGACGAAGACGAAGAGGACGATGCCGACCGCGAGGTTGGAGAGGACCACGAGCACGAAGGCGACGGAGACGGCCAGCGCAAGCGCGAGCGGCGGCTCGATCCCGGCGAGGACCCCGATCCCGAGCGCCGCGACGACGAACAGGGCCTTGACCGCGGCCGTGGCGGGATCCTCGAGCCGCGGCGGCGCGAAGCCCGACGGGACCGCGACCGTCGACGGGCGTCGCAGCGCCGGCAAGGTCAGGCTCCGTCGACGGGTGTGTTCTCGGCCGGCCGCGCGAGCTTGGGCTTCTCGGCGCGCTGGTGGTAGAGGTACTCGTTGCGGCTCGGCCGCGAGGTGCCGACGACGACGAAGCCGACCGGCTTGACGTTGATCTCCGAGAGCAGCTCGCCGAGCCGCGCCAGGCTCGCCAGGCGGGTGTTGCCGAGCCGGGTGACGATCAGCACGTGGTCGACGTAGGAGGCGAGCGGGAGGGCGTCGACGACGTCGGTCAGCGGCGGCGAGTCGACGATCACGTAGTCGGCGACCCGGCGGGCGTCGTCGATCAGCTGCGCCGCGGATGCCAGCCCGAAGAGCTCGGTCACCGAGACGCCCTCGTACTCGGCGAGGAGCAGCTTCAGCCGCGGTCCGAAGCTCTGGCTGGTGACCAGCGCATCGTCGAGGGCCACGCTCTCGATCAACACCCCGACCACGCCCTTCGTGGGCACGACCCCAAGCGCGCGGCCGATCGCCGGCCGGCGCAGGTCGGCCTCGACCAGGATCACCGAGTTGCCGGCCGCCGCCAGCGAGGTGGCGAGATTGATCGCGGTCGTGGTCTTGCCCTCCGACGGCGACGAGCCGGTGACCAGGATCGCCGTCGAGGTGCGCCCGGTCGCGCGGCCGGAGGCGGCCAGCGTCCCGCGCAGGGTCCGGTACGCCTCGGCGGCGGCCGGTGAGAGCGCCAGCGGGTTCAGCGGGTCACTGGTCGAGCGCCCCGCCTCACGCGGGATCCGGGCCAGGATCGGCAGGCGGTAGAGGCGGCGCAGCTGCTCTTCGCGGCGCAACCTCGGATCGAGGATCTGGACCGCGAACGCCGCGGCGACGCCCAGGATCAGGCCCGCGAGGATGCCGATCGCGATGCTGAGCTTCTTGCGCGGCGTCGCCGGGCCGGTCGGCAGGGTCGCCTTGGTCTGGACCTGGATCGTCGGGTCCTCCGACTCTCGCAGGGTGCGCAGCTGCGCCAGCTGCTGCTCGAGCTCGGGCGACGGCTGGTCCTGGACCTGCGCTTCGAGGCCGGGGAGGATCTTGTCGATGTAGGCGTGCAGCTCGGCGGTGCGCTCGGCCACGGTCGCGTCGGCGAACGCGTTTGCCAGGTCGCGGGCCTCCTCCGGAGTGTCGGCGGTGGCGATGATCGCGACGATGTTCGAGGTGGCGACGGGCTCGGCGGTCACCTTCTCGAGCAGCTGCTCCGGCGTCAACGGGGAGTTGAGCTTCGCCTTCACCCGCGCCGCGGTCTCGTTGTTGAGGATCAGCCGGGCCGCCGTCTCGACGTCGCGGGTCGGATCCGGCGACTCGCGGATGAGGGGCAGCTGAATCAACGCCGGGTCGGAGCCCGAGGCGGGGAAGATGATCATGTCGGCCTCGGCCTGGTAGGTCGGGTTCGCGGTGACCACGTAAAGGACCGCGGCGGCGGTCGTCAGCGCGACGATCCCGATCACCAGCCAGAGGCGCTCGCGCAGGGTGCGCACGTATCCCGCCAGGCCCTGTTCCTCGGGCGGCGGCTGCAGCCAGTCGGTCGCCGGGGTCGACCTGTCGTTGGAGTTCGAGCTCAAGGGAGGGGTCATTCTGACATCGCCTCGACCGTCGCAGCCCGGGGTCTGAGCGCTGAACGGCGGCTCTCATCGGTGAGGGGGCGATGTCGGGGCCGTCCGGCGACAGCGATCGTGCAACCTTTGGGAGCGGGCTTGCGTCCGGCGTGCCTGCTGCCGATAGAGGTGGACACGGTGCCATCATGAGTCAAGCCATGCCCGAGATTCGATTCCCATTCCAAGGACGCGGCTCGCGTCGCGAGGGGTCCGACCCCAACGCAGAACAGGCTGCCCTGACCAGCATGGCCGAGCAGATCCGCGAGCTCGACGCCGCGGCCGAGCTGGCCGCCGCGAAGATCCGGGAGGCCTCCGAGCAGCTCCGCGACGCCGCGATCACGGCGAAGTCGGCGACTCGCGCCGATCTGCTGGCCGGTCTCGGCTCGGCGCTGGTCGATCGCACGGAGGAGATCCGCGGCGACTGTCGCCGGCTCTCCGACCTGATGGAGCGGACCGCAAAGCTGGTCGCCGACCGTGACGCCCGCGAGCCGGTCGAGGCCGCGCCGTCCCCGGCCGCCGAAACGCTTTCCCCGTACCCGGCCGCCGAACCACTCCGAGGCGGTCTCGATCAGCCCCCGCTGGCCGACATCCCGGCTTCGGTCCTCCGCGACGGCCCGTTCGTGTCCGCGGAGGAGACTCAGCCTCCCGTCGATCGACCCGTTGAGTACGCCGCCCGGCGCGAGCCGGCCGCGGTGTCCGAGGGCGTGCGGCTGATCGCGACTCAGATGGCGATCGCCGGATCGAGCCGCGCGGAGATCGAGCGGCGGCTGCGCAGCCAGTTCGGCGTCCGCGACGCGGACCTGGCGCTCGACGACATCTTCGGCAGTCGCGGCAGCGAGGTTCGGTGATGGAGTTCGGACGGCGCGATCAGCCGGCTCCCGGGATGCCGTCAGACCTGCGACGTTCGCTGGGCGAGGCGACCGACCGGATCCATGAGATCGTCGACGCCGCCGAGCGGGTTGCGGCCCAGATTCGCGCCGACGCCGAGGCGGACGCCCGCAGCTATCTCGCCGAGCGCAAGGCCGAGGCCGACGCGCTGGCCGGTGAGCGCAGCGAGGACCTCGACCGGCTGACCCGGACGGTCGCCGACACCGCCGATCAGTTCAGACAGCAGGCGGAGCGCATGCTCGCCGACCTCGATCGCGTGCTCGCCGATGCGCGCGCCGGGGTCCGGCGTGAGGCCCCCCTCGCGGCGGTCGAGAGCGCGCCCCGGCCCGAGCCGTTCGCGCCCGCACCCGCGCCCGAGCCGGCGCGCACGCCCGAGCCCGAGTTGACGCCGCTGCCGAAGCTGGACTTCGATGCGAAGGCGTTCGAGCGGGAGCTCGAGGCGCCCGCCCCGGCGCCGGCGCCGAAGCCGTTCGCGCCCGCACCCGAGCCCGTCCGGGAGCCGGAGCCGTTCGAGCGCGAGCGCCCGGCGGCCATCGTTACGGCCTATCCGGGACGCGAGACCGAGGCCGCCGCCGCCGAGCCGAGCGCTCGCACGGACCGTGACGTCTACGCCGAGGCGCTGCTTCGCGCCACGCAGCTCGCCGTCACCGGGAAGAGCCGCGACGAGATCGCCGAGGTCCTGCGCGCCGACTTCCCTGCCGTCGAGAGCGAGTCGCTGCTCGACGAGATCCTGCGCTGAGCGCCCGGGCCCTTACGGGTCCTGCCAGAGCCGGTCATCGGCCGCGAACAGGCTGGTGTCGACCAGCTTCGCGAACACGGCCCAGCGCTGAGCCGCGCTGTAGAGCGGGTGACACGCGGTGAGGACGAGTCGCTCGTAGCCGACGTCGTCGACGATCTCGACATCGCTCGGGTCGACGATCCGATGCTCCTGGACCTCGTAGGTGAAGGTGCCGTACGGCATCTCGAGCGTGATCGTGTCGCCGTCGGCGATCTCGTTGATGCGGCGGAACGGCGCCAGGTAGGTCGTCCGGTGGCCGGCGATCCCGATCGTCTTGCCCTGGCCGGGAAAGGCGGTGTCCGGATAGTGGCCCGGCCCCTTCTGCAGGCTCGCGGTGTCCGTTCCCTGGACGACGACGATGCTGAGGTCGATGCTCGGGATCTCGATCCGCCCGATCCCCTGTCCTGTCTGGACCTGTCCGGCGAACAGATCGGCGAGGCCGGCGACGCGCTCCTCGACGTTCGCGGATCCGTGCACGGCGCGCAGGTCGGCCGAGGAGGGGAACTCCTTCTCGAGCGCCGCCAGCGAGTCCGCGGCCTGTCCCTGCTTGATCGAGCCGTAGACCGTCGACAGCGGCTCCTTCCACAGCAGCGTCATCGCGACGTCGGTGGCGATCACGATCCCGGCCGTGATCAGGGTGACGGAGACGATGTGGAGAACGCGCCGCATCCCTGAATGATCCCCGAGCGGGCGGCAGATGCGAGACTTGCCCGCCGATGAGCGACGAGGCGCCCAGAATTGCCAGCTACCAAGCGGATCCCGGCTCGATCGGCCGCGTCCTGCTGCTCTACTCCGGGGGCCTCGACACGTCGGTGATGCTGCACTGGATCCAGGAGCGCTACGGCGCCGAGATCGTCACCTTGACGGTCGACCTCGGCCAGCCGGGCGAGGATTGGGACGTCGTCGTCGGCAAGGCCCGCGACCTCGGCGCGATCGAGGCGATCCGCACCGACGCGCGCGAGGAGTTCGCGAGCGAGTACGTGCTGCCGGCGATCAAGGCCAACGCGCTCTACGGAGGGGGCTATCCGCTGTTCACGGCGCTCGCCCGGCCACTGATCGCGAAGCTGGCGGTCGCGCAGGCCCGGGCCAGCGGCTGCGACACGATCGCCCACGGCTGCACCGGCAAGGGCAACGACCAGGTCCGCATCGACGGCACGATCGCCGCCCTCGATCCCGAGCTCAAGGTCCTGGCGCCCGTGCGCGAGTGGAAGATGGGCCGCGAGGAGGAGATCGCCTACGCCCGCGAGCACGGGATCCCGATCAAGGGTGCGAACGAGGCGGCCGCCCCGTACTCGATCGACGACAACCTCTGGGGCCGTTCCTCGGAGGGGCGCTCGATCGAGGATCTGGCCGAGCCCACCCCCGACGACGTCTTCCAGCTCGTCACCCGCCCCGAGCTTGCCCCCGACGAGCCGGAGCTGGTGCGGATCGGCTTCGAGGCCGGCCGGCCGGTCTCGGTCGACGGCGAGCGGCTCGAGCTGGTCGAGCTGATCGGGCGCGTCGCCGAGCTCGGCGCCCGTCACGGGGCGGGGATCGTCGACCACGTCGAGGACCGGATCGTCGGGCTCAAGGTCCGCGACGTCTACGAGGTCCCGGCGGCGGCCGTGATCCTGCCCGCGCATCGCGAGCTCGAGAAGCTCGTCTCGACCATCCACCAGAACAACTTCAAGCGCGCGCTCGAGGACAAGTGGGCCTACCTCTGCTACGCCGGCCTCTGGCTCGAGCCCCTGCGCGAGGACCTCGACGCATACATGGAGGCGGCGAACGCGTATGTCACGGGCGAGGTGACGGTGAAGCTCTACAAGGGCTCGGCCAGCGTCGTCGCGCGCTCCTCGCCCTACGCCCTCTACGACCGCAGCCTTGCCTCGTTCGGCGAGTCCGGCGGCGAGTTCAGCCAGGACGCCAGCCCCGGGTTCATCGAGCTGTTCACGCTCCAGAGCCGCCTCGCGCACAGGGTTCGCAAGCGCGGGGAAGGGTAGGGTCCGCCCATGCCTGCAGCGATCTACGAGCTGATCGGCCGCTTCATGGTCCGCCTCGTCTGGCTGCGCTTCAGGGCGCAGATCAGGATCGCGGGCGGGGTCTTCGCCGCGGTCGTCCTGATCGCCGGCTACCTGGTCGCCAAGCGCGAGCCGCCCGAGGGCTGATCCCCGCTAGCGGTGGTGGCGGTGCTTGGCGGTGCCGCTGGTCCGGACCCGGTCGAAGTTGGCGCGGATCGTCTTCGTCGAGCCCACGGTGACCGTGTGGGTACGGGCGCCGCCGTCCGCCCAGGAGCGGAACGTGTAGCGGTAGCGCCCGATCGTCTGCGGCGAGGGTGCCGTGATCGTGTTCGCCGAGCCCTTGATCAGCGTCGTCGTGAACGGCGCGACGCGGGTGGCGCTGTTGAGGACCAGGGCGACGCCGGCGCTCGCGGCCTGGTTGGTGGAGAGCGTCAGGTTGACGGTGGCCGGGTTGAGGTTGACGCTGGTGACCGCGGTCTGCCCCCCGGCGTCGGTGGCGGTCAGGCGCAGCTCGAGGTAGGAGGGGTACTCGTGATCGGGGGCCGAGAACGAGCCCGTCGCGACCCCGGCGAAGCTCTGGATCAGGTGCGTGTGGCAGTTCGACGGGCAGTGGTGCATGATCACGTCCCAGTTCAGGGCCGAGGCCGGCAGCGTGCCCTGCTCGGGGTCGAGCGCCGAGCCCGTGAAGGTGATCTTCTGACCGACCTGCCAGACGGTCGCGGGCGTCGGGGTCGAGATCACCGGGGTCGGCGGGCTGTTGCCGGCGTCGATCGTCACCGTCGCCGTGCCGATGCCCCCGTGACCGTCGCCGACGGCGAGCTTGACCGTGTGGCTGCCGGGACCGAACGTCTGGCTCGGGGTGGGCGAGGTCGAGTCGTCGGTCTGGCCGTCGCCGTCGAGGTCCCAGGCGTAGGTGAGGGTGTCGCCCTCGGGATCGGTTGACCTCCGCCCGTCGAAGTCGACCGTCAGCGGCGCCGGCCCCGAGAGGCGGCTGGCGTCGATCACCGCGCTGGGGTTCTGGTTCTGGCCCGCGCCCGAGTACTGGATCCGCTGGATCCTGCCGCCGTCGAAGTCCGCGTAGTAGAGGGCTCCATCCGGGCCGTTCTCGATCCAGACGGGGTTCGAGGCGCCGGCGTCGAAGGTCGCCACCCGCGACGGGTCGGGATCGCCGTTTGCGCCCGCCGGGATCGCCCAGATGCAGTCACGCGAGTAGTCGGCGAAGAAGAGCGCCTGCGCGTACGCGCTCGGGAACGAGGCTCCCCTGTAGAAGCGGACCCCGGAGATCGACGAGCTGCCGCTCGGACACCCCTCGCCGCCAACGACCTGATCGCTGTGGCGGTAGCTGAAGTACGGCGCGGTGACCGCCCCCGGCGTCGAGTAGAGGTTCTCGCAGATCGAAAGGTCGGCGGCGTCATAGCCCGGGTGGGGGGCGGCGCCCTCGTAGCAGGGCCAGCCGAAGTTCGTGAAGCCCCAGTAGGGGAGGCGGTCGATCTCCTCGGTGTCGGCCCAGCCCACGTCTCCGACCCAGAGGTCGCCGTTGTCGGCGATGTCGAAGCGGAACGGATTGCGCAGCCCGGAGGCGATCACCCGGCGGGCGTTGGGGTCGGCGCTGCCGTACATCGGGTTGATCTCGTACGGGTTCCCGTCGGGGTTGATCCTGATCACCGAGCCGTCGAGCGACTGGGGATCGCCGGGCGTCCGCACGTCCTGGCTGCGCAGCGCGCCCCCCTCGGCCGAGGGCGGGCTCGGGGCGCTCCCTCCCGGGTCGCCGCAGGGGTTGACCGGGTTGCCGCTCTGCCCGTAGTCGACGTAGTCGAACGAGGCCCCGTCGCCGGCGCTCGCATAGAGCGCTCCCCACTGGTCGTATTCGAGCGAGCCGACGGAATGGCTGGGGAACTGCTGGCACCAGTTCTCGATCAGGACGTCCTCCTGGACACCCCCGCCGGGCTGCGGGACCAGGCGCGAGAGTCGCCCACTGACCACGCAGCCGGCCGTCGTCGCTCCGGGGGGCGTCGGGCAGCCGTCGGAGGTCGCTCCAGCGGTGCCCCAGCGCGGCGCCGTGCCGCCGATCGCGGCGTCATGCGTGTAGAGCACGTAGACGAACGGATAGTCCGAGTAGTAGAAGTCGAGCGCCATCCCGAGCAGGCCGCGGTCCCAGAAGTTGTGCACCTCGGTTCGCAGGTCGGCGAAGACCGTCGGGGTCGTGTCACCGAGCCCGTCGAACGTCTTGATCAGGCCGCTCTTCTCGGCGACGTACACGGTCCCGTCGGGGGCGAAGCGGACGACGGTGGGATTGGTCAGCCCGCTGAAGGCGGTCGTCTCCTGAAAGCCCGGGGGAAGGGTGCCGGCGTCCGCCAGCGCGGTGCCCGCGAGCAGAGACGAGGCGCAGGCCAGCGCCGCGACGGCCCCCTTCATCCGACGTCCGTGACTGATCGAGCACCTCCATGCGCTCCGATTGGTGAGGGGCGATCCTAACCGCCCCCGATGAGGCCAGGATGAGAAGCTCGGCCTAGCCCGCGCACTCCCAGGCCGCGGACCCCGAGTCGGCCCAGATCTGGGCGGCGATATCGGACTGCTCGGAGGGCGAGGCGTCCTGCGGCAGGCCCTGGCCGCCGTAGAGCTCCCAGGTGGAGGGCAGGATCTGGTAGGCGCCGCCGGCGCCCGAGGAGGGGTTGACGGCGCCGAAGTTGCCGCCCGACTCGCACATCACGATCGCCTCGGGGATCGCCCAGTCGCCGAACCAGGCGCTCACCTCGCTTTGCGCCTGCGCGGCCGAGATCCGCTCGAGGCGCTGGACCTGATCCGTCCAGCGGCCGACCTGCGCCTGCAGGCTCTCGACCGCGGCCTGGCGCTGGGAGCGCAGCGCCGCGAGCTGTGAGGCCCGCGACTCCGCCTCGGCGCGGACCGCGGCGATCTCGTCGCGGGCGGCCTCGATCTGGGCGTTGAAGTCCTCGGCGCGCTGCTGGGCCTCCTCGACCGCGTTGAGTCGCTTCGAGACCTCGTCGCGGAGGCTGCGCACCCGCGAGACGAGCGAGGCGTCCGCCTGCTCGACGCGCTTCAGGTACTCGGCGCGGGTCGTCAGGTCGTCGTAGCCGTCGGATTCGAGCAGCAGTGCGGTCGCGTCCGGCATCCCGCCGCGGTAGATGTCGACCAGCCGGTTGGAGAGTGCGTTGAGGCCGCGGTGAAGCTGCCGGCGCGCGGCCCCGAGCTCCTCCCGGGTGCGGGCGACCTCTGCTTCCAGGCGGCGCTCGCGCTCGCGCCCGCGCTCGAGCACCGAGTTCAGCTGGGCCTCGCGCTCGGCGGCGACGATCGCCTGCTGCTGAGCCGCCGCGAGCTGCGCGGTCGCGTCGTCGATCTGGGCGGCGAGCGCCTGGGCCTGGTCCTTGGCGCCGGCGATCTGCAAGTTGAGGCCGTCGATCGACTGGGCGCCGAGCGCCTGCGCGGCGCCGACCGCCAGCAGGAGCGCGGCAAGCAGCGCCGCAATCGTCTTGCGTGCGCGGGCGGGGGTGTGGCGGTCGGTGCGGCCCATGTTGGGACGCCTACGGGGTTAGCTGACGGGCTCGCGCCGCATGGGTGGCGCTACACGGTAGGTCCGCGATTCGCCCCTGGCGGCGAAGAGCAACGCCACCTTCGGGTCCCCCGATTCCCGGCAATCACCGCATATGCACGGTTTTTTGCAGGGAACTCGGCGAAGCGGGAGCCTAGCGGAGTGTTAGGGACCCGTGAGCACCGTGCCCGCGGTTCCTGCTGCTGCAAGGGAAGTTGCATCCTCCTGCAAGCCGTCGTGCAGCTTCCCCCGCTCGAGCTCGGGGGCCCAGTCCACGTGCCGGAGCGAGGCGGCGGCGTAGGCGAGCACGCAGAGCACGCCGGCGCCCGCGACCGCGTAGCTGAGCCGGGGGTCGAAGATCGCCGTGATCGCGCCGCCGAGCAGGAAGCCGATCCCCGGCATCGCGCTGGCGAGCGCCTCGAGCAGGGCGAGCACCCGCGCCTGGTAGGCGGCGCGGGTCAGCTCCTGGACCGCGGTCACGAGCGCGATCCACTGGACGCCGTTGCCGAGCCCGCCGAGGCACGAGGCGGCGCACGCCACCAGCAGGGTCGGCGAGATCGCGGTGCCGAGGTAGGCGAGGCCGATCGCCAGGGTGGCGGCGAAGAGCAGCGCCGGCAGCGGCACCCGCCTGAATGCCGCGAAGGCGAGGCTGCCGATCACCATGCCGACGCCCCAGGCGGCGAGCAGGGCGCCGTAGCCGGCGTCGCCGACGTCGAGCGTCGCCTTGGCGAACACCACCTCGATCGGGATCACGAGCGAGAAGAAGACGAAGGCGAGCGCCTGGCCGGCGAGCAGGCGCCGCAGCGCCGGCCGCTCGCGCACGTAAGAGAGGCCGCGGCGCAGGCGGTCCGACCAGCTCACCTCGGGCTCCTCCTGCGCCGGGAGCTCGAGCCGGCGGGCGAAGGCGAGCAGCACCGCGACCGCCATGAAGGAGGCGGCGTCGGCGAGCAACGCCGTCTGCACGCCGGCCCCGGCGACGACCAGGCCGGCGATCGCCGGGCCGCCGGCCGCGCCGACCGTGAAGGCGACGTTGAGCAGGGCGTTGCCCTCCCGCAGCTGGTCGGACGGGGCCAGCAGCGCGGTCGCCGCGGCCCGGGTCAGCGCCCGCGCCGCCGAGGCCATCGAGCCGTCGATCGTCGCCACCGCGAGCACGGCGATGAGGACGAAGTCGCCGGCCATCACGGCCAGCAGGGCGAAGACCAGGGCCTCGACCGCGTACAGGCCCGGCAGCGAGACCCGCACGGGCGCCGACTCGAGGCGGGCGACCAGGGGCGGTGCCAGAAGCGCGGGTGCGAAGTGGATCGCGCAGAACAGGGCCGCGGTCGCCATCGGGCTGCCGGTCTGGTCGAAGACGAGGACGGCGAGCGCGATCTCGCCGAGCCAATTCCCGAGTTCGTTGACGAGGTAGGCGAGCCCGAGATTCGGGAACCCGGCGAGCCGGAGGGGGCGCAGAGCCGCGGCCATGCGGGCGAACTTACTCCTGCCCCGGGGCGAAAGTTGCAACTTCAGTCGCCGACTTGCAACTTCTGTCTAGTTTTGTAAAGTTCTCTCAAGTTCGGAAGGGTTACTCGCCCAAGGACATCAGAGCCACAGGAAAGGGACAACCATGGGCTTCCGGTTGGGATAAGTATCGATTAGGAGTTTGAGTAGGTAACGCCGCCCCGGGGGGAATCCCGAGGCGGCGTTTCTACGTCAGGGGGAGGGACGGGTTACTCAGCCGGCCCGCTCGCCGACGGCGGGCGTTGCCTTGACGTAGTCGTGGATGCGCTTGTCGAGCGCCAGCTCGGCCTCGAAGTCGGCGTCCTCGCCGTGGCGGTAGGCGAGGTCCTTGCCGTCGAGGATCGAGACCAGGACCTCGACGTACCGGCCGTCGAGCTGACTGCCGGAGACCCGCCGCAGCTCGACCACGGCGTCGTGGGAGCTGACCGGCTCGCGGTAGGTGTCGCGGGCGGTCATCACGTCGTAGGTGTCGGCGACCGAGATGATCTTCGCGAGCTCGGGGATCTGCTGATCCGGGAGCGCGTTCGGATAGCCCTTGCCGTCGATGCGCTCGTGGTGGGCGAGGATGATCTCCGAGATCGGCTGGTAGCCGTCGATCTGGGAGACGATCCGCGCGCCCTCGTAGGGGTGGGCCTTGATCGCCTCCCACTCCTCGTCGGTGAGCTTGCGGCGCCCGGACTTGAGGATGTTGTCGGGAAGCACGAACTTGCCGATGTCGTGCAGGAGCCCGGCCGAGTGGACGAGCTCCTGGTCGTCGGCCGAGAAGCCCGCCTGGGCGGCGATCTCACGGGCGTAGCGGGCGACGGCCGCGCTGTGGCGGGCGGTCATCCGGTCGCGGAGGTCGAGCGTTCGCAGCAGCGCGGAGAGCAGCGCCACCTGGAACCCGGCGAGCTGGCGGGCGCGCAGCTCGAGCTCGTCGCCGCGGTCCTGGGAGACGAGCAGGGCGCGGACCGTGTACTGGAAGATCAGGATCAGGACGCTGAGCAGGACGACGGCAGCCGTCCCGGCCTGCACGTAGGCGCTGGCGAAGCCGAGCGCCAGGGCGGAGGCGGCGAGCTCGGAGGGGAGGACGGGGAGGAGGCCGCGCTGGACCTTGGTCAGGAAGCTGGAGCGCTCGACGTAGCAGGCGTAGCCGGCGACGAGGGCGAAGTCGATCGCCAGCGCGAGGATGAAGACGGCCATGATCAGCAGGTAGAAGCCGAAGCTGCCGTCGGCGATCCCGCCGGCGTCCGTGATCGCGTGGAAGGCGAAACCTGCGATCAGCGGGAACCACGCGTAGGTGACCAGGTTGACGAGCAGGTGGTGGAGCTCGTAACGCGCCTTGACCCAGCCGACCAGGATCGTGACGACGCCCATCAGAGCGGCGGGCGGCCCGCCGAGCAGGACCGCCGCGATCACGATCGTCATCAGGCTGGCGGAGACGAGAACCCGCGAGACCCGGGTCTCGATCGCGATCAGGTCGCTGATGATCGAGAGCGCGGTCAGCGTCGCGAGCAGGGCCAGATCCCAGTTCGCGTACACCCCGCCGAGCCCCGCGAAGGCGACCGCGCCGGCGAGAGCCAGCAGCTCGGCGCCGATCATCGTTCGGGTGGGGCGTTCGGTCATCGCGGGCGGGGTGGGGGGTTGGCCGCGTTGCCTCAGCGGGTGATCGAGTTGGCGTTGCGCCCGTAGTGGGGAACGCCCACCGAGCCGGTGCTCGGCTGGCGCATCGAGGCGAGGAAATCGTCGAGATCCTGCGTCGCGAAGCGGCGCTGACCTCCCGGCGTGCGATAGACGGGCAGGACCCCCTGGTCCGACCACTTGCGCAGCGAGGCGGCGCTGACGCCGAGGAACTCCGCCGCCTCGCTGACGTTCAAAAACCTCTGACTTGCTTCCATGATCCCTTCTTGACCTGGTAGATCCGCCGGAAATCGGCGCAAACTTCAACCGTCCAGGGATTGGTAGCCGCCCCCCGGCGTCGCTACAAGTCCCTATCGGCAGCCGCGCAAGGGATGTGCAATTTCCGGGAACCGAACTTGTTGGACCCTTTCCAACTTGCCCAAATAGGCACGAAACTTGCACCGGCCTACAGTCACCTGTAATTCCGGATACCGGGAAGCCGGTAGACGGGGGGCGAGGGGCGCGGAGCTCTAGGAGAGCGCGGTGAGCAGGGCGTCCGTCGCCTCGCCGGGCTCGAGGCCGAGCGAGGGGACGCCGTCGCGGCCGGCCACGAGGCGGGCGGCGCGGTAGCCGTAGAGGCGCGGGGGAGAGTCGCCGTCGCGGACGGCGCGCAGCGGCTCGCCGAGCACGTTGAGGCGCGCGTCGGAGCCGCAGATCACGACCGCGCTCGGCTCCAGGGCCCGCAGGGCGCTGCGGAAGCGGCCCTCGGCGAGCCCGGCGGAAAGGAGGAGGACGCGGAGGCCCGCCCGGCGCAGGAACAGCTCCAGCGCCTGGACGTGGACGGACTCGACGCCAAGCGGCGAGCCCGAGTCGAGCAGCAGGACGCCGTCGTCGCGGGTGGCGCCGGCCGCCAGGCGGCGGGCGCGGTGAAGCCAGCCGGTGGCCCAGCGGCATGCGTACTCGAGCTCGGCGGCGCCGTTCGGCCGGCCCTCGGCGAGCTCGAGCGCGGGGAGGAGGAACTCCGAGACGGTGCGCTCGACCGAGCGCACCGCGAGGCTCTCCTCGAGCTCGCGGTCCGCGCCGGCCTCGTCGAAGCGGTCGAACCAGGCGACCAGGCGAGCCGGCGAGGCGGGGCCGCGGCCGCGCTGGCGGGCGACCTCGACGGCGCTCGAGATGTTGTGCGTCTCGCGCAGCGCCTCGCGCAGGGCCTCGACCTCGTCGAGCTCGTAGAGCCGATGGTTGCCGGGCGTGCGGTGCGGCTGCGGATAGCCGAGGCGCCGCTCCCATGCACGCAAGGTGCTGGTGCTGACGCCGAGCATCTCGGCCGCTGCGTTGATCCTGATCCCACTCATCCCTGAATCCCTCTCTGGAAACCGGGCAGGATCTCAGCAGGTTTTGCAGCCTCTTACAAGGTTTGCGACCCGGCCGCTACGGATCTTGCAAAACCGCGTCGGACTCGTTCGGGCTGCGGGCGACGGCCGCCCCCGAAGCCTTTGCGGCGTAGACCGCCTCGGTGGCGCTCTCGATCAGCCGCTCGGCGCTGAGCCCGTCGGCGGGGCAGCCGGCGATTCCGGCGGCAATCGCGATCCGCGGTCCGTCGGGGCTCTGGGAGTCGGCGATCAGGTTCGCGACCCTGGTCGCCATCGGCACCAGGCCGGGGGCGTCGGCGTGCGGGGCGACGATCGCGAACTCGTCGTCCTCGACCCGGAAGGCCTCGTCGACGTCGCGCAGCTCGCGGCGCAGGATCGCGGCGACCGCGGCCAGCATCCGATCGCCCCCCTCGTGCCCGTAGGCCTCGTTGATCCGCGCCAGCCCGTCGACGTCGACGAGCGCGATCGAGAACGGGTGGCCGTAGCGGCGCTGCTCGGCGAGCAGCGCTCGCAGGCGCTTGGCGAGCTCGTCGGGACCAGGCAGGCCGGTGACCTCGTCGGCGGTCGCCGGGCGCCGGCCCTCGCCGAACAGCTCCGCCAGGCGGTCGGCCGTGCCGGCGAGCTCGCCCGGGCCGCGATCGGGGTCGTCGAGGGCCTCGAGCACCGTGACGATCAGCGGTGCGGCCTCGGCGCCGAGCCGATCCAGCGGCAGCTCGCCGAGCCGATCCAGCGGCGTGCGATCGACCAGGCGGGTGATCCAGTCCTTGGCGATCCGCCTGGCGCGCTCGCGTTCGGACCCGGTCGGGCCTGCGGCTGAGCCGTCCACTGCAGGCGGAAGCTAGACCTCGACCCGGTCGTCATTCGTGTCTACACTCGGCTGCGCCTTGAACGCGGACGACAGAGCATCCGGCACGGCGCGGGAAGCAGCCGCCGGCGGTCCGCCCCCAGGGGACGCGATCATCGGCGCCACGCTCGAGGGCCTGCGCCGGGCGGCCGAGGAGGTCGAGCACGTCGCCGCGGTCGCCGAGACCCTGCAGCGCAGCCTCCTGCCCGAGCGCCTGCCCGACCTGGCCGGCCTCAGCATCTCCGCCCGTTACGTCGCCGGCAGTGCCGACGCGCAGGTGGGCGGCGACTGGTACGACGTGATCGCGCTCCGCGACGGCCACGCCGGGATCGCGATCGGCGACGTCGTCGGCCACGGGCTCGACGCCGCGGCGCGCATGGCGCGGCTGCAGAACGCGCTGCGGGCCTACGCGCTCGAGGGCCTGCGCCCGTCGCTGGTGCTCGAGCGGATGAACGGCTTCGCCCGCGAGGTCTCCGGCGGGCCGATGGCGACCCTCCTCTACGGGGTCGTCGACCCCGACGAGGGCCGGCTGCGGCTGGCCACCGCGGGGCACCCGCCGGTGCTCGTGATCGGGCCCGACGGCGAGGCCTACTTCGCCGAGGGGCCGGCGGGCAGCCCGCTGGGCGTCGTCCCCTTCCCCTCCTACGAGGAGTCGACGATCCCGCTCGACCCGGGCTCGACGATCCTGCTCTACACCGACGGCTTGGTCGAGCGCCCGGAGGCCTCCCTCGACGAGGGCCTCGAGTGGTTGCGCGCCTTTGCCTCCGGGGTGCCGGCTCACCCGGACGAGCTCTGCGGCGCCCTGCTGCAGGCGCGCTTCCGCGACGAGCCGCCGCGCGACGACGTCGCCCTGCTCGCCGTCCGCCTCGAGCCGGTCTTGGTCGAGCGGATGGAGTTGACCCTGCGCGCCGAGCCCGAATCGCTGGCGCAGATGCGCCGCGCGATGGGGCGCTGGCTGCGCGCGGTCGGCGCGACCGACGCCGAGACCTACGAGTCTCTGGTCGCCTGCGGCGAGGCATGCGCGAACGCGATCGCCCACGCCTACCCGCCCGGCGAGGCCTCCTACGTGGTCGAGGGCCGGCGCCGCGACGGCGGGGTTGAGCTGCGGGTGCGCGATTTCGGCAGCTGGCGAGACCCCCGCTCGGGGTCGCAGGGACGCGGGCTCGGCCTGATCGAGCAGTTGATGGACGAGGTCGAGATCGACCGCGGGCCGGCGGGCACGATCGTCCGCATGCGGCGGGCGATCGGCCAAAAGCAGTCCGCGGAGGCGACCTGATGCGCGACCGGTTGACGGGCTTCGAGTTCGAGCAGCACGACAGCGTCCTCGTCGCCTCCGTCGACGGCGAGATCGACAGCTCGAACGCCGCCGAGCTGCGCCTCGCGCTCTCCGAGCGACTGCCGAGCGCCTCAAGCGCCCTCGTCCTCGACCTCTCCGGCGTCCGCTACCTGGACAGCTCGGGCATCCACCTGCTGTTCGACCTCGGCCGCCGGCTCGCCGCCCGCCGCCAGGCGCTGCGCCTGGTCGTTCCCGACGGCGCCCCGATGCGCCGGGTGCTCGAGCTCTGCGCGATCGACGCGGTCGCGCCCATGGACCGCGAGCTCGACGCCTCGCTCGCCGCCCTGGCCGCCGATCAGGTCTAGCTTCAGCCGGCCCGGGGAGCGCCGGACCAGGAGACGCGGAAGCGCTCCATCGCGCGTTCGAGCCGGCCGCCGATGTCGTCGCCGCCGGCGAGGATCACCTCGCCGACGCGATTCGCGAACGCCTGTATGAGCAGCATCTCGCTACGGCCGACCGGGCGGCTCACGCGGGCGCCGAGCGCGATCACGCCGAGCATCCGGCCACCGCCGATCATCGGAGCCGCGATCAGCGCCCCCCGGCCCGAGTTCTCCCCGCCCGGGCCGCGGACCAGCTGCGCTCGCCGCTCGAGCGCCGTGCGACCGAGGGCGCCGTCACCGAACGCCACCTCCTCCGGCAGCTCGAGCGCCGCCGTCCCCCGCTCGGCGGCCGTCACCCGCCGCAGCGAGAGGCCCTCCTCGTCGGTCAGGTAGACCGCGCCACCGTCGACGTCATAGAGGGAGACGAGCCCGGCGAGCATCGCCGCCAGGGCAGCGGTGGGGTCGGCCGGCCGCGCGGGCGCCGCCGGAGCGGGAGCGCCGAGTGCCGAGGCGTTCGCGTCGGTGCTGATCTCGCGGTTCTGGAGCGCCAGCGCGACGGCCTGAGATCGAGTCGAGGCACCGAGCTTCGACATCGCGTTGCGCACGTGCGTGCGCACCGTCTCGGGCGAGAGCACGAGCTGGTCGGCGATCTGGGCGCCGCTCATCCCCTCGGCCAGGGCGCCGAGGATCTCCCGCTCGCGACGGGTGAGCGGAACGCGGCCGCTAACCTCGTTCACGGACGCGTCGTTGCGATCTGGTCCGTATCGACTGGCAATGCCGCACCTCCGGCACCGAATCTACCACTCACCGGTTTGAGGTAATGGATGGCCGGTTTCTTGGTATTTCGCGCCCAAGGACTTTGAGTTCGGACAGTCTGCGGGCAGAATGGCTCATGCTCAACGTGTCGCACGTCGTTGCGGCACACAGATCTCGCCGACGGCACTGCCGAACGCGGGGGGAAAGGCTGATGGTGGTGGTCCGAATGTTGGTCAGCTACATGGATTCTGGTCGAGGTGTCCTTCGCCGGCGGTCGTTGCTCGCGATCACGACGATCGCCCTCGCGCTCGTCCCGGCGGCGGCGATGGCGGCCGACTCTCCGGCCCAGCACCAGTACGGGTCCAGCCTGCAGCAGCTCTCTCAGAGCGGCACCGGCGGCTCGGTCGGCGGCGGCTCCGCCACCGGGACGGTCGGCAGCCTGCCGTTCACCGGCTTCGACGTCGCCCTGCTTGCCGCGGTGGCCGCGGGGCTGGTCCTCGCCGGGTTCCTGCTTCGACGACAGCGACCGGATTCCTCGCGGTCCTAGGACGATGACCTCCGCTGAGCTCAGGATCGCGAACCGCGGCAGCCGCCATGGCCTGCGCGCGCTCGAGGCCCAGCGGCTGATCGACGTCTTCGCGCTCCGCCTCGCGCCCTCTCTGGCCGCGGGCCTGATCGCCTACTCCCACATGGGCCAGCTCGGCGAGGGCCTGATCGTCTTCTTCTGCGTCCTGGTCGCCACCCAGTCGATCGAGCGCACGGAGCTGCCCCTGCACCTGATGCCCGCCAGCCGGATCCTGCTCGGGCTCGCGGCGCCGCTGGTCGGCTCCGGCGCGGCCTGGCTGATCGGCCTCGCCGCCGGCCAGTCCTACTCGCTCACCGAGTACGAGGCGGTGGTCCTCGGAGCCTGGCTGGTGATGGCGCTGGGAGCCTGGATCAAGGCCCGCGCGAGCGAGGGCCTGCGGGCCCGCGTGGCGGTGATCGGCCCGCGCCAGTTCGCGGCCGACTTCGTCGCCGAGCTCGAGGCGGCGAACCTGCGCACCTACGAGATCGTCGGCTGGATCAGCCCCCAGGGCCCGGCCGAGTATCGCCGCCTGCGCTGGCTCGGCCCGCTGGCCGACATCCGCGAGGCGGTCGTCGACGAGCGCATCGACCTGCTCGTCTGCGGCCCCGGCGCCGGCGACGCCGCCGGCGCGCGGGTCGAGGACGTCTGCGCCAGCGCCGCCGAGGAGTGCCTCGACCTGCCCGTCCGCCTGATCGCGGCCAACCAGCTCTACGAGGAAAGCTTCGGCCACGTCCCGGTGGGGATGATCGACGCCGCCTGGTACCGCTACATCATGCATCCCCGGTTCCGCGCTTCCGGCCCGCACTCGAAGCGGATCTTCGACCTCGTCGTCGGGACGCTGATCGCCCTCTGCTTCCTGCCGATCCTGGCGATCGCGGCGCTGGCGATCAAGATCGCCGACGGCGGCCCGGTCTTCTACCGCCAGCGGCGCCTCGGCGAGCTCGGCGAGGAGTTCGAGATCGTGAAGCTGCGGACGATGCAGACGGATGCCGAGAGCGACGGACCGCAGTGGGCCGAGGCCGATGACCTGCGCGTGACGGGGATCGGGCGGATCCTGCGTCGCACCCACATCGACGAGGTCCCGCAGCTGTGGAACGTGCTCCGCGGCGACATGACCCTGGTCGGTCCGCGCCCGGAGCGCCCGGAGATGGTCGGCGCCCTGGAGCGCCGCTTCTCCCACTACACCCGCCGCCATCTGGTCAAGCCCGGGATCGCCGGCTGGGCGGCGCTGCGCTGCGGCTACGCCGGCTCGGACATCGGCACCGCGTGGAAGCTCTGCCACGACCTCTTCTACATCAAGCGCCGCTCGATCCTCGCCGACGCGCTGATCCTTGCCGAGACCGGGGTCGAGGTGTTCCGCGACGCCCACCGCGCGCTGCGCGCCCCGGATGAGCGCTTCCTGCTCGGCGAGGAACCGAATGGCTGAGGCGCTCGTGGGCGCCGACGTCACGCCCGAGCGGGTCTCGGGCAGCTCCCGGGCCCTCCTCGTCGTCGACGACAACTGCGTCTGCGTCGAGGCCAGCCTCGGCGCCTGCCGGATGCTCGGCGCGGCCCGCGCCGAGCTCGTCGGCCGCCCGATCGAAGCGCTGCTCGAGCCGGCCTCCAAGGACCGGTTCGCGCACGTCTGGCAGGCGTTTCGAAGCGGTGGCGGTCACGCCGAGCCGTTCGCGCTCGAGGCGCCGGCGACGGTCGTCGAGGTGGCGGCGACGGTGACCGCGGACATCCTTCCCTCACGGCATCTGATCACGCTCGATCCGGCCTCGCCCGCCGGCTTCGCGGCCAACGGCGAGGCGTCGATCCCGAGCCGCCGCTTCGTGCCCGCACCCGAGGTCCCGCGGGCGCCGACGGCGCGCGAGCTCGAGGTGCTGGCGTTGCTCGCCGGGGGACGCACCGACGGACAGATCGCCGAGCTGCTCGAGCTCTCACCGGCGACCGTGCAGACGCACGTCCGCAACGCGAAGGCGAAGCTCGGGGCCCGCACCCGCGCCCAGGCCGTCGCGATCTCGCTCCAGCGCGAGCTGATCAGCGGCCCCTGAGCCCCGCGGCTCAGCCGCTGCTCAGCCCGAGCGTCTCGGGGTTGACGCCGAGGCGCCTCGCGAGCGCCTGGATGTGACCCTCGAGCGGGTTGAGCTCGAGCGCGACGCGAATCTCGTTGCGGGCCACGCTCGGGTTCGTTTTCGCCTGCAGGTCGGCGAGCAGGTAGTGGGCGACCCACTCCTCGGGACGCTTCTGGGCCGCCTCGCGCAGGGCGGTGATCGCGCGCGAGCGATCATCCGCCGCCCGGGCGATCGCTCCCTCCGCGAGCAGTGGCGTGACCGAGAGCGCGTTCAGGCGCCGGGCCTGTGAGAGGTCGTCGTAGGAGCGGCTGAGGTCCGTCTGCCAGGTGTCGTAGGCGTCGTTGACGTAGCGCTCCGAGAGCCACGGCGGGATCGCGCTCACGGCCAGGACCGCCAGGCCGCCGATCAGCCACCCGCGCCACGCCCTGGTCGAGCGGCGTCCCAAAGCCCGCACCGAGGGTGCGCACGCCGACCCGAGCAGGGCCAGCACCGGAGCCGTGATCGCCGGGTAGGGCCAGAACCAGTCGACCGAGGTGTGGACGAGCCAGTAGGCGCCGCTGGCAAGCGCCACCGCGCGCAGCTGCGCGGCCGAGGGCCCGAGGCGGCCGGCGCGCACCACGCCCGTCGCCGCGCCGCCGAGTGCGGTCACGAAGAGGATCAGGCCGACGGCCCCGAGCTCCGAGAGCAACTCGAGCTCGACGCTGTGGGCGTCGCGCACGTTCTGGACCTCGCTCTCGCGATTGCGCAGGTAGCTGTACTGGAAGCCGCCGCCGCCGTCGCCGAAGATCGGATCGTCGGCGGCGTCGTCGACGGCGACCCGCCAGATGTCGTAGCGGTCCGAGCCGACGTTGAAGGTGAAGCGGCTCGAATGGCCGGAGAGGTCCGGGCTGCCGCCGTGGCGGAACTCGCCGGCGCGGTCTTCGAGCCAGCTGGCCGGGTTGCCGACCCCGACGACGAAGGCGACCACGAGCAGCCCCGCGGTCACCGCGAGGCCCCGGCCGACCGTGCGGTTGGAGTCGGCGGAGTCGCTGCGCAGGCCAGGGACCCGGCGCTCGAAGCGGCTCGCCAGGCCGCCGAGGATGAGCGCGGCAAAGGTGCTCAGCGCCGCGATCGCGCCCGCCTGGTTCATCTCGTCGACGACGTTCGGCCCCAGGCCCGGGTCGGCGGCGTGGAAGAGGGCGGTGAGCGCGGGGATGATCGCCAGCGCCGGCAGCACCGCGAGCCCGAGCCAGCTCAGCGCCCGCAGCCGCAGCGGTGAGAACAGGACGTAGACCACCAGCGCCACGGCCATGGCCGGCACCGAGCCGCGGCTCTGGGCGAGCAGGAAGAGGTCAATGCACATCGTCGCCGTGGCGAGCGCGGCGGCGCGCAGGCGCCAGTCGAGGTCCCGCGCGGTCGCCAGGCCGAGGGCCGGGAACAGGGCCACCCCGAAGAAGGCCGCCTCGGCGTTGCGGTAGCCGAGCGGGAACTGCAGCGTCCCGGTCGCCTCCAGCAGATCGTGGGGAGCGTCGCTGGTCGCCAGGGTGACGACGGTGATCAGCCCGGCGAAGGCGGCGCCGGCTGCGAGCGGCACCATCGCGAGCTTCATTCGCGGGCCGAGGAGGTTGCAGAGCCCGAGGCCGAGCCCGAAGCAGAGCGCGTAGACGAGGATCCGCTGGCCATCGGCGACGGCGAGCTCCGGGGCCGGGCTCCACAGCGCCGAGAGCAGCGCCCAGCCGCCGAGCGCGCTCAGCGCCAGGAGCGCGACCAGCACCGGCCGGGAGAGGCTCAGCTCCGCTCGCCAGGGGGCGAAGCGGACGAGCAGGACCGTGGCCGCGCAGAGCAGGATCGCGCCGGGCAGCAGGACGACGCCGAAGTACGCGCCCTGCTGCCAGGCCCACCAACCCCAGACGACCGAGAGCAGCGCGAGGGCGAGCCACGCCGCCGGCTCCAGCCGGGAGGTGGGACGGTCGGCCATCCCTTCACGGTAATCAACGGGGTCTCTCACGCTCACGCATCAACATCGGCTCGCAAGACGTCATCCGCGAGTGCCCTGCGAGGCGTCTTGCAGCGGGCGGATTCGCCACAGTCCCGGCGAAGCCACCTCAGGCGAGAGCGCGAAGGAGCCGAAGAGAGAGCTGATGGAACGAGAGGGATACGGCGAGGAGACCGTCCGCGAGGCCGCGGATCGGGCTCGCGAGGGCCTGCGGGGTCAGCTCGGCGGGGAGGCCCAGCGCCTCGACCGCGAGCTCTCCGATCTTTCGGGCCAGATGATGGAGAGCGCCGCCCGCGTCGCGGAGGAGCGGGTGGAGCGCGAGATCGAACGCCTCGAGCGCGCATCCGTCGGCCTCTCGCATGAGATCCACAGGCAGCTCAACGCGGGCGCCGAGCAGTTCCGCTCCGTGCTCACCGAGCAGTTGCAGGCGAGCGGCGCCGAACTGAGGGCGGTGAACGCCCGCTCGCTGCTCGAGCTCTCGGAGACGATCCGCCTCGACGTCGAGCGCGACTACCGCGGCCGCGGCGACGAGGTCGAGCGCAGTGTCGCCGGGCGGCTCGCCGAGCGGATGGAGCAGACGGACCGGCTGCTGCGCGAGCGCCTCGAGCGCGCCGTCATCGACGCGCACAGGCGGGTGGAGGAGCGACTCGACGATCGCCTTTCACGGGCATCGGGAACACTTGCCGGCGAGCTCGAGTCGACGAGAAGCGAGCTGCGCCAGCGGATCGCCGAGCTCGTCGACGGCTCGCTACGGGAGCTCTCGGCGCGGGCCGCCGAGGGACGCCGGCAGCTCGAAGCCGAGCTCGAGGCGGGGATCGCGAGCGCCGAGTCGCGGCTGCAGGAGCGCGCCGGCACCGCCGCGGCCGCCAGCCGCGGTGAGCTCAGCATCGAGATCGCCCACCGTCTGGACGCGATCGAGGACGAGATCAGCCAGCGGGTCGAGGCCGAGCGCGAGGACCTGCGCCAGCGGCGCAACGAGGCGATCGCCTCGGTCCGCGACGAGCTTCGCGACGAGATCGCACGGCGGGCGCGGGAGATGCGCGAGCAGCTCGGCGAGAGCGTCGAGACGCGCCTGCGCGAAACCGTCGAAGAGGTTTCCGGGGAGAACGTCCAGCAGCTCGCGAACGCCGCCGGGCAGCTTCGCGACGAGCTGCGCGTGACGGTGGTGAGCGAGGTCGACGCCCTGGGCCGGCAGCTCGGCGAAGGGGTGGACGCCGAGCTGCGAACGCGTATCGAGGCCGCCACGGCGGCGCTCGGCGAGCGCGTCACCGTGTCGATCGAGGAGATCGCCCGCGACCTCGACGCCAGCCTCTCCAGGCGCTCGGACGCGTTCGAGCAATCGCTCGCGCAGCGCCTCGGAACCGAGCTCGAGAGCTATCGCAAGACGCTGAACACGGAGTTCGTGGCCCAGCGCGAGCGGGGGGCGGCGGCGGTTCGCGAGACCCTCGGCGGGGAGCTCGAGCGGGCCGAGGGCCGGCTTGCGGCGACCGGCGAGACGGTGGCCCGTGGAATCGCCGACCAGCTTGCCGAGGAGGCGGAGCGGACCGCGGCCGAGCACCGCTCGGCGGCGGAGGCGGAACTGGGGGAGGTCACCCAGCAGGCCCGCGAGGAGATAACCGAGCACGCGAAGCGCGCGGTCAGCCGCACCGAGCGGCGCCAGGAGCTGAAGCTGGCGCGCGAGGAGCGTGAGCAGCGGATCAAGGAGGCCGAGGACCGGATCGACGCCCACGCGCAGGCGATCCTCGACCAGGCGCGCCAGGAGTCGAACGCGATGCGCTCGGGGGACCTGGAGGTGCTTCGCGCCGAGGTCGGCACCCTGCGCAGCGAAGCGCGGGGGGAGGTCGAACGCCTGCGCGGCCTGGCCGCCGAGTCCGAGGCCAAGTTCGCGCTCGATGCCTCGGACGCCGAGCTCGGCGTGGCTCAGAGGCTCGAGACCGCGGGCGAGCAGCTTTCGAGGAGCCTCGACGCCGCCGAGCGGCTGATCGACGCCCGTGCCCGGGCGTCGCACCAGGTCGTCGGCGAGCGAGCCGAGGAGGCCGCTCGCGAGATCGCCGAGCATGCGAGCTCCGCCGAGCGGCAGATCGCCGAGCGCTCGGAGAGCGCCGAGCGGACGGTCGCCGAGCTGACCGGCGGCTCGGAGCGGATGATCGCCGACCGCGCCGGTGTGGCCGAGCGCCAGATTTCCGATGCGATCACGAGCGCCCGCGAGGCGCTCGCGGATGTCGCCGCGGAGCTCGAGCAGCGCGCCGACCGCGGAGCCGAGGCCGCCGAGCGCCGGCTCGCCGAGGCCGTGCGCGCCGAACAGGGCGAGCTCGGCACCCGGCTGCGGGCCGAGCTCGGCTCGATGGTGATCGAGGCACGCGCCGAGCTGATCGCGCTGCGCGACGAGCTGGCACGGATCGGCGGCGACATCCGCACCGCGGCGGGGGTCGCGGAGGAGCGGATCTCGCAGACGACGCGGATCGCCGAGGCGACGATCACCACCCGCGCCCAGGGCGCGGCCGCGGAGGCGACGCGCGATCTCACCGCCACCGCCAACGATCTCTCCCAGCGGATCGAGCGCCAGGCGAACACGCTCGAGGCGCGCGACCGCCTCAACCTGCTGCTGGAGCAGCTGCGCGACGCGGATCAGCGCCTGCGCGAATCTGACGAGCGCACCGAGCGGGCGCTCGGTCACCTGCGCGCCGTGCCGGACGAAGCCGCCGACGCGGACGCCTAGAGCCCGGCGATCAGCCGCAGCTGGCCCGGGCGCGCGAGCGTCGTCAGGACCGAGTCGTCGATCGCCGCCAGGCCGCCCTTCTTGAACTCCACCCGGGCGCCCGTCGCCAGCTGCACGGCGCGCGAGAAGTCGGGCTCGTGCCCGACCAGCAGCACGGTGCCGCGGCCGGCGGCCAGCGCCGCCGGATCGAAGTCGCCGCCGGCCAGCGCCTCGGCGACCTCGGGCTCCAGCCCCAGCTCCTCGCAGGTGATCCGGGCGGTGTCGAGGGCCCGCAGCTTGGGGCTCGTCAGGCAGGCCTCGATCCCGGCGTCGAGCGCCCTCAGAGCAACGCCGGCCGCGGTGGCCTGCCGCCTGCCCTTGGCGGTCAGCGGGCGGGAGGCGTCGTCGCTCGCACGGGCCTCGGCCTCGCCGTGTCGCAGGAGCCAGATCAAGGGCCGGATCCTCGCAGCTAACGGCAACTCCTGAAGCCGCAAGTTGCGACCTTGGACCCCGGTGGCATCTGGCCCGCTTGCCATGATCGGCGGGTGAGCGGGAGCGTGGTCCATCTGCACGTGCACAGCGAGTACTCGCTGCTCGACGGCGCCTGCAAGATCGTCAACAAGGGCGCCGACAAGGTGGACCGCGGGCTCGCGGCGCGGGCGGCCGAGCTCGGGATGCCGGCGCTGGGGCTGACCGACCACGGTGTGATGAACGGGGCGGTGGAGCACTACAAGGCCTGTCGCCAGCACGGGATCAAGCCGATCCTCGGGCTCGAGGCGTACCTGGTCGACGACCGCCGCGCCGAGGGCAGGGTCGAGCGCAACCACCTGACCCTGCTGGCCGCCAGCGACACCGGCTTTCGCAACCTCGTCAAGCTCACCTCCGCCGGCTTCCTCGAGGGGTTCAGGCGCGGCAAGGCCAACGTCGACATGGAGCTCCTCGACCGCCACGCCGACGGGGTGATCGCGCTCACCGGCTGCCTGCAGTCGCGCTTCTGCCGCCGCCTGGTCGAGGACCGCCCCGCGGACGCCCGCTCGCACCTCGACGACCTGGCGCAGGTGTTCGGCGCCGACAACGTCTACTTCGAGGTACAGGAGAACGGGATCCCGGAGCAGGCGAAGGCCAACGAGGGCATCGCCCGCTACGCCCGCGAGCTCGGGCGCCCGGTCGTCGCCACCGCCGACGTCCACTACCTGCGGCGCGAGGACTACCAAAACCACGCGGCGCTGCTCTGCGTGCAGACCAAGTCGACGCTCGAACAGCCGAAGCTGACCTTCGACACCAACGAGTTCTTCCTCAAGAGCGCCGCGGAGATGGAGGAGGCGTTCAAGGCCTGGCCCGAGTCGGTTCCGACGACGCTCGAGATCGCCGAGCGCTGCAACGTCGAGATCGAGCTCGGCAAGCTGCTGCTGCCGCGCTTCCCGACGCCCGACGGCGAGGAGCCCCGCGCGATGCTCCACCGCCTCGCCCGCGAGGGGCTCGCCCGTCGCTACGGCGATCCGCTGCCCGCCGAGGCGCTCGAGCGGCTCGCGTTCGAGCTCGGCGTGATCGATGAGATGGGCTTCGAGTCCTACTTCCTGATCGTCTGGGACTTCGTCAGCTACGCGAAGGCGAACGGGGTCGCGGTCGGACCGGGACGCGGCTCCGCGGCCGGATCGATCGTCGCCTACTCGCTCAACATCACCGACCTCGACCCGCTCGCCAACGACCTGCTGTTCGAGCGCTTCCTGAACCCGGCCCGCAAGTCGATGCCGGACATCGACATCGATTTCTCCGTCCGCGGGCGCGAGCGCGTGATCCGCTATGTGCAGGAGAAGTACGGGCGCGAGTCGGTCGCCCAGATCATCACCTTCGGCAAGATGGCGCCGCGGGCGGCGACCCGCGACTCCGCCCGCGTGCTCGGCTTCGACTACGCCACCGGCGACCGGGCGGCGAAGCTGATCCCGGAGCCGATCATGGGCCGCAGCCCAAGCTTCGAGGAGTGCCTGCGGCCCGGACAGGACCTGCGCAAGGCGGTCGACGCCGACGCCGACGTGAAGCGGATCGTCGAGGTCGCCCAGGGTCTGGAGGGGATCGTCCGCAACAACTCGATCCACGCCGCCGCGGTGGTGATCGCCGACCGCCCCCTGGACGAGATCGTGCCCCTCCAGCTGGCCGAGGACCGCGGCGCCCCGGCCGAGAAGGGCGCCAATGGCAAGCCGGAGCGCCAGTACAAGATCGTCACCCAGTACTCGATGGGGCCGATCGAGGAGATCGGGCTGCTGAAGATGGACTTCCTCGGCCTGCGCAACCTCGACGTGATCGAGGACGCCGTCGACATCATCCGCCGCTCGCGCGGGGTGGAGGTCGAGATGGAGTCGATCCCGCTCGACGACGCCAAGACCTTCGAGATGCTCTCCCGCGGCGACTCGGTCGGGGTCTTCCAGCTCGAGTCCGAGGGCATGCGCGAGGCGCTGAAGCAGATCCGCCCGACCGAGTTCAACGACATCGTCGCGATCGGCGCCCTGTACCGCCCGGGTGCGATGCGTTTCATCCCCGACTACGCGCGCGGTAAGCGCAACCCCGGCTCGGTCACCTACCAGGATCCGCGCCTGCGCCCGATCACCGAGGGGACCTACGGCTGCTGCATCTACCAGGAGCAGCTGATGGAGATCTCCAAGCAGCTCGGCGGCTTCACTCCGGCCGAGGCGGACGACCTGCGCAAGGCGATCGGGAAGAAGAAGCGCGACCTGATGGCGACGATGCAGGGCAAGTTCATCGACGGCTGCGCCTCCTCGGGCACGGCGCCCGCGGTGGCCAAGGACCTGTGGTCGCTGATGACCGCCGCGGCCGACTACTCGTTCAACAAGGCCCACGCGGCCTGCTACGCGCTGATCTCCTACCGCACCGCCTACCTGAAGGCCAACTACCCGGCCGAGTACATGGCGGCCGTGATCTCCTCGGTGATGTCGACCAAGGACAAGGTCCCGTTCTTCGTCAACAAGTGCGCCGAGATGGAGATCGAGGTGCTGCCGCCCGACGTCAACTCCTCCGACCACGGCTTCGTCGTGAGCGGCAAGTCGATCCGCTTCGGCCTCGACGCGGTCAAGAACGTCGGCCACTCCGCGGTCGAGACGATCATCTCGGTGCGCGAGTCGGCGCCGTTCGAGTCGATCTGGGACTTCTGCGAGCGCGTCGACGCGCGGGTCGTGAACAAGCGCGCGATCGAGTGCCTGATCAAGTGCGGGGCGCTCGACTCGACTGGCGACCCGCGCCGGGGCATGCTCGAGGTGCTCGCCGGCGCCCAGTCCGCGGGTCAGAAGACGCAGGAGGACTCACGGCGCGGCCAGGGCTCGATCTTCGACCTCGGCGCCGCCCCGGCGGGCGGGGAGGCGCCGGCGGCCGGAGGCGCCTTCGCGGCGCCCAGTCACCCGGTCGTGCCGGGCGAGGAGTTCGACCAGCGCGAGCTGCTGCGGCTGGAGAAGGAGACCCTGGGAACGTTCGTCTCCGCGCATCCGCTGGGCGAGGTGCGCGAGGCGCTGCGGGCCCGGGTCGAGCGCCCGCTCGCCGACGTCCCCTCGCTGTCCGACGGCGCCTGGGTCACGGTCGGCGGGATCGTCGCCGAGGCGAAGAAGGTGCGTACCCGGCGCGGCGGCTACGTGATGTTCGCCGCCCTCGACGACCTCGAGGGACGGCTCGAGCTGTTCGTCCGCGACGCCGCCTCCGACGTGGCCGAGGCGATCGAGGTAGACCGGGTCGTGGTGATCCGCGGCAGGGTCGACAAGGGCGAGGCGGGCAAGCTCAGCCTCGTCGTCCACGAGGCGGAGACCTTCGAGCCCGATGCCGACGAGCTCGCCGCCGCCCGCGCCAGGGCGGTCCAGGCAACCGGCCCGCTGGTCCTGCGGATCAACGCGGCCGAGTTCGGCGCCGGCCTGATCGACGAGCTGAAGTCGCTGTTCGGCGACTTCCCGGGCGAGAACGAGGTCCAGCTCGAGATGCGAACCCGCGACGGAATCCGCAAGTTGCGATTCGGCACCGATTACCGGGTGACCCCCTCGCCGGCGCTGCGCGCCGAGCTCGATCAATTGCTCGGTCCCGCCGCGCTCGCGGCATAGAATTCATTCGTGGCAACAATCCAGCGAACGCAGGCGAGCGAGTGCCGGCGCTGCCGCACATTCTGCGACAAGCTGATCGAGCCGCGTGGCTGCATCGAGCTCGGCTGCCGCTACCTCTACAGCTACGAGGACCAGCTCACCGGCGCCCGCTACATGGGCTGCATCCGCAAGGTCTTCCGGGCTGAGATCGACGTCGACATGTTCGAGCTCGCTGAGGCCGACGGCGGTTTCGGCGGGATCAAGATGGCTTCCGATCCGCTGCCCCAGTGCCAGTTCAAGGTCGAGCCCTGCTACGAGGGCGATGGCGCCTCTTTCTCGTGCGTCAACCCCCGCTTCTTCGACTGCACCGACGAGGGCCCGGAGGGGATCCGGGCCTTCGATCTGCGCGACGCCCTCGGCGACGCGGCCTGAACGCGCCCCGAGCGGGGTCAATGGAGGCGCTCCGCCTGCCGATAGGGGTGGGGAGTGCAATGAAGGGCTCCCCGCAGACAGCCAAGACGCGCATGGGCGCGATGACCGCCCTGCGCAAGCTCGAGTTCGCATGCCTCGAGGTTGCGCCGGCGCTGGTCGCTGCCGCCGTCACCGCCGGCCGCCTGGGTGGCGGCGCCGCAGCGCTCGTCGGCTGCGGCGTCTTCGCCTGCTCGTGGGCGCTCGGCAAGGGTGGCTACCCGCTTCATCTCATGCCCCTCGGCGGCGCCCTGGCGCGCGGCCTCGCGGTGCTCACCGGCGTGCTCTGCGCCTGGCTGGTCTCGCTGACCCTGGTGCCCTTGAGCGCGACGGCGCTGATCGCGCCCCTCCTCGCGGCCTGGATCATGCTCTGCTTCGGGCTCGCCTTCACGGAGCGGCTCGAGCCGAGGCTGGCGATCCGGGTTGCGGTGATCGGCTCGCCCGCGCTCGGCGCCGCGCTCGCCGGTGAGCTCGAGCTGCTCGGGCTGCGCCGCTGGGAGCTGGTCGGCTGGATCGACTTCACCGACGACGGCCTTCCCACGCCCGTCGGTGCCCCGCCGCGGCTCGGCTTCGCCGAGTCGATGGAGACGATCGTCGCCGAGCACGACATCGACCTGATCGTCTTCGGCGTGCGCGAGTCCGAGCGCGAGGCCGGCGAGTGGCTCGGCGTCTCCTCGCTCGGGGCGCTGGAGCGCGTGATCGAGGTCTGCGTCGGGCTCGACCTGCGCGTGATCGGCGCCGACCAGTTCTTCGAGCACGCCTTCGGCCACGTGCCGATCGCGGCGATCAACGCCGCGTGGTTCCAGTACGTGATCCACCCCCGCTTCCGCTCCACGCCACCACTGCGCAAGCGGCTCTTCGACGTTGCCTTCGCCTTCGGGATCGCGGTCGTGCTGGCGCCGCTGTTCCTGGTCGCGATGGTCCTCGTGAAGCTGTTCGGCGGCCCCGGGCCGGTCTTCCACGTCCAGCGCCGGGTCGGCGAGGGCGGCAGGGAGTACACGCTTCGCAAGCTGCGGACGATGCGCGAGGACGCCGAGGTCGCCGGCACGCCCGCATGGTCGGGCGACGACGACGCGCGCCAGACCCGCGTTGGCCGCGTCCTGCGCCACACCCACCTGGACGAGATGCCGCAGCTGTGGAACGTGGTTCGCGGCGAGATGTCGGTCGTGGGCCCGCGGCCCGAACGGCGCCAGTTCGTCCAGCGTCTCGAGCGCGAGCTGCCGTTCTACGACCGCCGCCTGCTCGTCAAGCCGGGCCTGACCGGCTGGGCCCAGGTGAGCTGCGGATACGCCGGCAGCGAGGCGGGCACCGCCTGGAAGCTCTCCTACGACCTCTTCTACCTCAAGCACCGTTCGGCCGTCTTCGACCTGCTGATCGGGGTGGAGACGATCGCCGTGCCGCTGCGTGACCTCCGCCGGCCCCGCTCGCACGGCGCCGGCGCGCTGGTCCTGCCGCATCACCTGCGCGATCCCGGGCCGGCGTCGCCGGCGCCACACGCGCCGCCGGCGACCGCGGTCGCCGAGCCGGTGACGTTCGCTCAGGCCCGGAAGCGGTAGCCGACCCCGCGCACGGTCTCGAGCCGCTCGGCGCCCAGCTTCTTGCGCAGATAGCCGACGTAGACGTCGACGACGTTCGAGCCCGGGTCGTAGTCGTAGCCCCAGACCCGCGCCAGCAGCTGTTCGCGGCTGAGCACCTGGTTGGGGTGCTGGAGGAAGGTGCGCAGGAGCTCGAACTCGCGGGCGCTGAGCTCGACCGTGTTGCCGGCGACGCTCGCCCAGCGGGTGCGCAGATCGAGCGCCACCTCGCCGACCCGCAGCTGTGTCTGCTCGCTCGCGGGGTCCTCGCCGCGCAGCCGCACCCTGATCCGCGCCACCAGCTCCTCGAAGTGAAACGGCTTCGGCAGGTAGTCGTCGGCACCGGTCTCGAGGCCCTCGACCCGCTCGTGCGGGTCGCCGCGCGCGGTGAGCACGATCACGGGCAGCCGCTGGCCGGCGGCGCGGAGCTCGCGCAGGACCTCGAGCCCGTCCTTGCGCGGCAGGCTGAGATCGAGGATCAGGAGGTCGAAGTCGGCGTCGGAGGCGAGCGCCTGGGCGCTGACGCCGTCGCCGACGACGGTCGTGGTGAAGCCGCTCGCCCGCAGGCCCTTCTCCAGGAACGAGGCCAGCCTGGCCTCGTCCTCGGCGATCAGGATCCGGCTCACAGGAAGACGGGATTGGCGGGGAGGACGATCGTGAAGGTCGCCCCCAGCCCCGGCCATGAATCGAGCTCGACCGAGCCGCCGTGGGCCTCGGCGATCGCCTGCACGATGGAGAGCCCGAGCCCGAGCCCGTCGGAGCTCGTGTCCGCGCGGGCGTAGCGGTTGAAGATCCGCTCGCGGTCGCTGTCGTCGATGCCGGGGCCCTCGTCGCGGACCCAGAGCCGTGCCCGGTCGCCGATCAGCGAGCTGCCGAGCCAGATCGCCTCGCCCTCGCGGGTGTAACGGACGGCGTTCTCGGCCAGGTTCATGATCGCCTGCGTGAGCCGCTGCTGGTCGGCGACGACGATCCCGACGCCGGTGCCGTCGAGTCGCCAGTCGCGCTCGCCGAGGCTGCGAGCCTTCGCGAACAGGTCGTGCGTGAACAGATCGAGGTCGAGCGGGCCGGTGCGCAGGAAGTCGGGGCGCGGCGCCTTGGCGAGCAGCAGCAGGTCGTCGACGTAGCGGCTCATCTGGTCGAGCTCGTCCTGGATCACGACGGTCGCCTCGTCACGCTCCTCCTCCGAGTCGCCGAGCGTCTCGAGATGCCCCCGGATCACGGTGATCGGCGTGCGGAGTTCGTGGCTGACGTCGGAGAGGAAGTCCTTCTGGTTTGCGAACGCGACCTCGAGCCGGTCGAGCATGCTGTTGAAGGTGCGTCCGAGCTCGGCGATCTCATCGTTCCCGCGGACCGGGATCCGCCCCGAGAGGTCGGTCTCGGAGATCGTGCGCGCCGTCCGCGAGAGCGCCTCCAGCGGGGCGATCGCCCGCCCGGCGGCGAGCCAGATGAACAGCGAGGCGAGCAGCAGGACGACGATCGATACCCCGATCGCGATCCTGACGGCGCTCTCGACCTGATCGCGGTCGGCCTTGGTCAGCTCGGCGGCGACCAGGACGCCGCTCGACTTGCCGACCGAGACCGGGACGGCGACGTAGCGGGTCTCGCCGAGGCTGGTGGTGAGCTCGCCGCTGGTCGGGGCCGTCGTCCTCGCCAGGGAGCCGTACGCGTCGCCGAGGTCCGCCTGGCTGGCGTCGGCGACCTTGACGTGGTAGAGCTGGCCGTCGGCGAAGGTGACCAGGGCGCCGTCGGCGGGTGCGGCGGACTGGCGCAGGTAGGTGTCGAAGAGCTGCTTGACATCGGTGAACGGGCGGCCGTTGGCCGGCTGGCCGACCGAGGAGACATCCTGCAGCGAGTCGACGTCGCGGACCAGCTCGCGCTCGATCTGGTCCCCGATCCGCGAGAGCAGGACCTGGCGGAGGACGAGCACCGAGGCGGCCGTCGAGACGACGAGGAGGGCGAGAAACGAGATCAGCACCCGGGTGCGGACTCCCGACAGCAACGAAACCCGGGTGTCCGCGCTTTCGGTGATCTCGCCCTCCGCGGATCGGGTCCGGGAGTCGATCAACACGCCGAAGACTGTAGCCGGGATCGGGGCCGCCGACTGCGATTAAGCGTGCATCTCGCCTAGTACATGCGCCTAGTTCAGGCGCATGACCAGGCGGGTCAGGGTGTCCGCGTACTGATCCTCGCTGGGCGTGGCGCGATCCGTCCCGCCCGCGCCCGGGGCGGGGGTCTCGGGCGTCACGGGCGCCGTCCCGGGCGCCGTCGGAGTGACCGCGGCTCCGCCCGCCTCCGTGCCGGGGCCGCCGCCCGGGTTGCCCGGCTGCCCCGCTCCGCCGCCGCCCGGATGCGTGGCTCCGGTGTAGATGTCGGGACCGGGAAGGCTGGTGCGATTCGGCAGCGCCGGCCCCTCGATGCCCGAGAAGGGCCGCTGGTCCTCCGGCTGCAGCAGGGTGATGAAGACGATCACCATGAGCACGCCGACGACGACCGCTTGTACGGCCACTAGGCGCGGGCGGCTTCCAGTCACTCGCGCGTCCCCTGGGGGGGCAGCGTGCGCATCCGCTTGCAAGATTCGCGGATTGGGATGAGACGGCGATGAGAGGGGCATGAGATGAGCATGAGCATGAGAGCGGTTCTCATCCCGCGCTCACGTTGATCTCACCGGACGGACCTACTGTCGCTCCCTGTTCACCTCGCAATTTCCGAGAAGGAGACCCGTAGCCTTGCGCACGACTCAACTGTTGAAAACCAAGCTCGCCGGACTGCTGATCGTCGCCATCTGCGCGGCGCTCTCCCTGCCGGCTCTGGCTGGGGCACAGCAGGTTTCCCCGAGTCAGCACCAGTACGGCGGAAACCTGTCACAGGTTGGCACGGGCGGGAGCCCGCCTCCGAGCATCAACGTCAGTAGCGGCGGCGGGCTCGGCGGCAACGTTGGTCCGCTTCCGTTCACGGGCTTCGACGTGATCGCGATGGCCGCGGTTGCGCTCGCGGTCACCGGCCTAGGCCTCGCCCTGCAGCGCGCCGTTTCGCGCGACACGGGCGAAGAAGTCTCCTAAGGAGATTTCTCCGACGCTTTCGCCGCTCGCCTTCGGCGGGCGGCGATTCCGCGTCTGCGCAGGCGCCGCGCCAGGTCGACGTCGGCCCGGCCCGGCGCCCCGTCCTCACCGCCGGTCTCGATCAGCGTCGGGAGCCGGTCGAAGCGCGGCTCGGAGAGGAAGACCGCGAGCCCGCGCTCACCGATCTCGCCGGCGCCCAGGTTCGCATGCCTGTCGCGGTTTCCGCCCAGCGGTATCTGCGAGTCGTTGAGGTGCAGGCAGCGCAGGCGCTCGAGCCCGACCTTGGCGTCGAACTCGTCCAGCACCCGTTCGAGCGCGTCGGCCGTCCGGATCTCGAACCCCGAGGCGAGCAGATGGCAGGAGTCGAGGCAGATCCCGATCCGCTCGTCGCCGTCGAGCAGCTCGACCAGCCCGCCGAGCTCGCCGAAATCTCGCCCCAGCGGCCCCTGCGTCCCGGCGGTGTTCTCGAGCAGCACCGGGCAGGCGTCGGAGTCCGAGAGCGCGGCCGCGATCGCCTTCGCCGCCCGCCTCATCGAGGGCCCGTGCGGCTCGCCCTTGCGGGCCCCGGCGTGGAGGACGACGCCGTCGGCGCCGATCCCGTCACCGACCCGCAGCGCGTGTGTGAGCGAGGTGATCGACTTGGCCCGGATCTCGCGCTCCTTGCTGGCGCAGTTGATCAGGTAGACCGCGTGGATCGTCGCCGACTCGATCCGCGATCTCTCGATCGCACCCCGGAACTCGGCGAAGTCGGCCTCCGTGTAGTTGGTCGGCCGCCACATCCGCGGGCTCTGGTTGAAGATCTGGATCGCTTCGGAGCCGGACTCGACACCGCGCTCGACGGCCTTCGTGAGGCCACCGGCTGTGGAAACATGCGCGCCGATCAGCAAAGTCGTGAATCAATCCCCGAGAGTCCGCTTCGCCCCGTCACCGACCGGTGTCCTTCACATCGGTGGGGCGCGGACGGCACTCTATAACTGGCTCTTCGCACGTGGTTCCGGCGGGCAGATGGTCCTGCGGATCGAGGACACCGACCGCGAGCGCTCGACGCCGGAGAACGTCGAGCAGATCCTCGACGCGCTAGGCTGGCTCGAGCTCGACTGGGACGAGGGCCCGGTGAGCCAGGCCGAGCGCGGCGAGGCGCACCGGTCGCGGATCGCGGAGCTGGTCGAGGCCGGCAAGGCCTACCCGGACACGGCGACCGCCGACGACGTGCGCGCCTACAAGCAGGAGCACCCCAACGCCGGTTATCGGGGAGAGGCGCGCACGGGGGAGGGGGCCGCGATCCGGCTGCGGGTGCCCGACGAGGGCGAGACCGTGGTCGAGGACCTGATCCGTGGGCCGGTCACCTTCTCCAACCGGCTCACCGACGACCTCGTGATCGCGCGCGGCGACGGCACCCCGCTCTACAACTTCGCCGTCGCCGTTGACGACGCGGAGATGCGGATCACCGACGTGATCCGCGGTGACGACCACCTGTCCAACACGCCGAAGCAGCTGCTCGTCCTCGAGGCGCTCGGGTTCGACCCGCCGCGCTACGCGCACCTGCCGCTCCTGCACGGCCCGGACGGCAAGAAGCTGTCGAAGCGCCATGGGGCGGCTTCGGTCCAGGAGCTTCGCGGGGCCGGCTATCTGCCGGCGGCGCTGCGCAACTATCTGGCCCTGCTCGGCTGGGGGGCCGACGACGACGAGACGATCCTCTCGACCGCGGAGCTGGTCGAGCAGTTCTCGATCGAGCGGGTCGGCCGTTCGTCGGCGATCTTCGACGAGCGCAAGCTGCGCTGGCTCAACGGCCGCTACATGCGCGACCTGCCGCCCGACGAGTACGTCGAGGCGGCGGCGGCGGAGCTCGAGCGCTCCGGTCACACCGCCGCCGCGGCCGACCGCGAGCGGCTCGCGGCGGCCTGCGCGATCGCTCAGGAGAAGGCGCAGACGCTGTCCGAGCTCTGGCCTCTGATCGCCTTCCTCTTCGAGCCGCCGGTCGACGACCCGAAGGCGTGGTCGAAGGTGATGGAGCGCGAGGGCGTGGCCGAGGGCCTGGAGGAGGCGCTGGAGATCCTCCGCTCCGCGGAGCCGTTCGACCCGCCGACCCTCGAGGCACAGCTCGGCGCCCTCGCCGAGCGCCTGCAGCTGAAGCCGCGCGACCTCTACCAACCGCTGCGGGTCGCGATCACGGGCACAACGGTGTCGCCGGGGATCTTCGAGTCGCTCGCCACGCTGGGGCGAGAAGAGGCAATTTCACGCCTGGAACGGGCTTTGGCGCGCGTGCGTGGCGCCTGAATGGCGCCCGATGCCCATTTACGGCTAACAAATCGCGCTGAACTGCCGATCTAAGGGGTGGACCCGCCGTGGATGGCGCGGCGCTACCCCATATGAGAACAGCATGACCAAGGCCGGAAACGCCAAAGACAGCAAGACTTCGATGCGCGGCGAAGACCGCCGCGCGGGCGTCGGCGGGCGCCGCCTGGCCGAGGCGTTCGAGATCGTCACCGCGATGCCCGCGCTCGCCGAGGCGCGACGCCGGCTGGTCGGTCTCTGCGAGCAGCAGGCGCCGTCGCCGGTCGACGTCTCTGAGGCGATCGAGGCCGACACCGCGCTGGCGATCGCGATCATGCGCGCCGCCAACAACGGCGAAGGTCCCTCCGGCCGAACCGGCGGGGTCCGCGAGGCGGTCGAGTACCTACACGCCGACGGCGTCTCCTCGCTCGTCGGCAGTCTCGAGACCTACGACGTCCTCGACCAGCCCGGTGTCTCGAGTCGCCACGAGCGCTTCCGTCGCCACGGGGTGGCGGTGCGGATCGGCGCCGAGCGGATCGGCGAGCTCGCCCGTCTGCCGCAGCGCGACGAGCTCGCGGTCTCGGCGCTTCTGCACGATGTCGGCAAGCTGGTCCTCGCCGAGCTCTACGGCTACGAGCGGGCCTTCCAGAAGGACGGCGAGTCGCCGGACGAGCACGCCCGTCGCGAGCGTCGCGAGCTCGGCATCGACCACGCTCTGGTCGGCGCCGTGCTGATTCGCCGTTGGGGGCTGCCCTCGGTCATCGCCTCCGCCGTCGAGCGCCACCACTCGGCCGACGCCACGGGTCATGCCGCGGCGATCCGCCTTGCGGACCTGGTCGTCCACCACGCCGCCGGCGACCCGGTCTCCGCCGAGTCGATGCGCGAGGTGGCCGGGTCTCTGGACATCGACGAGGACGGGCTCAGCTCGGTCCTGTTCGAGTTTCCCCACGTCGGCGAGCGCCGCCGCCGATCGAGCGAGCCATGCCCGCTCTCGAGCCGCGAGCTCGACGCGCTGCGCGGTCTCGGCGAGGGGATGGTCTACAAGCAGATCGCCCAGGAGCTGACGCTCTCCGTCAGCACCGTCCGCACCCACCTGCACAACGTCTATCGCAAGATCGGCGCGGTCGACCGCGCCCAAGCCGTCCTCATCGCCCGCGACCGCGGCTGGCTGTAAATAAAGACCCGCCACGTCCCCGCCTTCGGCTGCGGGCGTGCGGGGGCTTGGCAGAGATCTGCGGCTACTCGATCAGGGACGAACGCAGCCCGATCGCGACCGCGTGGGTGCGGTCCCTCGCTTCGAGGCGGGCCAGCACGGCCTTGGTGTGGGTGCGGATCGTCTCGGTGCTGAGGCCTAGCCGCTTGGCGGCCCCGTCGGTCGAGAGGCCGTTCGCGTAGAGCTGCAGGATCTCGCGCTGGCGGCGGGTCAGACGCGGGCCGCCGTTTCGCTTTCGCCGCGCCGCCGGGTCGACGAAGGTCTCCGCCTCGGCGGCGGAGTCGACCGCCCGCTCGAGCTCGCTCGCCGGCGAGCTCTTGGCGACGAACGCCGTGGCGCCCGCGGTGATGGCCTCGCTGGCCGAATGCCGCTCCGGGCGCGTCCCGTAGGCCACGATCCCGAGCCGCGGGCTCGCCTTGCGCAGGGCCCTGATCGCGGGTAGCCCCGTCAGCGAGTCGCGCCCGTTCGCGGCGGCGAGCTCGACGATCGCGACGTCGAAGTCGCCGAAGCTGATCAGCTCGAGCGCGTCGCGGCCGTCGGCGGCCTCCTCGACCTCGTAGCGATCCCCGAGCAGCCCGCGGATTCCCAGCCGGGTGGCAGGCTGATTGTCGATGACCAGGCAGCGTCGTTCGTCGTTCATTTGCATGAGCCCCTTGGCCGGGGAGAGCCCCGGCAGATGCGCTGAACCGCTGCCGACCGTGGAAGACGAATCGGTGCGCGGCTTCCTCTCTGACCGCGCGGGCAATACTAGCCGGGCGCGCCGCGAGGGTCCGGCCGACACTCGGTACGAGCGAGGTTTTTCCGCCGACTTCCGTTAGAACCTGGGGGATGGCGAACCTCCAACGGCGCCGGCCATGATCTCGGTGACCTCGAAGTCGCGGTACGCGGTCGTCGCCATGGCCGAGCTGGCCCGTTCCGGCGAGCGCCCGGTGCCGATCGCCCAGATCGCCGAGCGCCGGGGGATGCCGGTCCAGTTCCTCGAGCAGCTCTTCTCGACTCTGCGCCGCGACGGCCTGCTGATCAGCCAGCGCGGTGTCAAGGGCGGCTACAAGCTCGCCCGCCCGCCGGACCAGATCACCGTGATCGAGGTCGTCCAGGCGCTCGACGGCAAGGTCGGCGCCGAGGCCGACGAGGCGGGAGGGATCTGGAAGGAGGGCGTTGAAGCCCTCCGCGGCGTCTTCAGCCAGACCACCATCGCCGACATCGCCCGCCGCGAGGCCGACGAGGTCGGCGCCGGCATGTACCACATCTAAAGAGCGCCGCAGCGCCGAGCGGCAGCTACTCGGGCGGAGGGTCCGCGGCGAGATCGCTGAGGAACTCGCGAGCGCGGCTCTCGTCCTGCTCGGCTCGGCGATCCCCTTCCAGTCGCGCCTCATCGACAGCCTTCTGCAGCGTGCGCCGAAGCTCGGCCGGGTCGAATCGCTCTGTCAGGCGGTCGGCGACGATCTCGATCGATCCCCAATCCAAGCTCACGGCGCCGCCGACCTGGAGGGCTTCGCCGGCGATGACGGTCACCTGGAGCTCCCCGGCGAACTTCGAGACGTCGGCCAACTTCGCCGGAAGCTCTTCGGTGAGGATCAGCGCCGCGTGGCCAAGGAAATAACCCTCGACCCGGAGCCTGGCCGCGCCGGGACCGACCTCCGGCATCCAGGCGAGTTCAGCTCGCCCCCAGTGCAGCTCAGGGTCGTCGTGTGCCACGGTTTCAGCGTACCCGCGCGAAAATCAAGCCGGCTACTTGGCGGGGCACTGAGCGCCGGCGTCGAAGGCCTGGTTGATCAGGTCCTGCGGCGTCTGGCCGGTCCGGGCCGCCTCCTCGATCGCCCGCCGCAGCTGCTTGTCGGAGACGGTGGCCTCGAGCGCGTCGATCGTGCATTGGGCCTGCGACCGGCTCATGTCCTGAGTTGTGGTGAGCAGCTGGAGCAGCTCCTTGTTGAACTGGTCGCGGAGGTTCGAGGCGTCGACGCCGGTCGAGGACCCGCCCGTGGCGCCGGTGGGGGTCGTCGTCGAGGTCGTGCTGGCGCTGGTCCCGTCGCCTCCGCCGCAGGCCGCGAGCCCGAGCGACGCGACGCAGGCGGCGATCAGCGCGAGCAGGCGCAGGCGCGTCGAGAAGCGTGGTTCGGACATCAATGGGCTCCCTGGTGCTGGTCGGATGCGGAGCGTAGCCACCGGCCCAGTCACGCAGTACCTTGACCATGATGAGCCAGCCATCCACCGCACCCCCCGCCGGCGCGATCGCCTCCGAGGCGTCGGCCGTGGTCGGGGAGACGCCCGTCGTCGGCCTGCGCCGCCTGGCCGACGGCCTCGGCGCCGAGGTGGTGGCGAAGCTCGAGTACCTGAACCCGGGCGGCTCGGTCAAGGACCGGATCGGCGTGGCGATGATCGAGGCGGCGGAGCGCGACGGCTCGCTCTCGCCCGGCGGCACGATCGTCGAGCCGACCAGCGGCAACACCGGGATCGCGCTGGCGATGGTCAGCGCGGCGCGCGGCTACGAGCTCGTGCTGACGATGCCGGAGGGGATGAGCCGGGAGCGGGCGAAGCTCTTGCGGGCCTACGGCGCGGAGGTCCACGAGACACCGTCGCTGGGTGGGATGGGGGAGGCGATCCGGCTCGCGGAGGAGATCGTCGCCGAGCGGGGCGCCTACATGCCGCAGCAGTTCTCCAACCCCGCCAACCCGGAGGTCCACCGGCGGACGACCGCCGAGGAGATCTGGGCGGACCTGGGCGGCGAGGTCGACGCGCTCGTCTGCGGGGTCGGCACCGGCGGCACGATCACCGGCGTGGGGCAGGTGCTGAAGCAGCGGCGGCCGGGCTTTTACGTCGTCGCGGTCGAGCCCGCGACCTCGGCCGTGCTCTCCGGTCAGCCGCCCGGCCCGCACAAGATCCAGGGGATCGGCGCGGGCTTCGTCCCCGAGGTCCTCGACCGCGACGTGATCGACGAGGTGATCGCGGTCGACGACGAGACGGCCCTGCAGGCGGCTCGCGACGCCGCCGAGCGGGAGGGGCTGCTGATCGGGATCTCCGCCGGCGCCGCCTTCCACGCCGCCCTGGAGCTCGCCACTCGCAAGGAGATGGCGGGCAAGCGGATCGTCGTCATCGCCCCCGACGGCGGCGAGCGCTACATGTCGCTGCCGTTCTTCGTCGCCGACTGATGCTCGGGTTCGGGACATTGCGGCGGGTCGCCCACGAGATCGGCTCCGACGTCGCCGCGGCCCGGGACCGCGATCCGGCGGCGCGCGGCGTCGGCACGGTCGAGATCCTGACCAGCTGGGCCGGCGTGCAGGCGCTGCTCGCCCACCGGGTCTCGCACGCGCTCTACGAGGGCGGGATGCCGCTCGTGCCGCGGACGATCGCCTTCACCAGCCGAGCGATCACAGGGATCGAGATCCATCCGGCGGCCCGGATCGGGGAGGACTTCTTCATCGACCACGGGTCCGGCGTCGTGATCGGCGAGACCGCCGAGATCGGCGCCCGGGTGACGCTGTATCAGGGCGTCACGCTGGGCGGCACCGGCTTCGCCCGCGGCAAGCGGCACCCGACGGTCCAGGACGATGTGACGATCGGTTCCGGGGCGAAGCTGCTCGGCCCGGTGACGATCGGCCACGGGGCCAAGGTGGGCGCGAACACGGTCGTGATCGAGGACGTGCCGGCGAACTCGACGGTGGTCGGCAACCCCGGCCATCCGGTCCGGGTGGAGGGCCGCAAGCCCGAGGGCCCGGACGCCGACTGGATCCACCTCCCCGACCCCGTCGCCGAGGCGTTGAGGGCGCTCTCCGAGCGGCTCGGGACCCTGGAGGGACGGCTGGGCGAACTCGACGGCAAGGCCGCCGAGGGCGAGGTCAAGCAGCTGCGCCCGAAGCGCGGACCCGATCCCGCCGGAGGCTGAGGACGCCGTAGGCGGGACTATCCTCGCGGGCGTGAGCGGCGAGAGCTTTCAAGGCGCCCCGACCGAGGTCGGGATGGACCCCGTCGAGCGCCTGCTGCAGGACCTCAACCCGGCTCAGCGAGAGGCGGTGACCCATGGCGAGGGGCCGCTGCTGGTGCTCGCCGGCGCCGGCTCGGGGAAGACCCGTGTGCTCACCCACCGGATCGCCTGGCTGCTGGCGACCGGGCGGGCGCGGCCGATGGAGATCCTCGCGATCACGTTCACGAACAAGGCCGCGAACGAGATGCGAGAGCGCGTCGCGAGCCTGGTCGGCGGCGTCTCGCGGGCGATGTGGGTGATGACCTTCCACTCGGCCTGCGCGCGGATCCTGCGCGCCGACGCCGAGCGGCTCGGGTACAAGCGCGCCTTCACGATCTACGACGAGGCCGACTCGGTGCGGATGGTGAAGCGCTGCATGGACGAGCTCGAGCTCGACACGAAGCGCTACCCGCCGCGCTCGGTCAAGGCAGCGATCTCGGCCGCGAAGAACCAGCTCACCGACGCCGCCGACTACGCCGCGGCGTCTAGCACTGAGCGCGAGGGGGCGATCGCCGACACCTACAACCTCTACGAGCGCCGCATGGTCGAGGCCTCGGCGATGGACTTCGACGACCTGCTGGTCCGGGTCGTGAACCTGCTCGAGCTCTTCCCTGACGTGCGCGACAAATACCGGCGGATCTTCCGCTGGGTCCTCGTCGACGAGTACCAGGACACCAACCGGGCCCAGTACCGGATGCTCCAGCTGCTCGCCGACGAGCACCGGAACCTGACCGTTGTGGGAGACGACTTTCAGGCCGTCTATTCGTTCAGGGGCGCCGACATCCGGAACATCCTCGACTTCGAAAAAGACTTCCCCGACGCCGAGGTCATCCTGCTGGAGCAGAACTACCGCTCGACGCAGACGATCCTCGACGCCGCCAACGGGCTGATCGCGCACAACGTCGACCAGAAGCCCAAGCACCTGTGGACCGACGGCAGCCGTGGCGAGCGGATCGTGGTCGGCGAGTTCGACGACGAGCACGCCGAGGCGCGCTACGTCGCCTCGGAGGTCAACCGGCTGGTCGAGGAGGGGATGTCGCGCGACCGGATCGCGGTCTTCTACCGTGTCAACGCCCAGAGCCGGGTGCTCGAGGACACGCTGGTGCGGTTCGAGATCCCCTACCAGGTGATCGGGGGGACGAAGTTCTACGAGCGGGCGGAGATCAAGGACGCGATCGCCTACCTGCAGCTGCTCGCCAACCCGGCCGACGCGATCTCGTTCTCGCGGATCGTCAACTCGCCACGGCGGGGGATCGGCCAGCAGACCGAGGCGCGGATGGTGTCGCACGCGAACACGCTCGGGGCCGACGTCTGGGACGTGCTGGCCAACCCGAGCGCGATCCCCGGCCTCGGCACGGCCGCCTACAAGGCGGTCGGCCGCTTCTCCGAGACCATGGCCGGGCTGCGCCAGCGGGCCGACCGCAACGGCAAGGTCTCCGAGCTGCTCGACGCGGTCCTCCACGAGACCGGCTACATCGAGGCGCTCGAGGCGGAGCGCACGGTCGAGGCCGAGGGCCGGATCGAGAACCTGGAGGAGCTGGTCGGTGTCGCCGGCGAGTTCGACGCCAACCGCGAGCTCGAGGGGGAGTCGGACGTCACGCCGCTGGAGGAGTTCCTGGCCCAGATCTCGCTCGTCACCGTCCAGGACGACATCCGCGAGGAGGAGAGCCTGGCGACGCTGATGTCGCTGCACAACGCGAAGGGGCTCGAATACGACGCCGTCTTCGTGATCGGCTGCGAGGAGGGCGTCTTCCCGCACTCGCGCTCGCTGGAGGAGGGCAACGTCGAGGAGGAGCGCCGGCTCGCCTACGTCGGCGTCACCCGGGCGCGCGAGCGCCTCTGGCTCACATACGCGCGGCGGCGCTCGCTGCACGGCGGGGCGAGCTGGAACCTGCCCTCGCGCTTTCTCAAGGAGCTGCCCGAGGCGCTCGTCGAGGCCCACGTGGCGACGACGCAGACCGGCTGGTCGCTCGGCGGCGCCGACGCGCGCAGCCGCGCCACCGGCTTCGGCCGCCGGGCATCGGGCCAAGGGTTCAGCGCCCCGGACCCGAAGCAGCCGGCGCCGCCCCCGGTTCCGTACTCGGTCGGTGACGACGTGCTGCACGCGAGCTTCGGCGAGGGGGTGGTGACCGCGGTCGAGGCGGGCTCCGTGGTCGTGATCCGGTTCGCCTCCGACGGCTCCGAGCGCAAGCTGATGGCCGACTACGCGCCGCTGAAGCGGGTCGCCTGATGGCCGCCAGGGTGATCGACGGCAAGGCCGTCGCCGCGCAGGTCAAGGAGCGGGTGGCCGCGGGCGTCGCGGACTTCGTCGCCGCGCGCGGCGGCAACGTCCCCGGGCTGGCGACGGTGCTGGTCGGCGATGACCCGGCCTCGCAGATCTACGTGGCCAGCAAGCGCAAGCAGACCGAGGAGGTCGGCATGCGCTCGATCCACGAGCAGCTCGGCGGCGAGACCCCGGAGGACGAGCTGCTGGAGCTGATCGCCGCGCTGAACGCGGACGAGACCGTCGACGGGATCCTCGTCCAGCTGCCGCTCCCCGAGCAGATCGACCAGGACGCGGTGATCGCGGCGCTCGACCCGGCCAAGGACGTCGACGGCCTCTCGGCGATCAACGCCGGCCTGCTCGCTCAGGGCCGGCCGGGGCTGGTGCCGTGCACGCCGCAGGGCGTGATCGAGCTGCTGCGCCATTCCGGGACCGAGATCGAGGGGGCGGAGGCGGTGATCCTCGGCCGCTCGATCCTCGTCGGCAGGCCGCTCGCGGCGCTGCTGCTCGGCGAGAACGCCACCGTCACCGTCTGTCACTCGCGGACCCGCGACCTGGCGGCCGTCTGCTCGCGCGCCGACATCCTCGTCGCCGCGGTCGGCTCGCCGCGCCTGGTCGGCGCCGAGATGGTGAAGCCGGGGGCGACGGTGATCGACGTCGGCACCAACCGCACCGACGACGGGCTGGTCGGCGACGTCGACTTCGAGGCGGTCAGCGAGGTCGCCGGCGCGATCACGCCGGTGCCGGGCGGGGTCGGGCCCATGACGATCGCGATGCTGCTGGCCAATACGTTGAGGGCGGCCGAGAGCCGTCCGCAGTAGCGCGGTACGCTGCCCGCCGACAACCACCACTCCCAACCCCGTCGAGGAGAGATATGGACGCAGACAGGCTTGGAAGGGGTGAGCAGATCGCCGGCGCATGTGCCGTCGTCCTGTTCATCGTCATGTTCTTCAACTGGTTCTCATTTCCGAACGCGGACCAAGCGCCGCCGGGTTTCGATACCGGCTTCAACGCTTGGCAGTCGTACGACTTCACCGATCTCATCCTCCTGGTGACGATCATCGTCGCTGCGGGTGGAGCGGTCGCAACCATGATGGCGCGCGATGTGGCACTGCCAGTCGCGGCTAGTGCAGTTACCGCCGGGCTGGGCATCCTCAGCTTCGTCTTCGTCGGCTTCAGCATCCTCAACACGCCGTCCTTCGGTGCATTGGGCGTCAATCTCGACCTCGATCGGAGCTGGGGCGTGTTCGTGGGACTCCTGCTGACCGCGGGCATCGCCTACGGCGGCTGGCAGTCGATGCAGGAGGAGGGGACCTCGTTCGGCGACCAGGTCGACCGCGTCGGCGGCGGCGGTGATGGTGGAGCCGCTCCGCCACCCCCACCCCCGGCGGCGCCGCCGCCCTCGGATCCGCCCGCGGGCCCGCCGCCTGCGTAAGCACGTAGACCGAGCTTCCGGCTCGGAGGAGAGGTGAACACCGCGGCCGTCCACTGGGCGGCCGCGGCTCGTTCAGGGCGGCTCCGCACCGGCGGCTCAGCCGGCCCGGGGACCACCCCTAACATGCACGCGATGATCGATCGCGAGCAGGTTCTCCACGTCGCCCGCCTCGCTCGCCTGGAGCTCTCAGACGAGGAGCTCGATCGCATGGCGGGCGAGCTCTCGGGCATCCTCGAGCACGTCGACCGGGTCGCGGCGCTCGACCTCGACGACGTCGAGCCGACCACCCATGTGGTTGCGCTCGAAAACGTGTTGCGCCCCGACGAGCCCGACCCCAGCCTGCCACGGGAGCGCGCGCTCGAGAACGCGCCCGATCCCGCCGACGGCTCCTTCCGCGTTCCCTCGCCCCAGGCGTGAGCCCTCTCGAGCTCACCGTGACCGAGGCGCTGGCCCGGATCGAGGCCGGCGAGCTCTCGGCCGACGAGTACTTCGACGCCTACGCGCAGGCCGCGGCCGGCGACCGGCTCAACGCCTACCTCTGGCGGGCCGAGCCGGGTGCCCGCGGAGCCGGCGGCGCGCCGCTGCGGGGAGTACCGGTCGCGGTCAAGGACCTCTTCTGCACCGAGGGGATCGAGACCACGGCCGGTTCCCGGATCCTCGAGGGCTACCGGCCGCCGTACACGGCGACCGCCGTTCGCCGGCTCGGCGACGCCGGCGCCCGGCTGCTCGGCAAGACCAACATGGACGAGTTCGCGATGGGCTCGTCGACCGAGAACTCCGGCTACGGGCCGACCCTGAACCCGTGGGACACGGCGCGGGTGCCGGGCGGCTCGTCCGGCGGCTCCGCGGCCGCGGTGGCCGGGCGGGTGGCGCCCTGGGCGATCGGCACGGATACCGGCGGCTCGATCCGCCAGCCCGCGGCGCTGTGCGGGATCGTCGGCCTGAAGCCCACCTACGGCGCGATCTCGCGCTACGGCATGGTCGCCTTCGCCTCCTCGCTCGACCAGTGCGGGCCGCTGACGCGATCGGTCGCCGACGCGGCTCTGATGCTGGGCGTGATGGAGGGCCGCGACCCGCGCGACTCGACCTCGGTCGGGATCGAGGCCGGTGTCGAGATGCCGTCGCGGACGGACCTCGCCGGGCTGCGCTTCGGGGTCGCCCGCGACTTCTCCCATCACGCCGAGGGGGTCGAGCCGGGCGTCGCCGAGTCGTTCGAGGGCTCGCTGGCGCTGATCGAACGGCTGGGCGGGGAGATCGAGGAGATCGCGCTGCCGAACGCGGAGCACGGGATCTCCGCCTACTACGTGATCGCGCCGGCCGAGGCGTCCTCGAACCTGCAGCGCTACGACGGCGTCCGCTACGGGATCCGCGAGACCGACGGAGGGCTCGACGGGATGTACGAGCGCACCCGCGCGCGCGGCTTCGGGGCCGAGGTGAAGCGCCGGATCATGCTCGGCACCTACGCGCTGTCCTCCGGCTACTACGACGCCTACTACGGCCGCGCTCAGAAGGTGCGAACGAAGATCGCCGGCGACTTCGCGACCGCCTTCGAGTCCGTCGACCTGATCGTCACCCCGACCTCGCCCACCGTCGCCTTCGAGCTCGGCGCCCGGACCGCCGACCCGCTGGCGATGTACCTCTCCGACTACTTCACCGTGCCGATGTCGCTGGCCGGGATCCCCGCGGTCTCGATCCCGAGCGGGCTCGCGGCGCCCGCCGGGGGCGGGGCGGAGCTGCCGGTCGGCCTGCAGATCGCCGCGCCGGCGTTCGCGGAGTCGAAGCTGCTCGACGCCGCGCACGCGCTCGAAGGGGCGATCGCCTTCGAGGGGAGGCCGGGCTCGTGACCGACGCTGAGGTTCGCGATGCCGCGGTCGAGGCGATCGACGCGCTGCCGCAGTGGGTGCGCGACGAGCTCGGCGAGGTCGCGGTGATCGTCGAGGAGTCGCACCCCGACGATCTGATGGGGATCTACGACCCCGTCGGGGGCCTGGGCCGGATCGTCATCTTCCGCGCGGCCAACCCGGATGCCGAGGAAGTCAGGCGCACGGTCTGGCACGAGGTCGGCCATCACTTCGGGATGGGCGAGGAGCAACTCGACGAGCTGGGGTACGCATGAGCTGGGAGCCGGTGATCGGGCTCGAGATCCACGTCCAGCTCTCGACGCGGACGAAGATGTTCTGCGGCTGCGAGCTCTCGTTCGGCGACGAGCCCAACGTCCACACCTGCGAGATCTGCCTCGCGCACCCGGGCTCGCTGCCGGTGGCCAACGAGCAGGCGGTGCGCTACGCGATCCAGATCGGGCTCGCGCTCGGCTGCGAGATCGCCCCCCGCTCGATCTTCCACCGCAAGAACTACTTCTATCCCGACAATCCGAAGGCGTACCAGATCAGCCAGTTCGATCTGCCGCTGGCCGTCAACGGGCGGCTCGGCGACGTCCGCATCCACCGCGTCCACCTGGAGGAGGACGCGGCGAAGCTGGTCCACGACTCCGCCTCCGGGCGGATCCACGACTCGGGCGTCTCGCTGGTCGACTTCAACCGTGGCGGCACGCCGCTGGTCGAGATCGTCACCGAGCCCGACCTCCACGACGCGGCGACGGCGCGCGAGTGGCTGCAGCTGCTGCGCACGACGATCCGCCAGATCGGCGTCTCCGACGTGAACATGGAGGAGGGCAGCCTGCGGTGCGACGCCAACGTCTCACTGCGCCCGGCGGGCAGCGAGGAGCTGGGGACGAAGACCGAGCTCAAGAACATGAACAGCTTTCGCTTCCTCGAGCGCGGGGTGGAGGCCGAGATCGTCCGGCAGGCCGAGATCCTCGACGGCGGCGGCAGGGTCGCGCAGGAGACGCTGCACTTCGATCCGCGCAGCGGCGCTCTGACGGCGCTGCGCTCGAAGGAGTACTCGCACGACTATCGCTACTTCCCCGAGCCCGACCTGGTGCCGCTGGCGCCCACCGCGGAGATGATCGAGTCGGCTCGCGCGGCCCTGCCGGAGCTGCCGGCCGAGCGCCGCGAGCGCTACGCCACCGAGCTCGGGCTGGGGGACGAGGCCGCCACCCAGCTCGCCTTCGACGCCGAGCTCGGCGCCTACTTCGAGCGCGTGGTCGAGGTCGTCCCGGAGATCGAGCATTCCGTGGTCGCGAACTGGGTCACGGGCGAGCTGACGGCTGCGCTCAGCGCCGAGCCGACCGGTTCGCCGCCGCGACCGGCGCACATGGGCGCGACGATCGAGATGGTCCAGCAGAAGCGGATCTCGCACGGCGCCGCTCGGCAGGTGCTCAGATCCCAGGTGCTCGAGGACATCGACCCGGCCGAGATCGCCGAGCGCGAGGGGCTGGGCGGGATCGAGGAGGCGGGCGAGCTGGAGGCGATCGTCGAGCGGGCGATCGAGGCGGATCCCGCCGCCGCCGAGCGCGTCCGCGGCGGTAACGAGAAGGCGATCGGGCCGCTGGTCGGGTTCGTCATGCGGGAGACGAAGGGACGGGCGGACGGGGGAGAGGTGACGCGGCTGATCCACGAGAAGCTCGGCTAGTGCGTTACGGCACTTTGTAACAAGTTGTTACAAGCCGTGGCACAATAGGAGCCATGGCCTGGAACGTCGTGATCGCCGGAGGCGGGTTCGCCGGATCCTCGGCCGCCCGCGAGCTCGAGCGGATCCTGCCGAAGCAGTCAGCGCGCCTGATCCTCGTCAACGACGTCAACTTCCTGCTCTACACGCCGTTTCTGCCCGAGGCGGCGGCGGGAACGCTCGAGCCTCGCCACGTCGTCACGCCGCTGCGCGACCTGCTGAAGCGGACCAACCTGCGCCTCGGCGCGATCTCCGCCCACGACCCGGCGGCTCGCACGGTCGAGCTGAGCGGCCACGACGGCACGGCCGAGACGCTGCGCTACGACCAGCTCCTGGTGGCGGTCGGATCGGTCTCGCGCTCGCTGCCGATCCCAGGCCTCGACGAGCACGCGATCGGCTTCAAGAGCCTGGCCGACGCGATCTGGCTTCGCAACCACATGATCGAGACGCTCGAGGACGCGAACGCCACCGAGGACGCCGCCCGGCGCGAGCAGCTGCTCACCTACGTCTTCGTCCGCGGCGGCTACTCGGGCCTCGAGGCGCTCGCCGAGCTCCAGGACTTCGCCGTCGACGCGATGGACCGCTACCCCCGGGCGCGCCTGCAGGGAATGCGCTGGATCCTCGTCGAGGCGATGGACCGGGTCCTGCCCGAGGTTCCGGCGGACCTCGCGACCTACGCGCTGCGCGAGCTTCGCGGGCGGGGGATCGACGTCCGGCTCGGCACCCGCCTCGACCAGGCGACGGCCGACTCGGTGCTGCTCTCGACCGGCGAACGGGTGCCGACCCGGACCCTCGTCTGGACGGCCGGCGTGAAGCCGCATCCGAGCCTCGCCGGACTGGCGCTGCCGCTGGACGACGGCGGGCGCGTGCGCGTCGACGACCACATGCGCGTCGAGGGCATGAGCGGCGTCTGGGCGATCGGCGACTGCGCGGCCGTCCCGCACCCGGCGGGCGGCGGGCGCGCCTGTCCGCCGACCGCGGCGATGGCGGTCCGCCAGGGACCTGCGGTCGCCCACAACATCGCCGCCGAGCTCGGCGTCGACACCCGCCCGCGGCGGTTCGGCTACCTCGGGCGCGAGGCCTTCGTCAACCTCGGCCGCTACAAGGCGGTCGGCAAGGTCGGCAGGCTCAAGTTCCGGGGCTTTGTCGCCTGGTGGATGGCGCGCACCTACCACATGAGCCAGATCCCCGGGCTCGCCCGCAAGATCCGCGCGGTCGCCGACTGGACGATCGGCCTGCCGTTTCGCCGCGACACCGCGGAGGTCGGCTCGATCGGCCACCCGCGGCCGCTGCGCGCCGAGGTCTACGCGCGCGGCGGCACCCATCGACCGGTCGACTAACTTCAGCGCATGGCCGGCGGCTTCTACGCGGTGTTCGCGATCAGCTTCGGGCTCGGGACCGGCTTCGTCGGGCGCGCCAAGGGCGGTTCGTTCTGGCTCTGGTTCGTGATCGGCGCGATCCTGCCGATCTTCGGCCTGATCGCCGCCCTGATGTCGCGCGACGAGAACACCGAGCCCGAGCGCCGCTGCCCGCAGTGCGGGACCGTGCAGAAGATCCACGTCCAGGTCTGCACCAGCTGCGGTCTCGACATGGACCTGCCCGCGGTCGAGGACGTCAGGCCCGGCCCGGCCTACCGGGCCTGAGGGCGCCGGTCAGCTCCAGTCGCCGCTGTCCGGGCAGCCGCCCGTGCCGGGCGGCTCGCAGGAAAACGCGACGGCGCCGTTCTTCTCGCGAGTGATGGAGAAGGTGACGCCGGACGTCGAGGCGACATCGACCGTATAGGTGGTGTCGTCCGAGGTGACCGTGAGGTCGGCGTCGGCGAGCCTGGGATCAAGCTGGGCGAGCCTGGAGACGTCGGCACCCGCGTAGGAGCCGTTGTGCTCGGTGGCAAGTGCCTCCAGCGTCACCTGAGCCGTGCGCGCGGCCGCCTTCGCATCCGCGTCCGCCGCCACGTCGCTCGTCGCGCTCGCTCCGGTCGCCCCGCTGGCGCCGGTGGAGATGGTCGAGTCGCCGCCGCCGCCGCATCCAGCGCCGGCAACCGCGAGGACGAGGAGCGCGAGGCCGGCGGTCAGGAGGCGAGCGTTCATCGGCGGCTCCCTACCCACTGCGGCGCTCGTCTACGCGTCTCAACGCTCGACGGGCACCACCTCGGAGACCAACGTGTCACCGTGCCCGACCGTGCCGACCATGATCGTCCGATAGCCGGCCGGCGCGGTCGCGAGGCCGTAGAAATGTTCGTCGTGGGTACCGCCCAGATCGACCAGATCGGCGTCGGGATCCGCCCGCAGGCGTGCCCCGAGCCCCTCCGGTCCAGTCATGAAGTTGTCGTCGAAGATCGAGCAGAACTCCTTTTCGTCGGCGTAGGCGATCCGGGAGAATGAGGCCAGCTCGCTGTGCGCCGCCTTGCAGTCCCCGTCTCGCAGGGCCTTGAGGAAGGAGGCGGCGGGCGCTTCGAAGTCGGCCTCGGCCGACGGCTCCGTGCCGATCTGGACGCGGCTCAGACTGATCCCCGTCAACTTGAAGCTCCTGGTCACGTCCAGAGCTGCCGTGAGCGTGACCGGATCGCCCCCGCTGGTGCCATCGATGAGCGCCCCCGTCCCGAACTCGGCGCTGTCGGTCGGCTCGAAGTCGCGCAGGATGCCGAGCAGCGTTGCCGCCGACCGGCAGTTCCTCAAGCTGTCGCCGCCATCGGGCTCGGGAATGACGATCGGGTTGACCGGCTCCAGCGCCTGCTCGCAGCTGCTGTGCGCGTCCAGCTTCTCGATCGCCGAGACCAGCTCGGTGATCGGTTGCGCGGGGTCCGGGATCGTGGTACCGGCCGTGTCCGGGGTCGAGGTCGTCGAGGCCACCGTCGACGCGTCGCCCCCGCCGCCGCACCCGGCAAGCGCGACCGCGATCCCCGCGACGATGCAAATCCTCCGCACGCGCGGACCCTCCCATATCGAGCGGCGCCGGGCAAGCTGCAGCCGGGGGTTACCGCAGCCAGGTCCGCACGATCGCGTTCGCGAACCCCATCCCGTAGCGCATCACGGCCGGCTTCTTCGAGTGGCCTGAGAGCCGGCTGACCACCGTTACCGGCACCTCCTTGGCCGGGACGCCGCGCTTGATCGCCTCGATCATGAACTCGGAGGTGTGGAACTGCTCCTGGCGCAGGACGAGCTGCGGGAGGACGTCGGCGCGCACCGCCCGGTAGCCGTTCGAGCAGTCGGTGACGTGCGTGCGCGTGATCAGCGAGACGAGCTTGTTGAAGAAGACGATTCCGGCCTCGCGGGCGGGGTGGTTCGCCTCCGCCTCGCCGAGCACGCGCGAGCCGTGGGCGACCGCGACCTCGCCGTCGAGGACCGGCTTCACCAGGCGCTCCATCTCCTCGGGCAGGTGCTGGCCGTCGGCGTCGAGCGTGACGACGATCCTGGCGCCGGAATCAGACAGGAGCCGATACCCGGTTCGGAGGGCCGCCCCGCCGCCGCGGTTGATCACGTGCCGGGCGACGATCGCTCCGTGGGCGCGGGCGACCTCCTCGGTGCCGTCGCGCGAGCCGTCGTCGACCACGAGCACCGCCGTCTCCACGCCGCAGACCTCGGCCGGGATCCGGTCGAGGACCTTGCCGACGTTGTCGGCCTCGTTGTAGGCGGGGACGAGGACCCCGATCCGGTTGCGGAAACGGTCCGGGTGGCCGGCGACCCGGAACTGCTCCCAGGCGAGTCCCTCGAGCACCGCCGAGAGCTCGGCGGTGATGCGCGAGCCCTGGCTCAGCGCCCGCAGGACCAACAGGAAGAGGATCACGATCGCGAAGATCGCCACACCGAGGATCCGGGTCCCGTTCGAGCGCTCGAAGGAGAAGGCGGACAGCAGCGCGTCGGGGATCTCGGTGCCGGAGACGATCGCCAGCCCGAGCGCGATCACGAGCAGGATCAGCACGTCGGCGTTGCGCAGCTCGCGCCGGCGCCAGATCGCGTAGCCGGCGACGAGCGCGGCGAGCACGAGCCCGCCGGCGCGGATCGCGGTCAGCTCGGGCGGGAAGAGGTCGGCGACTGTTTCCACGAGGGGCATTCTGTAGCCTCGCGCGGTCATGAGAGTCCTGATCCTGGGCGGTGACGGATACCTTGGCTGGCCGACGGCGATGCGCTTCTCGCAGGCCGGGCACGAGGTGTCGATCGTCGACAACTTCTCCCGCCGGCGCTGGCACACGCAGCTGTCGACCGACTCGCTGACCCCGATCGGCTCGCTCGCGGACCGGCTCGAGGCCTGGCGCGAGGTCTCGGGCAACGAGATCAAGCCGTTCGTGGGCTCGATCGAGGACTTCACCTTCCTCGACGCGGTGATCGCCGAGACGCTGCCGGAGGCGATCGTCCACTACGGCGAGCAGCCGTCGGCGCCGTACTCGATGAAGTCGCGCGAGACGGCGGTGGAGACGCAGTACACGAACGTGATCGGCAATCTCAACCTGCTGTTCGCGATCCGCGACCGGGTGCCGGACTGCCACCTGGTCAAGCTCGGGACGATGGGCGAGTACGGGACCCCGAACATCGACATCGAGGAGGGGTTCATCGAGATCGAGCACAACGGCCGCAAGGACACGCTGCCGTTCCCGAAGCTGCCGGGCTCGCTCTACCACCTCTCGAAGGTCCACGACTCCCACAACATCCACTTCGCCTGCCGGATCTGGGGCCTGCGGGCGACCGACCTCAACCAGGGGGTCGTCTACGGGATCGAGACCGACGAGTCGGCCGGCGACGAGCGCCTCGTCACCCGCTTCGACTACGACGAGTACTTCGGCACGGTGCTGAACCGCTTCTGCGTCCAGGCGGTGATCGGCCACCCGCTGACCGTCTACGGCGAGGGCGGCCAGACTCGCGGCTTCCTCAACATCCGCGACACCCTGCAGTGCGTCGAGCTCGCGGTCGCCAACCCCGCCGACCTGGGCGAGTTCCGGGTCTTCAACCAGTTCACCGAGCAGTTCTCGGTCTCCGAGCTCGCCGAGCTGGTCAGGCGCGCCGCGGCCGAGACCGGGCGCACAGTCGAGGTCCGCAAGTACCCGAACCCGCGGATCGAGGCCGAGCAGCACTACTACAACGCCACCAACACCAAGCTCCACGACCTCGGCCTCGAGCCGCACCACCTGGGCGAGGAGCTGGTCCGCTCGATGCTCGGGATCATCGAGCGCTACCAGTGCCGGGTGATCGAGCGGGCGATCCTGCCGCGGACCCGCTGGAAGCCGGGCGAGCTGGTGGGCGAAGTCCCCTCGGAAGCCAGCTAACCGCCGGGCCTGAGCACTGAGCGGAAGCCCGCTTGCGAGCGGGAAAATCGCCCTGGCGGCGAAAAAACCCGCTGCTACGATCCGTCGCCCATGCGCGCGGCAGACGCACTCTTCAAGGCATTGGAGGCCGAGGGGGTCGAACACGTCTTCGGCATCCCCGGTGGCGCCAACCTGCCGACCTACGACGCGCTCTACGACGCCAACATCACCCATATCCAGGCGCGCCATGAGCAGGGCGCCGGGCACGCGGCCGAGGGCTATGCGAAGGCGTCCGGCCGCGTCGGCGTGGCGCTGGCGACCTCGGGCCCGGGCGCGACCAACCTGGTGACCGCGATCGCCGACGCGATGATGGACTCGGTCCCGACCGTGTTCATCACCGGCCAGGTGCGCACCGACCTGATCGGCACCGACGGTTTCCAGGAGGCCGACGTCACCGGGATCACGATGCCGGTCGTCAAGCACTCGATGCTGGTCAAGGACCCGCGCCACATCCCCGAGTACATCCACGCCGCCTTCCACATCGCCTCCACCGGGCGCCCCGGCCCCGTTCTGGTCGACGTCCCGCAGGACCTCTCGCGGGTCGAGATCGACTACACGCCGCCCGAGGGACTGCCGAACCTGCCCGGCTACAAGCCCCCGACCGAGGGCAACATCAAGCAGATCCGGATCGCGGCCAAGGCGCTCGCCAACTCGCAGCGGCCGGTGATCTACGGCGGCGGCGGGATCGTCAACGCGAACGCCTCGGACGAGTTCCGCGAGTTCTGCGCCTCCGACAAGCTGCCCGTGACGCTGACCGTGATGGGCCTCGGCGCCTTCCCGGCGCCGCACGAGCAGTGGCTGGGGATGCTCGGCATGCACGGCACGCGGACCGCCAACTACGCGATGGACGAGGCCGACCTGATCGTCTGCGTCGGCGCCCGCTTCGACGACCGGATCACCGGCAAGCTCTCCGAGTTCGCGCCGCGGGCGAAGTTCGTCCACATCGACGTCGATCCGGCAGAGATCTCGAAGAACGTCCCCGCCCACATCCCGATCGTCGGCGATGCCAAGGACGTGCTGGCGAAGCTCAACCGCGAGTACCGGGCGCTGAACCCCGACTCCTCGCGCCTCGACGCCTGGTGGAAGCAGATCCGCGAGTGGCAGTCGACCTACCCGCTGCGCTACGAGGATTCCAGCGACGCCGAGATCAAGCCCCAGTTCATGATCGAGGCGATGTACGAGGCGACGGAGGGCGACGCGATCATCACCTCCGACGTCGGCCAGCACCAGATGTGGGCCGCGCAGTACTACCACTTCAACAAGCCGCGCCGGTGGCTCAACTCGGGCGGCCTGGGGACGATGGGCTTCGGCCTGCCGGCCGCGATCGGCGCCAAGGTCGCCTGCCCCGACCAGACCGTCGTCTGCCTGGCCGGCGACGGCAGCCTGATCATGAACGTGCAGGAGTTCGCGACCGCGGCCCACCACGAGATCCCGGTGAAGGTCTTCCTGATGAACAACGGCCACTTCGGCATGGTCCGCCAGTGGCAGGAGCTGTTCTGGGACGAGCGCTACCAGTCGGTCGAGATGGGCCCCAGCCCCGAGTGGCCGAAGCTCGCCGAGGCGTTCGGGTGGACCGGGATGCAGTGCACCGACAAGGGCGAGCTGCGCGACCAGATGCGGACGGCGCTGGAGACCGAGGGGCCGGTGCTCCTCGACGTGCACGTGACCAAGGACGAGAACTGCTACCCGATGATCCCGGCCGGCGCCGCCGCCCGGGATATGGTCGGCTGATGGGCGAGCCCGGCACACCCGAGGTGGTCCGGCTCGAGGACCTCGAGGTCGGCCGCCAGCTCACCGGCCGAAAGCACATCCTCTCGCTGCTGGTCGAGAACCGGCCCGGCGTGCTGGCCCGGATCGCGGGCCTGTTCAGCCGCCGCGGCTTCAACATCGACACGCTCGCCGTCGGCCCGACCGAGGACCCCGACACCTCGCGGATCACGCTCACCCTCGACGGCGCCGTGCATCCGATCGACCAGGTGACCAAGCAGCTTCACAAGCTCGTCAACGTGATCAAGATCCGCGACATGGAGCCGGACTCGACGACCACGCGCGAGTTGGCCCTATTCCGGGTCAGCTCCTCGGTCGAGAGCCGCGCCGAGATCATGCAGTTCGCGGAGATCTACGAGGGCAAGATCGTCGACGTCTCGCGGCGCTCGCTGACGATCGAGGTCACGGGCTCGCAGGACAAGATCGACTCCTTCGAGGCGATGATCCGCCCGCACGGCCTGATCGAGATGGCCCGCACGGGCGAGGTCGCGATCACCAAGTCGCGGCCAGAGCACTAGATGGGCTCACGGTCGGGGGCCGGCCGCGGGATCGTCATTGGCCTCTTCGGTTGCCTGGCCTTTGCTCCCGGAGCTTTGGCCACGACGCGGTATGCGGAGCCGATGGGAAACGGCCCGGAGCCATGCCTGCAATCGAATCCCTGCGACCTTCAGTTGGCGGTCGAGGGAACTGTCTCCTTGCCCGTTCACAACGGCGACGAGGTGGTCGTCCTGCCCGGTGACTACTCCTACGGCAACAACGCCGGAGCCGACCTCGAGATCACGCACGCGATCAACGTCCACGGCGCCGTCGGCCAGCCGCGGCCGCGGATTCTCACCGGTGCCGGCGAGGGCGTCCACGTCGCCGTCGATGGCGCGAAGGTCAGCGACCTGACGATCGTCGGCTCGGGCAGCCTGGCCGCGCTCTATGTGAGCGCCGGCAGCGCCGAGCGCGTCTACGCGCGCGTGGTCGGCGCCGGGTCGAACGCTGCCTGCTTCGTGACCAATGGCCTGATTCGCGACTCGGTCTGCTGGAACAGCTCGCCGACCCGCGGGGACGCCATCAACCTCACACGCACGGGCGGGCTTGCCAGCGTCACGCTTCGCAACGTGACCGCGGTTTCGACCGCTCCGACCGACAGCTACGGCGGGCGCTTCACAGCCGACAACGGCGGGACGGCGCACGTCGACGCCAAGAATGTGATCTTCGATGGGACGACCGGCGACGTGCGTGCGACCGCCGACGCGACCTCCAACAACGAGGTGATCATCGCGCACTCGAACTTCGCGGACTCGACCCAGTCCGGGTCCGTCACCCTCACCGCAGCCGGAACCCCCACCAACCAGGTCGCGCCGCCGGCCTTCGTCGATCCGGCGCACGGCGACTTCCGGGAGCTCGCCGCCTCGCCGACGGTGGACGGGGGGACCACCGATGCCTTCGTCGGGCTCACCGATCTCGAGGGGGACGCTCGCAGCCTCGGCCCCGCTCCGGACATCGGCGCCGACGAGCTGATCCCGGGTGTCGATCCGGTTGATCCGGTCGATCCGGTCGATCCAGTCGACCCGACTGGGCCGAGGGACACGACCGCTCCCGAGACGACGATCGACAAGGCCCCGAAGGCAAAGAGCCGGAGGCGCAAGGCGAGGCTCGAATTCACATCGAGCGAACCGGGCTCGACGTTCGAATGTCGCTTCGACAAGGCGGAGTTCTCCGCCTGCACGTCGCCGCTCAAGCGCAAGCTCAAGCGCGGCAGGCACCGGTTCGAGGTCCGTGCCATCGACCCCGCCGGCAACGTCGACCTGGCTCCGGCGGCGGTCAGCTGGAAGGTCAAGCGCAGGCATCGGCACCGCTGAGGGCCCGTCGCCCCGCGGTAGCCTGAACGGGTGATCGTCACCGACGGCCTGCTCGCCGATCTCGACGCCGCGCTCGAAGCGGCGGATGGGCACCGGCGCGTCGTCAGCGTCACCGCGGTCGTCGAGATCGGCGATCCGAGCGCGGCGGTATTCGCCTCGCGCCTGGCCGGCGACCGCTGGTTCTGCTGGGAGCAGCCGGACCGCGACGGCTTCGCGCTGGCGGCGCTGGGCTCAGCCCACGAGGCGATCTCGCGGGGTCCGCGGCGATTCGCGGAGGTCGCCGCCGAGGTCGCCCGGATCAGCCGCGGCGCCATCTCGCGCGGAGCGGACGGCGTCCCGGCCGGCGCCGGGCCGGTTTGGACGGGTGGCTTCGCCTTCGCTGCCGACGGCGCCGCGACCACCCCGTGGTCGTCGCTGCCGCCGGCGCTGCTGGTGCTGCCGGAGCTCAGTCTGGTGCGCTCGGGCGGCGAGACCTTCCTGACGCTGACCGCGGTAGCGGGTGGCAACGCCGGCGCGGTCCGCGAGCGCCTCGAACGGCGGCTGCGCTCGCTGCGATCCGAGCCGCTCCCGCTGCTCGACCCGAGTCCGACCGGAGCTTCGACGATTGCGAGCGTGCTCGGGCCGAGTCACTTCGAGGATGCCGTTGGCGCTGCCGTCGACCGGATCCGCGCGGGCGAGCTCGAGAAGGTCGTCCTCGCTCGCGAGGTGGCCGTCGAGGCCCCGTCCGCGCACGATCCCGCCGCTGTCTTCGGCGCCCTTCGCGAGCTCTTCCCGTCGTGCTTCTCGTTCTGCGCTGGTACCCCCGAAGCAGCCTTCCTGGGGGCCAGCCCGGAGCTTCTGGTTCGGCGGCGCGGCGCAGGCGTGGCCACGGTGGCGCTCGCCGGCTCGACCCGGCGCAGCGCCGACCCCGCAGTCGACGACCACCTCGGCGAGCAGCTGCTGCGCAGCGATAAGGACCGCCACGAGCAGGCGATCGTCACCCGGCGGATCGAGCGCAAGCTGGCACCGCGTTCGGTCTGGGTCGAGGCCGAGCCCGAGCCCGGCCTGGTCAAGGTGGCCAACATCCAGCACCTCGCGACCCCGGTGCACGCCCAGCTCGCCCAGCCGATCTCGGCGATCGAGCTGGCGGGCCTGCTGCACCCGACGCCCGCGGTCGGCGGGGAGCCCGACGAGGCGGCACAGGCGGCGATCGGCGAGCTGGAGGACTTCGACCGCGGCTGGTACGCGGGGCCGGTGGGCTGGATGGACGCCGCCGAGGACGGCGAGTTCTGCGTCGCCCTGCGCTCCGCGCTGCTGCGCGACCGCACCGCGCACCTGTTCGCTGGCGCCGGGATCGTCGCCGACTCCGACCCGGCGGCCGAGCTGGCTGAAACGGAGCTCAAGCTCGAGGCGTTGCTGCCGCTGCTTGCCGGCTGACTCGCGCGTACCGCGGGTTCCCCGCTGTGGCGCTACCGAAAATTGCGAACCGGGTTCGAAAAAAACGGTAGTGCACTGCACGGCCACCTCCGGCGCGTCGCCTAGGGGCTCCCGAGAGCCTCCGCGGCCGCGACCCGCAGCCGCTCGTGCAGGGCGACGTTCGCGGCACGGTCCGTGCACGCGCGGATCAACACCGGCCCCGGCGGCTGCTCGCTGAGTTGGCCGAGCGTCTCGAGCCGAACGTAGGGGATTCCGAACAAGGCGGCGACCCGCTCGGGCTCGATCCCGGTCGGCGTACCGAGCAGGGCCTCGAACTCGTCGCGCTCGATCTGTGCGGCCTGGGGGAGGAACTCGAAGATCCCACCGCCGCCGTTGTCGATCACGACGATCCGCACCGGGGCGTCGGTTCCGCGCAGGATGGCGAGCGCGTTCATGTCGTGGAACAGGCCGAGGTCGCCGGTGATGATCCAGGTCGGCCGGCCGCTCGCGAGGGCGGCGCCCATGCCCGAGGAGATCAGGCCGTCGATGCCGTTGGCGCCGCGGTTGGCGAGGAAGAGCACGTCCGCATCGCCGGAGGGCAGGAAAGCCTCCTGGTCGCGGATCGGCATGCTGGAGGCGGTATAGACGAGGTCGCCGTCGGCGTAGGCGCCACCGAGCGCCCGGTGGAGGCCGGGCTCCGAGGGCTCGTCGAGCATGGCGAGCTCCTCGGCGACGGCCGATTCGGCGGCGCCCGCGGCGCTGAGCCAGGCCTCGCTCCACTCGCCGGCGGGCGAGCGCTCGCCGAGCGCCTCGACGATCGCGTCGCAGAGCGCGTCCGGGTGGGCGCGGACGATCGCCCCGGCGATCCGGGCGGGCTCGTTCCAGCCGTGGGTCGGGTCGACGGCGAGCTGCGCGGCATCGGGCAGCTCGGCGAGCCACTGGCGCAGGGGCTTGCAGGTCGGCATCTCGCCGAAACGGATCACGAGGTCCGGCTCGAGCTCCGCCGGGCGCGCGCGGGCGATCGGCTCGTAGGCGGAGATCACCAGCGAGCGGTCGTGGCCGCCGAGCCGAAGCTGGGAGGTGGGCTCGGCGAGAACGGGGAAGCCGGTGGCGGCGGCGAGCTCGGCGATCGGCCCGGCGGCGCCCGCGTCGGTCTGGCGTCCGGCGACGATCAGGCCCCGCTCCGCCCGCCCGATCCGCAGCACCAGCGCCTCGACGAGCGCCGGTGCGGCGGGTGCCTGGGCGGGGGGCACCGTCGTCAGGGGGCGCCCGTCTCGACCCGTCAGCGCGATCGCGGAGGTCGCGGTCACGTCCTCCGGGCGCGGCTCGGGCCCGAGCGGGTCGCGCCAGGCGAGGTTGAGGTGCACGGGACCGGGCCGGGGGTCGCCGGCGGCGGTCCAGAAGGCCCGGCAGGCGACCGAGCGGTAGTGCAGGACGCCGGCGTCGTCGGCGTCATGGGTCCCGACCTCGCAGAACCAGCGCACCGCGTCGCCGTAGAGCTTCAGCTGGTCGATCGTCTGGCCGGCTCCGATGCCGCGCAGCTCGGGAGGCCGGTCGGCGGTGAGCACGATCAGCGGTACCGCGGACTCGTCGGCCTCGCAGACCGCCGGGTGGAAGTTGGCGGCCGCCGTACCCGAGGTGCTGAGCACCGCCACCGGCGCCCGCGTGGCCTGGGCGGCGCCGAGGGCGAAGAAGGCCGCCGAGCGCTCGTCGACGATCACCTGCGCCTCGATCGCCGATTCGCGCCAGAGGGCGAGCGCCAGCGGGGTCGAGCGCGAGCCGGGGCAGATCACCGCTGTGCGGACGCCGCAGCGCGCCAGCTCCTCGGTGAAGGCCGAGGCGAGCGCCGTGTTGCGGTTTGTGCGGTCCATCGCGGAAACGCTAGCCGCTAGCCGATTCGGTGCTCGGCCACGGCCGCTTCGTCGAGCTCGACCCCGAGCCCCGGGCCTTCGGGCACGCTCAGCAGCCCGCCGGCGAGCGAGCACTCACGGCTCGCCACGGTCGACGAGAACAGCAGCTGGGTCGCGAGCCCCTGGGCGATCCCGGTCGCCGGACCGCGCTCGGGGAGGACCTGGGCCGCGTGGGCGGCGGCGGCGATCCCCAGCGGTCCGTCGAGGGCGCTGGAGAGGTAGATCGGCAGCGCCTGGGCGATCCCGTTCGCCTCGCCGATCCCGCCCACCTTGGCCAGCTTCACCGTCGCCAGGTCGCAGGCGCCATCGCGCTTCGCCCGCTCGGCCTCCTTGACCGAGGCGACGGTCTCGTCGGCGGCGATCGGGATCGAGAGCGCGGCGGTGATCTCGGCCATTCCCGCCGCCGTCCCGACGGGCTGCTCGACGAGCTCGATCCCCAGCGGCTCGAGCAGCCGCAATACCCCGAGCGCCTCGTCCACGGTCCAGGCGCCGTTGGCGTCGACGCGGATCTTCGCCTCCGGCCCGAGCCGCTCGCGCACGGCCCGCACCTGGGCGACGTCGTCGCCGACCCCGAGCTTGAGCTTGAAGGTGGTGAAGCCGAGCGCGGCCCAGCGCTCGGCGTCGGCGGCGACCGCCCCGGGCTCACCCGCGACCAGGGTCGCGTTGCAGGCGACCGGACCGGCCTCGGTCGCGCCGAGCAGCGACCACAGCGGCCGGTTGCTCGCCTTGCCGGCGAGGTCGAAGACCGCCATCTCGATCGCCGCCTTCGACGGGGCCGGGAGCCGCCGCCCGGCGACGCTGTGGATGAAGGCGTCGACGGCCGCCAGGGTCGGCTCGTCGCCGGCGAAGTCCGAGAGCTCGGCGCGGCGCAGGCGACGCGTGCCCTTGCGGATCCCGCGGCCGACGGCGCCGAGGTCGGCGCCGCCGCGCAGCGCCAGCGGCACGGCCTCGCCGAGGCCGACGAGACCCTCGTCGGTGATCAGCCGGGCGACGATCATCTCCCGCTGCTCCAGCGTCCCGCGGGCGGTCGCGTAGGGGCGCTCGAACGGGAGCGCGATCGGGATCACCTCGACCTCGGTGACCTTCATCGCGCGGCCATCCTCAGGCGGCGATCAGCAGCCCGGCGGCGAGGAGGACGCTGAACGCCGCCAGCACTGCGCCCGTGCCGGCGAGGGCGCCGTTGAGCGACGGGCCGTCGGTGCGGCTGAAGACGCTGTCGAGCGGCTTCACTGCGAGGGGCAGGGAGAGCAGGCCGAGCAGCGCCCAGGCCGGGCCGCCGGCGGCCAGCAGGCCGACCGGGAGCGCGAGGTAGGCGCCGCCGACGAGGGTCGCGTAGAGGCGGCGGGTGCGCTCGCGGCCGAGGCGGACGGCCAGCGTGCGCTTGCCGGCGCGGCGATCGGTATCGATGTCGCGGACGTTGTTGACGACCAGAATCGCGGTGGAAAGGAAGCCGACCGAGAGCGAGAGCCAGAACGGCAGCCAGTCGAGCCGCTCGAGCTGGACGTAGTACGAGCCGTTGACGGCGACGAGGCCGAAGAAGAGGAAGACGAACAGCTCGCCCATGCCGGCGTAGCCGTAGGGGCGCGGGCCGCCGGTGTAGAGCACGCCGGCGGCGATCGAGGCGGCGCCGACGATGATGATCACCGGGCCGGCGACCGTCGCCAGGTAGATCCCGGCGGCGACGGCGACGGCGAACGCGAGCCAGGTCGCGTACAGGACGCGCTTCGGGGCGACCAACCCGGCCGAGGTGACGCGCACGGGCCCGAGCCGGTCGGCGGTGTCGGCGCCGCGCTTGGCGTCGGAGTAGTCGTTGGCGAGGTTGGTGCCGATCTGGATGAAGATCGAGCCGATCAGCGCGGCGACGAAGGCGCCCCACCGGAAGCTGGGATCGCAGAAGACGAGGACGTAGCCCCCGTGGGCCGCGGCCTCGGCGCGGCCACCAAGCGAGTCGCAGACGTCGTTCGACATCCACCAGGCCGCGGCGCTGCCGACCAGCACCGGGGCGATCGCCGCGGGCAGCGTCCGCGGCCTCGCGGCCATGAACCAGATGCGAGCGCCGCTCAAGGCCGCTTCGGGAACTTCGAGAAGTCGGGGCGCTCGCCCCGTTTCCACGCGTCCCGGCCCTCCTGGCCCTCTTCGCTCATGTAGAAGAGCAGGGTCGCGTCGTGGGAGAGCTGCTGGAGGCCGGTGAGCCCGTCCTCGGCGGCGTTGAAGCTCGCCTTCAAGAGGCGCAGGGAGAGGGGGGAGAGGCTGGCCATCTCACGGCACCAGGCGACCGACTCGCGCTCCAGCTCGTCGAGCGGCACGACCGCGTTGACGAGACCCATCTCCAGCGACTCCTCGGCCTCGTAGAGCCGGCAGAGGAACCAGATCTCCTTCGCCTTGCGAACCCCGACCGCCCGGGCGAGCAGTCCGGCGCCGAAGCCGCCGTCGAAGCTGCCGACCCGGGGCCCGGTCTGGCCGAAGACCGCGTTGTCGGCGGCGATCGAGAGGTCGCAGACCAGGTGCAGGACCTGGCCGCCGCCGACGGCGTAGCCGGCCACGGCGGCGAGCACCGGCTTCGGCGTTCGCCGAATCTGCACGTGGAGGTCGCCGGCGTCGAGGCGGCCGACCCCCTGCTGGGCGACCTCGTCGTCGCCGATGTAGCCGTCGTCGCCGCGGATCCGCTGGTCGCCGCCGGCGCAGAAGGCCTCGGTGCCGGCGCCGGTGAAGATGATCGCTCCCACCCCGGTGTCGTCGCGGGCCCGCGTGAAGGCGTCTCGCAGCTCGGCCAGCGTCTGGGGCCGGAAGGCGTTGCGGACCTCGGGCCGGTTGATCGTGATCCTGGCGATCGCCTCGGCCCGTTCGTAGAGGATGTCCTCGTAGGCGGCCGCCTCGCGCCACTCGATCGGCGCGTAGAGCTCGTCCTGCGGCGGGGCGTCCTTGTGCGGGGTCGGCACGGATCGCAACAATGCCAGAAATGTTGCTCGACAACTGGCTCTCGCAGCGCGCCCTCACGTGCCCGGATCGGTGCGCTCTGATCGCCGACGGCCAGGCGATGACCTACGCCGAGCTGGAGCGCGAGGCGACCGCCGCCGCTCGCCGCCTGGCCGCCCGCGGTGCCCGCCGGGGCGCGACCGTGGCGCTGATGCTCCCCGCCGGGCTCGAGTACGTCGTCCTCCTGCACGCCCTGATGAAGCTGGGCGCGGTCGCCTATCCGGTCAACACCCGCCTCGGCGAGGCCGAGCTGCGGGCCGAGCTCGCCCGGGCCAAGCCGGCGCTGACGGTCAACGGCACCCCCGACCTCGGCCACACCGAGGCCGACCTGCCCCTGCTCGGCGAGCACGACCTCTCGGAGCTGCATTGCCGAGTCTTGACCAGCGGCACCTCGGCCGGCCCGCGCCCGGTCGGGCTCACCTACGGCAACCACCTCTGGAGCGCGGTCGGGTCCGCCTTCAACCTCGGGGTCGAGCCGACCGACCGCTGGCTCTGCTGCCTGCCGCTGTTCCACGTCGGCGGGCTCTCGATCGTCATGCGCACCGTCATCTACGGCACGGCCGCCGTCGTCCACGACGGTTTCGACGTCGACGACATCGCCGCCTCCCTGGAGGGCGACGGCGTGACCGTGGTCTCGCTCGTCGCCACCCAGCTCACCCGCCTGCTCGAGGCCGGCGTGGACCTGCTGCCGCTGCGGGCGGTCCTCGTCGGCGGTGGCCCGGTGCCGGCGGAGGTGCTCGAGGAGGCAATCGGCCGGGGCGCGACCGTGGTTCAGACATACGGCCTGACCGAGACGGCCTCCCAGGTGACCACGCTCGCACCGGCGGAGGCCGAGCACCGGATCGGCTCCGCGGGCAGGCCGCTGCTGACGACGCACCTGCGGATCCAGGACGACGAGATCCTGGTCCAGGGACCGACGGTCGCCCCGGGCGTCGCCGACGAGGACGGCTGGCTGCACACCGGTGACCTCGGGCGGATCGACGAGGAGGGCTTCCTCTACGTCACCGACCGGCTCGGCGATATGATCGTCACCGGCGGCGAGAACGTGCTCCCGACCGAGGTCGAGGAGGTGCTGCTGCGCCATCCCGCGGTCGCCGACGCGGCGGTGATCGGGCGCGCGGACGCCGAGTGGCAGGAGGCCGTGACCGCCGTCGTCGTGCGCCGCGAGAGGGCGGAGGTGAGCGCCGAGGAGCTGCGCACGCACTGCACCGCCGAGCTCGCCGGCTACAAGGTGCCGAAGCGGGTCGAGTTCGTCGCCGAGCTGCCGCGCACCGCCTCCGGCAAGCTGATGCGCCGGGAGCTGCGGTGATCGACCGGGCCACGGCCGAGCGCTGGCTTGGCGACTACGTCGCCGCCTGGAAGAGCTACGACCGCGAGGCGATCGCGGCGCTTTACGCCGAGGACGCGGAGTGTCGCTACCACCCGCACGACGAGCCGATCCGCGGCCGCGAGGCGATCGTCGAGTCCTGGTTCGGCGCCGGGGAGGGAGCGCCCGGGGAGGACGCCGAGGGAACCTACGACGCCGAGTACCGCCCGATCGCCATCGACGGCGACGTGGCCGTGGTGGTCGGGGTCAGCACCTACACCGATCCCGCGGTCGTCTACGACAACTGCTTCGTGATCCGCTTCGACGACAACGGTCGCTGCCGTGAGTTCACCGAGTGGTTCATGAAGCGGCCCGGCTAGCATCACGCGCGATGCCTGACGACAAGATCTATTACGACGCCGACGCGAACCCCGACGCGCTGAAGGGCAAGACGATCGCGATCCTGGGCTACGGCTCGCAGGGTCACGCGCACGCCCTGAACCTGAAGGAGTCCGGCCACGACGTGGTCGTCGGCCTCCGCGCGGACTCCTCGAGCCGGGCCAAGGCCGAGGCTGCGGGCCTCGAGGTCCTCGACATCCCCGACGCCGCGAGCCGCGGCGACGTGGTCATGGTCCTGCTCCCGGACGAGAAGCAGGCCGAGCTATGGGAGAACGAGATCTTCGACGGGATCGCACCGGGCGACCTGTTGATGTTCGCGCACGGCTTCTCGGTCCACTTCGGGCAGATCGAGCCGCCCGCCGGCGTCGACGTCGGCATGGTCGCCCCGAAGGGCCCCGGGCACCTCGTGCGCCGCCAATACGAGGAGGGCAAGGGCGTTCCGTGCCTGATGGCGATCGAGCAGGACGAGACCGGCAATGCGACCGAGCTCGTGCTCGCCTACGCCAGCGGGATCGGCGGCGGCCGCGCCGGGATCATCGAGACCACGTTCAAGGATGAGTGCGAGACCGACCTGTTCGGGGAGCAGGCTGTGCTCTGCGGCGGCGCAACCGAGCTCGTTCGCGCCGGCTTCGAGACCCTGGTCGAGGCGGGATACGACCCGCGCCTCGCCTATTTCGAGACCCTGCACGAGCTGAAGCTGATCGTCGACCTGATGTACGAAAAGGGCATTCAGGGGATGCGCTACTCGATCTCGAACACCGCCGAATACGGCGACATGACCCGGGGTCCGAGGGTGATCGGGCCGGAGGTCCGTGAGTCGATGAAGCAGGTGCTGGGCGAGATCCAGTCGGGCGAGTTCGCGCGGGAGTGGATCGCCGAGAACCGCGCCGGGGCCGAGAACTTCAATCGCCAGCGCGAGGAGGCGGCCGGTCACCAGATCGAAACCGTCGGCAACGACCTGCGCTCGATGATGCCCTGGATCGACCAGGAGTTCTAGGCGGGCCGCGGTTAGTCCGCTGGGCGTGCGAACATCGCCCGCACAGACTTCAACTCCATAGGAAGGGATCCATGGAAGCCGCAACGCCCCCCGCACCTCCGCCTCCGCCTCCGCCCGCCGGCGAGCCATTGGGCTCCCCCGGGGAGGCGTATCCGGTTCGCCTCGAAGCCTCGAACCAGGGCGACTACAACCGCTTCCTGCCGCTGATCAAGTGGCTGCTCGCGCTGCCGCACTACATCGTCCTGGTGTTCCTCGGGATCGGGGCCCTGTTCGCGATCCTGATCGGCTTCTTCGCGGTCCTGTTCACCGCCAAGTGGCCGCGGGGCCTCTGGGACTACGTCACCGGCGTGCACCGCTGGGGGACGCGGGTGCTCGCGTACGTCCTGCTGCTGACCGACCAGTACCCGCCGTTCTCGCTCGAGGACGACCCCGGCTATCCGGTCCGGGTCGAGTTCGACTACCCGGAGCACGTCGACCGCTGGCGCGCCCTGGTGGCCTGGATCCTGGCGATCCCGTACCTGATCGTCGCGGGGATCCTCTTCTACGTCGCCGAGATCGTCGCCTTCATCGGGATCTTCGTGATCCTGTTCACGGCGAAGCTGCCGCAGGGAATGTTCACCCTGATCCTCAACCCGATGCGCTGGCAGCTGCGCGGCAACGTCTACGCCGGATTCCTGGTCACGAGATATCCGCCGTTCTCGTGGGAAGACGACTGAGCGGCGCTAACGCCCCTGGGGCTACTCGCCCAGGACCTTGATCACGAGCCGCTTCGGCCGGCGGCCGTCGAACTCGACGTAGAAGATCGCCTGCCAGGGGCCGAGGTCGAGCCTGCCCGCGGTCACCGGGACGATCACCTGATGGTGGACGAGCAGGTTCTTCAGGTGGGCGTCGCCGTTGTCCTCGCCGCCGCGGTGATGGCGGTAGTCGCCGGGGTCGGGGGAGAGCTCGCGGGCGACGTCGTTGGCCGGCTCCGACCACGACGGCGGCGCCAGCTTGTCGAGCCACTCGAGCGCGTCCTCCTGGATTCCGGGCTCGTCGTCGTTGATCCAGACCCCGGCGGTGATGTGCATCGCCGACACCAGGGCCATCCCCTCGGCGATCCCGGATTCGTCGACCGCCGCCTGGACGTCGTCGGTGATGCGGACGAACTCGCGCCGCTCGGCCGTCTCGAAGGTCAGGTACGCGGTGTGGGCCGTCACTCGCCGTCGGGGATCGGGCGGGAGCGGTTGTCCTCACCCTCCGGCGCCTGGCCGTCGCGGCCGACGTAGCCACCCTCGGCGCCGACGACCACGTAGACGGCGTCGTCGGGGCCGCGGTTGCGGATCATGCGCACGGTCGCGGCGTCGACCCGCGCCATGCCTCCCGGGCCGAGCTCGTAGACGGAGTCGCCTCCGAGCTCGATCTCGATCCTGCCGCTGTGCAGGAAGTAGAGCTCCTGCTGGCGATCGTGGTAGTGGCCACCGGTCTCCCAGCCGGCCGGCAGGACGATCGCGTTGACCCCGAACTCGGTCACGCCTAGGCCACTGCGGATCTTGCGGAATCCGTAACCTTCCCCGAGTCCGTCGAGGCTGGCGACCGCGTATCCGGCGCCCTCGATCGGCTCCTTCACCTCTTCCGCGGCCACCCGAGCACCCTATCCTGCTCCGACCTCCGATGACCAATGCATCCACAGTCCAGCTTCCCCCCGAGCTGAAGCCGGCCGACGGCCGGTTCGGCTGCGGCCCCTCGAAGGTTCGCCCCGAGGCGCTGGCCGCGCTTGCCGAGGCGACGGACGTGATCGGGACCTCACACCGCCAGCGGCCGGTCAAGGACCTCGTCGGCCGGGTCCGCGCCGGGATCGGCGAGCTGTTCGCCGCCCCCGACGGCTACGAGGTGGCGCTCGGCAACGGCGGCACGACCGCCTTCTGGGAGGCCGCCGCGGCCTGGCTGGTGCGGGAGCGCCCCCTGCACCTGACCTACGGCGAGTTCTCGAGCAAGTTCGCGAAGGCGACCGCGGCAGCCCCCTTCCTCGCCGAGCCGATCGTGATCGAGGCCGAGCCCGGCGACGCTCCCGAGCCCGTCGCGGACGCCGCCGCCGACGTGATCGCCTGGGCCCACAACGAGACCTCGACCGGCGTCATGGTCGGGGTCGAGCGCCCGCCCGACGCGGGCGATGCACTGGTGCTCGTCGACGGCACGTCCGCGGCCGCCGGCCTGCCGCTCGACCCGGCGCAGGCGGACGCCTACTACTTCGCGCCGCAGAAGGGCTTCGGCTCCGACGGCGGCCTCTGGCTGGCGCTGCTGAGCCCGGCGGCGATCGCGCGGATCGAGCAGCTCGACGGCGCCGAGGACCGCTGGCAGCCCGCCTTCCTCTCGCTGCAGACGGCGCTCGAGAACTCGCGCAAGGACCAGACCTACAACACGCCGGCGGTGGCGACCCTGCTGCTGCTCGCCGACCAGGTCGAGTGGATGCTCGACTCGGGCGGCCTCGACTGGTGCGTGGGGCGGTCGGCGGCATCCTCCGGTCACCTGTACGGCTGGGCCGAGCGGAGCGAATACGCGGTCCCGTTCGTCGCCGACCCCGGCAAGCGCTCGGCGGTCGTCGGCACGATCGACTTCGAGGAGACGGTCGACGCGGCGGCGCTGGCGGCGACCCTGCGCGAGAACGGGATCGTCGACGTCGAGCCGTACCGCAAGCTGGGCCGCAACCAGCTGCGGATCGGGATGTTCCCGGCGATCGAGCCCGCCGACGTCGAGGCGCTGACCGCATGCATCGACTGGATCGTCGAGAACGCGCCCGAGGTCAGGCGATGAGCTCCGGCGAGCGCACGCTCACCGACGTGATCCCGCGGGTGCTGGTGAAGGAGAAGATCGCCGACGCCGGCATCGACCTGCTGCGCGCCGATTTCGACGTCGAGCTCGGGCTCGACTGGGCCGACGGCGAGCTCGAGAACCGGATCGGCGAGTTCGACGCGATCCTGATCCGCTCGGCGACGAAGATGACGCCGGAGCTGATCGACCGCGCCGAGCGCCTGAAGGTGATCGGGCGCGCCGGGACCGGGGTCGACAACGTCGACATGGAGGCCGCCACCAGGCGCGGGATCATCGTCGCCAACGCACCGGAGTCGAACTCGATCGCCGCCGCCGAGCACACCCTGGCCCTCGCCCTGGCCCTCGCCCGCAACGTCCCCCAGGCACACGGGTCCCTGATCGCCGGCGAGTGGGCGCGCTCGCGCTATGGCGGCAACGAGCTCTACGGCAAGACGCTCGGCGTGATCGGCTTCGGGCGGATCGGGCAGCTGGTCGCCAAGCGCGCCCAGGCCTTCGACATGGACGTGGTCGGGTTCGACAAGTTCGTCTCCGCCGAGCGCTTTCGCGAGCTGGGCGTCGAGGGGGTTGAGACGAGCGAGGAGCTCTACGGGCGCGCCGACGTGATCACCATCCACCTGCCGAAGACGCCGGACACGGTTGGCTGGATCGACGCCGAGGCGATCGCACAGATGCGAGACGGGGTGCGGATCGTCAACTGCGCCCGCGGCGAGCTGATCGACCTCGACGCGCTGCTGGCCGGGCTCGAGTCGGGCAAGGTCGGCGGCGCCGCGCTCGACGTCTTCCCCTCCGAGCCGTTCACGGAGCATCCGCTGTTCGAGCGCGACGACATCGTCGTCACGCCGCACCTGGGCGCCTCGACCGCCGAGGCCCAGGACCGCGCCGGGATCGTCACCGCCGAGCAGGTGCGCGCGGCGCTGACCGGCGGCGTGGTCACCAACGCGGTCAACATCGCCGCGGTGCGGCCGGAGGAGATGGAGGCACTGGCCCCGTTCGTGCCGTTGTGCGAGAAGCTCGGCAGGCTCGCGCAGGGACTTGGCGACGGCTCCATCGACCGGGTCGAGGTCTCCTTCCACGGCCGCATCGCCGAGCATGACACCAGGCTGCTCGGGATCGCCGTCCTCGTCGGCATCCTCTCCGGGCACACGGAGGAGCCGGTCAACCTCGTCAACGCCCCGGCGATGGCCGAGGGCCGCGGGATCGAGCTGACCGAGCTCAAGGAGCCGGCCTCCGACGACTTCACCGAGCTGATCCGCGTTCGCCTCGGCGGGGTCGAGGTCGCCGGCACCGGGGTCGGCCCGCGCAACGTCCCGTACCTGGTCGGCGTCTGGGGCCAGAGCTTCTACATGCCCTTCGCCGACCACCTGGCGATCTTCCGCTACGCCGACCAGCCGGGGATGATCGGCCGCGTCGGCACCGCCTTCGGCGCGCACGGCGTCAACATCGTCTCGGCGGCCGTCGGCGCCCAGGCGAGCGGCGACGGCGAGGCGGTGATGGCGCTGACCACCGACGCCGCGGTGCCCGATCAGGTGATCGACGAGATCGCCTCCGGCGACTCGTTCGCGCTCGGCCGCGCCGTCAGCCTCTAGATAGGGTTGGGCGCGTGAAGGCCGTCGTGATCACCCGCCACGGGGCGCCCGAGGTGCTCCAGGTCGAGGAGCGGCCGGACCCGCCGGTGGGAGCGGGCGAGATCCGGATCGCCGTCCGCGCCGCCGGGATCAACTTCGCCGACCTGATGGCGCGCTCGGGCGTCTACCCCGACGCGCCGCCGCCGCCGTGCGTGGTCGGCTACGAGGTCGCCGGCGAGGTCGAGAGCGTGGGGGACGGGGTTGAGTCCGTCAAGGCCGGCGACCGGGTGATCGCCGGTACCCGCTTCGGCGGCTACGCGGAGCTGGTCAGCGTTCCCGCCGATCAGGTCGTCGCCCTGCCGAAGAAGCTCAGCTTCGAGCAGGGCGCCGCGTTCGTGGTCAACTACACGACGGCCTACGCGGCGCTGGTGGTCATGGGCGGCCTCAAGTCCTCCGAGCGGCTGTTGATTCACGCCGCCGCCGGTGGAGTGGGGATCGCGGCGACCCAGATGGCGAAGGGGATCGGGGCCGAGATCTTGGGCACCGCCTCGCCCGCGAAGCACGACGCGATCCGCGAGCAGGGCGTCACCCACGCGATCGACTACAGAAACCAGGACTTCGCGGTCGAGGCGATGCGGATCACGGGCGGCGAAGGCCTCGACCTGATCATCGATGCGATCGGGCCGTCGAGCTTCCGCAAGGACTACAAGATCCTGCGCGCCGGCGGGCGCCTGGTCATGTACGGCGCCTCGGAGATCCAGACCGGGGAAAAGCGCGACGTTCCCACGGCGCTGCGCGCCCTGGCCCGGATGCCGCGGGCGACGATGCCGTGGTGGAAGAGCCTTGCGGTGATGAACGAGAACAAGGGGGTCTTCGGGCTCAACATGCTCAAGTGGTGGGACGCCGAGGGCCTCGACCGCGTCCTCGAGCCGCTCGCACCCGGGCTCGAGAAGGGTGACTACGTCCCGGTGGTCGCCGAAGCGTTCCCGTTCGACCGCGCGGCCGACGCTCACAGGTTCATCGCCGAGCGCCGCAACGTCGGCAAGGTCGTGCTCACACCGACGTGATCTCGACCCTCGCCACCGTCGGCAGCGAGTTCCAGCGCGAGATCGTCGACACCGGCCGGCTCGCCGCGTTCCTCTTCTTCGTCGCCCTGCTGGGGACGTTCGGGTTCATCCGCACCAGCACCTGGATGATCCGCAAGCAGGTGAGCTGGTGGCCGGGGAACGTCTCGGTCGGCGGCACGCACGTCCACCACCTGGTCTGGGGGATCTGCGCGATGATGATCTTCGGCTACATCGGCGTCGTCCACCAACCGGACTCGCCCTGGCGGGAGATCGTCTCCGTCCTGTTCGCGATCGGGATGGGGCTGACCCTGGACGAGTTCGCGCTCTGGGTCGAGCTCAAGGACGTCTACTGGGAGAAGGAGGGGCGCAAGTCGATCGACGCGATGATCATCGCGGGCTGCCTCGCCGGGGTCCTGATGGTCGGGTTCAGCGCCTGGCTGACCCTCGCCGACGACATCGGCGGAGCGGTCTTCGCCGCGATCGGCTCCCTGGGCCTGGTCGGCATCGCGCTGGCGCTGGTCTGTGCGGGGAAGGAGAAGTTCTGGACCGCGGTCGCCGGCCTGCTGATCTGGCCGATCGGCGTCGTCGGTGCGTTCCGGCTCGGGAAGCCGGGCTCGTTGTGGGCGCACCGCTTCTACCGCGACGGGCGCCTGGAACGCTCGCGACAGCGTTACCCGGGTGCCGGGGCGGCCGATTCGACGCCGGCCGAGCCGCCGGCCGCGTCGGGTTCCTGAGCGGCGGCCGGCGGCGGCCAGATCTCGTCGAAGATGACCCCGAGCGAGGCGGCGACCGGGATCGCCAGCAGGGCGCCGAGGATGCCGGCCAGCTGGGCGCCGGCGAGGACGACGATCACCGCCAGCGCAGGGTGGATACGGACCGCGTTCTTGTAGAAGATCGGTTGCACCACGCGGTCCTGTAGCTGCTGGTAGGCGACGAAGAGGACGAGCCAGATCAGGAGCGCGGTGGGGAAATCATGGAAGGCGGCGACGATCGCGACCAGGATGCCGCCGACCGTGAAGCCGATCAACGGCACCAGGTCGAGGATGCCGACGAGGACCGCGAGCGGCACGGCGAGCTCGACGCCGAGCAGCTCCAGTGCCAACCAGGTGAAGACGCCGGCGAACGCTGCGAGCAGCAGGTTGACCGAGACGTAGGAACGGACGATCCTGGCGATCCTGATGCCGACCCTGCGCACCCGATCACGCTCGGGATTGCGGATCCGCGCGGTGATGTTCAGGAACTGGCGGCCGCCGTCGAGGAGCAGGAAGAAGGTGAGCGTCAGCACGACGACCGCCTCGATCAGGTTGTTGAGGATCCCGACCGTGATCTCCTTCGCCGCCCCGGCGGCGTCGCCAAGCTTCGACGGGAGCTGAGCCGCCTCGTTGGAGAGCAGCGCGGTGATGTCGTACTTGTCGTTGAGCTCGCGGAAGTCCTGGTTGTGGTTGGCCCAGCTCTCGAAGTCGTGGACGTAGGTGGGCAACTGCGAGCCGAGCTGCTCGACCTCGCGCACGATCGGCGGGATCACCGCGAGGACGAGAAAGATGAAGGCGACGAGGAAGAGGACGTAGGCGACGAGGATCGCCAGCCACCGGGGCAGATTGCGGCCGCGGAGGCGGGCGCGCTCGATCAGGTCGACCAGCGGGCTGAGGGCGAGGGCGAGGAAGATCGCCGCGCAGGTCCAGCGGATCGTCGTCTTCACCTCGACGATCACATGGTTGAGGAGCACGGCGACGCCGACAGCGACCACCACGATCGCGACGACCTTGAACACGGCTCGGGATTGGATTCGGGAGGCCTCCATGCGTGAGATCCCTGGCTTGGGGTTCACCGCGGCTGACGCGATACCTTTCCCTCGTGGCCTCAAGAATCCTCGCCCTGACGGGGTTGGCGCTCGTCACGGCCGTCGGGCTCGCGTCGCAGTCGGGCGCGGTTCTCGTCGGCGAGCGCAACGATGGAACCCTGTCGATCGAAGCTGACCCCGCCGGTCCGCCGCAGGACAGCGTGATCTCGATCGCCTTCAACCCGGGCGCCAGCTCAGGAGCCGAGGACGACACCTACGTAGTTCGCGATGCCGCCGGGATCCCGCGAGCCGACACCCCGCCCTGCGTTCGCCCGACGCCCGATGACGGCACGACCGTGACCTGCCCGGCGACGCGGATCCGCCGGATCATCGTCCTGCTCGGCAACGGCAACGACCGCCTGACCGTGCTCGCCGATTCGCCGATTCCGTCAACGATGCGGGTGCGCGTACTCGGCGGTGACGGCGACGACACGATCGTCGCCGGCGCTCACAACTCGTATCGCTTTGCCGCCTTCGGCGAGGCCGGGAACGACACTCTCAAGGGCACGGCCGCGAACGACGACCTCGACGGTGGCGACGGCGCCGATCGGCTCCGGGGCCTCGACGGCGATGACACGCTCGACGGGGGTCCGGGTCGGGACCAGGGCGCCGGCGGACCGGGCGACGACCGCTGTGACTCGATCGAGCGCGGCGCCGAAGCCGAATGCTCCTGATCCCTCGGCGAGCCGCTTAGCTGCGCTACGCTTCCGCGACCGCATGAACCACCGGTACCCCACCCTCGCGCTTCTCCTTCTCCTCCCCCCTCGGGGGGAATAGCGCTGGGCGGCGCGACAGCCGCGAGATAACAGGTTCATTCGGTTTCAGAGAGAAGGAGAAGGCCCCATGGCCGACCAGGTCCACATTTTCGATACCACGCTGCGGGACGGCGAGCAGTCGCCCGGGATCTCGCTCAACGCCCAGGAGAAGGTCGAGATCGCCCAGCAGCTCGGCCGCCTTGGCGTCGACGTGATCGAGGCCGGCTTCCCGATCGCGTCGCCCGGCGACTTCGAGGCGGTCGAGGCGATCGCCCGCCGGGTCGAGGGGCCGGTGATCTGCGGCCTCGCGCGTACCCACAAGCCGGACATCGACGCCGCCTGGAACGCGATCAAGGACTCGGAGCGGCCGCGGATCCACACCTTCATCTCGACCTCCGACATCCACATCGAACACCAGCTGCAGTCGACGCGCGAGGACGTCAAGGGTCAGGCGAAAGCGGCCGTGGCGATGGCGAAGTCCTACTGCGAGGACGTCGAGTTCTCGCCCATGGACGCGACCCGCGCCGACGTCGAGTTCACCGCCGAGGTCTGCGCGATCGCGGTCGCCGAGGGCGCCAACGTGATCAACATCGCCGACACCGTCGGCTACACGACCCCGGAGGAGTACACCGACTACTTCGCCCGTCTCTACGAGCTCGTGCCCGAGCTTCGCGGGGTCGAGCTCTCGGTCCACTGCCACGACGACCTGGGGATGGCGGTTGCCAACTCCTACGCCGGGCTGCTGGCCGGCGCCCGCCAGGTCGAGTGCGCGATCAACGGGCTCGGCGAGCGAGCGGGCAACTGCTCGCTGGAGGAGATCGTGATGCTGCTGCGCACTCGCCGCGACCACCACGGGCTCGACACCGGCTGCAACACACGCGAGATCGCGCGCACGTCGCGGATGGTCACCCGGTTCACCGGCTACGCCGTGCCGCCGAACAAGGCGATCGTCGGGCGCAACGCCTTCGCGCATGAGTCCGGGATCCACCAGGACGGCGTGCTCAAGGAGCGCACCACCTACGAGATCATGGACGCGACCGAGGTCGGCCTGGAGTCGAACTCGATCGTGCTCGGCAAGCACTCCGGCCGCCACGCCCTGCGCGACGCGCTCGAGCAGCTGGGCTTCAAGGTCGAGGGCAACGCGCTCAACCAGGCGTTCAAGCGGTTCAAGGAGATCGCTGACAAGAAGAAGCAGGTGACCGCGCTCGACCTCGAGGCGATCGTCTCCGACCACGTGCGCGACGGCGGGGCGGGCTACGAGCTCGCCTGGTTCGACGTCGAGGCCTCGAGCCGGCGCGAGCCGCTGGCGAAGGTCGCCGTGCGGATGCCCGACGGCACCGAGGCGGTCGGCGAGTCCGGCGGCGACGGGCCCGTGGACGCGATCTTCGGCGCGGTACGCGCCGCCACCGGGATCGAGTCCGAGCTGCGGTCGTACACCGTCTCGGCGGTGACCGAGGGCGAGGACGCGCTCGGTGAGGTGACCGCGACCGTGCGCGCCCAGGGCCGCCTCGCCAGCGGCCAAGGCGTCGCCACCGACATCCTCGAAGCATCGGCCCGCGCGTACATCCGGGCGATGTCGAACGCGCTGGAGGGCGCCGCGGTGCGCGAGGCCGAGGGCCTGACGGCCGAAGCCGCGAGCGCGCCGGCGACCCCCGGGCCATGAGGGCGGCGCTCGCCCTCGTCCTCGCGGCGGCGGCCCTGGTCGCGGGCTGCGGTTCGGGCGCCGACACGAGCACGAGCACGGCGCCCGCGGCGGCGGGGACCGCCGAAGGCTTCGACGCCGATGCGGCCTGGGCGCTGATTCGCGACCAGGTCGCGGTCGGCCAGCGGCCGGCCGGATCGCCGCAGCTGCAGAAGCTCGCCGAGGACCTCCGAGCGCAGCTCCCCAACGGCCAGTTCGAGCCGATTCCGGGCGAGCCCGGCTTGCGCAACATCGTCGGCACCCTGCCGGGGACCTCACCCGCGATCGTGATCGGCGCCCACTACGACACGCTGACCAAGCCGAAGGGGTTCGTCGGCGCCAACAACGGCGCCGCGGGATCGGCGATCGTGATCGAGGCCGCGCGGGCGCTGGCGGCCGAGCAGCGGCCGGCCGGATCGCCGCAGATCCGCTTCGTGCTCTTCGACGGCGAGGAGCCGGCGGAGGGGTTGCCGGCGGAGCAGACGAGCTTCTACCACACCGGTCTGCGCGGCTCGCGCGCCTACGTCGAGGCGCACCCGAACGAGACCGGAGCGATGATCCTGCTCGACTACGTCGCCAACAAGGGCCTGAAGCTGCCCCGCGAGGCGACCTCGACGCCCCCGCTTTGGGCGGAGCTGGTCGCGGCCGCGGACGAGGTCGGCGCCGGCGACGTGTTCGTCAAGGGCACCGGCCCGTCGATCGTCGACGACCACACGCCGTTCCTGAAGTCCGGGGTGCCCGCGATCGACCTGATCGACTGGACCTACCCGGGGCACAGTCTCGCCGACGGCATCGACAAGCTCTCGCGCGCGAGCGTCCAGGCGGTCGGCGCTTCGGTCGTCCAGCTGGCGCTGAACCTGGGCTGAACGACCGGTCGCATCGCGTAAATGGCCTGGTCTGCCGATACAGGTCGAGTGACGCCACTGACCGAGAGCCCGCCCATGTTGGGCCCGAGCCCGGCGGCGCTTTGGGCTTCGACCGGCGCCGACGGGATCCCCACCGATCTCGATCCGGCCGAGACGATCGATCGAGTTCTCGAGGCGGCGCGGGAGATGCTCGACATGGACATGGCCTACCTGGCCGACACCCGCGACGACAAAGAGCACTATCGCGGCGTGGCGGGAGACGGTGATTCATTCGGCTCGCGCACGGGCGAGGCCGGCCCGCTGGAGGGCACCTACTGCCAACTGATGCTTGCGGGCAGCTTGCCGAACATAGTCCGCGACTCGGCCGAGGAGCCATTGGTCAGCACCCTGGAGATCACCGCCAAGGGGCGGATCGGCTCCTACGTCGGTGTTCCGGTGAAGCTGTCGGATGGAAGCGTGTTCGGAACCTTTTGCTGTCTCAGCCACGCCCCCAGCCCCGAGCTCGAGGAGCGCGACCTGCGCTTCATGCACATCCTCGCGCAGCTGATCGCCGACCAACTCGAAAAGGACGAGCGCACGACGGCGGCCTGGAAGCAGGCGGCTGCGGCCGGCAGCGTCCAGGCGCTGCTCGGCGCGCTCGAGGCCCGCGACGGCTACACCGGCGACCATTCGCAGGCCGTGGTCGAGCTCGCGGTCGCGATCGGCCGCAGCCTCGACCTCGACGAAGCGCAGCTCGGCGAGCTCGAGATCGTCGCCCTTCTTCATGACATCGGCAAGATCGGCGTGCCCGACCAGATCCTGCGCAAGGCCGGGAAGCTCACCGAGGAGGAGTGGACGCAGATCCGCCGCCACCCGGTGATCGGCGAAGGCATCGTCGCCGCCATGCCGCCGCTCGCTCATCTCGCTCCCTGCATCCGAGGCGAGCACGAACGCTGGGACGGCGGTGGCTATCCCGACGGGCTCGAAGGTGAGGAGATCCCCCAGCTGAGCCGGATCGTGCTCGTCTCCGACGCCTACCACGCGATGACGTCGGAGCGGCCCTACCGCAGTCCGATGCCAGTCGCCGAGGCGATCGCTGAGCTGGAGCGAAACGCCGGGTCGCAGTTCTGTCCGCGGACGGCCGCCGCGGCCTGCGTGATCCTGCGCGCCGGACCTCAGTCCTGATTCCCTGCGGATAGAGTCCCGGCGATGGCCGGATCGCTGGAAGGACGCAAGGCGCTGATCACCGGCGCGTCATCGGGAATCGGCGAGGCGACCGCGGAGGCGATGGTCGCCGAAGGCGCAGCGGTGGCGCTGGGCGCGCGCCGCAAGGACCGCCTCGACGAGCTTGCCGCGAGGATCAGCGAAGGCGGCGGCACGGCGGTCGCGATCGAGGCCGACATCGCCGACGAGGCCCAGGCGAAGAACCTGGTCGAGACGGCGCACGCCGAGCTCGGCGGGCTCGACACGCTGGTCAACAACGCCGGTGTGATGCTGCTGGGCCCACTCCAGGGCGCCGATCCGAGCGAGTGGCGGACGATGCTCGAGGTCAACTGCCTCGGGCTCCTGTACTGCACCCACTACGCGCTGCCGCTGATCCGAGACGGCGGGGGAGGGGACATCGTCAACGTCTCCTCGGTCGCCGGCCGAACGGCCGCCCTGGGCGCCGGGGTCTACAACATGACCAAGTGGGGCGTGGTCGGATTCACCGAGGCCCTGCGCCAGGAGGGCCTGCACATCGGGGTTCGCGTCACCTGCGTCGAGCCGGGCTTCGTCGAGACCGAGCTCCAGGGGCACAACGAGAACCCGATGGTGGTCGATCGGATCGAGAAGATGCGCGAGCGGATCGGCACCCCGCTCGCCGCGGAGGACATCGCGCGGGCCGTCGTCTTCGTCGTCGGACAGCCGAAGCACGTGACGATCAGCGAGGTGATGGTGCGCCCGACCGGGGAATAGTCCTCGCGTCAGACAAACGTCCGTGATAACGTACACACCGTGAGCGCGGTGGTGGCCCAGGAACCGGCGGTCGGAACGCGGGTTCGCGCCCTGCGCGAGGCGATGGACCTCTCGCTGCGCGACCTCGCCGAGCGCAGCGGGGTCTCGGCGCCGATGCTCTCCCAGGTCGAGCGCGGCGAGACCAGCCCGACCCTGGTGATCGCCGAGCGGATCGCCTCGGGCCTCGACCTGACGCTCTCGCAGCTGCTGCGCCTCGACGAGGGCGAGCACGTGATCGTGATCCGGGCCGGCGAGCGCCGCGCTCGCCAGCGCAGGGGCCATCGCACCGAGGAGCTGACCCCGCCGCTGCCCGGCCAGCGCGCCGACGTCTCCCTGCACCGGCTCGAGCCCGGCGCGGCCACCGGGCGCGCCGGCGACCCGCCGCTGCACGAGCCCGGCGCCCGCGAGACCGCCGTCGTCCTCTCCGGCGCCGTGGCGCTGATGATCGACGACGAGCGCCACGACCTCGAGACAGGGGATAGCGTCACCTTCGACGCCGACCTGCCGCACCACTTCAACAACGAGGGCGACGAGCCGGCGGAGTTCCTGGCCGTGGTCGCAGCCGGACTGAGAAGGAGCTAGCGCCGATGCCAAAGACCATGTTCGACAAGATCTGGGAGGCGCACGAGCTCGGCGACGGGCTGATCTACATCGACCTCCACCTGGTCCACGAGGTCACCTCGCCGCAGGCCTTCGACGGGCTCCGGCTGGCGGGGCGGAAGGTCCGCCGCCCGGACAAGACGGTCGCCACCGCGGACCACAACGTGCCCACCGACGGCACGCCGACGGCGAAGCTGATCGCCGACCAGCTCTCCCGGGTCCAGGTCGAGACCCTGGAGCGAAACTGCGCCGAGTTCGGCGTCCCGATCTACTCGATCGGCTCCGACCACCAGGGGATCGTGCACGTGATCGGACCCGAGCTCGGGCTCACCCAGCCGGGGCTGACGATCGTCTGCGGCGACAGCCATACCTCGACCCACGGCGCCTTCGGAGCCCTCGCCTTCGGGATCGGCACCTCCGAGGTCGAGCACGTGCTGGCGACGCAGTGCCTGCTGCAGAAGCGGCCGAAGACGATGCGGATCTCGTACTCCGGCGAGCTCGGCAACGGGGTCGGCGCCAAGGACCTGATCCTGGCGACGATCGGCCGTCTCGGCACCGGCGGCATGGTCGGCCACGCGGTCGAGTACGCGGGGGAGACGATCGCCGCGCTGACGATGGAGAACCGGATGACCGTCTGCAACATGACGATCGAGGGCGGCGGCCGCGCGGGGATGATCGCCCCCGACGAGACCACCTACGAGTGGGTCGAGGGTCGTCCCGGAGCGCCCGGCGACTTCGACGCCGCGGTGGCGGGCTGGAGCGAGCTGCCGACCGACGACGGCGCCGGGTTCGACACTGAGGTGGAGATCGACGCGACGACGCTCTCGCCGATGGTCACCTGGGGCACGAACCCGGGCCAGGTCGTGGAGGTCACCGGGGCGGTGCCCGAGCCGCGGTCCGAGCCCGAGGAGCGGGCGCTGCGCTACATGGATCTCGAGCCCGGGCGCGCGATCCAGGAGATCGAGCTCGACCGGGTCTTCATCGGCTCCTGCACCAACTCGCGGATCGGCGACCTGCGCGAGGCGGCCGAGATCGTCGACGGCCGCAAGGTGGCCAGCACGCTGAGCGCGATGGTCGTTCCCGGCTCAGCCCAGGTCAAGGCCCAGGCCGAGGCGGAGGGACTGGACGAGGTCTTCCGCGCCGCCGGCTTCGACTGGCGCTCGGCAGGCTGCTCGATGTGCCTGGGGATGAAACCCGACATCCTCAGCCCCGGCGAGCGCTGCGCCTCGACCTCGAACCGCAACTTCGAGGGCCGCCAGGGCAAGGGCGGGCGCACGCACCTGGTCTCGCCGAAGATGGCCGCGGCGGCGGCGATCGAGGGTAGGTTCGTCGACATCCGAGAGTGGAGCTAGCGATGGAGCCCGTGGAAGTGATCGAGGGCAAGGTCTCGTTCCTCGACCGCGCCGACGTCGACACCGACCAGATCATCCCGAAGCAGTTCCTGAAGCGGGTCGAGCGCAGCGGCTTCGGCGAGTTCCTGTTCTACGACTGGATCCGCGACGGCGAGATCGAGCTGGAGCCGAACCCGATCCTCGTCGCCGGCGCCAACTTCGGTTGCGGCTCCTCCCGCGAGCACGCGCCCTGGGCGCTCGAGGACTTCGGCTTCCGGGCGGTCATCGCGCCCTCGTTCGGCGACATCTTCTACGCCAACTGCACGAAGATCGGCCTGCTGCCGGTGATCCTCGGCGAGGCCGACTGCCGCGCCGTCGCCGAGGCCGGGTCCGCGCGCATCGACCTCGACGACCAGACCGTCGACTCGGCCGCCGGCGTCGTCCGCTTCGAGATCGACGAGGAGGTCAAACACCGGCTGTTCCACGGCCTCGACGACATCGCCGTGACCCTGCAGGACGTCGCCGCGATCGACGCCTACGAGGCGGCCGGCGGCGCCGATCGGGGTCCGGTGACGACGCTGCCGTGAGTGGCTCGGATCCAGGCTCGGGACCGGACGGCGACGAGCGCCGCGGTGCGGGTGGCTGGAGCGGCGTGCTCGACTCCGAGCAGCACCGGGTCGCCCCCGGCTCGGAGTGGCGCTCCGAGCTCTACCGGGTCGCGGTCGACCAGTTCGAGCGCGCGGCGGACGTCCTCGGGCTCGCGATCGACATTCGCGAGCGCCTGCTCGAGCCGCGCCGGGCGCTGATCGTCAACTTCCCGGTCCGTCACGACTCCGGCGAGGTCGAGGAGCTGACCGGCTACCGCGTCCAGCACACCCTGGTCATGGGCCCGACCAAGGGCGGGATCCGGATCGCGCCCGGGGTTTCGCTCGGCGAGTGCGCCGCGCTGGCGATGTGGATGACCTACAAGTGCTCGCTCCTCGGGCTCCCGTTCGGCGGCGCCAAGGGCGGCGTTCGCTGCGATCCCAACCGGCTCAGCGAAGGCGAGATCGAGCGGGTCGTCCGTCGCTACACGGCCGAGCTCGAGCCGATCATCGGTCCCGATCGCGACATCGGCGCTCCGGACATGGCGACCAGCGAGCGCGAGATGGCGTGGATCATGGACACCTACTCGCAGGGTCACGGCCAGCCGGTGCCGGCGATCGTCACCGGCAAGCCCGAGGTCCTCGGCGGCACCGCCGTCCGCCGCGACGCCACGGGGCTGGGGGTCGTCTTCTGCCTCGAGGCGATTCTCGACCACCTCGACCTCGAGCTGAAGGGGCGCCGGATCGCGATCCAGGGGTTCGGCAAGGTGGGGTCCGTGGCCGCCCGTGAGCTCGCCCACCGCGGGGCGCTGATCGTCGCGATCACCGACGTCGCCGGCGGGGTTGCCAACCCGAGCGGCCTCGATCTCGAGGCCCTGTCCCGGTGGGTGGCAGGCAGCCGCTTCGTCCGCGGCTTCCCGGGCGGCGAGCCGATCGCCAGCGACGAGGTGCTGACGATCCCCTGCGACGTCCTGATCCCGGCGGCGCTCGAGTGCCAGATCACGGCCGAGAACGCCGCGGCGCTCGACTGCGGGCTGGTGATCGAGGGCGCCAACGGGCCGACGACGCCGGAGGCCGACAGGATCCTCGGCGAACGCGGGATCCCGGTCGTGCCCGACCTGCTCGCCAACGCCGGCGGGGTCGCGGTCAGCTACTACGAGTGGGCGACCGACATCCAGCGCGAGTCCTGGTCCGACGAGCAGGTGCTCGAGCGCCTGCGCGGGCAGATGGAGAGCGCCGTTGCAAAGGTCCTCGCCGCGGCCGACCGGTTGAGCGTCGACTGGCGGATCGCCGCCCAGGCGGTCGGCATCGAGCCGGTCGCCGAGGCCTCGGAGATGCGGGCGGTGTTCCCGTGAGTGGTCCGGTGGAGTGGGACGCCCGGACTTATCACCAGGTCGCGGCGCCGCAGGAGGAGTGGGGGCGGGAGGTGCTGGCGCGGCTGGAGCTCGCCGGGGACGAGACGGTGCTCGACGCCGGCTGCGGCAGCGGCCGCGTCACCCGCCTGATCTGCGAGCGCCTGCCCGAGGGCCGGGTGATCGGCGTCGACGGCTCGCGCTCGATGATCGAGCACGCCGGCGAGAACCTGGCCGACGTCGGCGACCGGGTCGAGCTGATCGTCTCCGACCTGCTCGAGCTCGAGCTCTCCGAGCCCGTCGACGCGATCTTCTCGAACGCCACCTTCCACTGGATCCTCGACCACGAGCGGCTCTTCCAGCGCCTTTTCGCGACGCTTCGGCCGGGCGGCGCGATCGAGGCCCAATGCGGCGGCAAGGGCAACATCGAGGAGTGGCAGCGGGCGCTCGAGTCCCTGCAGGGCGACCAGCGCTTCGCCGACTACCTGAGCGGGATGCCGTCGGCGACCAACTTCGCCTCGGTCGGTGACACCCAGGACCGTCTCGCTCGCGCCGGGTTCGAGGTCGAGCCAGATGGCGTCTGGCTCGAGCGCCGCAGGGTTGAGCCCTCGGACCCGCGCGCCTTCGGCCGCACGGTCGTGCTCGCCAAGCACCTCGCGCGCCTGCCGGAGAGCCTCCACGAGGAGTTCATCGACGCCGTACTGGGCTCGATGGCGCGCCCGCCGGTGCTCGAGTACGTGCGCCTCAACATCTCCGCGCGCAGACCGGGCTGATGGCGAAACTCGTGCTCCTGCCCGGGGACGGGATCGGCCCCGAGATCGTCGCCTCGGCGCGTCGGGTCCTCGACGCCGTCGGATCCTTCTCCTACGACGAGCGCCTGGTCGGCGGCGCCTCGATCGACGCCCACGGCACGGCGCTCACCGACGAGGTGCTCGACGCCTGCCGGGCGGCCGACGCCGTTCTCCTCGGCGCCGTCGGCGGCCCGAAGTGGGATACGACCGACCCCGACGCCCCCCGTCCCGAGCAGGGGCTGCTGGGGCTGCGCAAGGGCCTCGGCCTGTTCGCCAACCTGCGCCCGGTGAAGCCCATCCCTTCGCTGGTCGGGGCGAGCCCGCTCCGCCCGGAGGTGATCGCCGGCACCGACCTGCTCGTCGTCCGCGAGCTCACCGGCGGGATCTACTTCGGCGAGCGGGGGCGCGAGGGCGATCGCGCCTACGACACCTGTGTCTACACGGTCGGCGAGATCGAGCGCATCGCCCGGGTCGGCTTCGAAGCGGCGGCGCGGCGGCGGCGCAGGGTGACGTCGGTTGACAAGGCGAACGTGATCGAGACCTCGCGGCTGTGGCGCGAGACGGTCAGCGGCCTTGCCGGCGACTACGAGGACGTCGAGCTCGACCACATGCTGGTCGACAACGCGGCCATGCAGCTGGTCTCCGACCCGGCCCGCTTCGACGTGATCCTGACCGAGAACATGTTCGGCGACATCCTCTCCGACGAGTCGGCGATGCTCACCGGCTCGCTCGGGATGCTGCCCTCGGCCAGCCTCGGCGACGGCGGCCCGGGGGTGTTCGAGCCGGTGCACGGCTCGGCGCCCGACATCGCCGGCACCGGTGCCGCCAACCCGCTGGCGACGATTCTGTCGGCCGCGATGCTGCTGCGCGACGGGCTCGGGATGGAAGCCGAGGCCGGGGCGGTCGAGGCCGCTGTCGACGCGGTGCTCGCCGACGGCCTGCGAACCGCCGACCTGGCCACCGGAGCGGCCGGGGAGCGCCCGGTCGGGACCGCCGAGGTCACCGACGCGCTGGTCTCGGCCCTGTCGGCCTGAGTCCTCGGCGCCCTGCGCTGACGGTCCAGAGCAACCGGAACGAGGCGCTGGCGCCCTGGAGCGAGTTCTGATTGGCGTCGCTCTCGGGGAGCCGGACGGCGATCTCGTAGCGGTGCAGGTCGTTCGGCTGCCAGCGGCCAAGGTAGATGTGGTTCAGGCCGGCGACGGTTCCCGAGTAGACGTTGAGCGGCGGCCCGGAGTCGAGCCGGCGAACGCTGATTCGAAGCGCCTCGATCAGCCGCCCGCCCGACGGCCCCGGGGGCGACTGGATCTGATCGGCGCTCAGTGAGGCCACGCTCTGGCCCGGGCCGGCGGAGAGGCCGAGGCGGGCTGTCCGCGTCATGCCCGGCCCCATGTTCGAGGCCGTGACCAGCGTCTGCCCGTCGCGACGGCTGGAGATTCGCAGCGGGCCGTTGGCGCTCAGCAGGCGGCTCCCGGCCGGTTCGGCCTGGCGCTCGGCGGCGTGGCCGGTGAGCAGCCAGAGCAGGCAGAAGGCGCCACTCAAGAGGAGGATCGCGGGGAGCGCGGAGATGGGGCGAGACGCCATCAGATCGGGTCGTTGAGGGCGAGGTAGGAGTAACCGTTGGAGCTGGCGTTGACGTTGACGTGGGTGCCGAGCTGAAAGCCGTCGGTCTGCAGGGCGGTGATCGCCGTGGTCTGGTTGGCAACCGCGGCGAAGTCGAGCGACGTGGTCGAGGCGACGGCGGCCGGCCGCCAGGCCCCGGCCCGGGCGGTCGTGGTGCTGCTCGAACGCACGAGGACGAATTCCGGCACGAAGCCGACGCCGGTGATCGAACGGGCCGCGGTGTTGTTTCCCGTATAAGACCCGGTCTTGACGAACCCGGCGCTGTCGTTGAAGGTGAGCCAGTGGTAGGTCGTGCCGGCGGTGTTGGTCGAGGTGCTGTTGCCGACCGTGAAGCCGTCGGCGTCCAGCGAGTTGATCGCGCTGGCGGTGCCCGTCGCGCTGTCGAACCGGAAGCTGGTGGTCATCCCGCTGATCCGCATCAGCGGCACGGTTGCGTCGGCCGGGAGGACCATCGCGGCCTCCGGCGAGTAGCCGAGGCCGGAGATCGAGCGGCTCGCGCTCCCGTCGCCGACGTAGCTGCCGACGCTCAGTGTGCCGACCGCGGAGGTCATCGCGACCCACTGGTAGACCGTGCCGTTGGTGTTGACGGCGGCGTTGGTGCCGACCTGGAAGCCGTCGGCGAGCAGCGACTGGATCATGTTCGAGCTCAGCGCCGTGGCGCCGGCCAACGACTTCGAGACGTCGCCGGTCATCGTCCGCGTCCGCGCCGTGGCGGCCGTCGCCCCGGCGGACTTGACGATCACCAGATCGGGCTGAAAGGCGAGCCCGGTGATGTTGCGGCTGTCGATGCCGTTGCCGGTGTAGGTGCCGGAGGCGAAGTCACGCGTGAACGAGGCCGCGCTCGCCAGCACGTTGGACGGGTTCGACGTCTGGGCGACGAAGGCGGCGTCCGATGTCCGCGTGCCGGCGGCCACCGCAGCGAGGCAGAGGAGGGCGGCGGCGACGCGGGAGTTGAGGCGGGAGCCAGCTCGCGCCATCAACCGGCGCCCTCGGCAGCGGCGGCCTCGCGCTCTCGCAGCATCTCCTCGCCGGCTCGACGCCAGAGGCCGATCAGGATTGCGGCGGCGGCGAACAGCGCCGGGCCGCCGATCAGGACCATCCTCAGCAAGCGAACCCCGAGCACGGCAAACGCGTAGCCGAGGTATGGAACTCCGGCCACGACCCGCGCCTGGTTGCCGCCCGAGAGCGTGAACCGCCACGGATCGCGAGCCTGGTTGGCGTCGCCCTTCGTCCGCAGCACCTGCTCGCCGTCGGCGCCGCTGCGGATCGAGACGATGCGATGGGTGACCAGCCCCTCGACCCCGGAGTCGCTCGGCGGCTGGTAGGTGATCACGTCGCCGACCCGCAGCCGGTCGATCGAAACGACCTCGGAGAAGACGATCGAGCCGCGGTCGTAGGTGCCGGTCATCGAGCCCCCGGTGATCACGTACCGCTGCAGTCCGAACAGACCGGGGATCAGCATCAGCCCGGCCAGGGCCACGGTCAGCCCGAGGGCGGCCGTGCCGAGCGCGGAGCGTAGGCGGGGGCCGAACGAGCGTGTCGTTCGGCCCCCGGCCTCCGCTGCCGCCGGCTGGACGGTGATGTCCATCGTTCCGCGGGCGCCAGGATCAGGCAGCGTCCCAGGTGAACGTTGCCGTCGAGTTGTCGCCCTGGTAGTTGTTGTTCGCGGTGCTGTCGAAGGTGACCGTGAACTCGTAGCGGTGCTTCTCGTTGGCCGCGAACGTCCCGAGGGCGTTCGCGCCGGTCATCGCCGCGAGCGTCCCGGTGTACTTGGTCGGATCGCCGGCGGTGCAGGTCGGTGTCCCGGCGCTGAAGTCGCCGCAGTCGCGGAGGAGCACGGTGAGCTTCTGGGACATCGGATTGGTCCCGTCGGAGTCGGTCAGCGCCGAGCGGGTGACGGTGAACGTGCCGCTCAGCGAGCCGGTGTTCTGGATGTCGACCGTGCCGACGGTGACGTCGCCGGGCTTCAGGCCCGAGGCGGTCAGAACCGCCGCTCCGGTGCTGGAGTTCGACATCGTCAGCGTGCCGGCGGTGAACGTGTTTGCCGGGTTGGCCGAGGTGGCGGTGAAGCTGGCGCCCGATCCGACGGCAACGCCGACTGCGGCGAGGACCGCGGCGAGGGCACCGATGGTCATCCTGGGCCTGCCAAGCAGGTACTTGAATCGTTGCATGGAGAATCGATCCCCTTCCGGTGCCTGGCCCATGGGCGGGTGGACATTCGTACGGTGGGCCTCAGGTCCACATATCGGCGACCGAGCGCCGTGCCGAGAGGGGGAGAACTACGGAAACGGGTTAGTGCAACGTACGGCCCAGCGACGGTTCGCCAGATCGCCGGGCGTCGGGCATACTTGATCGCGCTCAGAGAACCGACGCGGAGGCAGACGTGGAGAAGTCAGAGTGGATCTGGATGAACGGGGAGTTCGTGGCGTGGGACGACGCCCGAGTTCACGTTCTCAGCCACGGGCTCCACTACGGCACCGGGGTCTTCGAGGGCATCCGCTGCTATGAGACCGAGCGCGGCCCGGCGGTCTTTCGCCATCGCGAGCACCTCGAGCGCCTCGCCAACTCGGCCGCGCTGTACTACCTGCAGTTGCCCTACGAGCCGGAGCAGATCCGCGAGGCGACGCACGAGCTGATCCGGCGCAACGGTCTCCGCAGCTGCTACATCCGCCCGCTCGCCTGGCGCGGCTACGGCGAGATGGGGCTCTACGCGCCGACCGGCCCGGTCGACGTGATGGTCGCCGTCTGGCCCTGGGGGGCCTATCTGGGCGACGAGGGAAAGCGCCACGGCATCCGGGCCAAGGTCTCCTCCTGGCGGCGGATCTCGCCGGGCGGGCTGATCCCGCACGCGAAGGCCTCCGGCCAGTACCTGAACTCGATCCTGGCGAAGACCGAGGCGGCCCAGTCCGGCTACGACGAGGCGATCCTGCTCGACGAAGCCGGCCTCGTCTGCGAGGGATCCGGCGAGAACGTGTTCCTGCTGCGCGAGGGCGAGCTAATCACCCCCGGGCACACGAACTCGATCCTCGACGGGATCAGCCGCAAGTCGATCGTCCAGATCGCCGAGGACCTCGGCTACACGGTGGTCGAGCGCGACGTCGCTCGCGCCGAGCTCTACCTGGCCGAGGAGATCTTCCTCTGCGGCACGGCCGCGGAGCTGGTCCCGGTACGCGAGATCGACGGCCACGAGCTCGGCGACCCGGGCGAGCTGACCAAGGTGATCCAGGCGAAGTTCGAGGACGCCCTGCACGGGCGCGCCCCGGAGTACTCCGAATGGCTGGACCCGGTGGAACAACCGAGTAAGGTCGGCGGCTGACGATGCCGCATCTCGGGGCCATCGAGCGAATTAGCACCGCCGCGACCGCCTAGCGGCACGCGGCCGCGCGGCTCCGCCCGCGCTCCTGACTCGCTCGTCACCTCGAACCGGAAAGGCATCAATCGTGACCCAGGTAAAGCTCTACGACACGACCCTCCGCGACGGCATGCAGGGCCAGGGCATGTCGCTCTCGGCGGCCGAGAAGGTGCGGATCGTCAAGGCCCTCGACCGGCTTGGCGTCGGCTTCGTCGAGGCCGGCTTCCCGAGCTCGAACCCGAAGGAGGCGGAGCTGTTCCGCCTGCTCACCGGGGTCGAGCTCGAGCAGGCGCAGGTATGCGCCTTCGGCATGACCCGCCGGCGCGGGCTGGCGGCCGAGGACGATCCCGCCCTGACGGAGCTGGTCGCCTGCGCCGCCCCGGTGATCACCTTCGTGGGCAAGACCTGGGGCCTGCATCTGGAGAAGGTGACCCGGGTCTCGCGGGAGGAGAACGTGTCGATGATCGTCGACTCGGTCAACCTCGCGCGCGCCGCGGGCAAGCGCGTGATCTACGACGCCGAGCACTTCTTCGACGCCTGGCGCGACGACCCCGGATACGCGCTCGAATGCCTGCGCGCCGCGGTCGCCGCGGGGGCCGAGAACGTGACCATCTGCGACACCAACGGCTCCAGCCTGCCCGCGCAGGTCGCGGAGGCGACGGCGGCGGTGGTCGCCGAGCTCGGCGGCCGGGTCGAGGTCGGCATCCACGCCCACAACGACCTCGAGTGCGGGGTCGCCAACTCGCTCGCCGCGGTCGAGGCCGGGGCGCGGATGGTGCAGGGGACGATCAACGGCTACGGCGAGCGCTGCGGCAACGCGAACCTGGTCTCGATCCTGCCGGCGCTGCAGCTGAAGCTCGGCTACGAGTGCGTTCCAGGCGATCGCGTCAAGCTGCTCACCGAGACCGCCCACTTCGTCGATGAGCTGACGAACACGACCCCGGACCCCGATCAGGCGTACGTGGGACGCAACGCGTTCGCCCACAAGGGCGGCATGCACGTCGCCGGCGTGCAGGCCGACTCGCGCACCTTCGAGCACATGAACCCGTCCCAGGTCGGCAACAGCCGCGACGTGCTCATCTCCGAGCTCTCCGGCAAGGGGTCGGTGCTCGAGCTGGCCGAGAACGCGGGGATCCCCCTCGACGCCGACGCCGCCAAGCGGGCGGTCGAGCGGATCAAGGAACGCGAGCACCGCGGCTACCACTACGAGGCGGCCGACGCCTCCTTCGACCTGCTGCTGCGCCGCGAGGCGGGCGAGTATCAGTCGTTGTTCCGACTCGAGAGCTTCCGGGTGATCACCGAGAAGCGCGCCGACGGGCAGGTCGAGACCGAGGCGACGATCAAGATCTGGGTCGAGGGCCATCGCTACGTGCGCACAGCCGAGGGCAACGGCCCGGTGAACGCCCTCGACCGGGCGCTGCGGGACGCGATCGGCGAGCTGCATCCGCACCTGGCCGATATCGAGCTGGTCGACTACAAGGTCCGGATCCTCGACTCCCACCAGGGCACCGGTGCCGTCACCAGGGTGCTGCTCGACTCCACCGACGGGCCCGAGTCCTGGGGCTCGATCGGAGTTTCGGAGAACATCATCGAGGCGTCCTGGGAGGCCCTGGTCGATTCGCTGGAGTACGCCTTCCAACCCAAGCACACGCCGGTTCCGTGACCACGGAGCGGATTCCGCTCGCGAGGCCCGTTCTCGGGGAGCGGGAGGAGGAGCTGGTGCTGGAGGTGCTGCGCTCTGGGCGGCTGTCGCTGGGGCCGATGCAGGAGCGCTTCGAACGCGCCTTCGCGGAGTACCTCGGCGTCCCGGACGCGGTCGCCGTCTCCTCGGGTACGGCGGCGCTGCACCTCGGTGTCCGGGCGCTCGCCTGGGGCGAGGGCGACGAGGTGGTCACCTCGCCGTTCAGCTTCGTCGCCTCGGCCAACTGCCTGCTCTACGAGGGCGCGACGCCGGTCTTCTGCGACGTCGACCCGGTGACGCTCAATCTCGACCCGGCCGCCGCCTGGGAGGCGATCGGGGAGCGGACCAAGGGCCTGCTCCCGGTCGACATCCTCGGTTACCCGGCGGCCGTGCCCGAGCTGGAACGGGTGGCGGCCGAGGGCGGCCTGGGGTTGCTCGAGGATTCGTGCGAGGCGCTCGGCGCCCGCGACTCGGAGGGCCGCCTGGCCGGCTCGCGCGGCAACCTCGCGACCTTCGCCTTCTACGCCAACAAGCAGATGACGACGGGGGAGGGGGGCATGCTCGCCGTCGCCGACCCCGAGCTTGCCGCCGGCCTGCGCAGCGAGCGCAACCAGGGCCGGGCGCCCGATATGGGCTGGGTCGACCACGATCGGCTCGGCTTCAACTACCGGCTGACCGAGGTCCAGGCGGCGCTCGGCGTCGCCCAGCTCGAGCGCCTCGACGAGATGCTCGCCGAGCGCGCCAGGGTCGCGGCGCTGTACACGCAGCGGCTGGCGGCCCTCGACTACGGCGCGCCCGCGGGCGAAGGCGACCCGGCCGGCCTCGTCCTACCCTGCGCGGACCACGGGGAGGAGCGGCGCAGCTGGTTCGTCTACGCCGTCCGCCTGCCGGCCGGCGCCGATCGCGACGCGGTGCTGGCCGACCTCGACCAGCGCGGGATCGAGGCCAAGGCGTACATGCCGAGCATCCACCTGATCGAACACCTCCGAAGCCGATTTGGGTTTCGGGAGGGCCAGTTCCCGGTCGCCGAGGACGCCTCGGCCCGGTTGTTGGCGCTGCCCTTCTTTCCCACCCTTTCCGAGGACGAGGTCGACCGCGTCTGCGAGGCGCTCGCCGAGGCGCTGCGCGGCGATTGGACCTGAGGCCGGCCATATAGTCATCCCGCGATGCCACGCTTCGAGGAGCCACCCGACCCGCTGTTCGCGCGAATCAACGCTTCGATCGGCTTCGACCAGCGCCTTTGGCCGCAGGACATCCGGGGATCGAAGGCGCATGCGGGCGCGCTGCGGCGCGCCGGTGTCATCAGCGCCGCGGAGCTGGCCGAGCTGCACGCCGGCCTGGATCGCGTCGCCGCCGAGCTCGAGCGCGGCGAGTTCCCGTTCGCCGACGACGACGAGGACATCCACATGGCGGTCGAGCGCCGGCTGACCGAGCTGATCGGCCCGCTCGGCGGCAAGCTGCACACCGGGCGCTCGCGAAACGACCAGGTGGCGACCGACCTGGCGCTGTTCGTGCGCGAGCGGGCGGAGCGCGGACTCGAGCTGATCGCCGCCCTGATGGAGCGCCTGCTGTCGCTCGCCGAGGCGCATCGCGACTGGCGGATGCCCGGCTACACGCACCTGCAGCGCGCCCAGCCTGTCTACCTCGGCCACCACCTGCTCGCCTACTTCTGGATGCTCGAGCGCGACGCGATCCGCTTCGACTTCGCGCGCCGCTCGACGATGGCGATGCCGCTCGGCTCCGGGGCGCTGGCCGGGCTCAACTGGGACCTCGACCGCACGGCGACCGCGGAGGAACTCGGCTTCGCCCGGCCCTCGCCGAACTCGATCGACGCCGTCTCCAACCGCGACTTCGCGCTCGACTACCTGTACGCCGCGAGCGTATGCGCGACCCACCTCTCGCGGCTGGGGAGCGAGATCGTGATCTGGTCGAGCCAGGAGTTCGGCTTCTGCGAGCCCGCCGACGACTTCGCTTCCGGCTCGAGCCTGATGCCGCAGAAGAAGAACCCCGACGCCGCCGAGCTCCTGCGCGCCAAGGCGCCGCGGGTGGCCGCCTCGCTGGCGACCCTGACCGGGGTGCTGCACGCGCTTCCGCTCGCCTACTCCAAGGATCTGCAGGAGGACAAGGAGGCGCTCTTCGACGCCGTCGACACGGTCGAGGTCTGCCTCGAGGCGGCCGAGCGCCTGCTCGCCGGCCTGCGCTTCGACCGAGAACGGCTCGCCGACGCTGCGGCCGACGAGATGGTCGCCGCCACCGACGTCGCGGACCTGCTGGTCCGCAAGGGGATGGCGTTCCGCGAGGCGCACGCCGTCGTCGGCGGCCTGGTGCGGACGGCGCTGGAGTCGGGGAAGGCGCTCTCGGAGCTCGACCGCGAGCAGCTGGCCGAGCACTCCGACCTGCTCGGCGACGACTACTACGAGGTGCTCGCCGAGGGCGCCTGGCTGGACTCGAAGGTGTCGGCGGGCGGGACCTCGGCCGCGCGCCTGGGCGAGCAGCTGGAGGCGGCGCGCAGGGCCCTCGCCTGCGTCCGCGGCGGGGCGGCTTGACCCGGCTCGGAGCCGACTTCTTCGATCGCTCGGTCCACGAGGTCGCCCGGGAGTTGATCGGCTGCGAGCTGCTCGTCGACGGGGTCGGCGGGGTGATCGTCGAGACGGAGAGCTACGAGCGCGACGACCCGGCCTGCCACGCCTACGTCGGGCTGACGCCGCGCACGGCGACGATCTTCGGCCCTCCCGGCCGTGCCTATGTCTACCTCTCCTACGGCATCCACAGCATGCTGAACGCCGTCTGCGAACCCGATGGAACCGCGGCAGCGGTGCTGATCCGCGCGCTCGCTCCGACCCGGGGGATCGAGCGGATGGGAGGCCGGCGCGGGCGGGCCGACCTGCGGCAGCTCTGCTCGGGCCCCGGCAAGCTCACGGAAGCGCTCGGCATCGGGCTCGGTCTCAACGGCGCCTCGCTCGCGGCGCCGCCGTTCGAGCTGCGGGCGCCCTCCGGCGAGTGGAGCGGGGTAGAGGTCGCCACCGGGCCGCGGATCGGGATCACCAAGGCGACCGAGCTGCCCTGGCGATTTGGTGTCGCCGGCAGCCCGTTCCTCTCGCGACCGCTGCCGGCGGCCGCAAGCGTCGCCTAGCCGGACGGCGAGACGCCGCCGCCGGAGGTCGGCGCCGCCGGGGCGCCGTTGCCGCCTGCCGGGGCGGCCGGAGTGGCGGGTTGGGCGGGGGCCTCCTGGACCGGGGCGGCCGGCGTCGCGGTCGTATCGGTCGGCGCCGGTGCCACGCTCGAGTCGGAGGTGGGCGGGACGGTGCTCGAGTCGACGTTGGAGCCCGAGTTGGCCTTGTGATCGGCCTGGACCTCGGCGTAGGCGGTCGCGATCTGGGAGAAGATCTCAGCGGGGAAGGTCCCGCCGTCGACGGGGCCGCCGGCGAACTCCGTCTCCATCGGCGTCACGGTGTCGCGGTAGCCGACCCAGACGCAGGCGGTGATGTCGGGCGTCGCGCCGCAGAACCAGGCGTCGCCGTTGTCGTCGGTCGTCCCGGTCTTGCCCCAGGTCGGCTCGCTGTTCTGGGCCCGCCGCCCGGTTCCGGAGCTGACCACGGTGGCGAGGATGCCCTTCGCCGTCGTGGCGACGGTCGGGTCGATCACCTGCTTGGCAACCAGCTCGTTGACGCCGCTCGCCCCGGTCTCGTCCGGGACCGGGTCGCCCTTCTGGTAGCAGTCCGGCGGAGCGGTGCAGTCGTTGCCGTCGTAGACGTCGAGGATCCCGACCGGCCCGCCGGAGCTGGCCGCCATCGTGCCCGAGAGCCGCTTGCCGTCGGCCGCCAGGGTGTTGTAGGCATGCGCCATCTCCAGCGAGGTGACGCCGGTCTCCAGGCCTCCGAGGATCAGCGCCGGGTTGTAGGGCTGCCACGGCCCGTCTTCGATCGAGTACTCGTAGCCCTTGGTCGAGGAGAGGTCCGTGTCGATGCCCATCGCGTTCGCGGTCGCGGCGACGTTCTGGACCCCGACCTGGGTGCCGAGCTGCGAATACACGGAGTTGTCGGAGTAGGTGGTCGCGGTGGCGATCGAGGCCGAGCCCAGATAGGAGTCGTTGTAGTTGTTGACCCGGAAGAGGTCGTTGACCACCTTGGTCCCGTTGCCGTTGTTCTTCGGCAACTTGACCCGGAAGGGGATCTGCTGCGGCGCCGAGGCGAAGACCTCGCCGGTCGAGCGGCCCTGCTCGAGCGCCGTGATCAGGGTGAACGGCTTGAACGACGAGCCCGGCTGGCGGTGCCCGTTGGTGGCCAGGTTGAAGGGGTAGTTCTGGTAGTCGGAGCCCCCGACCATCGCCAGCACAGCGCCGGACTTGTTGTCGATCACGACCGCCGAGCCGGTCGGCGGAATCCCTGAGAGCGTCGACGCGATGATCTCCTGAACGCGGTTCTGGAGCTCGAGGTCGAGGCTCGACTTGATCTGCAGCCCGCCGCCGAAGGCCTCGCCGGAGCCGTAGCGGTCGACGAGCTGCTGGCGCAGCCAGGAGGTGAAGTAGGGGGCGGCGGAGTTCTCGGCCGGGGGGCTGATCTGCTTCGGGGTCGGGATCGGCTGGGCGCTGTACTGGGCGTACTCCTCCGCCGTGATGTAGCCCTGGTCTCGCATGTTCGCGAGCACCTGGTTGCGCCGCGCGGTCGCGTTCTCGGGGAAGTTGCGGGGGGAATAGGCGCTCGGCGAGGAGATCACGCCGGCGATCAGCGCCGCCTCCCAGGGCAGCAGCTGCGAGGCGCAGGAATCGTTGGCGCCCTCGCCGCAGCCGGGGTGGGCGTAGCCGAAGTAGGTCTTCGCCGCCGCCTCGACCCCGGTCGCGCCCTCGCCGAAGTAGATCTCGTTCAGGTACTCGGTGAGGATCTTGTCCTTAGACCACTGGCGCTCGAGGTGGTAGGCGAGCGCCGCCTCGCGCAGCTTCTGGAACACGGTGCGGCTGTTCTGCGCCGCGAGCGCGTTCTTGACGAACTGCTGGGTGATCGTCGAGGCACCCTGCGCGGCCGAGCCGGAGGTGACGTCCTGCCAGACCGCGCGGGCGATGCCCTGGAAGTCGACCCCGTTGTGCTCGTAGAAGCGCTGGTCCTCGATCGCGACCACGGCCTCCTTCATCACCGGGGAGATCTGATCCGAGCTGACGAAGACGCGGCCCTGGTTGTTGGTCAGGGTGGCGAGCTTGTTGCCGTAGGCGTCGTAGACGACCGAGTTCTCCGCCCGCTTGTACTGCTCGCGGCTCTCCAGCGAGGGCAGGTCCTGGGCGACGGCCATCATGATCCCGAAGATCCAGGAGACGAAGGCGAGCGCGATGAGGCCGAGGACGACGAAGGCGAATCGCAGCTTGCGCAGCCGCGGCCGGCTGCGCTTCTCGGGGTCGGACGGGCCGGGGGGCGCCGGCAGCAGGCGCCGGCGGCGGGCGGGCTTGCCGCCCATCGCGCGCTCGCGCTTCTCGATCGCCCGCTCGGCCTTCTCGCGCTTGCCCGCCTGGCGCGCGTCCTTGTGCGCGCGGCGGTCCTCGGCGGAGCGGCTGCGCCTGCGGCGCCGGCGCGGGCCCTCGCCGCTCGCGGAATCGTCTTCGGGTCGGTCCATGTTCAGCGTTTGACTGCGTTCACGAGTGGCATCTCGTCACCCGGGGGTGTGGCGCCGGCCTCGACGGCCGACCTCGAGGGGCGCCCGACCACCCACCTTTGAGCGCCTCGGATCGCGTCGAAAGAGCGGAGGCGATCCCCATTCCAGCCGGTCGGTGAGTCTAGCATTGGCCCCGTGACGCCCCCGCCGCTCGAGACGCTCGCCCGCGGGGCCGTGGATGTGCTGCCGGAGGGCAGGCTCGCCGAGCAGATCGGCGAGGGCCGGGAGCTGAGGCTGAAGCTCGGGGTCGACCCGACCAGCCCCGACATCCATCTCGGCCACTGCGTCGTCCTGACCAAGCTCCGGGCCTTCCAGGACGCGGGCCACCTGGTGGTCCTGATCATCGGCGACTACACGGCCCGGGTCGGCGACCCCAGCGGGCGGGACTCGAGCCGGCCAGTGCTCAGCGACGAGCAGATCGAGGCGAACGCGCGCACCTACACCGACCAGGCCTTCAAGGTCCTCGACCGCGAGCGCACCGAGCTCCGCCGCAACAGCGAATGGCTGGACATGCCGTCCGCCGAGCTGTTCGACCTCGTGCGCAGGTTCACGGTGGCGCGGCTGCTGGAGCGCGACGACTTCACCAAGCGGATGGCCGAGGCGCAGCCGATCTCGGCGCTCGAGCTCCTCTACCCCGTCCTGCAGGGCTACGACTCGGTGGCCATCGAGTCGGACGTCGAGTTCGGGGGCACCGACCAGAAGTTCAACCTCCTGTTCGGTCGCGATGTCCAGGCCGCCTACGGCCAGGCCCCGCAGTCGATCCTCACGATGCCGATCCTGCCGGGAACCGACGGGGTGCGGAAGATGAGCAAGTCCTACGACAACTACGTCGGCGTCACCGACCCGCCGGAGGAGATGTTCGGCAAGCTGATGAGCATCCCCGACGCGGCGATGGGCGACTACTACCTGCTGCTGCTCGGTGAGCGGCGCGACGAGTCCAGGCCCGCGGTCGAGGCGAAGCGCGAGCTCGCCCGGCGGCTGACCGACCGCTTCCACGGGGAGGGGGCGGGGGCCGCGGCCGAGGAGCGCTTCGACCAGGTGCACGTGCGTGGCGAGCTTCCGGAGGAGATCGAGCCGGCGACGATGGAGGTCACCCACGACGGGCTCGTCCACCTGCCGGCGCTGATCGCGGCCGAGTTCGGCCTCTCCTCGAGCGAGGCGCGCCGGCTGATGCGGCAGGGCGGCGTCAAGCTCGACGGCGACGCGGTCGATCCGGACGACCTGGACCTGCACGCCGACGCGTTGGACGGGGCGGTCCTGCAGGTCGGCAAGCGACGGCATCGCCGCCTCCAGCGCTGACATCTGGCCTCGTGCGTGAACTACGCACGGCGACCCTGCTACATTCCTCCGTCCCCGAGCAAGCCGCGAGGCTTGCCCGGCCGGCCGCAGGTGGATACACTTGCTGGTCGCGCCTGAAACGGCACCCGCGCCGAGGGAGACCCCCGCGGCCCGGGACGCGGTCTTTGAAAACTGAGCAGCGTGCACGACTCGGGGCTTGCCCCGGGTCTGACAGGTCCGACCATCGCCTATTCGTAGGCGGTGGCAGCCAACCCCGTCATGTCGTTCGTGACTCTGTGTACGTCACGAACAATCAGATATGACACCTTTCCGTAACGACAGAGGAACCGCCGTCGGTTGACGCCGGCGGGGGATTGAAACCCTCGAGTCATTTTTCACGGAGAGTTTGATCCTGGCTCAGGACGAACGCTGGCGGCGTGCCTAACACATGCAAGTTGAGCGACTAACCAGGGCTTGCCCTGGGGCAAAGCAGCGAACGGGTGAGTAACACGTGGGTAACCTGCCGAGATGACCGGGACAACCCGAGGAAACTCGGGCTAATACCGGATGTGTTCACCACACATCAGTGTGGTGAGGAAAGGAAGCTTCGGCCTCCGCATCTCGAGGGGCCCGCGGCCCATTAGCTTGTTGGCGAGGTAACGGCTCACCAAGGCAACGATGGGTAGCTGGTCTGAGAGGACGATCAGCCACACTGGGACTGAGACACGGCCCAGACTCCTACGGGAGGCAGCAGTGGGGAATCTTGCGCAATGCGCGAAAGCGTGACG
>JAWVFH010000026.1:0-28391 GCA_033856255.1 Solirubrobacterales bacterium | reverse complement strand
ACACGATCGTCACGATCACCGACCCCGAGGGCAACGTCGTCTGCTGGGAGTCCGCCGGCTCGGCCGGGTTCAAGGGCTCGCGCAAGTCGACCCCATTCGCCGCTCAGGTGACCGCCGACGCCGCCGCCCGCAAGGGCATGGAGCACGGCGTCGAGCGGGTCGAGGTGCACGCCAAGGGCGCCGGCTCGGGCCGCGACACGGCGATCCGCTCGCTGCAGGCTGCCGGCCTCCAGGTGACGACCGTCAAGGACGTCAGCCCGCAGGCCCACAACGGCTGCCGGCCGAAGAAGCGGAGGCGCCCCTAATGGCCCGCGATACCGGACCGCAGTGCAAGCAGTGCCGCCGCGAGGGGCAGAAGCTGTTCCTCAAGGGCGAGCGCTGCCTGACCGAGAAGTGCGGCGTCGAGCGGCGCTCCTATCCGCCCGGCGAGCACGGCCGCGGCCGCGTGCGCGCCTCCGAGTACCGCAACCAGCTGCGCGAGAAGCAGAAGGCGCGCCGCTTCTACGGCGTGCTCGAGCGCCAGTTCAGCGGCTACTACGACAAGGCTTCGCGCCAGGGGGGCGTCACCGGCGACAACCTCCTGAGGATTCTCGAACGACGCCTGGACAACGTCCTGGTCCGCCTCGGATTCGCCGCCTCGCGGCGCCAGGCGCGACAGCATGTCAACCACGGCCACTGGCTGATCAACGGCCGCCGCGTCGACATCCCCAGCTATCAGGTCCGTCCCGACGACGTGATCACGATTCGGCCCGCCTCGGGCGCCACGGACACCGTCCGCCAGGCGACCGAGCTGATAGCGGCGGTACCGCCGTGGCTGCAGGCCGACCACGATGCCCTGACGGCGAAGGTGCTCAGGCTGCCGGAGCGCAGCGAGATCACCGCGCCGATCCAGGAGCAACTTATCGTCGAGTTCTACTCCAAGTAGCGCTCGCCCCGTACACGACCCAAGCGAGGAAGCAATGACCACCCTGCCCGAGTTTCAGATTCCGAAGATCACCAGCGAGGACATCGACGACAGGTCCGGAACCTTCGTCGTCGAGCCGCTCGACAAGGGCTTCGGCTACACGTACGGGAACTCGCTGCGCCGGGTCCTGCTGTCCTCGCTCGGCGGAGCGGCGATCAAGAGCGTCCGGATCGAGGGCGTCGCCCATGAGTTCTCGACCGTCGCCGGGGTGAAGGAGGACGTCACCGACATCGTCCTCAACCTCAAGGACATCGTCGTCCGCATGCACACCGACGCCGACGAGGTCGAGGCCCCGCTGGTCGCGACCGGCCCCGGCGAGGTCAAGGCCAAGGACATCGACCTTCCGGCCGGAGTCGAGATCCTCAACCCCGACGCCCCGATCGCGACGCTCGAGAAGCGGACCAAGCTCGAGCTGTACCTGACGATCGGCCGCGGGCGCGGATACTCGCCGGCGGAGGAGAACAAGACCGAGGACCAGCCGATCGGCGTGATCCCGATCGACTCGATCTTCTCGCCGATCCGGCGCGCCTCCTACGACGTCGACTCCGCTCGCGTCGGGCAGCGCACCGACTTCGACAAGCTGACGCTCGAGGTCGAGACCGACGGCTCGATCGAGCCGGGCTCGGCGGTGCGCGAGGCGGCCGAGATCCTGATCAAGACGATGGCGATCTTCACCGACGCCGATCGGCTCGAGGAGCTCACGGCCCGCGACGCGATCGCCCCCGACGGCGGCGACTTCGCCCCGGTCGGGTCGCCCTCGGAGGGCGACGAGCGCCTGATCGAGGAGCTGGAGATCGGCGTCCGCGCCTACAACTGCCTCAAGCGCGCCGGCATCCAGACGGTCGGCGACCTCGTGCAGCGCTCCGAGTCGGAGCTGAACGCGATCCCGAACTTCGGTAAGCGCTCGACCGAAGAGGTGATGGAGGCGCTGCACGCGCTCGGGCTCAAGCTGCGTGACGAGTAGGTAGCTTCCCGGACCGACCATGCGGCACGCCAACAAGCGCAACAAGCTCTCGCGCGACAGCGCCCACCGGCGGGCGCTGATGCGCAACCTCTGCCGCGAGGTGATCCAGCACGAGCGGATCAAGACCTCGCAGGCGAAGGCCAAGGCCGTGAAGCCGAAGCTCGAGAAGCTGATCACACTTGCCAAGCGCGGCGACCTGCACGCCCGCCGCCAGGCCCTGTCGGAGCTGAGCCAGGACAAGTTCCTGGTCCACAAGCTGTTCGAGGAGATCGCCCCGCGCTACGCGGAGCGCCCCGGCGGCTACACGCGGATCGTCAAGCTCGGCCCGCGGCGCTCGGACTCGACCGAGATGGTCTTCCTCGAGCTCGTTTAGCTCCGAGCCGCGCGCCATAGTCCGGGGGCGATGCCCACCGCTCGCCTCGAGATCGCCTACGACGGCTCCAGCTTCGCCGGCTGGGCCGCGCAGCCGGGCCAGCGCACGGTCCAGGGCGAGCTCGAATCGGCGCTCGAGCGGATCGTCGGCGAGCGGATCGAGCTGACGGTCGCCGGCCGCACGGACACCGGCGTCCACGCGACCGGCCAGGTCGCGAGCTTCACCCACGAGCGCGAGCTTCCCGATCGGCTCGCCGAGCGGCTCAACGCCGTCCTGCCCCGCGACACGGCCGTGCTCTTCGCGGGTCCCGCGGGCGCGGACTTCGACGCCCGCCGCTCGGCCCGGGCCCGCGTCTACCGCTACCGGGTGCTGGCGGCGAGGGTTCGCAACCCGTTCGAGGAGCGGCGAGCACTGTGGTGGCCGTATCCGCTCGACCGCGAGCTGCTGGACGCAGCTTCGGCCATGGTCGTCGGCAAGCATGACTTCACCGCCTTCACCCCGACCCAGACGGAGCACGTGCTGTTCGAGCGCAACGTCGACGCCTGCGCCTGGACCGAGGACTACCCGGGCCTGCTGGCCCTCGAGATCGCTGCGCCGTCATTCATGCGCAGCCAGGTCCGCGTCCTGGTCGGGACGCTGCTCGAGGTCGGCGGCGGCAGGCGGACGCTCGAGGACTTCGAGGCGCTGCTCTCCGGCGCGCCCCGCGAGCGCGCCGGCGAGACGGCGCCCCCGCACGGCCTGTACCTGGTCGCCGTGCGCTACTGAACGGCGGCGAGGGCCTGCCGACCCATTTCCACGTCCGCGATGACCTCCAGCTCGTACTCGAGGTGCCGGTGCGAAGGGCAGTAGCGCGCCTCGCCGACGGGCTCGCGCCGGCAGGCCTCGCCGCGCCGGGTCGTAGCCCGGCACGACCGGACGACCTTGGAGGCCTCCTGCTCGACGATCGCCGCCACGGCGGCGAGGTCGCGGTCGATGATCCTGCGCACGCGCAGTTGAGCGTGGATCGGATACAGGCAGCGAATCGACGAGAACAGGAAGCGGTCCGGTCGGGCGAAGTAGTCGCGGTCGGTGGCGAGGCGCAGCATCGTCATCTCGCACGCGTCGAGCAGCGTCTGACGCTCCCGCGCAAGATCGGTCCTCCCCGGGGCCTCCTCCTCGAGCACCCGGACCAGGCTCCTGTAGAGCGAGCGGCTGAGGTGGTGGTGCATCCCTGTCCCTCCTTGTCGTCTTCCAGATGACGACAGGCACGTACCCTCAGAAAGCTCGTGTCAATCGAGACGCAGTTTGAGTTCGCGTTAAGCGCTCGACGACTCCGGGGCCTCGGGCGGGGCGTAGCGGTGATGGATGGCGAGCGAGTTGCCGTCCGGGTCCTTGAAGAACGCCTGCCAGCAGACGCCTGAGTCGAGCGTCTCGCCCTCGAACTCGACCCCGCGCGACTCGAGCTCCGCCTTCGCCTCCTCGAAGTCCTCGACGTGCAGCTCGAGCGGCAGCGAGTGGCGATTGAACTCGATCCCAAAGGCGTCCGTCTGCATCAGCGCCAGGGTCAGGTTGCCGGTCTCGAACTCGCCGGCGGGCATATTGCCCCAGCGCTTCGAGAGCGGGAGGCCGAGCACCTCGCCGTAGAACCGGGCGGCGGCGTCGTAGTCGCGCGTGGGGATGCAGATGAAGTCGGTGCCGCTGATCAGCGGGGTCGTGTCGCCCATCTCGGGCCCCAGGCTAACTTACGAAGCGATGCTGGTCCTGCTCACCAACGACGACGGAATCCGCGCCCGCGGGCTGCACGAGCTGCGGCATGCGCTCGCCGAGCTCGACGGCGTCGAGGTCGGGGTGATCGCGCCGCACACCAATCGCAGCGGCACCGCCCGCAGCATCACGACCCGCTCGCCGATCTGGGTCGAGGAGGTCGCCTTCGACGACGGTTCCACCGGCTTCGCCACCGAGGGCACGCCGGTCGATTGCGTGCGCTTCGCCGACCTCGGCCTCCTCGGCGAGCGTCCCGAGCTGATCGTCTCCGGGATCAACCACGGCTCCAACCTCGGCGACGACATCACCTACTCGGGCACCGTCGCCGCCGCCTTCGAGGGCATCGTCCTCGGGCTGCCGGCGGTCGCGGTCTCGCAGCAGGCGGGAGTCGGTGGCATGGGCTACGCGGGGCGGGAGTTCGATTTCACCTACTCGGCGCAGATCACCCGGGAGGTAGTGCGCAGGGTGATCGACGACGGCCTCGGGCCCTCGACGCTGATCAACATCAACTGCCCGGCCGGCGACCCGGCCGGGATCGAGGTCACGCGACTCGGCAAGCGCCTCTACGACGACGAGCTGAAGCTGGTCGCCGAGGAGGACGGCCGCCGCCGATACAAGATCTACGGCTTCGAGCCCTCGTTCGAGGACGAGCCGGGGACCGACCTCGCCGCCGTCGCCCGCGGGCGGGTGGCGATCACGCCGATCCACTTCGACCTCACCGACCACGGCGAGATCGAGCGGCTGGCCGACTGGGACCTGGTGGCGCTGGGCGCCGAGATCGGCCTGCCCACCCCTGGATGAGCGGGGCAGGCGGAGACGAGCGCGCGGCGGAGCTGCGGCGGCTGATCGCCGAGGCCGACCACCGCTACTACGAGCTCGACGACCCGACGATCGGCGACGACACCTACGACGACCTGCTGCGCGAGCTGCGCGAGCTCGAGCAGGTCGACCCGTCGCTGATCACCCCCGACTCGCCGACCCAGAGGGTCGCGGGCCGCGCCACCGACCGCTTTCCGCAGGTCCGTCACGTCGAGCAGATGCTGTCGCTCGGCAACGCGCGCGGGGCCGAGGAGTTCCGCGCCTGGGAGCAGCGGCTCGACAACCGGCTCAAGCGGCTCGACATCGATCCGGGTGACATCCGCTTCATCTCGGAGCCGAAGATCGACGGGATCGCGATCTCGCTGCTCTACGAGAAGGGTGAGTTCGTCCGCGGCGCCACCCGCGGCGACGGCGTGATCGGCGAGGACGTCACCCCGAACCTGAAGACGATCAAGGCGATTCCGCACAGGATCGACGACGCGCCCGAGTTGATCGAGGTCCGCGGCGAGATCTACTTCCCCCGGTCGGCTTTCGTCGAGCTCAACGAGCAGCGCGCCTCGGAGGGCCTGGCGACGTTCGCCAACCCCCGCAACGCAACCGCCGGGACGGTTCGCAACCTGGACGTCGAGGTGACCGCGTCGCGGCCGCTGTCCATGTGGAGCTACGGGATCGGCGGCGTTCGCGGGACGGAGTTCGACAGCCACTCAGCCGAGCTCGACTGGATGCGCGAGCGCGGCTTTCGCGTCAACGAGGAGATCGCTGCCCACGAGGAGGCCGACGACGTCGTTGCGCGCTGCGAGTGGTGGGAGGAACGCCGGGAATCGCTCGACTTCGAGATCGACGGCGTCGTGATCAAGGTCGACGACAAGCGCCTGTGGCGCGAGCTCGGGGTCACCGGCCGCGAGCCGCGCTGGGCGGTGGCCTGGAAGTTCCCGCCGATCACCGCGACGACGACCCTGAACAGGATCGTCTGGAACGTCGGCCGCACCGGGCGGCTGCTGCCGTTCGCGATGCTCGAGCCGGTCCACGTCGGCGGGGTGACGGTCTCGACGGCCACCCTGCACAACGAGGAGGACCTGGCGAAGAAGGATGTCCGTCAGGGAGACGAGGTGATCGTCACGCGCGCCGGAGACGTGATCCCACAGGTGATCGCGCCGCTGATCCAGCGCCGAGAGGGCAAGCGGCTGCGCAAGGCGCGGCCGCCGAAGAAGTGCCCGATCTGCAAGACGCCGACGATCAAGCCCCCCGACTCCGTGTGGACGATCTGCCCCAACCGCCGCGGCTGCCCCGGCCAGACCTTCCAGCTCGTCAAGCACTTCCGTGGCGCGATGGACATCGAGGGGCTGGGGGAGAAGAACGTCTACCGCTTCCTCGACGAGGGGCTGATCACCGACCCCGCGTCGATCTACGACCTGACGGCGGAGCGGATCGCAGAGCTCGAGGGCTTCGGAGAGACCTCCGCCGAGGCTCTGATCGCGGAGATCGAGCGCTCCAAGCAGAGCCCCTTCGGGCGCGTGCTCTACGCGCTCGGGCTGCCCGGGATCGGCTACGTGAACGCGAACGCGATCGCCGACCACTTCGGCTCGATCGACGAGCTGCTGAAGGCGGAGACCGAGGCGATCACGGAGGTCGAGGGGATCGGCCCGGTGCTCGCCGAGTCGCTGCGCGAGGAGCTCGCCGACGAGGCGAACATCGAGCTGATCGACCGGCTGAAGGAGCGGGGCCTGCGGTTCGCGCTCTCGGCCGCCGAGCGGCGCGCCGAGGGCGGGCCGCTGGAGGGCAAGACGTTCGTGCTCACCGGGACCCTGCCCGAGCTCAGTCGCGAGCAGGCGACGAAGCTGATCCGCGAGGCGGGCGGCAAGGTCACCGGCTCGGTCTCGAAGAACACCGACTACCTGGTCGCCGGCGACAGCCCCGGCACCAAGCTCGCCAAGGCCGAGGAGGTCGGGACGGAGATCCTCGACGAGGACGGCCTGCGCGAATTGCTCCCCGGTCCGTGACGACCTAGGCTCCAGGGCGTAGTGAGGACGATGGCGGATCGAATGCGGCCGATGGCGAGAGGGCTCGGACTTGCAGCCGCGATCCTGCTCGCGGCCGTGGCGATCGTCCTGCTCGGCTCCGGCGGGCGCGAGCCTGCCCAGGCCGAGCCCGTCGGGCACGCCCCCGGGCTGCACTCGCTGCGCTCCTGCAACCACCTGCGGACGTTCCTGCGCCACCACCGCGGAGCGCCGAGCGGGATCGTGGGCGTCGGCATGCCGGGCGTCGCCGGTGACGGCGTCGCCGCTCCCGGCGAGGTCGCCCCGACGCCCGCTCCGGCGGGGTCGCCGACCAACGTCCAGGAGGAGGGCGTCGACGAGCCGGACATCGTGAAGACGGCCGGCGACACGATCCTCACGGTCGAGGGGACGACTTTGCGGGCGGTCGGCACTACCGGCGGCGCGCCGGTCCTCAGCGACTCGATCGAGCTCCCGGCCGGACCCGACAACGCCCCGATCGCCGGCTATCAGCTGCTCGCCGCCGGCGACCGCCTGCTGGCGATCGGCCAGAGTTACGGCTACGCGATCGCGTACGAGGGGCAGACGGACATCATCGCCCCGAACGTCGACTACCCGGGTGAGAGCCGGACGGTGCTCGCGGAGGTGGACATCTCCGATCCCTCGTCGCTGCGGCTGCTCCGTACGGAGACGATCGACGGCTCCTACGTCAGCGCCCGCCTCACCGGCTCGACGGTCCGCCTCGTGAGCTCCAGCTACCCCGGCGCGCCGGTCGCCGATCAGGGTCACGGCCGCGCGATCCTGCCCCGCTATCGGCTCCACGACCAGCGCACGGGCAAGAGCTCGAGCGGCAAGCTCGTCCGCTGCGCCGCGGTCGACCGGCCCTCTCGCTTCGCCGGCGCCGGGATGCTCTCCGTGCTGACGATCGATCTCGCCCGCGGCCTGCCCGCCGTGGACGCCGACACGGTGCTCACGGACGGGCAGATCGTCTACGCGTCGCCGAGCTCGCTCTACATCGCCACCGAGCGCTGGTCGGGCGACGCCGACCCCTCCGGCTCGGAGCCGACGACGGAGATCCACCGCTTCGACACCACCGACCCCGAGGCCACCGAGTACGTCGCCAGCGGTCAGGTCAGCGGCTACATGCTCAGCCAGTGGTCGATGTCGGAGGCCGGCGGCGTCCTGCGGGTGGCGAGCACCACCGCGCCGCCGTTCGCACAGGACGGTTCCCAGCAGGGCGAGAGCCAGAGCTTCGTCACCGTGCTCGCCACCGACGGCGACCGCCTGCGGGCCGTCGGCCGCGTCGGCGACCTCGGCCAGGGTGAGCAGATCTACGCGGTCCGCTTCGCCGGCGACCTCGGCTACGTCGTCACGTTCCGGCAGGTCGACCCGCTCTACGTCGTCGACCTCAGCGATCCGACCGACCCGCGGACCGTCGGCGAGCTGAAGATCCCCGGCTACTCGGCATATCTGCACCCGGTCGGGCCCGGGTTGCTGCTCGGCGTCGGCCGCGACGTGGATCCGGGCGGCGTCCCCGGCGGGCTGCAGGTGTCGCTGTTCGACGTCTCGAACCCGACGGCCCCGCTGCGGCTCGACCGCGAGTCCTTCGGGCACGGATCGACGAGCGAGGTCGAGTACGACCACCATGCCTTCTCCTGGTTCGAGGACGCGGCGCTCGCCGCTCTGCCGATCGACTTCTACTCGGACCTGGCCGAGGGCCACGCGCTCGCCGGGCTTCGCGTCACGCCCGGCAGCGCCGACCCGCTCGGGCGGGTGGCCCGGCGGGAGACGGACGCGCCGGTGCTGCGGACGCTCGAGCTCGGCGGCCGCATCTACGCGATCGAGGCGGGCGCGATCGGCGTCTTCGACCCCTCGACCCTGGCGCCGCTCGACTCCCTTCGTTACTGATCGCGGTCGCCGGGCCGGACCCACGGCGCCAGCTCGGGGGCGGCGCGGAGCAGGGTGCCGCGGGTGACGACCGTGTTCCCGTAGCGATCGCGAAGCTGGTCGAGCGCCGACTCGAGCCGGGCCGCCTGGCGGTGGCCGAGGTCGAGCTCCAGCTGCTCGCCGCCGGACCGCTCGAGGTTGGTGATCGCGATCCCGATCAGCGTCAGCCCGCGGCGGCGGATCGTCGGTGCCGACTCGTCGAGCAGGACGCGGGCGGCGGCGAGCACCGTCGGGGCCGAGGCGGTGGCGCGCGCCAGCGTTCGCGAGCGGCTGGCGCGGCGGAAGTCGGCGAAGCGCAACCGCAGGACCACGGTGCGGCCGATCCGCCCGGCCGAGCGCATCCGCCTGGTGACGCGATCGACGAGCGCGACCAGGACGGCGTCGACCTCCGCCCGCGAGCGCGGGCGCCGGCCGAGCGCCGACTGCGACCCGACCGACCGCCGCGAGCGGCCGGACATGACGCGCCGCGGATCCCGGCTGTGCGCCACCGCGTGCAGGTGACGGCCCGCGGCCGGGCCGAGCGCCGCGACGAGCGCCGCGACCGGCAGCTCGGTGAGCTGGCGCACGGTCTCGATCCCGAGGGCGTCGAGCTTGCGCGCGGTTGAGGCGCCGACTCCCCAGAGGCTCTCGACCGGTAGCGGATCGAGGAACTCCCGCTCGCGCTCGGGCTCGACCAGCAGCAGGCCGTCGGGCTTCGCCGCCCGGCTCGCCATCTTCGCCAGCGTCTTCGTTCGCGCGATCCCGACCGTGAGCGCCAGCCCGACCCGCTCGCGGGCCTCGCGGCGCAGCCGCCCGGCGATCTCGAGCGGGGGGCCCGAGATGTGATCGAGCCCGCCGACGTCGAGGAACGCCTCCTCCATCGAGAGGCCCTCGACGACCGGCGCGACCTGGCGAAAGAGGTCGAAGAGCTCCTCGCTGGCCGCCGAGTAGGCGCTGAACCTGGGGGGGACGGCGATCAGGTCAGGGCAGAGGCGGCGCGCCCGGGCCCCGCCCATCGCCCCACGGACGCCGTAGCGGCGGGCCTCGTAGCTGGCGGCCATGACCACCCCCTGGCCGACGACCACGGGGCGACCCCGGAGCCTCGGATCGTCGCGCTGCTCGACCGAGGCGAAGAAGGCGTCGGCGTCGGCGTGCAGGATCGAAGGCTGGCCGGCCACGAACATACGTTCGCACGAAAGGCCTCAACAAGCAAGGCCCCGCGACATCGCTTTTCGCCGCGCCCTAGCCCCCGCCGTAGGCGACGATGAAGTCCGTGATCACGCCGGCGGCGAAGCCGACCGCGAGCATCATCAGGCCGAGCTCACGGTGGCCGAAGCGCCTCATTCCGTGCCAGATCTCGCCGATCACGTAGAGGATCGCGCCGCCGGCAACGGCGTAGAAAACGAGCTCGAGCGGCTCGCTGGTGACGTTGTAGCCGAGCATCGCCCCGAGCAGCACGGGGCCGCCGCCGATCAGGCCGGCGAGGCCGATCCAGCGCCAGGTCGGCCTCACGTCGCCGAGCGGGCCGACGATCCCGAAGCCCTCGGTGGCGTTGTGGAGGGCGAAGCCGACGATCAGCACCGTGGCGAGGCCGATCTCACCGGCCTGGGCGGAGACGCCGATCGCGAGGCCCTCGGCGAAGTTGTGCAGGCCGATCGCGCCGGCGACGATGAGGCCGGTCTGCAGGGCGCGCGCCCGGGCCGCTGCCGCCTGCGCCTCGAGCGCGTTCAGGTCGTCGACCGCGAGCGCGTCGGTGGAGCCGCCGGCGATCGGGGGCAGGGGCTGGTTGCGCCGCAGCCACTTCTCGAGAACGCCCAGGCCGGCGCTCCCGGCGGCGAACCCGCCGACCAGCAGCAGCGCGAAGCCCGCGGCCTCCCCGAAGCTTCCCGTGCCGTCCTTGAACGCCTCGACGGCCCCCTCGGAGATCTCGAATCCGTGGGCGAGCACGTCGACGAGCAGGAAGACGAGGATCCCGACGGAGAACATCGCCAGCGAGACGCGCGTGCGCGTGCTCAGCAGCTGCAGCCGTGCGACCGGCAGTCCGAGGTAGATCGTGAACCCGGCTAGCCCCCCGAGTAGAACTGTTTCCGCGAACGACACTCTGCTCTCCCGTTTCAGTGGCAGCCCTGTTAGGGCACCCTAAGTTCGAGAACTTAGCAGACCGGCGGCGGCGCTAGTGCCGGTAGCGGGCGATCGCCGCGGCGATCCTGTCCTGGGCGACGTGGGCGGCGTTGATGTCGACGCTGTTGTTGAGGACCGAGAAGGCGATCGTGTGCCCGCGGGCGTCGCAGTACCCCGAGAGCGCCGAGACCCCGTCCAGGGTCCCGGTCTTGGTCGCGCAGTTGCCCTCCGCAGCGGTCCCGCGCATCCGATCCGCGACGGTGCCCTCGCGCCCGGCGATCGGCAGCGAGTTGCGAAACGCCTCGCCGTTGTCGCGGTCGCGAGCCATCGCCACCAGCAGCTTGACGACCTCGTGCGGCGAGACGGCGTTGCGCCGCGAGAGCCCGGAGCCGTCGACCGCCTGGACGTCGGTGCCGACCGCGTGGGCGAAGCGCTCGACGTCGGCGGCGCCGGCGATCCTCGTGCCGCGCGAGCCGTCGGCCGCCGCCAGGCGCTTGAGCAGCATCTCGGCGAAGAAGTTGTTCGAGGGCACGTTCGTCTCCTCGATCAGCGCCGCGACCCTTGGCGAGGCGGCCGAGGCCAGCGGCTTGCGCTCGAGCACGCTGTCGGGGAGGTTGGCGTGCGCGACCCTGCCTGCGACCTCGACACCCTGCTTGCGCAGCGCGTGCTTCATCGCCCGCGCGGCAAGCAGCTCCGGTTCGTGCGCGTAGCCGCCATCGTCGTCGAAGCCGTCGTTGAAGGAGAGGCCGGAGAGCGGGCTCAGGTCCGGCCCGGCGCGGCGCTCGCGGTCGAAGATCGTGTCGTCGGCGAGCACGCTGCCGGTGATCCGCTCGACCCCGGCGCCGGCGACCTTGCGGGCCAGGGTCGCGACGCGGGTGACCGGCTGGTCGTGGGCGCGGGCGAACGCCGCCGTCCCGAAGGCGGGATCCCCGTCGCCGACCATGACCAGGTCGCCGTCGAGGGTCGAGTCGTCGCCCCCGGTGAGCTTGCCGTCGGCGTAGGCCCGGGTCTGCAGGTGGGCGTCGGGGCCGAGCGCGGTGAGGAAGGCGGCGGTCGTGAACAGCTTCTCGTTCGAGGCCGGCACGCGGCGCTCGTCGCCGTCGTTCCCGTACAGCGTCCCATCGCCTTTCGCATCGACGTCGAAGACGAAGGCGCCGCTGGCGCCGCCCACGTCGCCCATCGCGTCGGCGAGCTGGCGGCGGAGCGCGGATCGTGAGAGCGCCTTGGTCGAGGCGGCGGGGGTGCCGGCTTTGGCGACCGGGGTCGAGCCGCCCTCGCCGACGCCCGCGAGGGCCGGCGAGGCGGTCGCGACGAGGGCGATCAGCGAGATCAGCAGGGCGCGGAGCCAGGGCATCGGGCGGAGGCTAGACAACTGGTTCGGGCAGCTTCGAGGCGTGCCTGCGGCGATACCCGGGGCGCGATTGGAATAATCCCCATACCGATGGGCAAGGTCGTCGACTTCGAGCCGCCCGCCGAGCCCAAGGGGGCGCGGCGTGGCCGCGCGCGCAAGCGGCCGTCGAAGACGGCGCTGGTGCTCGGCGGCGGCGGCTTCACCGGCGGCGTCTACGAGATCGGGGCCCTGCGGGCGCTCGACCTGCTGGCGACGAACTCGACCGTGAACGAGTTCGACATCTACGTCGGCACCAGCGCCGGCGCCTTCGTCTCCAGCCTGGTCGCCAACGGGGTCACGCCGGAGGAGATGATGCGGGTCCTGAACAAGGACCTGCCGTCGCCGATCCGCGACATCGACCTCGGCACCCTGCTGTCGCCCAACTACGCCGGCTTCGTCAAGGGCTCGGTGACCCTGCCGCTGAAGCTGCTCTCGCTCCTGCGCGAGACCGTGAGCCAGATCGGCGAGATCTCCGCCGTCGATCTCGTGCTCGGCCTTGCGGCGGCGCTCCCGAACGGGATCTACTCCGGGCGCGGGATCGAGCGCTACGTCGCCGAGGTGCTCTCCGACCCGGATCGCACCGACGACTTCCGGCTGCTCACCCGCGAGCTCTACCTGACCGCGACCGACCTCGACACGACCGAGCGCGTGATCCTCGGCGAGGGCGAATGGGCCGAGGTGCCGATCTCGAAGGCCGTCGCCGCTTCGGGAGCGCTGCCGGGAATCTACGAGCCGGTCGAGATCGCCGGCCGCGAGTTCATCGACGGCGGCATCCTCTCGACCACCAACGTGGACGTCGCGGTCGAGCGCGGGGCGAAGTTCATCGTCGTCATCAACCCGCTCGTCCCATACATCAACGACTTCCAGAAGAACATCCCGACGATCACCGGCTCGCGGGCCCGGCGCGTCTCCGACATGGGGATCGCCGCGATCGCCAACCAGGCGTTCCGGCTGCTCTCCCACGACCGCCTGCACCGCGCGGTCGAGATCTGGGGCGAGCGCTACCCGGGCGTCGACATCATCCTGATCGAGCCCGAGCTCGACGACGAGCTGATGTTCGGCACCTCGATCCTCGACTACCGCGCTCGCCTGCAGATCGCCAAGCACGGCTTCGAGTCAGTGACCCTGAAGCTCGCCCGCGACTACGACCGCTACCGCTCGATCGCCGAGCGTCACGGGATCGAGATCTCCGCCCGCCGCGTCCGGCACGTGCTCGACCAGGTCGATCGCGAGCGCGAGAAGATGTCGGCCTGGCGCCGGGTGCTCGAGCTCACCAACACGGCGCTGCTCCGCAACTCGCCCGCCGCGGCCCCCGAGGACGTCGCCGAGGAATCGGCGGACGCCTAGTCCCCTGGGGCTCAGGCGCAGATCCGGACCCGCTTCTGGAGGCTGAGCTCGCGGCCGTCGAGCAGCTCGGCCAGCGCCCGGACCTCCGGCCGGCCCTTGGCGCGCAGAAGGCCGGGGCGGATCTCCTTCTTGAACGGCGCCGACTTCGCGTGGCCGGCGTCGGAGCTGCCGACCGCGAACGTCACCCGTACCAGCCCGCCGGCGCCCGAGCCCCGGATATGGGCGACGAAGTCCTTCGCGTCCCGGCAGGAGCGGCCGTGCTCGGTATGCGACCGCGGCAGCTTCAAGCGCAGGTCCGGCTTCGTCCGGCAGCTCTTCCCGGCGCAGCTGCGCAAGGGCGCCAGCCGCGTCGCCAGCGCCGCCTCGACCGCGTCGTAGGCGGGGTTGTTGATCTGGTTGTCGAGCTCGTAGGGGTCCACCTGGAGGTCGTAGAGCTCGAGCTCGCCGGTGACGTCGTTGGAGACGTACACGTAGCGGCTCGTGTGGACGGCGGCAAAGGTGCCGCTCTGCGGGGCGCCGTCGGTGTCGTCGTCGACGATGTCGCCCTTTTCGAGCAGCAGCTCGCGACCGTGGAAGCGGTCGGGATGGGCGGCGAAGGGCAGCAGCGAGCGGCCGTCCTCGGTCAGGCCCGCCGTCGCTCCCGACGCGTCGACGATCGTCGGCGCCAGGTCGGCGTTGACGGAGAGGTCGTCGACGGTCACCCCGGCGGGCACGCCCGGCCCGCGGAGCACCAGCGGCACCCGCACCGCCTCCTCGTAGACGCGGTTCTTGCCCGACTGCACTCGGTGCTCGCCGTGAAAGAAGCCGTTGTCGGAGGTGAAGACGACGAGCGTGTTGTCGAGCTCGCCGGCGGAGTCGAGCGCGTCGAGGATCCGCCCGACGCCCTCGTCGACGGAGAGCAGCGACTCGAGCCGGCAGCGGTACTGGCGCTGGATCGTGGCGACCTGGGCGTCGGTGATCGCCGGCATCGCCTGGATCGCCGCCGGCTTGTCGGAGACGTCGGCCTCGTTGAAGCTCGGTGGGAACGGCAGCGGCTCGCTGTCGAAGGCGGTCGCGTGGCGGGGCGCCGGCTTCGCGGTGCCGCCGCAGTCGGAGGGCGGGTTGGGGTTCGGGTTCGGCCCGCCCGCGTGCGGGGCCGTGTACATGACGCCGAGGAAGAACGGTCCGCCGGCGGCGTTGCGGTCGATCGCGTCCACGGCGAGGTCGGAGAAGACGTCCTGCTTGAAGTCCGTGACGGCCTGGCCCCGGCCGACAAGGCTGCCGTTCTCGTTCAGCGTGTAGTTGTAGACCGACTGCGTCGTCCCGCCGGTCGCCGCGTACCACTCGTTCCAGCCCGGTGGCACGTAGGCGGGGTCGTTGGCTCCCTCGCCGTAGCCGTTCAGGTACTTGCCGATGTGGATCGTGTGGTAGCCGGCTGCCTGCAGCCAGAGCGGCAACGTGTTCGTGTCGTTGAAGTTGATCCAGCCCCCGTCGGGCGGTGCGTTGCCGAGCACGCCGTGGTTGTGCGCGTACTCGCCGGTGTAGAAGGTCGACCGCGATGGACAGCAGAGCGGCCAGTTGGTGAAGTTGTTGGCGAAGGTCGCGCCGTTGGCGGCGAGCTCGGACTCGACCGTCGGCATCTTCGCCAGCGACGCCTGCGTCTGGTCGTCGGTCATGATCACGACCACGTTCGGGGCCTGACCCTCGACCGCCTGACCGGCCGCCGGCGACGGCGATCCCCCGCCGCCCGCCGCCACCAGGCCGGCGGCGATCAGCGCTCCGACCCCCGCGTAACGCATCGCTCCCATCACCTCGGAAAACCCGGGGTCACGGGAAAAGTCGCGCTCTCAGCCCGCGTAGAGCGCCTCGATCTGGTCCGCGTACTTCTCGGCGACGACGTTGCGCTTCACCTTCATCGAGGGGGTCAGCTCGCCACCCTCCTGGGAGAAGTCGGCGGGCAGGATGGCGATCTTCTTCACCTGCTCGACGCGGGCGAACTTCTGATTGATCTTCTCCAGGTGCGCCTCGATCGACTCGCGCACGTCCGGGTTGGCGGCGATCGCGTCCAGGTCCGCCGGCAGGCCGCGATCGCGCGCGTAGGTGGCGGCCTCCTCGGGGTCGAGCGTGATCACCGCGACCAGGTACGGGCGGCGGTCGCCGATCACGACGCATTGCGAGACGAGCGGGTGCTGCTTGATCTCGCCCTCGAGGTTCGCCGGCGTGATGTTCTTGCCCCCGGCGGTGATGATGATGTCCTTCTTGCGCCCGGTGATCCTCAGGTAGCCGTCCTCGTCGAAATCGCCGAGGTCGCCCGTGTGCAGCCAGCCGTCGACGAGCGTCTCCGCGGTCGCGTCGGGGTTCTTGTAGTAGCCCTGGAAGATGTTCGGGCCCTTGGCCAGGATCTCGCCGTCCTCGGCGATCTTCACCTCGCAGCCCGGGAACGGCTTGCCGATCGTGCCGAACTTGAAGTCGTCGGGGGTGGCGATCGTCGCCGCGGTCGAGGTCTCGGTCATCCCCCAGCCCTCGAGGATGAGCACGCCCGAGGCGTCGAAGAACTTGAGGATCTCGGGATTGATCGGCGCCGCCCCGGTGACCGCGAGCTTCAGGTTGCCCCCGAACAGGTCCCTGATCTTCGACAGCACCTGCTTGTCGGCGATCCAGTGCTGGAGCGCCAGCAGGGGCCCCGGGCGCTTGCCCTGGCGCTCGAGCCGGCGAACCTTCTTGCCGACCCCGACCGCCCAGTCGAAGACGGCCTTCTTCAGCCCACCCTCCTTCTCGACCGCGGCGGTGGCCGTGGTGTAGATCTTCTCGAAGATCCGCGGCACCGAGGGGAAGTAGGTCGGGCGCACCTCGGAGAGGTTGGGGAGGATCTTCAGCGGGTCGCGCTCCCAGTAGGCGAGCGCCGCGCCGAGGTCGAAGGTGCCGAGCTGGATCAGGAGCGCGAACGAGTGCGCGAGGGGGAGGAAGAGGTAGGTGACCTCGTCCTCGTTGAGGACGCTGACCGAGTGGACCATGTCGAGCATCGCGCGGTAGTTGCCGTGCGAGAGCACGCAGCCCTTGGGCGGGCCGGTGGTGCCCGAGGTGTAGATGAAGGTGCAGATGTCGTCGGGCGTGACCGAGGAGTAGCGCTGCTCCCAGTCGGACTGCGAGCCCGAGGCGCCGCGTTCGGCCAGCTCGGCGAGCGACAGCGCGTCGCCGGACCTGCCGGTCATCCGGATCACGTGCTCGAGCTTCGGGCAGTCGTCGCGGACCCGGCGGATCTTCTCCAGCTGCTCGTCGTCCTCGACGATCACCGCGACCGCGTCGGAGTTCTCGAGCACGTACTGGCACTCCTCCGGGGAGTTGGTCTGGTAGATCGGCACAACCGTGGCGCCGGCCGAGAGCGCGGCGAAGTCGAAGTAGGTCCACTCGGGCCGGGTGTTGGAGAGGATCGCGACCTTGTCGCCCTTCTCGATCCCCAGGTCCATCAGCCCCAGCGAGAGCTTGCGGACGATCTCACCGACCTCCGTGTAGGTCTTCGAGACCCACTCGCCGGCCTCGTCCTTGTAGATCACCGCGCGCCGCTGGCCGTGCTTGCGCGCCGCCTCGGGGAACAGGTCGGCGAGCGTCTTCGCATCCGTCGCCGCAGCGCTCGCAGACCTCTCTACCACGGCCGATTCCATGGCGGGGAAGCTACCTGAGTGCTGGAGGGTGCGAGCGCTGGGCTCGCGGCCCTGGTCCTAGGCGACGGCCTCGCGGGCGTCGGGCGCCTTTGCGAACTCGCGCAGTGTGGTGATGAAGAGGGTCTTGTCGATGCGACCCTGGAAGATCGGGACGTTCATCTCCATGCACTTGGAGATCACCTCCCGGCGCTTCATGTTCATCTCGTCGGCGAGCTCGGTCGGCGTCAGGTGGTTGGCCACGTACTTACTCCCTTCCCGCTGTCGTCAGCACCGGAAGTCTTATCGGTGTGAGCGGACGTAGTCAACCGAAATGGCCGCATTTTCCAAACGCTTTACGTTCCCCGAACGGGCTGACGCCTACGATGTCGGCGCAATGGCGGACACGACCGCAACCAGCGGACGCAGCGAGTTCATCGACTCGCTGATGGACACCGAGCTGTATTCAATCGGCGCCTACTTCTGCGACGAGCACCCCGACCTGGTCGACGAGGTGATCGCGCTCAGCGAGGAGATCGAGCGCAGCGGCCTCGAGGCGTACGCCGGCGACGGCACCAACGGTCTCGAGCAGACCTTCGAGACCCTGCTCACCGGGCTCGCGGTCCGCTACTACAAGGCGGTCGCAGGCTAACAGTGCCGACTCACCCGAATGCGCTCCGCCCTGACGGCGTCTGGCCGCGCCTGGCTGCGTGCGGCGCGCTCGACGATGCTCCTGCATCGCCGTCGCGCGCCGCGCTTGCCAGCCACGCCCAGCCACTCGTCAGGCCGAACCGCACCCGCGGGAGGCGGCACTGAGCCCCTGGGTGCCGCGCGTGCTCCTCGGCCTCGGCTTGGTCGGGGTGGCGGGCGCGATCTATTCGATCTCGGTGGGCACCGGCGGGCCGCAGCCCGCCCCGATCGGCGGCGTCAACGACGTGCAGAGGATCTTCGGCGGGATCGCACAGGACGGCGCCTTCATCGGCCCTTCCGACGCGCAGACGACGATCACGGTCTTCAACGACATCCAGTGCGCCCCCTGCGCCGACTTCGAGATCAACACGATCGACCCGCTGGTCGAGGAGTACGCGCGCACGGGCGAGGCCAGGCTCGAGTTCCGTCACTTCTCGCTCGCTCCCAACGACACCACGCTGGCGGCGATCGCCGCCGAGGCGGCGGCCGAGCAGTCGCGCCAATGGCAGTATCTCGACACCTTCGTCCGCAACATCGAGGCCACCCGCACGAGGGCGATCGACGAGACGTTCCTGCGCGAGGTCGCCGAGGCCGTGCCCGAGCTCCAGACCGACCAGTGGCTCGACGACTACCACGACCCGGCATCCGAGGATCGGGTCCGCAACGACGCGATGCTCGCGGCCCAGCTGAAGCTCCCCGCGGAGCCCGCCGTCGTCGTCTCCGGCCCGGCCGGCAGCAAGCAGCTGATCGACACCCCCAGCCGCGAGGAGATCGAAGCGGCCGTCGCTCAGGTGTCGGGACCGGACTGAGCGTCCGGCTCGCGGACGGCGCGCCGCCAGCGCTGGTGGAAGCGGCGGGTGACGACCAGCAGCCCGATCAGGACGGCCGCCCCGATCCAGAGCACCGGGTCGGTGGCCGAGAGCGTCTCCAGGCGGCTGCCGAGGTAGACGAAGATCGCGGTCAGCGGGAGGTAGCCGACCGCGGTCGTCCAGATGAAGGTGACCAGGTCGGCGCGGGCGGCGCCGGCGGCGATCGAGAAGAGGCTGAACGGGACGACGGGGACGAGCCGCATCCCGAGCAGCAGCGTCACCCCGCCGGCCTCGACCATCCCCTCGAGGCGCTCGAAGCGGCGGGCGCCGATGAAGCGGTAGAGCACCGGCCGGGCCGCGTGGCGCCCGATCCAGTAGGCGAACAGGCCGTTGACCATCCACCCGGCCATCACCAGCGGCAGGCCGGCCCAGAACCCGTAGACGTAGCCGACCGCGGTGTCGAGGATCTCGGCCGGGTACCAGATCACGACGTGGGCGAGGGCGAGGATGAACGTGATCACCACGCCGCCGAAGCCGAGCCCGCGCAGGTCGCCGCGCAGGTCGGCGGTGTTGCCGCTGACGGCGTCGCTGACCGAGCTGCGCAGGGGATCGATCGTCGCGATCAGGATCGCCAGCAGCACGATCCCGCCGAGCGTGGCGAGGATCCCGGCGAGTGGGACGCGCTCCTCTGGCGGCTCCGCCGCCTCCTCGCTATTCGACGGCTCGCCCTGCACCGGGATCAGTTTCGCAATACTGCGATCTCTCGGGGCGTGGCGCAGCCTGGTAGCGCGCACCGTTCGGGTCGGTGAGGTCCCCGGTTCAAATCCGGGCGCCCCGATAGGACGCCGGGCGACCGCTGAGGTCGCCCGGCGTTCAGCGTTCCTCGATCCCTACGGACCGGTGAAGCCGCCGTCGAAGCAGGCCAGGCCGAGGCAGGTATCGGTGATCTTGCTCGCCGCGTCGGGCATCAGGAAGTCCGAGACCATCTGCTGCTCCTGCGCCTGGTTTCGGGGCAGGCTGTGCGGGTCGTCGCCCGTTGTGTTGGGGATGTTCCCGAGCGGCGGTACCTCCGTGCCGAGCACGTTGTTGGCGTCGCTGTCGGGCGCGGGCTCGGCCCGCACCGGCCCGCCGTCCCAGTACACGATGGCCGAATCGGTGAACGGATAGCTCTGGATCCTCGGGATGTTCCAGGCGATGTCGAAATCGGGCCACCGTCCGTCGTATACGACCGGGGAGTGGACCGAGGCGCCGACCGTCCGCGCCTCGACCTCGGCCTGGTAGTTGGTGACCTGGTGATCGCCCAGCGCCACGTCCATGAGGACCTCATGGGGCGGCGTGTTGGGCAGCGGATGGTCGGTCATCACATGGGCGTAGCCGTTGGGCTCCGAGCGGTCCCAGAGCATCTGTACGAGGGAGAGCACCAGCGGCCGCGAGAGCTCGTTCGGGTAGGCCGGGTAGAGGATCGACGCGTATGTGGCGAAGTCGATCGACCTCGTCAGCAGGGTCGAGTAGCCCATCGCGGGGACGCCCAGCGACGCCCGCGTGAAGTCGGGCGAAACCGCGGTCAGGGCGCCGCCGAGGATGCCGCCCTGGCTGTTGCCGTTGTAGTAGAGCTTCGACGCGTTGATCACCGGCGCGCTGGCGGTTGTCACGCCGTCGGCGTGGAAGGCCGCGTTGGAGAGGAACCCGCTCGGGTTGTCCATCAGCCGGCCCAGCAGCAGCTCGTTGAGCAGCCCCTGCTGGGTGCGGTCGGTGAGCTCCGGGAACCTGCCCATGTTCTGCAGGATCCCGATCGTGTTCGCGACGTCCTGGGAGGCGAACCCGATCTCGTCGGTGGCGCAGAAGACGAAGTCGTGCGCCTGGGCGAGAGTCCGCTGGGGGCCAGAGTTGACCTCCGAGGCGCTGCCCAGCAGCCCGTGGCCGTAGAGCGACGGGCGCCCCGGGCTGGCGCCGACGTCGTCGACGGCGGCGTGGGGGATGATGCAGTCGTAGTTGGCGACGTAGGTGCCGTGCTGGGTCGGGTTGCCGTTCGCGTCCAGGTCCATGACGGCGGGCGCCTGACAGCCGTTGGTCAGGTAGCAGGGAACGGTGAACGTGCCCCGGACCCGGCGCGCGACCTCGGTGCTCGGGTTGGTGTCGACGGTGTCGACCGTGAACGACGGCGTCGTGCCCGCGACCACGCCATCCGAGAGGTTCGTGTCCCCGAGCTGGGAGAAGGCGTCATCGCGCATGTGCACCAGGCGCTGGGCGATGTTCTCGTCGCTGGCGACCGTGAAGTCCCAGGCGAGGTAGAGGCTGGCGCGCTTGATCTTCGCCGTCCGCAGGTCGCGGAACAGGTTGTCGAAGCGCTTGTCCTGGTCGTTGATCGCCTTGTCGTTGGTCGGCAGCTCGTCGCGGTAGTAGCGGAAGCCCGCCGGCGCGGAGAGCGTGTCGCCGTTGGCGTCCTCGAGGTTGCGCATCGCGACGATGTAGTGGTGGCCCGACTCGAACTGGGTCGCCCCGTGAATCAGCAGCGCGGTGCTCTGCGGCGTGGTCGCGTTCGAGTCCAGCTCGACCCAGATCGGCACCCGCTTGTGGGTGTCGGCGTCGATGACTACGATCGGCTCGTTCGAGGTCTGCGACTCGTTGCGGCTCAGATCGTTGATCGGGATCGGGTTCGTCTTCGTGAACGCCTGCGGCGTGTCGAGCCCGGGGACCCTGACCGTGATCACCTGGCCGGGGCTGAAGCCGTCGTTGAGGTTGTAGGGCGCGGCCGCCATCGAGACGGCGGCGTTGTTCTGCGGCATCGCGGCGTCGTTGAGCGCGACGATCCGACCGGTGTTCGTGCTCGCGTCCTTGACCGTGTAGTAGTCGTCGGGGAACGGCAGCAGGCAGAGGGTGTCGGACTGGGTGCCGATGAAGTCGCAGTTCGCCGAGTTGCTGGTGTCGACCGGCTGCGGCTTGCAGTCCTTGGTGTTGCGGGTCAGGTCAACCTTCGTCTTCACGACGCCCTTGCCGCTGACGACGATGCTGCGGGCCTCGCAGCTGGCGATCGCCGTCGCGCCCTTCGAGGTGAGCTCCATCAGCGCCGTCGCGCTCTTGCCGTGGGCGTGCACGGTGGCGCCCTGGGCCAGCTTCTTCAGCTTCTGGTCGTCGAACGTCGACGATTGGGCCTTGAGCTTCACCTTGCCCTTCTCGAGCCCCTTGACCTTGACCGAGAGCGCGTCGCTCTTGAGGATCTTCTTCTGGCTCGCGTTGACCTTCAACGTCGCCTTCTTCGCGGGCGTGGCCGCGACCGCGCTCGCGGCGCCGAACATGGCCCCGATCGCGAACAGCACTACCACCAGCTTCGAAATCCCTCTCACGCTCTCTCTCCTCTACTCGTTCCCTGCAACCGCTCGACCCTATCAATGCGCTCTGCGATAGAACCGGCGGGGTGAGGGTGTTCGTCGCAGGCGCGAGCGGTGCGATCGGCCGGCCGCTGGTCCGCCGCCTGGTCGCCGCGGGCCATCCGGTCACGGGGATGACGCGCTCGGAGTCGAGCGCGAGGGAGATCCGCGAGGCCGGCGCCGAGGCGGCCGTCTGCGACGTCTTCGACCCGGCGGCGCTCGAGGCGGCCGTGGCCGCCGCCGAGCCGGAGGTGGTCGTCCACGAGCTCACCTCACTGCCGCCGGACCTCGATCCGCGCAAGAAGGGCGTCTACGAGGCCAACAACAGGATCCGCAGCGAGGGCACCCGCAACCTCGTCGCCGCGGCGCGGGCGGCGGGCGCCGGGCGGATCGTCGCCCAGAGCATCTCCTTCGTCTACGCGCCGACGCCGGGCTGGGTGAAGGGGGAGGACGACCCGGTGATGACCGGCGTCGCCGGCGAGTTCGGGTCGGCGATGGACGCGACCATGGACCTCGAGCGCCAGGTGCTCGGCGCCGAGGCGATGCGGGGGCTCGTCCTGCGCTACGGGTTCTTCTACGGGCCGGGGACTTCCTACGCCCGCGACGGCTTCCAGGCCGCCGAGGTGCGCAGGCGGCGGTTCCCGATCGTCGGCCGCGGCGACGGCGTCTTCTCGTTCGTCCACGTCGAGGACGCCGCCGCGGCGACGATCGCGGCCTGCGAGCGCGGGGAGGGCGGGATCTACAACGTCTGCGACGACGAGCCGGCGCCGGTACGCGACTGGCTGCCGGTCTACGCCGAGGCGATCGGCGCCAAGCCCCCGCGCCGGGTGCCGAAGCTGATCGCCCGGATCGTCGCCGGCGCGCCGGTGGTCGCCTTCGCGACGACTTTGCGCGGTGCCTCGAACGAGAAGGCAAAGCGCGAGCTCGGGTGGCAGCCACGGTACGCGAGCTGGCGCCAGGGCTTTTCCGAGGCGCTCGGCTAAGTTCTGACTAGGCACCCCTAACAGGAGGAAGAATGGCTTACGAAGTACCGGATCTCCCCTACGACTACAACGCGCTCGAGCCCCATATCGACGAGGCGACGATGCGCGTCCACCACGACAAGCACCACCAGGCCTACGTCGACAAGGCGAACGCGGCGCTGGAAGGCACCGAGTGGGCCGACAAGGACGTCGACGAGGTGCTCCAGAACCTCGACTCGCTGCCGGCTGACAAGCAGGCCCCGGTCCGCAACAACGCGGGCGGCCACTCGAACCACAGCTTCTTCTGGCAGATCATGAGCCCCGACGGCGGCGGCGAGCCCTCCGGCGACCTGGCGGCGGCGATCGACGAGGAGTTCGGTTCCTTCGACGCCTTCAAGGAGGAGTTCAAGAACGCCGGCGTCAACCGCTTCGGCTCCGGCTGGGCCTGGCTCGTGCACGACGGCTCCGGCCTCTCGGTGACCAGCACCCCGAACCAGGACTCGCCGATCTCCGACGGGCACACGCCGCTCCTCGGCGCCGACGTCTGGGAGCACGCGTACTACCTCAAGTACCAGAACAAGCGCCCCGACTACCTGGACGCGTTCTGGAACGTCGTCAACTGGGACGAGGTCGCGCGCCGCTTCTCCGCGGCCGGCTAGGAACTGAGCGAAGGGGCGGGCCTGGCGGCTGCTGGCAGCTCGCCGGGCTCGCCGCCCTCCGCCGGGGCGACGAACGTCATCGCCCGCTCCGCCAGCGCCGTGATCGTCAGCGAGGGGTTGACGCCCGGATTGGCGGGCACGGCCGCTCCGTCGGTGACCAGCAGGTTCTCGTAGCCGAAGACGCGATTGGCGGGGTCGACGACGCCTTCGTCGGCCGTCCCGCCGATCACCGCGCCGCCGAGGATGTGGGCGGTGGTCGGGATGTTGAGCGTCGACTCCGTGAGCGCCGACTGCGCCACGCCGCCGATCCGCTGGGCGAACCAGCGCGCCGCCTGCTCGGCGGCCGGGATGAAGACCGGGTTGGGTCGCTCCGGGTCCTGCTCGGTCTGCAGACGGACCCCGCGCCCGAACAGGCGCGGCTTGGCCTGCAGCCGCATCGCCCCGTCGAGCGACTGCATGACGAGCAGGATCACCGTCCGCCGCGACCATCTGAACGGCCAGACCAGCAGCTTCAGCGTCTGCAGGGGGTGGCGGGCCATCGCCGCGATCCACTTCAGCGGCCTCGTCAGCCGGGTGCCCTCACCGGTCATGGTCGTGTACAGGCGGCTGATCGCGTCGCCGTTGCGCCCGTAGCTGACCACCTCGATGTGGGTGTCGGGGTCGGGGTAGATGCTCGACGAGATCGCCACCGCCTTCGAGAAGTCGCGGCTGTCGTCGGGCGCGGTCACCGCCTGGATCGACTCCGAGTTCGTGCGCACGAGCTCGCCGAGGCGGTCGGAGAGCCGCGGCAGTGCGCCGCCGTGCTTGCAGCCGGCCAGCAGCTGGTTGGTACCGAGGGCGCCGGCGGCTACGACCACGCCGCGAGCGGTCAGCGTCCGCCGGCGCTTCCGGACCCAGGCGCCTGGGTGCTCGGTCTCTACCGCGTAGCCCTGCGACCCGTCGTCGGCGCCGAGCGGGCGGATCTCCGTCGCCTGGCGCTCGGGGATGACCTCGGCCCCGAGCCGCTCGGCGAACCAGAGGTAGTTCTTGACCAGCGTGTTCTTCGCTCCGTAGCGGCAGCCGATCATGCATGCGGCGCAGCGGATGCAGCCGGTGCGCTGCGGGCCGGCGCCGCCGAAGTACGGGTCGTCGACCTGCACGCCTGCGGGGCCGAAGAAGATCCCGACCCGGGTGTGGGCGAACGTGTCGGCGACGCCGATCTGCTCGCCGTACTCCTTAAGCAGCTCGTCGGCGGCCGTCATCCCCTCGTACTGGGCCACGCCGAGCATCCGCTCGGCCGTGTCGTAATGCGGCTGCAGCTCGGCGTCCCACTCGGCCAGCCCGTCCCACTGGGGGTTCGTGAAGAACGCCGGCCGCGCCCGGTAGAGGGTGTTCGCGTAGCCGAGGCTGCCGCCGCCGACCCCGTTGCCGGAGGCGATGAAGACGTCCTTGAACATCGTCAGGCGGAGGATCCCGCGCAGCCCCAGGCGCGGCATCCAGAAGTACCGGCGCATCCGCCACGCCGACTTGGCGAAGTCGTCGTCGGCGAACCGCCGCCCGCACTCGAGCACGCCGACCCGGTAGCCCTTCTCCGCCAGCCTCAGGGCGGCGACGCTGCCCCCGAACCCGGATCCGATCACGAGCCAGTCGTAGTCCCGCTCGCTGTCGGTCATGCGGACGAACTCTAAGGCGCTTGGCCGGCGAACCCCGCTGCGCGCCCGTAGAGCTTGTAGAGCAGGAAGTGCGCCGCGAGCTCGGGGTCGCAGGTCTGCTCGAAGAAGTCGTAGGCCCGGTTGTCGTCGAGCACGGTGCCGCTGCCCGCCGCCCCGGCCCCGGTTACCTGGCCGCCGACGAAGTCGCGGATCCTGCCGACCGCCGCCATCTTCGTCTGGATGTCGGCATCGTTCCAGTCGGCGCACGTGAACACCTCGATTCGCGGCATCGAGATCAGCCCCGGGACGCCGACCCCGACCGCGTTCTCGGGCACCCGGTTGGAGTCGCTGCAGCCGGCGAGCCCAAGCGCGACGAGCACCAGCGCGAGCGTCGCGAGACGCGCGGCGATCACCGTGAGGCGAGCAGGTCGGCGTACGGCGCACAGGTGGGCTGGTCGGTGCCCATCTCGTCGCAGAACCCGAAGAACGTCTGCCGCATCGCCACTCGGTTGGCGCGTCGCTCCGCGCGCGCCGCCGCCGTGCCCGGCTTCGCGGGACTCGCGAACCAGGGACAGGTCGCCGGGTCGTAGTTGCCGGTCTCGAAGGAGACCGCGCAGGCGGCGAGCTCGCCCTCGTTGGCGGCGTCGCCGCTACCGACGCTCGAATCGGGGTCCTTGCCGCCGTCACAGTCGGGCAGGTTCGCCGGCGACGAGGTGATCGGTGCCGGGCCGCTGTTGTCATACCAACAGTTGCCCTTGCTGTTCGGGAACGCGTCCCACCAGAAGTCGGTCCCGTTCGGCTTTGCCGTGCCGTTCGGCGATTCCCCCATCACGTTGCCGTAGTAGCTGTTGTAGAACGAGGTCGAGTAGGTGGAGGGGTCGCATCCCGACTGGCTGTTGCCCGTCACCGGGCCGCAGACGAGCGCGTCGGGGATGCTGAACAGCATCGTGCCGCGGCGCCAGTTGTCGTAGATGTGATTGTCGCGGACGATGTGGTAGTTGCCGCCGGCGATCCAGATCCCGGTCCCGACCGGATAGGGGAGGGCAGCCTCGACGTCCGAGCCCTCGACGTAGGGGTTGAAGTTGTTCGAGTAGATGTTGTTGTGCTCGAACAGGGTCGAGTCTCCGGGGAAGCCGGGGTGCCCGGCGGCGGTGACGACGTCGGTCGTCAGGCCGAGCGAGTTGTCGTAGAAGTTGTTGTGGTCGACGTGGACCGCGTTGCCGTCCGTGGCCGAGTAGCCCGCCGCGTTGTGGTGGGAGTCGCAGCGGCGGATCTCCTGGTTGTAGCGAAACGGTGTGCCCGGATTGCGCTGGTGGCCGGTCTCGGCCGGGGCCCCCGGATAGAGCCCGGAATCGCCGCCGCCGACGGCGTCGCAGTTCTGGATCAACCCGTGGTCCTCGACGAACGTGAGGACGCCGTACTCGCCCGGGTAGTAGGTCTTGAACCGCTCGAGCCGGTAGCCGTCGGACTCGAGCACGTAGATGTTGTGCTCGCGAGCGTGGCGGACCGTGACGTTGCGCAGTACGAAACCGTCGGCGCGGTCGGCGCGGATCCCGACGTCCTTCTTCGAGCCGACGGCCGAGGGGCCTCCGTTGCCCGCCTTCGCCGATCCCGCCTCGATGATCACGTCGTCGGCGCTCGCGCCCGAGCCCTCGATCTGGAGGTTGCAGCGGATGCACCTGCCCAGGTCGGGGATCCCGTGGCGGTCGTAGAGCGGCGGGTCGGGCGCCGGCGCCTTGCCCGGCTTGCGGCCCATCACCGCGATCAGGTTCTGGTCGTTAGGGCAATGGAACTGGTACGTGTAGGAGAGGGCCCCGACCTCGCCCGGATGATCGCCGCTCGTCTCGTACTGGTCGCAGGCCGGGTCGAAGGTCGGCTTGGCGCGCGAGGTCGGCTCCTTGTAGAGGCCGGGCATGATCACGACCCGGTCGTTGTTGCGGGAGTCGAACACCGCCGGCTGGATCTCGCGGTACTCGCAGCGCCTCTGCAGCTCGCGGTTGATTCGTGACAGCCTCCGCGCCCGCGCCCGCCCGAGTCGACGATGGTCGTGGGGGCGGATGTCGTAGCCGTGCTTGCGCGCGGCGGCGATCGAGTCCTCGGCCAGCTCGAGCGAGTTCGGCTTGCAGACCACCCGCGTGTCTCCCGGCGGCTTCGCCTTCAGCGCCGAGCTCAGGGATCGGGCCTTCGGCACCTTGCCGCCGACGGGCGGATCGACGGAGCGGTCACGGGCCGGGTCGGGCCAGTAGGCGGGCCGCTCGACATGCCCCGAGGCAAGTCCGGGGACGACCACGACGGCGGCGAACACCGCAATTGCGATCGCGATCCGCACAGCGCTCGGTCCCACAGCCGCGCCAGTGTAATCCGGCGATTCCCGCGATGAGCCGGTTCCCCCGTCGGCCTCTCAAACTGACCCACTACCGGCCTCCAGCGCGGCCGCCGCTTAATGAGAACTCAACGAAGCAGGCGTCAACGGCGCTTCGGCAAGCCGTTTGCGAGCACGGTTGTCCTTTGACACCCGCTACGACCGGTTGTTAGGTTGCCGAGGAGCCGGGATCTCCCGGTTTCAAGGGGAATTAGGGAACGGGAGCAGTTGAGGAGTTCGCTTCTGATCGGCCGCGTAGCGGCCCTCATCGGATTGGTTGTCGCGGTGCTCGCCGTCGTCGTCCTGCTCGGGAACGGCGGCGACTCCTACGAGGTCACCGCCGAGTTCGAGAACGCCGGCCAGCTGGTCAAGGGCAACCAGGTCGTCGTCGGCGGCACTCAGGCCGGGACGGTGAAGCAGATCGAGCTCGGCCCCGACGGCCAGGCCCTGGTCACCTTCTCGGTCGACTCCGACTTCGCCCCGCTTCGCCGCGGCACCGTGGCGACGGTCCGCTCGCCCTCGCTGTCTCAGATCGCCGGCCGCCAGGTCCAGCTCACCCTGCCGCCCTCGAGCACGGCCGGGGCTGCGATCGAAGACGGCGGCACCCTCTCGCAGTCAGAGACGGTCTCGGCCGTCGACCTAGACCAGCTCT
>JAWVFH010000025.1:0-115197 GCA_033856255.1 Solirubrobacterales bacterium | reverse complement strand
GATGAACGCACCTCTGGTGTACCAGTTGTCCTGCCAAGGGCACTGCTGGTTAGCTACGTGCGGATCGGATAACCGCTGAAAGCATCTAAGCGGGAAGCCGACCTCGAGATGAGCTCTCCCATCCCCTTGAGGGAGTAAGACCCCTGGTAGACCACCAGGTCGATAGGCCGGCTGTGCAAGCGAGGTGACTCGCTCAGCAGACCGGTACTAATGGGTCGAGGTCTTGACGGATGTTTTTTGAATGCGCTTTTGCTTTCGCGGCTTGCGGTGCAGTTTTCAAGCCCCACCGGGGCTGGGCGTCTCCCGCAGAGGAGGCGCGCGGTCTCGACCAATTTCGGTGGTCATAGCGAGGGGGAAACACCTCTTCCCATTCCGAACAGAGCAGTTAAGCCCCTCAGCGCCGATGGTACTTGGGACTCGCGTCCCTGGGAGAGTAGGTCGCCGCCGTTTCTTCTCAGAGAGCCGCCTCCGGGCGGCTCTCTGTCGTTGCGGCACAGGGGTCACCGACGTTACGACGTCATATGCGTACCTAACGTCGGGGACCCCCCCTTGCCCAGGGCCTAGCCGAGCTCGTGCAGGCGCCGGACGCGACCGTTGCACGACCGCTGTACCTGGACGCACCCCCCGCGGCGAGCCTTCGCGAACGCCTCCCATCCGGTCAACTGACCGGGCCGTTCGCGACAGGGCCCGTCCGCGAGGCTGCCCGCGTCTTTAGCGGGAAGGGGCTCGAGGCCGTATTCGCCGAGTGTGGCGAAGTCGATCGCCAGGTCGATCGCACCGAGGATCCGGTGCCGAAGCTCGTTCTTGTCGTCTCTCGATCTCACCCGGGGCAGGCTAGGAACGCGCTCGGACAGAACGTATGTTCTGCAAGGGATCTTGCACCTGTGCGTAAAGTGGCTGCAAATCAGCCTCTCCGCCCGAAGCTGTGGGCGCGCGGGGCGACCGCGGCGAGCTCTTCGGGGCCGGTCTCGCGGTCGGCGGGAGGCTCGATCTGGCGCACCTGACCACCGACCGCGTCGGCGGGCACGGAGAGCCGCTCGACCGAGTCGGCGACCACGTTGAGGACGTTCTCGCGCCGCTCGAGGCGGCCGGCGACGAGCGCGAACGACGCCGTCCGCACCGCCAGCCGGCAGCGCTCGTAAACGGGCGGGGGCACGATCACGTTGGCGACCCCCGCTTCGTCCTCGAGCAGCATGAAGACGACCCCCTTCGCGGTCGCCGGGCGCTGGCGGGCGACGACCAGGCCGGCGATCCGGATCTGCGTGCGGTCGGCGATCTCGAGCAGGTCCTCGGTGCGCACGAGGCCGTCACCGAGCTCCGGGCGCAGGACCTCGACCGGGTGCTCGCCCAGGGTGACTCCGGTCGAGGCGTAGTCGGCGACGATGCGCTCCCAGGAGTCGAGCGGGCGCAGGTCCGGCGGAGCGGGGAGGGGAAGCGGCAGCGCCAGCTGCGCCCAGGAGCGTCCTCGGACCTGTTGGCCGCCGCGCGCCACCCCCAGCCGCCAGAGCTCGGACCGGCGCGGCGCCTGGCCGGCTGCCACCCCGAGCGACTCGCACGCGCCCGCCCAGGCGAGCCGCTCGAGCCCGTCGCGGCCGGCCCCGGAGCGCGAGGCGAGGTCGGCGAGGTCGCGATAGGGGCCGCCGCGCTCGCGCTCGCCGACCAGGGCGGCGGCGTCCTGCTCCCCGATTCCCTTGACGTAGCCGAGCCCGAAGCGAACGGCGGGCTCGCCCCCGTCGCAGGGCTCGACCGTGCACTCGACGTCGCTGGCGTTCACGTCCACGCCCCGGACCTCGATCCCGCGCCGCTGCGCCTCGTGGGTGAGCGAGTCGGGGGGATAGAAGCCCATCGGCTGCTCGTTGAACAGGGCGCAGAGCAGCTCCGGGCCGTAGTGGACGCGAAGCCAGGTGGACTGGTAGGCGAGCAGGCCGAAGGCCGCCGCGTGCGACTTCGGAAAGCCGAAGCCCGAGAAGCCGCGCACCTGCTCGAAGACCCGTTCGGCGAGCCCGCGGTCGACGGCGCGCTCGACCGCGCCGGCGACGAAGCGCTCGCCGTAGGCGTTCAGCGCCGCCTCCGAGCGCTTGCGGCTCATCGCCCGCCGCAGCCCCTCCGCCTCGCCGGCGGAAAAGCCGGCCATCGCCATCGCCACCTGGATCACCTGGTCCTGGAAGACGATCGCGCCGAGCGTCTCGGCGAGGATCGGCTCCAGGCTCGGGTGCTCGTAAGGCACCTCGTAATCCGGGTTCTCACGCAGCAAGCGGCGGCGCTCGAGATATGGATGCACGGCGCCGCCCTGGATCGGGCCCGGACGCACGAGCGCCACCTGGACGACCACGTCGTCGAGCGTCTCGGGCAGGCTGCGCGGCAGCATCTGCATCTGGGCGCGGCTCTCGATCTGGAACACGCCCGTGGTCTCGGCCGCCCGGATCGCCTCGAAGGTGGGCTCGTCGTCGAGCGGGATTCGCGAGAGGTCGATCCGCTCGTCGCGGGCGGCGGCGATCATCTCGACGCAGCGCTCGACCGCCGAGAGCATCCCGAGGCCGAGCAGGTCGAGCTTCAGAAAGCCCGCGTCCGCGCACGAGTCCTTGTCCCACTGGACGATCTGGCGTCCCTCCATCGCCGCCGGCTGCACCGGGCAGACGTCGATCAGGGGACGCGTGGAGAGGACCATCCCGCCCGGATGCTGAGAGAGGTGGCGGGGCAGGCCCCAGGCCTCGCGGGCCAGCCGCGCCAGGCAGCGCCACCGTGACGAGGCCGCCCGCCCGGCGCCCAGGACCTCGGCGATGTCGCTCTCGACCTCGTCGCCACGCGAGTACATGTCGGCGATCTGGGCGACGCGCTCGATCTCGCCCGGCGGCAGGCCGAGCGTCTTGCCGAGGTCGCGGACCGCGCCCCGCGAGCGGTAGCAGGCGAAGGCGGAGACGAGCGCCGAGCGCTCGCGCCCGTAGCGCTCGTGGACGCGGGGGATCAGCCGCTCGCGGATGTCGCGGGGGAAGTCGAGGTCGATGTCGGGCATCTCGGTGACGTCGTCGTTGAGGAACCTGCCCAGGAACAGCCCCGCCCGGACCGGGTCGACGTGTGAGAGGCCGGTCAGATAGCAGACGACCGAGCTCACGCTCGAGCCCCGCCCGCGACCCGGAGGCAGCAGGTTGCGCGCCGAGTCCGGGCCGCGGACCTCGACCGCGACCTCGCGCGCCAGCTCGAGCAGGTCGAAGTGCAGGAGGAAGAAGCCGGAGAGGTCGAGCTCGCGGATCACCCGCAGCTCCTCGTCGAGCCGCCGCTCGGCCTCGGGGCGCTCGGGCATGCCCTCGTAGCGGAGCTCGAGCCGGCCGCGGCAGATCTCGGCCAGGGTGCGGTCGGCGTCGGGGTCCTCGGCGCCGGGGTAGCGGTAGCCCAGCTCGGCTGTGAGGTCGAAGCGCAGGCGGTCGGCCAGCCGCGCGGCCTCGGCCACCGCCCCGGGGTGATCGCGAAAGCGCGCCGCGATCGACGCCGGCGGGGCGAGCACCGAGCTTGCGTTGCCGCGGCGCAGCGGCTCCGACTCCTCCAGGGTCGTGCGGGCGCGCACGGCGACCAGGGCGTCCTGCAGCTCCGCCCGGCGCCGGTCGTGGGAATGGACGTTGCCGGTCGCGACGCAGGCGACGCCGAGCCGTTCGGCGACCCCGGCCAGCCACCGGTTGCGAGCCCGGTCGCGGCGCCACAGCGGCCGCTGCAGCTCGACCCGGAAGCGCTCGCGGCCAAAGGCTCCCAGCAGCCGGCGCGCAACCTCCTGGTTCCGCTCGCCGGCGAGGACACCGTCGCGGGCACAGCCCGACAGACAGATGAGCCCCTCGTTGCACTCGAGTAGCGAGTCGAGCGGCAGGGCGGGGAGGAGGGGGTCGCGATCGGGCTTGGGCCGCGTTCCGGCGTGCGCCTCGGTCAGCAGCCGGCAGAGGTTTCGCCAGCCGGTCGGGCTCTCCGCCAGCACGGTCAGATGACCGAGGCCGTCAATGGTCAGTTCGGCTCCATGAATTGCCCTGACCCCCAGGTCCTTGCAGGCCTGCGCCATCTCCATCGCGCCGCAGACGTTGTCGTGGTCGGTGAGCGCGAACGCCTCGTATCCGTACTCGGCCGCCCGGGTCGCGAGCTCCTCCGGCAGCGAGGCGCCGTCGAGGAACGAGTATGAGGAATGGGCATGCAACTCGACGTAGTTCATGCCCGCTGCTCGTACCAGCGCGCGCCGTCGGGCGGCTCGCGGAAGACGACCAGGTTGCGCCCGTCGGCGAGCACCACCTCGAAATACCGCCTTTGCAGGGGTTTCGGCGTCCACCAGCGGTCCTCGACCAGCCACTCCTCGCGCACCGACTCGACCGCGATCCCGGCCACCGCGAGCGGGATCCCGGCCTCGTCGGCTCGCACGGCGATCGGCCGCGGCCAGTAGACCTGCGGCCTATCCATCGCGGTCACTGAACGGCGCGAGGATCGCTCGGCGCTCGGGCACTCGCGAGCGGGGGTCGATCTCGAGCACCCGCAGGACGGCGTCGCGGCCGGCGGCCGAGCGCACCTGGCGCACGGCCTCGGTCAGCCGCCCGCGCCGCTCCTCGGCCGGCGAGCGCCCCAGCGTCCCCTGCTCGCCGGCCTCCGGCCCGAGCTCCACCGCCCTCAGCCCCAGCCACGAAGCGGGGCCGGGGAGCTCAGAGAGCCGAGGGGCGAGCGCCAGCAGAAGCCGTTCGGAGTCGGCGCTGGCGCTGCGCAGGGCGACCTCGCAGCGCCAGCCGCCGGCGCCCGCGAGCCGAGCCTCGATCCGCAGCCGGCGGATCGTCCGCTCCGCTCGCGCCGGATGGGCCAGCAGGCGCTCGACCAGGAGCCCGAGCGCCTGCTCGAGCTGCTGGCCCGAGGCCGCCTCGGGAAGCCCGAGCCTGCATTCGATCTCGTCGTGGGGGTGCCGCGGGCGCAGCGGCTGATCGGCGCCGCGCGCCAATCGCAACGCCACCAGCCCCGGCTTGCCGAAGCGGTCGGCGACCGCCTCGGCGGGCAGCGCGGCGAGCTCGCCCAGCGTCCGCACCCCGAGCCGGCGCAGGGTCTCGGGGATCTCGGCCCCCGCCCACTCGTCGCCGAACCGGTCCCGCAGCGCGTCCACCGGCAGCTCGGCGAGCAGGCGCCGCGCCGCGGTCCCGGTGACCACGGTCGACGGCCGGCGGGCCCGCATCCGGGCGGCCGCCGCTCGCGCGCAGAGCCGGTTCGGCCCGGCGCCCACCCTGGCCGGAGGACGCAGCACGCGCCGCGCCCGGGCGAGCACCGACTCGACCTCGCCGTGGAGGCCGCGCAGCGGCGCGGCGGCGAAGAAGGCTTCGCCGGGACGCGCGGGCTCGACCCGGGCGCCGATCGACTCGAGGGCGCGAAGCGAGCGCTCCCATACGGCCTCGGCCCGCACCGGGTCGGGCGCCACCAGGGTGAGGGCGGGGCAGCGCGAGAGCGCCTCGCCGAGCCGCATCCCGGCGCGCACCCCGAACGCCTCCGCCGCCCCCGAGGCCTCGCCGATCACCTGCGGGCCACCGGGTTCGGGGGCCAGGGCAACGGGCCGGCCGAAGAGCTCGCGCCGGTCGCCCAGCGCGCTCGAGAGCGAGAGGCGGGGGATCAGGGCGCAGACGATCATGAATCGAACACATGTTCGTATACGGTGACGAGGATGTCAAGCGGATGTGCCGGCCGCCGCCTTCACGGCGTCAGAATCCAGTCATGGCCGCATACCGCCGCCAGATCGTCATGGCCACGGTGGTCGGGGCGATCCTGATCGGCCTCTACCTGCTCAGCTCCCCGGTCGGCAACGATGGTGAGACGGCGACCACCGCGATCCCCGGCGGGGCCGACCCGGCCGACGTGGCTGTGATCGACGAGTGGGCGCATACGCTCAGCAGAGGGGACATCCACGGCGCCGCCGAGTTCTTCGCCATTCCCAGTCTCGCCCAGAACGGGCTGACGCTGCGGATCGACAGCTTCGCGAAGGCGAAGCTGTTCAATTCCTCGCTTCCCTGTGGCGCGCTCTTGGTCGAGGCGACCACCGATGGAGAGTTCACGGTCGCCACCTTCCGCCTCACCGAGCGCTCGGGGCGCGGCGTCTGCGATGCCGCGGCCGAGGCCGAGGCCCGGACGGCGTTCAAGATCGAGGATGGCAAGATCGTCGTCTGGCGCCGGGTGCCCGACGAAAGCGGCGGCGAAGCGCAGCCGGCGCCGAGCAGTTCAGCCTGAGGGGGTTGCCCCACCGGGGCCGATCCTGATAGGAATGGCACCGCGAGGGACACACGTCCCCTGCCTGTGTGTCTTCAGAGAGGAGAGTTCATGTCAAGGATCAGGCTGGTCCTGTTGTCCCTTGTGGTGGCCGGCATGTCGCTTGGAGTTGCCGCGTGTGGCAGCAGCAGCGACAGCAGCAGCACGAGCGGTACCTCGGGTGGTGGAGCAACGTCCCTGGATCTGACGATCGGGGATCTGGTCCCACTCACCGGTGACCTTTCGGACTTCGGCCCCCCAGGCGACAAGGCGGCGCAGGTCGCGGTCGCGCAGATCAACGACGCGATCAAGCAGACGGGTGACGATCACACCGTGACCCTGAAGACCGAAGACGATCAGACCAGCGACCAGGCGGGTGTCTCCGCCGCGCGCAAGCTCGTCTCCGACGGCGCCAGCTGCATCGCAGGATCCTGGGCCTCTTCGGTTTCGATCCCCGTCGCGCGCTCGGTCTCGATCAAGGAGGGCGTGCTGCAGATCTCGCCCGCCTCGACCAGCGACGAGATCACCCCGCTCGACGACAACGGCCTGATGAACCGCACGGCTCCGCCGGACTCGTTCCAGGGCCCGACGCTTGCCGACGCGATCGCCAAGGACCTTGGCGGCGCGGACGGGAAGACAGTCAACATCGGCGCCCGCAACGACTCCTACGGCACCGGGCTCGCGAAGACGTTCAGCGATGCCTGGGAGGGCCTGGGCGGCACCGTCGGCGAGCAGGTCATCTACGACCCCGAGGCGGCGACGTATGACTCCGAGGCGCAGAAGATCACGTCGGGTAGCCCCGATGCAACCGTGATCATCGATTTCCCGGAGACGTTCGCCAAGGTCGGACCGGCGCTCGTGCGAACGGGCAACTACGACCCGACGACCACCTGGGGCACGGATGGGCTCGCGTCCTCGAGCCTGCCCAAGGATGTCGGCACCGACGCAACCGAGGGCTTCCGCGGCACGGCGCCCGGATCCCCGGACAAGGATGCGACAGCGCAGGCGTTCGATGAGCTGTACACGTCATCTGAGCCGAAGGACGTCGCTCGTCAGACGTTCGACTCTCAGAACTTCGACGCGGTCATGCTCTGCTACCTCGCAGCGGTGGCAGCCGGATCGACCGACGGTCAGGCAATGGCCGACAAGGTCCGCGACGTCAGCGCCCCCCCCGGCGACCCGTTCACGTTCGAGCAGCTGCCGGAGGCGATCAAGGCCCTGGAGAACGGTCAGGACATCGATTACCAGGGTGCGTCCGGTGCAATCGACATGGACGAGAACGGCGACGCAACCGCCGGCGTCTATGACATCTACGAGTACAAGGACGCCGCGATCAGCATCATCGGCGAGCAGCCCGTGGACACGGGCGGCGGCTGAGCCGCACACCGCGTAGCGGTTCCGAGAGGGGCCGGGGCCTCGCCCCGGCCCTTTTCGCGTTCCGCGCGAACTGGCGCACAATCCTGACAAGTACCCGCCCGCTAGGGACTGTGTCGCTGGACCAGAGCGCAGGGCAGTACGTGATCGACAGCAACGTTCCGGTGACTCCGATGAACAACTGCGTAGCGACAACGCCCACCGAGGCTCGCTGCAATCACTTCGTCGATGGCGAAAGCATCCACATCGAAGGCCGCCGCGGGGATGACCAACTGAACGTGCTGACCGCCGGCGACCCCGCGGCGGCGTTCGGCGGGCCGGGCGACGATCGGATCACGGCCACGGTCGGGCGCAACAAGCTAACCGGCGAGGATGGCAATGACCGCATCAGTGCGGGCGCGGGAAACGACCTGATCGTCGGCGATACCGGGCGCGACACGCTTCTCGCGGGTGCCGGTAACGACCGCCTCTTCGCAGCCGACGGGAAGCGGGACAACTTGATCGATTGCGGCGCCGGTGATGGGGACGTGGCGCACGTTGATGCGGGTCTGGATCCGGAGCCCATCGGCTGCGAGCGGGTGCGCGAGGAGTAGGCCTTCGCTCGTCCTAAACGGTGCCCTTGAATGGGCGGGTACCCACGAGTACCCAGCGGGTACTCACGGGTACTTTCCGACGGCGAGGTATCCCGTATCTCGGCGGTTCCGCGGAACCGCACGCACCTCGGCATCCGTGCGGACATGGGCCCGCCACTTATTGCCCTTCCCATGCCCGTAAAGCGGCGAGGAGGCCCTCAGGCCGGGGCCTGGTCCGGGTTGTCGATCCGGGCCGTGCCGCCGAGGTAGAGCTCGGCGACCTTGGGATCGGCGAGCAGCTCCTTGCCCGGCCCCTCGAAGCGGTCGGTGCCGAGGTCGAGGACGTAGCCGCGATCGGACATCGCCAGCGCCCGGCGGGCGTTCTGCTCGACCATCACGATCGTCACGCCGGCCCGGTTGACCTCCTCGGTCTTCTCGAAGATCGCGTCGACGAAGGCGGGGGCGAGCCCCGCCGAGGGCTCGTCGAGCAGCAGCGCCTGCGGATTGGGCATCAGCGCCCGGGCCATCGCGACCATCTGCCGCTCGCCGCCGGACATCGTCCCCGCGGTCTGGGCACGGCGCTCGCCGAGGCGCGGGAAGAGGCCGTACATGCGCTCGATCTGAGCGTCGGTCGTCGAGCGGTCCAGCGATCCCATCTCCAGGTTCTCCTCCACGGTGAGGCTCTTGAAGACGTTGTCGAGCTGCGGCACGTAGCTGAGCCCGCGCCGGGTGATGTCGTGCGGCTTGGCGCCGCCGATGTCCTCGTCGCGAAACAGGACGCGCCCCGAGCGCGGCTGCAGGAGGCCGAAGATCGTCTTGATCAGGGTCGACTTGCCGGCTCCGTTGGGGCCGACGATGGTGACGATCTCGCCCTCGCGGACCTTGACCGAGACGCCGCTGAGGATGTCGACCTCGGGCACGTACCCGGCCACCAGGTCCTCGGTCTGGAGCACGATCGGGGGCTCGGCCGCCTGGCCCGCCTGACTCACGAGACGTCCTCGCCGACGCCGCCCCCGAGGTAGGCGTCGATCACGGCCTGGTCGGAACGGACCTCGTGCGGGGTGCCGTCGGCGATCACCTTGCCCTCGGCCATCACGATCACCCGGTCGGAGTGGTTCATGACCACGTCCATGTCGTGCTCGACGAAGAGGAAGGTGACGCCCTCCTCGCTGCGCAGCCGCTGCATGTGATCCAGCAGCCGCCGCCCGAGGGTCGGGTTGATGCCCGCCATCGGCTCGTCGAGGAGCAGGAAGCGCGGCTTCGTCATCAACGCCCGGGCGAGCTCGAGCAGCTTGCGCTGGCCCCCCGAGAGCGTGCCGGCGTAGGCGCCGGCGAGCTTGGTCAGGTTGAAGACCTCGAGCAGCTCGATCGCCTCCTCGCGCACCTCCTTCTCGCGCCGGCGCGAGGCGGCCGGGTGGAAGACCAGGTTGCGCAGCTTCTCGCCCGGCTGGTCGGGCGCGGCCAGGGTCATGTTGTCGAGCACCGGCATCGCCGCCAGCGCCTTCGTGATCTGGAAGGTCCGGACCATGCCGAGCCGGGCGATCGTGTACGGCTGCTTGCGAACGATCGACTGGCCGTCGAACGTGACCGAGCCGGCGTCGGCGCGGTAGAAGCCCGTGATCAGGTTGAAGAAGGTGGTCTTGCCGGCGCCATTGGGGCCGATCAGGGCGGTGATCGAGCCCTTCTGGACCTTCATCGTCGCCCCGTTGACGGCGCGGATGCCGCCGAAGCGCTTGACCACGCCCTCGGCCTCGAAGATCGCCTCGGCGCTCGCCGCCGGCCGCGGCGCCGTCGCGGTCGCCGGCTCACTCACCGAGGACCATCTCCTCCTTGTTGCCGAACATCCCCTGCGGGCGGAAGGCCATCAGCAGGATCAGCGTCAGCCCGACGATCGCGAAGCGGAGCGCCGCCGTGTCGGCGTCGTCGGGGAACAGCTTCAGCACTCGCGTGCCCTCGAGCAGCGCCCAGAGCACCGCCGAGCCGGCGATCACCCCCCAGTAGTTCGCCAGGCCACCGAGGACGAGGACCGAGTAGGCGAAGAAGGTGACGAGGGGCTCGAAGTCGGTCGGGTGCACCGTGGTCAGGTCAAGGGCCAGGAACCAGCCGGCGACCGCGGCGATCGCGGCCGCGATCGCCAGCGACTGGAGCTTGTAGGCGAAGGCGTTCTTGCCCAGCGCTCGGGCGGCGTCCTGGTCCTCGCGCACCGCCCGCAGGACCCGGCCCCAGGGGGTGTTCTGGGTCAGACGCAGGGCGATCGTGATCAGCACCAGCGCCACGATCACGACCAGGAGCAGCGGCAGCAGCGGCTCCGGGTCGTTGAAGCCGAGGTCCTGGAGCCAGCCGAGGATCGTCTGCGAGATGTCGTTCCACTTGTCGTCGAAGCACTTCGAGAAGTCGTCGTTGCAGAAGAACCCCTGGTTGCCGCCGGTCAGGCCCTGGGCGTTCTGGGCGACGATCCGGACCAGCTCGGCGCTCGCCAGGGTGGCGATCGCGAAGTAGTCCTCGCGCAGCCGCAGGGAGGGCAGGCCGACGAGCAGGCCGAAGGCCATCGCCGCCAGGATCGAGAGCGGTAGCGCGAGGTAGAAGGAGAGCCCGGTGTCGACGGTCAGGATCGCCATCGTGTAGCCGCCGATCGCCATGAACCCGGCCTGGCCGAAGTTGCTGATCCCGGTGAAGCCGGCGTTCAGCTGCAGGCCGAGCGCCAGCAGCGCGTAGATGCCGGCGAGGATCCCGACGTTGACCAGGAACAGGGTCTCGGTCAGCGAGCCCCAGTCGACCGCCAGCGGCAGGGCCGAGTGGACGTCGATGCCGCCGGCGAGCAACTAGACCACCTTCGCCTTGCCGAAGATCCCCTGCGGGCGGACGATCAGGACCAGGATCAGGACCACGAAGCCGACCGCGAGCTTCCAGCGCGAGTCGATGAACATCGTCGACCACTCCGTTGCCAGGCCGAGCACCATCCCGCCGACGAGGGCGCCGAAGGCATCGCCGATCCCGCCCAGGATCACCGAGGCGAACATCGCCAGCAGCAGGGTGAACCCGAGCTCGGGCTGCAGCGGCAGGATCGTGCCGGCCAGCACGCCCGCGAGGCCGGCGAGGCCGCCGGCGAACAGCCAGGTGTAGAGGATGATCCGCTCGGTGTCGATGCCCGCGGTCTCCGCGAGGTCGAGGTCGTCGGAGAGCGCCCGCATTCGCTTGCCCAGCAGCGTGAAGCGCAGCATCAGGCCGATCGCGCTGATCACGAAGATCCCGATGATGATCGTGATCAGCTGCGTGCGACCGATCGAGAGGCCGAGGAACTGCACGGTCGCCGTCTTGTTCACGTCGAGGCTGAGCACCGAGGTGCCCCACTCGAACTGGATCACCGAGCGGATCAGGAAGGCGAGCCCGATCGACATCAGGACCAGCTGCAGCAGGCCGGCGCGCTTGCGGCGCATCGGCGCCCACATCAGCTTCTCCGTCAGCACGCCGAGCGCCGCCACGCCGACCAGCCCGACGACCAGGGCGAGCCCGATCGACCAGCCCCAGGTGACGTTCGCCAGGTAGGCGAGGTAGGCGCCGAGGGTGACGAAGTCGCCGTGAGCGAAGTTGACCAGCTTGAGGATCCCGTAGACGAGCGTGAGGCCGACGGCGCCGAGGGCGTAGATCGAGCCGGTCGAGAGCCCGGAGAGCCCCGTCTCGGCCACCTGGTGAAGGCCCTTGGCGGCGATCATCACGACGACCAGGAGGCCGATCAGGATGAGCGCGGTGCGCGCCGGATGATCGCCGGCCGCCTGCTTGAGGCGGGCGAGCCCGGAGTCGTGTTCGCCCACCGCGAGCGTGCCGGCTTCCATACCCGCGCTGATCCTATCCGCGCCGGGCGGCTCGTAAACGGACGCCTACCGCGGCGACCACGGCGTCGGTGAACTCGGTCGTCCCCGCATGGCCGCCGAGGTCCGGCGTCTTGGTGCCCGCGGCGACCGTTTCCAGGACGGCTTCGTAGATCGCTCGCGACGCCTGCTCGACGCCGGCGTAGTGCAGCAGCGCCGCCCCGGCGAGGATCATCCCCATCGGGTTGGCGATGTCCTTGCCCTCCAGCGCCGGCGCGGTCCCGTGCGGCGCCTCAGCCATCGCCACGCGGACGTCGAGCTCGGGGTCGAGCGCCAGCAGCACCGACTCGGCCCCGGCGATCGAGCCGAACAGCGGCAGGACGAGGTCGGAGAGCAGGTCTCCGTCGCGGTTCAGGCAGGGGATCACGAGCGGTTCGGAGGCGGCGCCGGACACCAGGCCGGCCAGGGTGGCGTCGATCAGGACCGGCTCGTAACCACAGTCGGGGTGGCGGGCCGCGGCGGCGTCCATCTCCTCCTTCAGCATCCCCTCGTAGACCGGGCTCACGGTCCACTTCGGGCCGCCGTAGACGCGACCGCCGATCCGCTCGGCCTCGCGGAAGGCGTACTCGGCGACGGCCGCGCAGTCGGAGCGACGGATCGTCTCGGTGCGGTGGGCGAGCTCGTCGTCACCGGCGGGCTCCCGCGACTCCTCGGCGCCGTACGCGTCGCCGACCGCCATCCGGCAGATCGAGATCGGGTGGTGGACGCCGGCGACCGGGGTGACGCCGGGGATCCGGCGGCCGGTGCGGACGATCACCTTGCCGCCGACCGCCTCGCGGATGATCCGGTTCGGGCTGCCGACGTCGTCGGCGCCCTCGGGGGTGATCGTGGCCGCCTTGATCCCGAGCCCGGTGTCCAGCATCGCCGCGGCCGCCTCGTCACAGACGGCGTTGCGGGTGGCGCGGCGGTTGGCCAGCGAGAGATCGCGGTGGACGATCTCGAGCTCGATCCCGAGCACCTCCGGGTCGAGCACCCGCAGCGCCTGCTCGAGCAGCTCCTGGCCGGTCTGGTCGCCGTCGAGCGCGACTATTCTCAGCCCCATGGGGGCGGAATCTATGACTTCCTGCTCATGGTGCGGCGCGGACGTCGACGAGGGGGACAGCTGGCGCGCCTACGAGGCCAGCGGGGAGCGGGAGGCGGGCTTCTGCCGACTCGAGCACGTTGTTCCCTGGGCCATGAAGGGGCCGGACTGGTCGGAGGTCGTTCTCGTTCACCACCGCGCCGAACACCGGATCGCGGAAACCTTCGACTCCGTCGATCACATGAGGGAGTGGGCGAGCGCGGGCGGGCGCTGGCGGTAGGCCCGACCGACCTCTATTTGCCCTTGTTGCCCTTGTTGCCCTTGTTCCGCGGCTGCGGCTTCGGCTTGTCCGGCTTCGGCTTGGGCTGCGCGGGCGGCGCCGCGACCGTCGCCTCGGCGGCGAAGTCCTCGATCAGCGCCGCCGTCTGCTCCGGCTTCTCGACGTTGGGCGAGTGGCCGGCGCCGTCGACCTCGGCGGTCTTGGTGCCGGGAACAGCGGCGTAGGCGGCCTGCGAGCGCTCGGGGTCGCAGATCTGGTCCTCGCTGCCGAAGATCGAGAGCAGCGGCACCGGGATCTGGCGCAGGCGCTGGTCGAGGCTCGCCTCCTTGGTGTAGTTGGTGTTGGCGTCGTAGGCGTCCGTGTAGGCGGTGTAGGTCATCGCGTGGAAGTCGTTGACGACCTGGTCGGGGTTGGGGAAGCCGTCCGCGAGGTCGTAGCCGGGGGCGAAGGCGTCCTTGTAGCCGTCCTTGATCGCGAAGCTCGGCGTCAGCCGCCAGATCGCCTGACCGATGACCGGCGCGTATCCGAGCTTGGCGAGGAAGGGCAGCGAGCAGTCGTCCTCGCTCGGCCCCTCGTCGATGTTGACGAGCCGGTCGACGAGCTGGCTGGCGCGGGCGGCGAGGGCCGTGGCGACGTCGAAGCCCATCGAGTGGCCGACGACGACGGCGCCCTGGACGCCGAGCCGGTCGAGCGCGCCGGCGACGAGGCCGGCCTGGTCGTCGATCGAGTAGCCGCTCGAGGGCTTCTGCGAGCCGCCGAAGCCGAGCAGGTCGACGCGGATCACGGGATGGTCGCGGGCCAGGATCGGGGCCAGCCCGTCCCACCAATGCAGCGAGCACGCATAACAGTGCAGGAGCACGATCGGAGCCCCGGTGCCGCCGCCCTCCTCGAGCACCTGGACCTCGCCTCCGGGGAGGCTGATGATCTGGCCGCCGTCGATCGTCACCTCGGCGTCCTTCGTCTGGCTGTTGACGACCAGCGTGTTGACGAGCAGCAGCGCCACCAACCCCGCGAGGACGGCGATCAGGATCTTCCAGCGTCGCTTCAAGCTTGTTCTTCGCGGGCCCCGAGCCCGAGCTCCTCGGCGCGCGCCTCCATCGCGGCGATCACGAAGGCGACGTGCTGGTCGAAGTCGACCCCGAGCTCCTCGGCGCCCTCGCGGACCTCGTCACGGTTGACGCCCGCCGCGAACGACGGCTGCTTGAGCTTCTTCTTCACCGACTTCGGCGCCATCCCCACGATCCCGGTCGGGCGCACCAGGGCGCAGGCCGCGATGAAGCCGGAGAGCTCGTCGACCGCGAACAGGGTCTTCGCCATGTCGGTCTCGCGCGGGACGCCGAGGAAGGTGGCGTGCCCGGCGACGGCGTCGATCAGGTCCTGCGGCCAGCCGAGCTCGGCGAACAACCGCAGAGCTGTGCGCGGGTGGCCGTTCTCGGCGTCGTCGAGGTCGGGGAAGCGCTCATAGTCGAGATCGTGGACGAGCCCGGTGGCCGCCCACAGCTCCTCGTCGCCGCCGCGCTCACGGGCGTAGGCGACCATCGCCGCCTCGACCCCGAGCAGGTGCTTTCGCAGCGACTCCGACTGCACCCATTCGCAGACCAGATCCCAGGCTTCGTCGCGCGTCGGCTGGCTCATAGGGGCATTGTTACCCTCCGCGCCGATGGACAAGTTCGTGATCAAGGGGGGCCCGCCCCTCTCAGGCGAGATCACCGCGGCCGGCAACAAGAACGCCGCGCTGCCGATCCTCGCCGCCTGCCTGCTCACGGAGGAGGAGGTCGTGCTCACCAACGTGCCTCGGATCCGGGACACCGAGACCCAGGTCGCGGTCCTCGAGCAGCTCGGGGTGAAGGCCGACTGGACCGACGAGGTGCTGCGCCTGCAGGCCGACGGGGTCACCGAGACGGCGCCCGACGAGGCTCTCTCCGCGCGGATCAGGGCCTCCTTCCTGCTCGCCGGCCCGCTGCTGGCGCGCTTCGGCCAGGCCTCGATGCCGCCGCCGGGCGGCGACTTCATCGGCCGCCGGCGGCTGGACCCGCACCTGGACGCGTTCACGGACCTCGGCGCCCGCGTGGAGGGCGATCGGGCGATCGAGATCCGCGCTCCGGAGGGCGGGCTGAAGCCCTGCGCGATCTTCATGGACGAGCCCTCGGTGATGGGGACCGAGAACGCGCTGATGGCCGCGGCCCTGACCCCGGGGCCGACGACGATCGCCAACGCCGCGTGCGAGCCCCACGTCCAGGACCTCGCCCGGCTGCTGGTCAAGATGGGCGCCCAGATCGACGGCATCGGCTCCAACGTGATGACGGTCCACGGCCGCGACAAGCTCGGTGGCGCCGAGCACCGCGTCTGCGCCGACCACATCGAGGTCGCCAGTTTCATGGCCCTGGCCGCGGCGACCGGGGGGGAGCTGCGGATCCGCGACGCCGAGCCTCAGGACCTGATCACGATCAGGCGCCAGTTCCGCCGCCTCGGCCTGCAGACGATGGTCGAGGGCAACGACGTGCTCGTGCCGCCCGACCAGACGCTCGAGGTTCGCGACGACCTCGGCGACGCGATCCCGAAGATCGACGACGGCCCCTGGCCCGCGTTCCCCGCCGACCTGACCTCGATCGCCCTGGCGCTGGCCACGCAGGCGCGGGGTACCATCCTGATCTTCGAGAAGATGTTCGAGAACCGCCTTTTCTTCGTCGACAAGCTCGTAGCCATGGGCGCTCGGATCACGCTCTGCGATCCCCACAGGGCGATCGTCAGCGGTCCGAGCCGGCTTCACGGTGAGCGCGTCGACAGCCCCGACATCCGCGCCGGCATGGCGATGCTCATCGCCGCGCTCTGCGCCGAGGGCACCTCGGAGATCGGGAACGTGGTCCAGATCGACCGCGGCTACGAGCGCATCGACGAACGCCTGCGCGACCTCGGGGCGAGGATCGAGCGTGTTGCGGTCGAGCCAGTTCCCGCGTAGGGGGCCGAAATGACACATCCGATCCCGCCCGGGACCCGGGACATCCTGCCCGACGAGATGCGCGAACTGCGCCGGCTCAGCCTCGCCCTGGTCGAGGCCTTCGAGCGGTTCGGCTACGGCGAGGTGACGACGCCCACGATCGAGTACGAGGAGGTGCTGGCGCTGGGCGAGTCGGAGCGTGGCGCCCCGGTCGCCTACCGGTTCTTCGACGAGGCCGGCGAGCTGCTGGCGATGCGCTCCGACATGACGGTCCCGATCGCCCGTCTGATCGCCAACCACTACGCCGACGCCGAGCCGCCCTTCCGGCTCTGCTACCTCGCCCACGCTTATCGGGCGATCCGCCCCCAGCGCGGCCAGATGCGGGAGTTCACCCAGGTCGGCGTCGAGCTGGTCGGGGCGCCGGCCCCGGACGGAACCGCCGAGGTGGTCGAGGTGCTGGCGGCGGCGCTGGACGCCGCCGGATTGAGCCGCGCCGTGATCGGCCTCGGGGACGCGGACCTCTACCGCCAGCTGCTCGAGGAGCTGCGCGTCGACGAGCAGGCGCGCGGGCGCATCCTCGAGTACCTGTCGACGCACGACCACGTCGGGCTGGAGGCCGAGGTCGCCGGCCTCGGGCTCGCCGACCGCGAACGCGAGCTGCTGACCCGGATCCCGATGCTGCGCGGCGGGCCGGAGGTGCTCGAGGAGGCCCGCGCCCTCTGCGGGGAGGTCGGTGAGCGGGCGACGGCGCGCCTCGCCGCCACCCACGAGGCGCTGCGCGAGCGCGGGGTCGCCGGCCGGGTGAGGCTCGACCTCGGCCTGCTGCGCGACCTCGGCTACTACACCGGGGCCATCCTCGAGGTCTACGACCCGGCGCTCGGTCACATCCTCGGCGGCGGCGGCCGCTACGACGAGTTGATGGGCCGCTTCGGGCGGCCACTGCCCGCGGCCGGCTTCTCCCTCTACCTGGAGCGCCTGCACGTCGCCCAGGCAGAGGAGGAACGACTCGCGGGTGCGGAGGAACGACTCGCGGGTGCGGAAGAGCGGTTGCAAGCCTCGGAGGAGCCGTCATGAGCGGCCCCGCGCGCGCCTTCCGCACGAGCTCGAACGGCAAGCTCAGCCTCGCGCTGCCGCGGGGCTCGCTGTTCACCGGCACCCTCGACCTGCTCGACCGAGCCGGGATCGAGACCGCCGAGCTGCGCGGCGACTCGCGCTCGCTGATCTTCGAGACCGCCGAGCTGCGCCTGGTGACGATGCGCCCGTCGGACGTCCCCACATACGTCGAGGCGGGCGCCGCCGACCTCGGGATCACCGGCAAGGACGTGCTCGCCGAGCAGGCTGAGCGCGCCGTCTACGAGCTCGTCGACCTCGGTTACGGCGCCTGCCGGATGGTCCTCGCGGCCCGCCGCGGCGACGACAGTCTCGAGCGCGCCGAGCGCCGCCTGGGGGCGATGCGGATCGCGACCAAGTACCCGCGGACCGCCGAGCGCCACTTCGAGCAGAGCGGCCGCCAGGCCGAGGTGATCGAGGTCAAGGGCTCGGTGGAGCTGGCGCCGCTGGTCGGGCTCGCCGACGGGATCGTCGACCTCGTCGACACCGGCCGGACGCTGGCCGAGAACGAGCTCGAGGTGCGAGAGGAGATCGCCACCTGCACGGCGCGCCTGGTCGCCAACCGCGTCTCCCACAAGCTGCGCGCGGCCGAGATCGACGCCTTCGCCGAGCGCCTGCGGGAGGCGTCGCGGTGAAGATCGAGCGGATCGAGTGGGATGGAGCGAACGCCGAGGGCTTGGCGCGGCGGGTGCGAGGCATGGCGCCGCCGCTGGACGAGGTGACCGAGGAGGTCACCGAGATCATCGCCGCGGTCCGCAAGCGCGGTGACGAGGCGCTGCGGGAGCTGGGTCTTCGCTTCGGCGAGCCCCCGGTCGAGAACGTGCGCGTCGACCCGGAGCTGGTCGCCGCCGCCCCGGCGCTCGTCCCGCGCGAGGTTCGCGAGGCCCTGCGCGTCGCCGCCGCCAACATCAGCCTGGTCGCGGCAACCCAGGCGAAGGCCGAGCTGAGGCCGGTCTCGGTCGAGCTGCCGGCGGGTCAGAGGGTGGAGGTCGGCGCCTCGCCGGTGGCCTCGGCCGGGGCCTACGCGCCCGGCGGCCGCGGCTCCTATCCGTCCTCGGTGCTGATGGCGGCGCTGCCGGCTCGCGCCGCCGGCGTCCCGCGCTTCGCCGTCGTCTCGCCCCCGTCGGCGGGCGGCCGCCCGGACGATGCCGTGCTCGCGGCCTGTGCGGTCGCCGGGGTCGAAGAGGTCTACTCGGTCGGCGGCGCGCAGGCGATCGCGGCGCTCGCCCATGGCACCGATGCGATCCCCGCGGTCGATGTGATCGTCGGCCCAGGCAACCGCTACGTCACCGAGGCGAAGCGGCTGCTCAACGGCAAAGTCGGAATCGACGGCGTCGCCGGGCCGAGCGAGCTCGCCGTCGTCGCGGACGGGACGGCGAACCCGAATCTGATCGCCCTCGACCTCTGCGCCCAGGCCGAGCACGGCGACGACGGGATGCTGGCGGTGATCTCGCCGGACCCGGCGCTGCTCGACGCGGTCACCGGGCTGGTCGAGCAGCTCGCGGCCGAACGCCCCAGCGTCCACGAGGCGACCCTCGCCTCGATCACCGCGCCGGGCCTCGAGCTGGCGCTCAGCCTCGCCGACTCGTTGGCGCCCGAGCATCTCGAGCTCGCGTTCCGGGGCGCCGACGAGGCCAGCGCTCGCGGGCGGGTGGCCGGCTGTGTATTCGTCGGCTCCGGCGGGGCGACCGCGTTCGGCGACTACGCCGCCGGCTCCAATCACGTGCTGCCGACCGGCGGCGCCGCGCGCTTCGGCAGGCCCCTGGGGCCGGGCGCATTCATGCGCCGGACGGCGGTCGTCCACATCGGATCCGCGGCGGCAGCAGAATTGGCCCCCCAGGTGGCGGCGATCGCGCGCGCCGAAGGCTTTCCCGTGCACGGCGAGTCGGCGCAGGCGAGGGTGAAGGAATGAGCGCAGAGACGAGAACGTCGAAGGTTGAGCGCGAGACCGGCGAGACCAAGGTCAGCGTCGAGCTGGCGCTCGAGGGCGGCGAGGTGGCCGTCTCGACCGGCGTCGGCTTCTTCGACCACATGCTCGAGCTGCTCGGGCGTCACGGGCGGCTCGGGCTCGTCGTCGAGACAACCGGCGATCTGCAGACGGGCGCCCACCACACGGTCGAGGACGTCGGCATCGCCCTCGGCCAGGCGCTCGACCAGGCGCTCGGCGATCGGGCCGGGATCCGCCGCTACGGCTACATCGCCGTGCCCATGGACGAGGCCCTGGGGATGTGCGCGATCGACGTCTCGGGGCGGCCGTTCTGCCTGTTCGCCTCCGATCTGCCGGTGGTCTCGATCGCCGGCTTCGACTCGGAGCTGGCCGAGGAGTTCTTCCGCGCCGTGGCCACGAACGCGAAGCTGACCGTGCACATCGGCACCCGCTACGGGACCAACGCACACCATCTGATCGAGGCGATGTTCAAGGCCTTCGCCCGCGCCCTGCGCGAGGCGATCGCGATCGACCCCGACGAGGACGGCGTCCCGTCCACCAAGGGCACACTCACGTGACGCGGCTGGCGATCCTCGACTACGGGATGGGCAACCTGCGCTCGGTCGAGAAGGCGCTCGAACGGGTCGGCGCCGAGGCGGTGATCACCAGCGACCACGAGACCGCCCGCGACGCCGACGGCCTCGTGCTGCCGGGGGTCGGCGCCTTCGCCCGGGCGATGGAGCGGGTGGCCGAGCTCGAGCTCGACCGGCTGATCGCCGAACGGGTCGAGGCCGGCACGCCGGTGCTCGGGATCTGTCTCGGCTTCCAGCTCCTGTTCGAGTCGTCGACGGAGCTGGGAGGCGCGGCCGGGCTGGGCCTGATCGAGGGTCGCGTCGACGGGCTCGAGGCGCCAGGGCTCAAGGTCCCGCACATCGGGTGGGAGCCGGTCGAGTGGTCGAAGGGCTCGGAGCTCAGCGAGGGGATCGCCGAGGCGACCCCGTTCTACTTCGTTCACGGCTTCACCCCCAGGCCGGCCGAGGAGGCGGACGTGCTCGGCTACGCCGTCCACGGCGAGCGCTTCGCCTGCGCGATCGCCCGCCCGCCGGTCTACGGCGTCCAGTTCCACCCGGAGAAGTCGAGCGCGGCCGGGCTCGCCCTGCTGGCGAACTTCGCCGGCATCTGCGCGCGCGTCCCGGTGTGATCCTCTATCCGGCGATCGACATCCGCGACGGGCACGCCGTGCGGCTGGTCCAAGGCGACTACGACCGGGAGACCGCCTTCGACGCCGACCCGCTGGACGCGGCGCGGCGCTGGATCGAGCAGGGCGCGAGCGCGCTGCACGTCGTCGACCTCGACGGGGCCCGCGCCGGCGCCCCCGTGAACATCGAGCACGTCGAGCGGATCTGCGCGGCGGTCGAGGTCCCGGTCCAGGTCGGCGGCGGCCTGCGCGAGGCGGGCGACGTCGCGGCCGTGCTCGCCGCGGGCGCCACGCGGGCCGTGCTCGGGACCGCGGCGCTCTCCGACCCGGCGCTGGTCGAGTCGCTGGCCGCCGAACACGGGGAGGCGATCGTCGTCTCGGCCGACGCCCGCGCCGGGCGGATCGCGGTCGAGGGATGGGAGCGCCCCACCCAGCTCGGCTCGGGCGAGCTGGTCGCGGACCTCGCGCGCCGCGGCGTGCGGACCTTCATCTTCACCCCGGTCGAGGTCGACGGCACGCTCGAGGGCCCCGGGCTCGAGCAGCTGCGACCGGTCGCCGAGACCGCCGCCGGGGCCGGCGCCCAGCTGATCTACTCCGGCGGCATCGGCACGCTCGATCACCTGCGCGAGCTCGCCGCCGCCGGACTGCCGGCAATCGCCGGCGTGATCGTCGGCAGGGCCCTGTACGAGGGACGCTTCACGGTCGGCGAAGGAGAGGCCGCGCTTCAGGAGCTGAGCGAATAGGATCGGCGCACCGTGCGCCTCCCGCCCATGCTGGAAGAGCATCCGCGCTCGATCCAGATCACCCTCGCGATCATCCTCCCGGCCGCCTACGGGGCGCTGACCGGCTACGTGCTCGGCGTCTCGGAAAGCACGTACCTGGTGTTGTCGATCCTCGGCGTGCTCGGCGGGATCGGAGCCGGGTTCGACCATCTCGGTGCCGCCGCGGGTGCGAAGCGGGGCGTCGTCGCCGGGCTGATCTTCGGCTCGGCGATCCTGATCGCGCACGAGATCCACGGCGCCACGGCGAAGGCCGACCTGCCTGACCCGGCGATCCTCCTCGTCGTCGCGACGACCCTGCTCGGAGCCGGATTCGGGGCGCTGGGCGGAGCCCTTCGGCGGCGCGCGATGCGCGGCGCGGACGCATCGGCCTGATCGCGGACCGGCCTCGGTAGCCTCAGATCCGTGTTCTGGATCCGCGTACTCGCGATCGCGCAGGTGGCGATTCTGGTTCGCCATCACGCCTCGCTGCTCGAGCGCGACGAGCGCAACCGGCTCGCCGGCCTGGTCGCGAAGTCGAAGGGGCGCCCGCGCCGCTACCTGACCGCGAACGAGCGCGGGGAGCTGCTGCGACTGGCGCAGAAGCTCGAGCCGGGGGCGTTCGCGCACGGTGTCTGGGGCGCGGCGAAGGGCCGGCTGCGCGGCAAGTCCGGCAAGTAGGCGCCGGCCGATGGCCCTGAAACGCGTCATCCCCTGCCTCGACGTCGACGCCGGGCGCGTCGTCAAGGGGACCAACTTCGTCGACATCCGCGACGCGGGCGATCCCGTCGAGCTCGCCGAGCGCTACGACGCCGAGGGAGCCGACGAGCTCGTCTTCCTCGACATCACCGCCTCGCACGAGAAGCGCGAGACGATCACCGAGCTGGCCAGGCGGACCGCCGACAACGTCTTCATCCCGTTCACGATCGGGGGCGGGATCCGCTCGGTCGCCGACGCCCAGGCCGTGCTCGACGCCGGCGCCGACAAGGTCGCGGTCAACTCCTCGGCCCTCGCCGATCCGGACCTGATCTCGGAGCTGGCGACCGTGTTCGGGTCGCAATGCGTGGTGATCGCGATCGACGCAAAGGCGCGAGGCGGGGCCTACGACGTGTACGTCAACGGGGGACGAACGCTGATCGAGGGCCGCGAGGCGGTCGCCTGGGCGCGCGAGGCGACCGAGCGCGGGGCGGGGGAGGTGCTGCTGACGAGCATGGACCGCGACGGGACCACCGACGGCTACGACCTCGAGCTGACCCGCGCCGTCGCCGACGCGGTCGCGGTGCCCGTGATCGCCTCCGGCGGGGTCGGCGAGCTCCGCCACCTGGTCGAGGGGATCACCGAGGGGGGCGCCGACGCGGTGCTGGCGGCCTCGATCTTCCATTACGGCACGTACTCCGTGGCGGAGGCGAAGCGGGCGATGAGGGAGGCCGGGATCGGCGTCAGATCCTGAGTCGGCGCCGATCCGGCGACCTTGACAAACCCGTTCCCGGGGAAGAGGGTGGCGCCAGATGAGTTTTGGTTCGACCCCGACGACGACCATTGTCCTCGTCGTCTGTGCGCTCGTCATCGCGGTCGCAGGTTCGGCGGCCGCCGGGACCAGCCAGCTGGTCAGCAGCAAGATCACGAACTCGAAGGTCAAGTCGATCGCCCAGAAGCAGATCAACAAGGCGGCCCCGGGGCTCGCGGTCTCCCACGCGAACACGGCGGACACCGCCACCCGCGCCGACAACGCCGACAACGCCGACAACGCGACGAAGGCGGCCAAGGCGACGAACGCAACCAACGCGGCGAACGCAGCCCATGCGGTGACTGCCACCAACGCGACCCACGCGACGAACGCGACCAACGCGACGAACGCGACGAACGCTGACAGCGTCGACGGCAAGAGCGCGACGTGCCCGGCGGGCTACATCGAGTTCGTCGGGGCCTGCTGGCCGGGCGCTGCCCACGCTTCCGACACCGTCTTCGGCGCTTCGGAGGACTGCGCCGACAATGGCGGCTCGCTGCCCGAGATCCTGCAGCTTCGGGCGTTCATCATGCGGCCGGACATCAGCCTCGCCGCCGGCGGCGAATGGTCGGGGGACGAGTTCATCGACAACGTGAACGGCCCTCAGGCGATGATCGTGGATGTTGAGGCGGGCGGCACGAATACCTCCAACACGACCGCGCAGCATGGGTACAGGTGCGTCCTGCCGCTCGTGCGCTAGTGAGCGGGGCGCTGACGCTCCTTCGTCGCGTTGTGAGCCGCCTCCTGGCGCTTGCGCTTCCGCTGCTTGGCCTTGTGCGCGGCCTCCTGACGCTTGCGCTTCGCTCGCCTCGCGTCCTGCTGGCGTTGGCGCTTCGCCCGGTGGGCGTCAGCCTGGCGGTGGCGCTGCGCCTGGCGGCGGTGGGCGGAGCGGCGCTGCTCGGCCATGCTCTCGTGCTCGAACGCGCGCACTCCCGAGGTCCCGGTCAGGTACATGCGGGCGCCGTCTGAGATCACCGGGTTGTACTCGCCGAGGTCCGACTCGAAGGTCTTCTTGCCCGTCTTCACGTTGAAGCCGAAGGTGCCGATGTTCGGCCCCAGCGCGGCGACGTAGACGTTCTCGCCGAGCACGCTGGCGGCGCCGAGGATCACGCCCCCGAGGCGTTGCTGCCAGCGCACGGCCCCGGTCTTGGCGTCGAGGGCGTAGAAGTTCTGGTCCTTGGAGCCGACGTACACGGTCGGATCGGTCTTCGGCGTGTCGGCGACCGCCGGCGCGGCGTAGACCCAGTCGCCGGTCGAGTGGCTCCACAGCAGCTGGCCGGTGTCCTCGTCGAACGAGTAGACCCGGGTGTCGATCGAGCCCAGATAGACGCGGCCGAAGCCGACGGCGAGGGTGGAGTAGACGGGCCCGCCGCGGCCGAAGCTCGAGCCCTGGGTGCTCGACTGCCAGACGTAGGTGCCGTTGGAGGCCCGGATCGCGAACACCTGGCCGGCGTAGTTGGCCCCGAACAGGACCCCGTTGTCGTAGGCAAGGCCGCCCTTGACGGCCCCGCCGGTGTGGACCTGCCAATCGGGCTTGCCGGTCTTGCGTTCGAGCGAGTAGATGTCTCCCGACTCGCTGCCGACGATCACGTGGCTGCCGATCACGATCGGGGAGGTCTCGCTGCGCCCCGGCAGCGGGAAGCGCCAGAGCAGCTTGCCGTCCTTGGCCCGCAGCGCGAGCGCCTCGCCCTGGTCGATCCCCGGGGCGCGCTGCAGGGTGACGGCGAAGACGACCCCGTGCGAGTAGGCGGGCGAGGCGGCCCCGAGCCCACCGATGTCCTTCTTCCACAGCACCTTGCCCTTGTCGGCGCTGAGCGCGTAGAAGAGCGCGTCCTTGTCCTGGAAGTAGAGCGTGCCGTTGGCGACGATCGGCGAGAACTCGAGCAGCTTGCCGGCCTGGAAGCTCCAGACCGAGGAGTCGAAGGGCGGCTTCACCCGCTTCGTCGGCAGGTAGCGGCTGCGCTGCTCGTCGTAGCCGTATAGCGGCCAGTCGACCGTCTTCACCTGCTCCGCGTGGCTGGCGGGCTTCTCGTCGGCCTCGAGGGTGCAGGGCGGCGGGCAGCTGCGGTCCGAGTCGCGCTTGAAGATCTCGTAGACGGCGATCGCGCCGCCGATCCCGATCAGGCTGACGACGGCGATGATCGCCACGTGCAGGGGCTCTCGCCAGCCGAGCGGGATCTTGGGGAGGGCGGGCATCCGCAAGGGCCGTCATGGTAGGGAAGCGGCTTCACGGCGCAGCAAGGCGATGGCGGTTGAGCGCGAGATAACGACGGATCCGCTCGGCGAGCGGATCGCCGCCCTGCCGGGCTTCGGCGCCGTGCGCGCCGCGGCGGGCCGGGCCGGGGTTGAGGCGTACCTGGTCGGCGGAGCAGTGCGCGACGCACTGCTCGGGCGCGAGACTCAGAACCTCGACCTGGTCGTCGAGGGCGACCCGGCGCCGCTGCTCGAGGCGCTGGGAGGCGAGGCCGTGATCTACGACCGCTTCGAGACGGCGACGGCGAAGCTCGGGGGCGAAGAGGTGGACATCGCCCGGGCGCGCAGCGAGACCTATCCGCGACCCGGCGCGCTGCCCGAGGTGAGCCCGGCGGCCTTCGCCCAGGACCTTGCCCGCCGGGACTTCACCGTCAACGCGATGGCGGTCGCGGTCGGTGACCCGAAGGCACTGATCGACCCCCACGGAGGGCTCGGCGACCTGCGAGCGGGCCGGCTGCGGATCCTGCACGACCGATCGTTCGCCGACGACCCGACCCGGGCCATGCGCGCGGCGCGCTACGCGGCCAGGCTCGGGCTCGAGCCCGAGCCGCGGACCCTGGAGCTGCTGCGGGCGACCGACCTCGGCACCGTCTCCTCCGACCGGGCCGCCGCGGAGCTCGGCAAGCTGGCCGCGGAGCCGGACGCCCGGCGGGGCTTCGAGCTGCTTTCCGAGTGGGGCCTGATCGAGCTCGATCCCGGGGCCGGCGAGCTGATCGACCGGGTCACGGCGCTGCTCTCCGAGCCCCCGTGGGAGGGCGAGGTCGCGCCGGCGGGGGCCGTGCTCGCCGCGGTCCGCGGCCCGGCCGCGGCCGTGCACGAACTGGCGGCCCGCGAGCCGGGCTCGCCGTCGGCGGCCGTGGCGGCGGCACGGGGCCGCGGCGGCGTCGAGCTGGCATTGGCGCGGGCGCTGGGAGCGCGGTGGCTCGACCAATACCTGAGCGAGTGGCGCGACGTGACGCTGGCGATCTCCGGCGAGGACCTGATCGCCGCCGGCGTCAGCGAGGGCCCGGCGGTGGGCCGCGGCCTCGCCTCGGCGCTGCGGGCGAAGCTCGACGGTGAGGCTCCGACCCGCGAGGACGAGCTGCGGATCGCCCTCGCCGCCGCCGGCTCCTAGCCTTGGCTCGATGGATTGGCGAGATCACGACGGGATCCGCTGGCTGGAGGCCGAGTTGCCGGGCGCCCGGGCGGCGTTCTCGACCCGCCTCGGCGGCGCCAGCGCGGGGGCGTTCGAGTCGCTCAACCTCGGCCTCTACACCGATGACGGACCCGACGCCGTGCGCGCGAACCGGCTGCGGCTGGCGGCGGCGCTGGGCCGGGACCCGGAGGCGGTCCTGTTCGGCTTCCAGGTCCATGGGGCCGAGGTGGCCCGCCGCGAGGAGGCGCCGCGGCCGAACCCCTTCACCGCGGACGCTCGCCCGGCCGAAGGCGACGGCCAGGTGACCTCTAACCCGACCCTGACGCCCCTGGTCCAGGTCGCCGACTGCCTGCCGATCGCGCTCGCGGGCGAGCGCGGGGTGGCGATGGTCCACGGCGGCTGGCGCGGGCTCGCCGCCGGGATCGTCGAGCGCGGGGTGTCGGAGGTCGGCGCCCGGGCGGCCGCGATCGGCCCCGGGATCGGCCCCTGTTGCTACGAGGTCGGCGACGAGGTTCTGGGGGAGTTCGCCGCGCTCGGCGACGGTGTTGCCGACGGGCGGATGCTCGACCTGCCCGAGGTCGCACGCCGCCTGCTTGCGAAGGCGGGTGTCGAGGCGGTCGAGTCCAGCGGCCTCTGCACCAGCTGCGAGGCGGAGCTGTTCTTCTCCCACCGCCGCGACGGCGGGCGCACCGGCCGCCAGGCCGGCCTGAGCTGGGTCACCGATGGCTGAGCCGATTCGCGGCATCGACCCCGGCGTCGTGCGTCGCAACCTCGAGGAGGTCCGTGCGATCTGCGGTCCGGACGTCGAGGTGCTGGCGGCGACCAAGTACGTGGTGGCGGAGGAGATGGAGCGCCTGGCCGAGGCCGGCGTCGAGCTGGTTGGCGAGAACCGCCTCCAGGACCTGGAGGCGAAGCGGGACCTGATCGGCGACCGCTTCACCTGGGACTTCATCGGCAACCTGCAGAGCCGCAAGCTGCGGCGGATCCTGCCGCTCGTGCGGCTGATCCACTCGGTCGCCACCGACTCGGTGCTCGAGCAGCTCGGACGCCACGCGACGGAATCGACGGAGGTCCTGGTCGAGGTCAACGTCTCCGGCGAGCCGGGCAAGGGCGGGGTCGAGCCCGATGGCCTCGGCGAGTTCATCGACCGCTGTCCGGCGCCGGTCGGCGGGCTGATGACGATGCCGCCCTTCACCGCCGACCCGGAGGCCTCGCGCCGCTACTTCGCCGGGCTCGCCGAGCTGGCCGGCGAGCACGGCCTCGCGCGTCTGTCGATGGGCACGAGCCAGGACTGGCGGGTCGCGGTCGAGGAAGGGGCGACGATCATCCGCCTCGGCACCTCGCTCTATACATAGCCGGGCGCATTGTTGCTCCATAATGCGGGTAAAGGAATCAAGCTCCGGGACGCGAAACCCGCAGCCGTATGGCACTTCGAGATACATGGCACCGCGCGCTCGTCTACTTCGGCCTCGCTGAGGACCCGGAGTACGGCGAGCATGATCTCTACGAGCCCGACACGGCGCCCCACGGCCAGGTCTACGAGGGTGGCTCCGCGCCCCGCTCGGCGACCGTGAGCCGGATCTCCGAGCGCCGCCGCGGCCGCGACGAGATCGACGACATCTTCGCCGACGACTCGCCGGCGCCCCGGCGCCGCGTGCTCCAGCCCGTGGGCGGCAACGGCGCCGACGTCCAGGTCCACCTGGTGACGCCCGGCAGCTTCAACGACGCCCAGGAGGTCGCCGACCGCTTCAAGCACTCGATCCCGGTGATCCTCAACCTGCAGACCACCGACGGCGAGCTCGCCAAGCGCCTGATCGACTTCGCCTCCGGGCTCACCTACGCCCTCGACGGCGGGATGCAGAAGATCGCCGAGAAGACCTTCCTGCTCACCCCGCGCAACGTCGAGGTCTCCGCCGAGGAGAAGGCGCGGTTGGTCGAGAAGGGGTTCTTCAACCAGTCCTAGGGCCCGTCCCCGTGGCTACTAGGCTGCGGGTATGAAGATCGGGTTTGCGGGGGCGGGGAGCATCGCGACGGCTTTGGCGCGTGGATGGGCGGCGGCCGAGCATGGGCCGGAGGAGATGCTGTTCTCCGACGCCGGGTCAGGCCGGGCGGCGGCGCTGGCCGAGGAGGTCGGGGGCGAGGCGGTGGGAACGCTGGGCGAGCTCGCGCTGCGTTCCGACGCGATCCTGCTCGCGGTCAAGCCGGCGGCACTGGAGAGCGCGGCCGAGCAGCTCGGTGGCGCAGGCGACGCGATCGCCTCGGTGCTCGCCGCGACGCCCGTCTCGCGGCTGCGTGAGGTGTTCCCGGACGCGGCGGTGGTGCGGGTGATGCCGACGATCACGACCGAGGTCCAGCGGGGCGTGATCTGCCATGCGCCGCTCGAGCCGGCCGACGGCCAGGCCGGGGCGCGGCTGCTGAACCTGTTCGGCGAGCTCAGCCACCTGGTCGAGGTCCCCGACGAGCTCATGGACGCGGCCACGGCGGTGATGGGCTGCTCGCCGGCGTACCTCGCCGTCGTGATCCAGAACATCGCCGAGGCCGGGGCGGCCGAGGGCCTCGATCCGGAGCTCGCCTATGAGCTCGTGCTCGAGAGCTTCGACGGGACGATCGAGCTGATGCGGCGCTACGACGCGATCACCGTGCGTAGCTCGGTCGCCTCGCGCGGCGGGGCGACCGAGGCCGGCCTGGAGGCCCTCGCCGATGCCGGCGTGGGAGACGGGCTCCAGGCGGCCGTGCGCGCCTCGCTCGACCGGATGCGTCCGTGAGGCTCCTTCGGTGACGCTCGCCGCGCTCACCCGCGGCGACATCGCCGACTACGTCTCGGCGCTCGTCTTCGTCTACTTCGTCCTGATCATCGCCAACGTGGTCCTGAGCTGGATCCAGCAGTTCCGCCCGATCCCCTACAACCTGCCCCTGCGGGCCGTGCTCCGCTTCATCGAGGACACCACCAACCCCTATCTGAACCTGTTCCGGTCCTTCGTCCCCCGGATCGGCCCGCTCGACATCAGCCCGATCGTCGCCATCCTCGCGCTCTCGATCGTCGGGGGCCTGGTCGTCAACCTGATCCGCGGGTGACCCGCTCGCGCGCCTGGCTCGGCATGCTCGCCGTCGTCGCCGCGGTCGTCGCCGTCGACCAGCTGGCGAAGGCGGCGGTGACCGCGTCGCTGGAGCTCGGCGAGCACAACGACCTGTTCCTCGGCTTCGAGCTCACGCGGGTGCGCAACAGCGGCGTCGCCTTCGGCTTCTTCAGCGAGGGCGGCGACGCCCTCGTCCTCGCCTTCACCGGTGGCGCCCTGGCGCTGATCCTGGGCTGGTTCGCGTTCGACACCACGCGCCCGTGGCTGTGGCTGGGCGTCGGGCTGCTGACCGGCGGCGCGCTCGGCAACCTCGCCGACCGGATCTTCGACGGCGCCGTCACCGACTTCATCGACCCTCCCGCGTGGCCGGCGTTCAACCTCGCCGACGTGGCGATCACGCTCGGCGTGGTCGTGATCGCGTTCGCCGCCCTGGCGCCGGCCGCCGAGCCCACCGCGGAGCCGTGAGCGCCGAGCCACGGCTCGTCCATGTCGACGAGCACCTCGCCGTGGTCGAAAAGCCCGCCGGGCTCGTCGTCCATCCCGCCCCCGGGCATCGCGGCGAGACGCTCGTCAGCGCGCTCGGCGAGCTGCTCGGCGGGGGAGAGGCCGGGCGCAGCGGCATCGTCCACCGTCTCGACAAGGACACCAGCGGGCTGATGATCGTCGCCCGCGACGACGAGGCCCACCGCCGGCTGGCGGCGATGATCAAGGCCCGCCAGGTCTCGCGCGTCTATCTCGCCCTGATCGAGGGCCGGCCGCGCTCGCGCTCGGGGACGATCGACGCCCCGCTCGGGCGCGACCACCGGGCGCCGGAGAAGCGCGCCGTTCGCGGGCGCGGAGCACGCGACGCGCGCACCCACTTCCATGTGCTCGAGGTGCTGCCCGCCGACACGCTGGTCGAGGCGCGCCTGGAGACCGGCCGCACGCATCAGATCCGCGCCCACTTCGCCGCCATCGGCCACCCCGTCGCCGGCGACCCGCGCTACGGGCACGCCGGGCGCCACGGCCTCTCGCGCCAGTTCCTGCACAGCGCCAGGCTGGGCTTCGAGCATCCGTTCACGGGCGAGGCGCTGGAGTTCGAGTCGGCGCTGCCGGCGGACCTGGCCGAGGCGCTGGGCAGGGCGCGTGGCGAGCACACGAACGGCGATCTGGCCCCCCTATAGGGGCCTGAACCCACGTTCGTCCGCGAGAGCCGCCCCCTCGCCCAGCCAGCCTCTACACTCGACCGCGTCCAGTAACCGACCCCCAGGCATGAACAAGGGGCCCTGCCCGGCGCGCACAGACAGCCGGGTCCCCGGAAGCGGCTTGGGAGACCAGACCAAAACCAAAGGGAGCATCGATGTCCGAACCCGGACTCACGGCCGAACCCGGCCTCAAGGACCTGCTGACCGCGGGTCTGCATTTCGGCCACCAGACGAGGCGCTGGAACCCGCGCATGCGCCGCTACATCCACGGCGAGCGCGACGGGATCCACATCATCGACCTGCTGCAGACCGAGCAGCTGCTCAACCAGGCGCGCGAGTTCGCGGTCGAAGTCGCGGGCAAGGGCGGTTCCGTGCTCTTCGTCGGGACCAAGAAGCAGGCTCGCGACTCGGTCAAGAACTGGGCCGAGCGCTGCGGGATGCCGTTCGTCAACCAGCGCTGGCTCGGTGGCCTGCTGACCAACTTCCAGACGATGTCGGCGCGGATCGACCGCCTGCACGAGCTCAACGAGCTCAAGGACGACGGCCGGCTCGACCTGCTGCCGACCAAGGAGCGGATGTCGATGGAGGCCGAGCTGACGAAGCTCGAGTACAACCTCGGCGGCGTCCGCGACATGAAGCGGCTGCCGCAGGCGGCGCTGATCATCGACCTGAAGACGGAGGCGATCGCGGTCGCCGAGGCGACCCGGCTGGGGATCCCGATCCTCGGGCTGGTCGACTCGAACGTCGATCCGGTCGGGATCGACTTCCCGATCCCGGGCAACGACGACTCGATGCGCTCCTGCGAGATGGTCGTCGGGACGATCGGCGCCGCGGTCGAGAACGCCGCCACCACCTACCGCGAGGCGGAGGCGAAGCGGCGTGCCGAGGAGGAGGCCAAGCGCCAGGCCGAGGAGGAGGCTAAGCGCCAGCGCGACGAGGAGGAGCGGGCGCGCAAGGAGGCCGCGGAGGCGGCCGAGGCCGCGCGCGCGGCGGAAGCGGCCGCACAACCGCCCCAGCAGGCCGCACAACCGCCCCAGCAGGCTCCGCCGCCCGCGCCCCAGCAGGCGGCCGAGCCGCCGGCCCCCGGGCCGGAGGGAGGCTCCTGATGGCGGTAGGAGCCCAGGAGGTGAAGGCGCTGCGCGAGCGTACCGGCGCCGCGATGATGGACTGCAAGGCCGCCCTCGACGAGGCCGCGGGCGACCTCGACAAGGCGGTCGAGCTGCTGCGCGTCAAGGGCCAGGCGTCCGCCGAGAAGCGCGCCGGGCGGGCGACGAGCGAGGGTACCGTCGCCGCCTACATCCACGCCGGCGGCAGCCCCGGGGTCCTGGTCGAGATCCAATGCGAGACCGACTTCGTCGCCCGCAACGACGACTTCCAGGACTTCGCGCGCGAGGTCGCGATCCACATCGCCGCCGCGGCCCCGCTGTACGTCTCCACCGACGAGATCCCGGAGGAGACCCGCGAGGCCGAGCGCCGCGTGTTCGAGGAGAAGGCGAAGCAGGAGGGCAAGCCCGACAACGTCGTCTCCAAGATCGTCGAAGGACAGCTCAACAAGTGGGCCTCCGACGTCGTCCTGCTCGAGCAGGAGCACGTTCGCTCGGACCGTTACGAGGGTAAGACGATCGAGCAACTCCGCGCCGATATCGCCGCCAAGACCGGCGAGAACATCCGCATCGCGCGCTTCACGCGCTACGCGGTCGGCGAGGAGTAGCGCGGACTGCGGATAGGGTTGCCGCCGATGGCGGAGCCGGTCTTCAAGCGGATCCTGCTGAAGATCTCCGGCGAGGCCCTGATGGGCCCGCTGGAATACGGCACCGATCCCGAGCGGATCGAGCAGATCTCGCGCCAGATCCACGACGTCTCGGCCCGCCCGGTCGAGACCGCGGTCGTCGTCGGCGCCGGCAACATCTACCGCGGCCTGCAGGGCGCCGCGCAGGGGATGGACCGGGCGACCGCCGACTACATGGGGATGCTGGCGACGGTGCTCAACGCGCTGACCCTTCAGGACGCGCTCGAGCGCCTCGGCACCTACACGCGGGTGATGTCGGCGATCGCCGTCACCGAGGTCGCCGAGCCGTACATCCGCCGGCGTGCAATGCGCCATCTGGAGAAGGGCCGCGTGGTGATCTTCGCCGCCGGCACCGGCAACCCGTTCTTCACCACCGACACGGCGGCGGCGCTGCGGGCGCTCGAGATCCACGCCGAGGCGATCCTGATGGCCAAGCACGGGGTGGAGGGCGTCTACGACGCCGACCCGTCGAAGGTCCCGGACGCCAAGTTCATGCCCGAGATCTCGCACATGCAGGCGATCGAACAGGGACTGCGCGTGATGGACTCGACCGCGCTCTCGCTGTGCATGGACAACGCCCTGCCGATCCACGTTTTCAACATGGCCGACCCGAAGAACATAGATAGGATCGTCAGCGGCGAGCGGGTGGGAACGATCGTCCGCACGCAGGCGTAGAGAGGAGACGGCGAGCGTTGTCCGAGATCACGAATGAGTTCGTCGCCGACGCCCGGGAGCGGATGGGCAAGTCGGTCGAGTCGTGCCGCCACGAGCTCGCGACCGTGCGCACGGGGCGCGCCTCGCCGCACCTGCTCGACCGCCTGATGATCGACTACTACGGCGCCGAGACGCCGATCAAGCAGCTCGCCCAGGTCTCGGCAACCGACGCGCGCCTGCTGACCCTGACCCCGTTCGACAAGAGCTCGATCTCGATGATCGAGAAGGCGATCATGGAGTCCGACCTCGGGCTGACGCCGTCCAACGACGGGAACGTGATCCGGCTGCAGATCCCCGAGCTCAACGAGGAGCGCCGGCGCGAGATGGTCAAGGTCGTCCACAACGTCGGCGAGGAGGGCAAGGTGGCGGTGCGCAACATCCGCCGCGACGTCATGCACGACCTCCGCGAGCTGAAGAAGGAGGGCGAGGTGGGCGAGGACGACGAGCGCCGTGCCGAGGCCGAGCTGCAGAAGCGAACCGACGAGGCCACGCAGGAGATCGATGGCCTGCTGAAGGCCAAGGAAGAAGAGATCCTCGAGGTGTGAACGCTCCGAGGTTCGTCGCCATCATCACCGATGGCAACGGCAGATGGGCGGCAGAGCGGGGGCTGCCGGCGGTTGACGGTCACCAGGCCGGCGCGGACCGGGTCAAGGAGCGTCTCCGCGATGCCGCCGAGCTCGGGATCAAGGAGCTGACCGTGTTCTCGTTCTCGACCGAGAACTGGCAGCGGCCGCGGGTCGAGGTCGAGGCGCTGATGGCGATGTTCGTCGAGCGCATCGACCGCGAGACTCCCGAGCTCGACGCGGAGGGGGTGCGGATGCGGTTCGTCGGCCGTCGCGAGGGCGTCGGCCCGGAATTGGTCGAGCGCATGGACTGGGCCGAGGAGAAGACCGGATCGAACTCGCGGATCACGCTCTTCGTCGCCTTCAACTACGGCGGCCGGGCGGAGATCGTCGACGCGGCGCGAAGCTTTCAGGGGAACTCCGAGGAAGAGTTCCGCGACCACCTCTACGCACCCGAGATGCACGACCCAGACCTCCTGATCCGGACCAGCGGCGAGCAGCGGATCTCGAACTTCCTGCACTGGCAGTGCGCCTACTCCGAGCTCGTGTTCAGCGAGGCGCTGTGGCCCGACTTCGACCGCGCGGCGTTCGAGGCCGCGCTGGGCGAGTACGAGTCGCGAGCGCGGCGGTTCGGGGGTCGCTGATGGAGGGATCGCGCCCCTTCGACTCCGAGGTCGACTTCGACCAGCCCCGGCGCAACCGGCCGGCCGACCCGCCGCCGCTGCGGAGCAGGCGCCCGCGCCGGCGCCCCAGGGCCGGGGGCGGCGACGGCGACGGCCCGCGCCGCGGCCGCTCGGAGACGCTCGCCCGGATCGCCTGGGCGGTGCCCTGGATCGCGATCGCGATCACGATCGTGATCGTCGGCGGAGAGCTGTTCGCGGCGGCGATGATCGGCTTCGCCTGTGTGGGGATCGGCGAGTTCTTCCGCATGACCAGCGAGGCGCGGCCGTTCCTGCTCGTCGCCCTGGCCGCGGCGGCGGCGCTGGTCGTCGCCGCCTTCTACGGCAGCCAGTACCAGATGATGATCGCGCTGGCCGCCAGCGTGCCGGTGGTCTTCGCCGCCGCCGTCGCGCGGCCCGACCGCGACGGGGTGACGGTCTCGGTGGCCGTGACGATGCTCGGGATCGTCTGGATCGCGATCCCGTTCGCGCACGCGGTGCTGCTGCGCGAGCTGCCCGGCCACGGGGCGGCGCTGCTCGTCGACGTGCTCGTCGCGACCTTCGTCTTCGACACGGCCGCCTACGCCGGCGGGCGGATGTTCGGCCGCCACCGCCTGGCCCCGGCCCTGTCGCCGAACAAGACGCTCGAGGGCCTCGCCTTCGGGTTCGTCGGCGGCACGCTCGGCTTCTGGTTCGCCGGCCTGTATCAGGACTGGCTGCCCGGCCTGGACGCGCTGCTGATGGGCATGTGCGTCGCCGCCCTGGCCCCGGTCGGCGACCTGTTCGAGTCGATGATCAAGCGCGATCTGCAGATCAAGGACTCGGGCACGATCTTCGGGCCCCACGGCGGCCTGCTCGACCGCCTCGACGCGGTGATGTTCACGGTCGTCGCCGGCTACTACCTGGCGGTCGCGTTCGTCTACTAGGGCGTGATCGCGGCGCGGACGTAGTCGAGGTCGGCGCGCAGGCCGTCGAGGGGGTCGGGGGTCTCGACGATGACGGGGGCGCCGGCGCTCGCCGCGGCGGCGATCATGTGGCGCAGGGCGTCCGGGTCGACCTGGCCCTCGCCGAGGCGCTCGTGGCGGTCGGCGCCTGTGCCGGCGGGATCGCGGGAGTCGTTGGCGTGCAGGAGGTCGATCCCGCCGGTGATCGCGATCGCCCGCTCGACCGCGTCGGAAAGCTCCTCGCCGGCGGCGTGGGCGTGGCAGGTGTCGAAGCAGAAGCCGAGCCCGACGCCGGTGTCGGCGCCGCCGATCGCCTCCCAGAGGCGCTCGAGGGCGTCGAAGCGGCGGGCGACGGCGTTCTCGCCGCCGGCGGTGTTCTCGACCAGGACGCGGACATCGGTCTCGAGCAGCTCCAGGGAGCGCAGCCAGCGGCCCGGGCCCTCGCCGATGTCGTCCTCGGCGTGGCCCCCGTGCACGATCACCGCTGCGGCGCCGACCTCGGCCGCCGCGTCGCAGGTCTGCTGGAGGATCTTGCGCGAGCCGTAGCGGACGTTCGGCTTCGGCGAGCAGACGTTGATCAGGTACGGCGCGTGCACGTAGAGGTCGATCGGGCTGGCGCGGATCGCCTCGGCGTCGGGGTGGGGCGGCGGCTTTCGCCACGAGCCCGGGTCCGAGAGGAAGATCTGCACGCAGTCGGCGCCGAGCTCCTCGGCCGCCTCGAGCGGCTGCTCGCGCCCGACGTGGGCGCCGATTGGTACCGCGATCCCTGCCATCGCCGCGAGCTTAGGGGGGCGAAAGTTGCACCGCTACCCTGCGTCGGTGGGCAAACGGGTCCTGATCTGCGGCTCGACCGGCTCGATCGGCGAGCAGGCGCTCGATGTCGTCGCCGGCTCGGAGGCGCTCGAGCTCGCCGGCCTCTCGGCCGCGACGAACTGGGAGCGGCTCTGCGCCCAGGCTCGCGAACACCGCGTCGGCGCGGTCGCGCTCTCGGACCCCGAGGCGGCTGAGCGCGCGCGGGGGGAGCTCGACGGGGTCCGCGTGCTCTCCGGCGACGAGGGCGTGCGCGAGCTGATCGCAACCGGGGGCGCGGACCTGGTCCTGAACGGGATCGTCGGCACGGCGGGGCTCGGGCCGACGATCGTCGCGCTGAGCGAGGGCATCGACCTGGCGCTCGCCAACAAGGAGAGCCTGGTCGTCGGCGGCGAGCTGGTCACGGCGCTGGCCGAGGGGACGCGGGCGCGGATCCTCCCGGTCGACTCCGAGCACTCGGCGATCTTCCAGCTCCTGCGCGGCGAGGGGCCGGGAACGGTCGAGCGCCTGATCCTGACCGCCTCGGGGGGGCCGTTTCGCGGCCGCACCGACCTGGACGGCGTCACCGTCGACGAGGCGCTCGCCCACCCGACCTGGGAGATGGGCGGCCGGATCACGATCGACTCGGCGACGTTGATGAACAAGGGCCTCGAGGTGATCGAGGCCCACCACCTGTTCGGGCTGCCCTACGAGCGGATCGACGTCGTCGTGCATCCGCAATCGATCGTCCACTCGCTGATCGAGCTCAACGACGGCGCCCAGCTCGCCCACCTCGGGCTGCCCGACATGCGGGTGCCGATCTCCTACGCGCTGCACTTCCCCGAGCGCGCCGACGTCACCGTGCCGAAGCTGGACCTGGCTACCGCCGGCCGGCTGGAGTTCGAGCCCCCGGACCTCGACACCTTCGCCTGTCTGCGTCTGGCCCGCGAGGCCGGCGAGGCGGGGGGGACCGCCCCGTGTGCGCTCAACGCCGCCGACGAGGTCGCGGTCGCCGCGTTCCTCGAGGGGCGGATCCAGTTCACCGCGATCCCGGACGTGATCGCAGGCGTCCTCGACCGCACCGAGCAGAGCCCGGTCGTCCACTTCGAGCAGCTGTTCGAGTGCGACGCGGCAGCGCGGACGCTGGCGGAGCAGCTCGTCGGCCAGGGGGCCAGGGCGTGAGCTGGGTCCTTGCCTTCCTCGGGTTCGCGGCGCTCGTGATCCTGCACGAGGCCGGCCACTTCACGGCGGCGAAGGCCGTCGGCATGCGGGTCGAGCGCTTCTTCCTCTTCTTCCCGCCGAAGCTGTGGAGCATCAAGCGCGGCGAGACCGAGTACGGGATCGGCGCGATCCCGCTCGGCGGCTTCGTGAAGATCACCGGCATGAACCCGGAGGAACCGGTCTCGGTCGACGTTCCCGCCGCGGCCGGCTCGCAGTCCCCGCCGGAGCCGAAGACCGTGCCCGCGACCGAGTACGCACGCTCGTACTCGGCGGCGCCGGTCTGGAAGCGGATCGTCGTGATCGCCGCGGGGCCGTTCGTCAACCTGGTGGTCGCCTTCGTGATCCTCTACTGCCTCGCCTTCAGCGTCCAGGAGGCGACGAACGAGGTCGAGAGCGTGCAACCGGGCTCGGCGGCCGCCGCCGTGCTGCAACCCGGCGACAGGCTGCTCGCCGTCGACGGCGTCCGCGCCGACCTGCCGGCGCTTCGCGACCGGATCGCCAGCCACACGTGCGCCGGTGACCAGACCGACGGCTGTCGCGCCGAGACACCGGCGAAGCTCACCCTGCTGCGCGACGGCCGGGAGGTGACCGTCTCCGCTCGGCCGGTGTACGACGCGACCGCCCAGCGGCCGCTGCTCGGCTTCACCTACGGGACGACGCCGCTGAACCCGGGCGCCCTCGGCGCCGCCAGTTGGTCGCTGGACCGGATGTGGGACGTGACCTCGCAGACGGTCGGGATCGTCGGGCGGATCTTCAACGCCGAGGAGCGCAAGCAGATCTCGGGCGTCGTCGGCGGCTACGAGGTCACCCGTCAGTCGTTCGCGTTCGACACCCGCCAGGCGCTCTTCGTGCTCGCCCTGATCAGCCTTTCGCTGGCGGTGATCAACCTGTTTCCCTTCCTGCCCCTGGACGGCGGCCACATCTTCTGGGCCCTGGTCGAGAAGATCCGCGGCCGCCGCGTCTCGCTGCAGACGATGGAGCGGGCCTCCGTCGTCGGCTTCGCGCTGGTGCTGATGCTGTTCGCGATCGGGCTGTCCAACGACATCGGGCGCCTCTCGGGCGACGGCTTCAACGTCCGCTAGCGATAGGTTTCCCGGGGAATCTGACGAGGAGGAGAGATGGAGGCGACGACCACCGAGCGCTACGCGAGTGGCGGCCCGGGCCGTGAGCTCTACGCCCAGAACCTGGCGCTCGCGTTCCAGGCCACGGTCGATCGCCTCGGCGACGATCCCGCGATTCGCGCCGGCGAGGGCGACGACGAGGTCGTGATCAGCTGGAGCGAGCTGCGCGATCAGGTGGGCAGGATCGCCGGCGGACTCGCCAGCCTTGGCGTCGGCAAGGGCGACACGGTGGCGATCATGCTCAACAACCGCGCCGAGTTCATCCCCATCGACATGGCGGCCGTCTCGCTCGGCGCGGTCCCGTTCTCGATCTACCAGACCTCGTCGCCCGAGCAGATCCAGTACGTCGTCTCCGACGCCGGCGCGAAGGTCGCGATCGTCGAGTCGGCCTTCCTCGACGTCTTCAACAAGGCCCGCGAGGAGCTGCCGGAGATCGAGACCCTGGTCGTGATCGACGGCGAGGGCGGCGACCACACGCTGGCCGAGCTGGAGGCGATCGACCCGGACTTCGACCCCGCCGAGTCGGTCGCCGCGGTCGGCCCGGACGACCTCCTCACCCTGATCTACACCTCCGGCACCACCGGACCGCCGAAGGGGGTGCAGCTCACCCACCGCAACCTGATGATGCTGACCGCCGGCGTCGAGGACATCGTCGACTTCCCCGATCGCGGCGCGAAGGTGATCTCGTGGCTGCCGGCTGCGCACATCGCCGAGCGCGGGGCGAACTACTACCTGCCCGTGATCCGCGGTTGCACCGTGTACATCTGCCCGAACCCGCGCGAGATCGTTGCCTTCCTGCCGCAGGTACGGCCGACCTGGTTCTTCGCCGTGCCGCGGATCTGGGAGAAGCTGAAGGCGGCGATGGAGGCCACCCTGGCGAAGCTCCCTGGCGAGGAGGGCGAGCAGGCGCGCGCGGCGGTCGAGGCGGGCCTGAAGAAGGTGCGGCTCGAGCAGGCGGGCGAGGAGGTCCCCGAGGAGCTGGCCACGGCCGTCGCCGCCGCCGACGATCAGATGTTCTCGGTCCTGCGCCACCAGCTCGGGCTCGACGAGATCGTCGCGGTCAACGTCGGCGCGGCGCCGACGCCGCTCGAGGTGCTCGAGTTCTTCCACGCGATCGGGATCCCGATCGGCGAGCTCTGGGGAATGTCGGAGACCTGCGGGACGGCGACCGTCAACCCGCCGGAGAAGATCAAGCTCGGCACCGTCGGCCCGCCCGTGCCAGGGGTCGAGATCAGGCTTGCCGACGACGGCGAGGTGCTGCTCAAGGGCGACGTGATCATGGCCGGCTACCGCAACATGCCGGACAAGACGGCGGAGACGATCGACGAGGAGGGCTGGCTGGCGACCGGGGACATCGGCGAGCTCGACGCCGATGGCTACCTGAAGATCGTCGACCGCAAGAAGGAGCTGATCATCAACGCGGCGGGCAAGAACATGTCGCCCGCCAACATCGAGTCCCACCTGAAGGCGGCCAGCCCGCTGATCGGCCAGGCGATCGCGATCGGCGACGCGCGCCCCTACAACGTCGCGCTGATCGTCCTCGACCCCGATTTCGCCCCGGTCTGGGCAAAGCAGAACGGGCTCGAGGGCAAGTCGTTCGAGGAGCTGGCATCCGAGGAAGCGTTGATCGCAGCGATCCAGGAGGGCGTCGACAAGGCGAACGCGAAGATGGCGCGGGTCGAGCAGATCAAGAAGTTCACCGTGCTGCCGTCCGACTGGATGCCCGGAGGCGACGAGCTGACGCCGACGATGAAGCTCAAGCGCCGCCCGATCGCCGACAAGTACAGCGAGGAGATCGAGGCGCTGTACGAGCGCTGAGCCGATGACGGTGAGGGGCTGGGGGATCGCGCTCGCGGCGACGGCGGCACTACTGGGCGCGGCGCCGCCCGCGCTCGCGGTGCCCGACTGCGCCACGCAGCCCGGCCAGCGGGTCCTCGTGAGCGGCCGGGGCAAGCTCGAGTCGGTGATCGCCGACGACCGCGGCCACCTGTTCTTCACCGACTCCGACGCGGGTCAGCTGCTGCGCATGGACCGCCGCCACGCCGATCCCCGGGTGCTAGTCGACGGGATCCGCGCGCCCGGCGGGCTCACCTTCCTGCCCGACGGGTCGTTGCTGGTCGGCTACGGCGACGCGATCGCGACCGCGGTCACTGGGCTCGAGAACCCGCAGGCGGGCCTGATCGAGGTCGACCCGCGAACCGGCGCCAACCACGTCTACGCGGAGGGACTGACGATGGCCAACGGGGTCACCCGCGCCCCCAACGGCGCGATCTACGCCTCCAACGACGTCGGCACCGGGATCGACCGGGTGCTCGGCAGCGACGTGACCCGGGGGTGGGCGACGGTCCAGTCGTCCAACGGGCTCGTCGTGGAGAGCAGCGGGCGCTACCTCTACGCGGCCCAGACCTTCGTCCCGGCGGCGATCTCCCGGGTCGAGATCGCCGACCCGGCCAACGTCGAGACCTGGTTTGCGGCTCCCTCGGCCGACAGCGCGGCCGGGCTCGACGGGCTCACCCGCGACGCCCACGACCGCATCTATGCGGCGGCCAACGGGGGCGGCGCGATCTGGCGCGTCGACGCCGACGGCGCCGGGGCGTGCGCGCTCGCCCACCTGCCGCCGCTCGGCCCCAGCGCGGTCGCCTTCGGCAGCGCCGGCCGGGACAACAGGGGACGGCCGCGCGGCTTCGGGCGACGCAACCTCTACGTGACCACGTTCCAGGGCGAGCTGATCCAGCTCAAGAACGTGCGCGGCTCCGGGCGCTAGCCCTTCTCGAGGACCTTGAACTTCGCCTTGGCCGGCGTCTTGTCGGCGTTGCCGGCGGCGTCGGTGGCGACGACCTGGAACTTGTGCTTGCCGGGGTCGAGGTGCTTGTACTTGACCTTGCCGGAGTTGCACCCTTCGAAGTCACCCTTGTCGAGCTTGCACCTGAAGCTCGAGCCCTGCTCGCTGGACATGAACTTGAACTTCGCCGTCGTCTTGGTCGTCTTCGCCTTCGGCTGCTTGGTGATCGTCGTCTGGGGCGGTTTGGTGTCGCCGCCTCCGCCTCCGCCTCCGTTGCACGTGGTCTCGGTCGGGGTGACCGTGTTGTTGCGCGGCGCCGGGGTGACGAGGCTGAAGTCGGTGGAGCTGACGTTGGTGTCGTCGCCGGCCTCGAGCAGCGTGGCGCACCCGGGGGTGATCGATCGCTGCAGAGCCTGGCCGACCCCGATGGCCGGCGCCGGTGTGCCCGCCCTCGAGGGAAGCATCGCGTCCCCGGTGAAGCTGCCCCACGAGACGCAGTCGACCGTGTCCCAGCAGGCGGCTCCACCCGGTCCGTAGGTGAGGATCGCGTCGCCGAGCTGGTCGTACGTGAAGTCGGGCGAGCCGGCGGTCGCCGTGTCGCCGATCAGGATCGTGTCCTGGTTGTTGCCGTTGGGGACGTTCGAGGTGAGCGTGAAGGTGGCCAGCAGGCTCCCGGTCCCGGTGTAGAAGGTGACAGCGTGGCCGTTGACGAAGTTCTGCACGGGCGCGTACATCTGCAGCTCGATGTAGGAGCTGTTGGCGCCGGCCGGATCGGTCGCCACCTCGCGGACGCTCATCAGATGGAAGGTCGCCGAGGCGGGCTGTGCCCAGCCGAGCGTCGCCAAGCCCGCCAGCGTCAGCATCAATGCGAGTCCCCTGCGCACGGCCATCACTCTCTCATACGGCGCCCGGGCGGGCAAGGATTGGCGTCAAGCGACGGTGAACCGCATCCCGGCGCGCTCGAAGCGCTCCAGAGAGCCGGTGCCGATCGCCAGCGCCGGGGTCAGGCAGCCTGCGCGATCGGGCGTCAGCCCTGTCTCGGCCATCATCAGCCCGGCCTCGCCGAGCATCCGCGCGGTCGCCAGATAACCGGGGTGGCCGCCGGCCTCCACGGTGACGCCGACCCGGTGCGACCCGGTGGTCACCGCGTCGACGTCGAAGCGCCAGCGCCACGGCTCGAGGCGGTCCGCGGCCGGGCCGAAGCCGGACGAGGGCAGGGCCGAGCGCAGCGCGCCCGCGACGCGGGTGCGCACCGCCGGGCGGGCGCGGGTCAGCGCGCGGATCCCGACCTGGGTGCCGGCCAGCGCCCCGGCGGCGCCGAGGCGCAGCGGCAGCGTGAACGCCGGCCCGTCGAGCGCAATCCCCTCGCGGTAGCGGAACGGATCGGTGCTCACCCCGCGCTCGGCCGCGGAGAGCGCCGCGGTGCGCTGGATCACGGCCGGGTTGATGAACGGCGCCGGCGCCATGGGTCCGATCACCGTGCCGCGCGCGTCGCGGCGGGGGCGAAGGACGATCGGGCTGCGCCTGCGCACCGCATCGGCGAGCCGGGGGTCGGCGATCAGCGCCGCGGGGTCGTTGAGCGCCTCGGGGTCGCGATGGCCGACCATCTCGGCGATGCTCTGGAAGGTGCCGCCGGAGATCATGTCCGAGGGCCGTGGCGGGCCCGGTGGGGTGCCGGTGATCGCAACCGCGACGTCGACCTCGGCGAGCTCCTCGCCGAAGCGCTCGCGGGCGGCCTCGGCCGCGAGCATCACCGCGACGTCGGGCGGCAGCGCCTCGAACCCGCAGACCTGGACGACCTTCACGCCGGCCTCGGCGGCGGCAACGTGGAACTCCGTGACCATCTCGCGCACGAACGGGATCTCCCCGGTCAGGTCGGCGTAGTGGGCGCCGGCCGCGACGCAGGCCTCGATCACCGGACGGGCGCGTGGGGTGTAGGGACCGACCAGGTTGAGGACGACCTTGGCCCGCCGGGCCATCGCCCCGAGCGAGTCCGCGTCGGACAGCTCGGCCGCGAGCGTCTCCGTGGGCGTGGCGCCGACCTCCGCGAGCGTGCGCTCGAGCTTCGCCGGATCGCGCCCGGCGGCGCCCCAGTGGGCATCGGTGCCGCTCAGGTAGGCGGCAACCTGGCGCCCGGTGACGCCGGTGGCGCCGAAGACGACGACGTCCAGATCTCGCCCGTTCGCAGCCAAGTAACGGGCACATTAGTGCGCCGCGGTCACGCCCTCGCTACTCCTCGAACAGTACGGGGTCCTCCAATCGAGCAATTCCTTCCGCCTCGCTCCCCCAGGATTCCAGCCTGGAGACCTTGCTGTCCCCGGTCAGCGTGAACAGGAGCACGCTCTCCGATCCGAATGGCTCCCCGTCGTCGTTCGGGGTCACCGTCATCCGGCCGACGCTCAGAACCTTGGTTTCGTCCGCGCGGTCGAGAAAGTACCGGCGCTCGCTCGTTTCGAGCGTTCGACCCGGACCGCGCGCGATCGCCGCCATGCCCTCGACAAAGGCTGCTCGCAGCTGCTCGTGTCCGTGCAACTCGCGCTGGCCCAGGAGGAAGCCTGGGGGGGTTGCAACCACGTCCGCGGTCATGTGTGTGACGTATTCGTCGGCGTCGCGGGCGTCAAAGGCCGCTGCCACAGCCCGGACCGTCCCGATGTTTGGAGGAGTCGGACTGGACTTTCGGAACGATCGCGTGAGGCGCATCGACTCCCAGGTATACGGTGGATCGCCTGCAGTGCATATCGGCCGATCGGGGGACATGAGCGCCCAGTCACGCTCGCCCGGGCGGGTCGCACTGGACCGATAGCCCGCTGTCACAATGTCCGCATGGCATCGAAGCGCCAGATCTTCGTCGGCGGAGTGCCGATCGGCGGCGGGGCACCGGTCGTCGTGCAGACGATGACCAAGACCGAGACCGCCAACCTCCAGGCGACGATGGACCAGATCCACAAGGTGGCCGAGGCGGGGGCGGACCTGGTCCGCTGCGCGGTGCCGCGGGACGAGGACGTCGTCGCCCTGAAGACGATCGTCAAGGAATCCCCGATCCCGATCATCGCCGACATCCACTTCAACCACACCCTGGCGCTGAAGGCGATCGACGCCGGCGCTCATTGCATCCGCCTCAACCCCGGCAACATCGGCGGCCGCGAGAAGGTCGCCGAGGTGGCGGTGAAAGCGACCGAGGCCGGGGTGCCGATGCGGATTGGCGTCAACTCGGGCTCACTTCCGAAGCACCTGCACGAGCTGGAGCGCTCGAACCCGGTCGAGGCGCTCGTGACGGCGGCCGCCGAGTTCGTCGAGATGATGGAGTCGCTCGACTTCGAGGACTTCAAGGTCTCGATCAAGTCCACCAACGTCCCGAACACGATCGCCGCCAACCGGCTGCTGTCGGAGAAGATCCCGTATCCGATCCACCTCGGGATCACCGAGGCCGGGACCAAATGGTCGGGGTCGCTGAAGTCCGCGGTCGGCCTCGGCACGCTGCTCGCCGACGGCGTCGGCGACACGATCCGGATCAGCCTCTCGACCTTCCACGCCGAGGAGGAGGTCAAGGTCGCCTGGGAGATCCTGAAGGCGCTGCACCTGCGCGAGCGCGGCCCGGTGCTGATCGCCTGCCCGACCTGCGGGCGCCTACAGTTCGACATGGACTCCGTGGTCGCCGAGATCGAACGGCGACTCGAGGCCTACACCGAGCCGATCGAGGTCGCCGTGCTCGGCTGCGCCGTAAACGGGATCGGCGAGGCATCGCACGCCGACTTCGGGATCACCGGCGCCAAGAACGAGGGCCTGATCTTCGCCCACGGCAAGCCGCTGAAGAAGGTTCCCCAGGACGATCTGGTCGACGCCCTGTTCCGCGAGATCGACAAGTCGCTCGACCGCGGCTCGGTCGAGGTCGAGGCCGAGAAGGCCGCCGAGGGAGCCGCGTGGCTGGCGAAGATCGAGGAGGAGAACGCCGGCGAGCTGACCCCGGAGCGGATCGCAGCGATGGAGGCGGAGAAGGCCCGTGAGGAGGGCAACGACGTCACCGCCGAGCCGTTCCTGAAGCCGGTCAAGGGACGCAAGGTCGAGCTCGACGAGGAGTCCTCGCCGGTCGCCGGTCGCCGCTTCACCCGCGCCTAGCGTGCGAGCGGTCGACCACCTCGACCTGGTCGTCACCGACCTGGAGCGCAGCCTCGAGTTCTACAACGGGTTGCTCGAGCCGCTCGGCTTCACGCGCAACAGCGAGATCGTCGGCGAACGGGGCGAGCGCGTCGTCTACATCGGCGGCGCCGGCGGAGCCTCGATGAGCCTGCGCCAGGCGCAGTCCGACGCCCACAAGACCCCCTACGATCGGTACGCGGTCGGGATCCACCATCTCTGCTTCGGCGCTCCCGACCGCGATGCAGTCGACGAGCGCACCGCCTGGCTGCGCGAGCACGGAGCCGAGATCGAGAGCGGACCGGCCGAGTACGACTACACGCCCGACTACTACGCGGTGTTCTTCTACGACCCGGACGGAATCAAGCTCGAGATCGTCCATCGCACGCACTTCTGATGAACCGGGTGGCGCTATCGCTGGCGCTGGTGGCCGTCGCGGCGGGCAGCGCCCCGGCCGTGGGCCAGGCCGCCGATTGCACGCGCACCTCGGTCGGGCTGACGCCGCTCAGCGATCTCGGGACCGGGACCTACCGCGGCAGCGAGGGCGGCCTCTACCCCGGTGGATCGAATGACCGCCCGGCGACGCACGAGCTCGCCGGGCAGACGCTGGCCGACGCCGTCGTACCGCGCAACGGGAGCGGTGCCGCCGATCCGGCCGGGCGCTACGCCTTCGTCTCGATCGGGATGTCGAACACGACCCAGGAGTTCTCGGCCCTGGTCCCGCTCGCCAACGCCGATCCGGCGAAGGATCCGCGCCTGACGCTCGTCGACGGGGCCCAGGGCGGGCAGACCGCGTCCGTGTGGGCGAACCCGAACGCGGCGCCGTGGGGCGTCGTCGACCAGCGGCTGGCGGCAGCCGGGCTGACCCCGGCGCAGGTATCGGTCGCCTGGGTGAAGCTGGCCGACGCCGACCCGACCAACGGCTGGCCCGCCTACGCACAGCAACTGCAGGCCGAGTGGGCGACGGTGCTGCGCAACCTCCACGACCGCTACCCCAACCTCACCCTCGCCTACCTCTCGAGCCGGATCTACGCCGGTTATGCCTCGACCGCGCTCAACCCCGAGCCGTACGCATACGAGGGCGGGTTCTCGGTCAAGTGGCTGATCGGCGACCAGCTCGCCGGGGATTCGACGCTGAACTTCGACCCGGCGGCGGGGCCGGTCGAGGCACCCTGGATCGCCTGGGGACCGTACCTGTGGGCGGACGGACTCAGCGCTCGATCCGACGGGCTCACATGGGCGTGCTCTGAGCTCCAGGCCGACGGCACCCACCCGTCGCCCGCGGGCCAGGCGAAGGTCGCGGGCCTGCTGCTCCAGTTCCTGAAGGCGGACTCGACCGCGCGGCTGTGGTTCTCCCCCCCGCAGCCGAGCCCCCGCACGATCTCGCTGGCCCTGCACGGACACCTCAAGGCCCGGGGTGCGGTGGCGACGGCCGGGTTCCTCGGCTGCCTCGATCGGGTCGCGGTGAAGATCCAGCGCCGGGCGCGCCACGGCTGGCACAAGGCCGGCGCCGATCGCACCGACGAGACCGGGTCCTATCAGGCGAGCCTCGCGGACCGCCCGGGCGCCTACCGGGCCAGGGTGGCCACCGACACGGTTGGCGCCGAGGGCGACAGCGTCTGCGAGGCGGCAACCTCCAAGCACCGCCACAGCCGCGCCTGACTCGACCAGCCGGCGCTGCGAGGATGCGCGCCGGTGGCGACGGTGAACGAAGACGAAGTCGGCGCCCGCGAGCTGCTCGCGGTCGCCGCGGGAGCGGTCCTGCTGGCGATCGTCATGCACTGGCCGCTGATCCTCCACCTCGGCTCGGCCGTGCCCCGGGACCTGGGAGACCCCCTGCCGCAGGCCTGGCAGGTCGCCTGGGGCGGCCACGCGCTGACCGCGCAGCCGCTGGACTTCTTCGACGCGAACCAGTTCTGGCCGTTCGCCAACTCGCTCGCCTTCTCCGACGGGCTCGTGGGCTACGCCCCGGCCGGGCTGATCGGCAGCGGGCCGCACGCCGCTCTCGTTCGCTACGACCTCCTCTTCCTGTTCGCCTACGCGCTCTCCTTCTTCGCCGCCTACCTGTTGGCGCGCGAGCTCGGGCTTGGGCGAGGCGCCGCCCTGGTCGCCGGCGCCGCCTTCGCCTTCGCGCCCTTCCGGCTGGAGCAGGACGGCCATATGCAGGTGATCTCCAGCGGCGGGATCGCGCTGGCGCTGGCGCTCGGCGTCCGGGCCATGCGGCGCCGCAGCGCCGCGGCGATGATCGCCGCCTGGCTGGTCGCCCTCTGGCAGGTGTCGCTGGGCTTCAGCCTCGGGCTTCCGTTCGCCTACCTGCTCGGGGCCCTGGCCCTGATCTGGCTCGGAGTATGGGTACACCGCCGCCGGCCGCCGCTCGACCGGCGCCTGCTTGTGGCGGCGATCGCCGGCGGCGTCGTGTTCGCGATCGGGACCGGGCTGCTCAGCATCCCGTATCAGGACGTCGCCGACCGTTTTCCCGAGGCGACCCGCTCGCCGCACACGGTCGCCGCCTACTCCGGCCCGCTCGACGTCTTCCTTGTCGCCCCGGCGGAGAACCTGATCTGGGGCGGCGCAACGGCGGGGATCCGCGACGGGCTCTCGAACGTGCCCGAGAAGACGCTGTTTCCGGGCCTCGCGATCGTCTGCCTGGCGATCGCCGGGGTGGGGTGGAGGGGCTGGCCCCGCGGGCTGCGCTGGGGCCTGGCCGGGGCGGCGGTGGCGATCTCGATCCTCGCCCTCGGTTTCCGCGAGCAGGGGGGCCTGCTGTGGCCCGACCGGATCCTCTACGACCTGCTGCCGGGATGGCAGGGGATCCGGACCCCCGGCCGGCTGATCACCTTCTCCTCGCTGGCGCTGGCGCTGCTGGCCGCCGCCGGCACCCAGCGATTGCTCGCCGCGGCCGTCGCTCGCGATGCCAGGCGCGCCCTCGCCCCGGCGCTCGCCGCCGTCCTGGCGCTGCTGGTCATCGTCGAGGGCCGCGGCCTGCCGTTCGACCCGACCGGCTCGCAGGCGCAGCCGGCCGCCCCGGCGGCGCCGGCCTCGGTCGCCGGGGTCGCAGCGCCCCAGCTTCACCTGCCGGCGCTGCTGCCCGAGGACAACCGCCGCTACCTGCTCTGGTCGACGGACGGGTTCCCGAAGCTAGTCAACGGGCGCTCGAGCACCACCCCGCAGTTCACCGAGCGCCTGATCGCCGAGATGGACGGGTTCCCCGACCGGGCCAGCGTCGAGCGCCTGCGACAGCTTGGGATCCCGACCGTGATCGTCCACCTCGACCGGGCGGCGGGCACGCCCCAGGCGGGGTCGTCGGCGACGCCGGTCGCGGGTCTCGGCGTCAGCCGCCGCCGCCTGGGCGAGCTCGAGGTCTACGACGTGCGCTCGCCGAGCGCGACCGGCGAGCCGGCAGCCGGGCGGGCCGCGACGGGACGCGGCGCCCTCGACCGCAGCTGAGCGATCACCGCCAGCGCCGCGGCCGCGCCGATCCCGATCAGCCAGAACGAGCGCCAGCCGCCGTCCAGCGGCGTGATCGCGTCGGAGGAGATGCTGGGCCCGACGGTCGAGACGACGACCCAGGCCGCGACCGCGCCGAGCGCGATCCGCTGGTCGCGTGGATGCGCGTCCGCGGTCGCGGGCGTCGCGACGACGGCGAAGGCGATCGCCCCGCCGACCGCGAGCAGGACGGGGATCGCGGCGAGCCAGTTGGGGTGCAGGCCGAACACGCTCAGCAGTGTGTGCTCGAGCGTCCCGTTGCCGAGCTGGGAGACCCAGTCGCCGGTGCCCTGATCGCCGAGCAGCGGATAGGTGAGGCTGGCGGCGAGCATCCAGATCGCCGACGGGGCCGCCAGGGCCAGGGTGGTGGTGGGGAAGCGGCGGTAGGCGAAGCCGAAGCCGAGGGCGACGAACGGCAGCGCCGGGATCAGGAACCTGGGCCCGGGGGTGCCGCCGCCGAACGGCTGCCAGTAGCCGCTGTTGTAGGCGAAGTAGGCGATCGCCACACCGGCGATCGTCCACGCCTCCGCGCGGTGACCTCGGCGCCGCATCAGCACGACGCCGACCAGGGCGAGGACGATCACCGGGGTGAGCACGAGCAGCCCCCGCCCGGCGAACAGCAGGTCGCGGACGGCCTCCCAGCGCGGCAGCGTGATCCCGAAGAAGCCGTTGCTGTTGAGTCCCAGCGACTGATGGCCGCTGGTGCCGATCTCGGCGACGGCGCGGCTGTAGGCGAGCGTGAAGGGCGAGCCCAGCGTCCAGGCGTTGAAGGCGAGCGCCGGCACCGCGCCCGCAACCGCCCCCGCGGCGTAGGCGAGCCCACGGCGCAGGCGCTGGTCGCGGGCCACGGCGTAGAAGAAGACGACCGCGCCGACCAGCCCGGTCTGGAACTCGAAGGTGACGGCGAGCCCGGCGAGCAGGCCGGCGGCGGCGACGAGCCATGGCCGCGGCGGCCCGCGGCGCTCGGCGAACAGGATGGCGAAGGCCGCGAAGGCGAGCGTGGTCGAGATCGCGTGCGAGAAGAACTCGGCCGCGAAGATCATCAGGATCGTGCAGAGGCCGAGCGTGATCGCCGCCGCGGTCCCGTAGCCCGGCTCGAGGCGGTCGGCGATCCGCCGGACCATCAACAGCAGGAGGATCGAGGGCAGGACGGCCGCCAGCAGGGTCAGCGCCCAGACGACCGGGGTCTCGTCCTCGACCCGCAGCTGGACCCGCTCGGCCCGGACGGCGTCGTAGCCGTAGGAGGCGTAGGGCGGGCCGTCGTTCGGCGTCCACTTCGGCTGCCGAGACTCGGCCGTGTTGGCGGCGGCGTCGGCGGCCACCTCGCGGCCGCCGGTCGCGTCGATCAGCATGTAGAGCGGGGTCGAGAACGCCGCCATGCCCGGCGACTTGACCGAGTAGTAGTGGCCGTCGATCCAGGCGACGTCGCCGGTCTCCCAGTGGTAGCGGTCAACCGTGGTCTCGCCGGAGGCGAGCGACCGGACCTCGGCGAAGTGGGCTAGCTGGGCCCAGCCCATCGTGTGCATGACGACGCCCCAGGCGATCCCGAGGCAGACGATCGCGAGGGTCCCCGGGCGCGCCCGGACCCAGGCGCCGAACCGGCTCATCGGCCCGTCACCCGGCAGAGGGCCATCGTCCACGGCAGCGGGCTGCGCACCTCGACGACCTCGAAGCGGCGGCCGAGCAGGGCGATGAAGCCGCGCTTCGACCAGTGGCCCAGGTGCCCCGGGGTGTTGCCCAGCTCGCCGACGTACTTGAGCCGGGCGAGGTTGAGCGCTCGCCAGAGCGGCTCGCGCGGGACGCTGACCAACAGCCACGGGCGGGCCAGGGACGCCAGGGTCTCGAGCGCGGCCTCCGGGTCGTCCAGGTGCTCGAGCACCTCGCAGCAGACGATCAGCTCCGCGGCGTCGTAGCGCGGCTCGAGGCTCTCCACGGGCGCCGTGCGGTAGTCGATCGCCACCCCGGCCGCGCGCGCACGACGGCGCGCCTCCTCGATCACCTCGGCGGAGGCGTCGGTGCCGCGGACGGCGAGGCCGAGCCCGGCGAGGCGCAGCGCCAGCTCACCCTCGCCGCAGCCGACCTCGTGCGCCTCGCGAGCGCCGCTGCCGCGGACCAGCTCGCAGAGCTGGCCGATGAAGCCCGCGACCAGCCGGCGCTCGATCGGGTTCGAGGTCGCGTATTTGTCGTAGACGTTGCCTCCGGCTTCCACGCGGCCGCGAATGGTTGCACGCCGGCGAGCGCGCCTCGCCGCCGCGAGTGCGGCGGTTACCGCCGCGAGTGCCGCGGTTACCGCCGCGATTCGTGTCTCTAGACTCGCCGCGGTGCGGCGGCTGACCGATCTACCCCGCTACGCGGCCGCGTCGGCGTTCAGCTTCGTCTTCGTGATCGCCGTGACCGCCGGCCTGCACGAGCTCGCCGGCGTCTCGCAGACGCTGGCGCCGGCGATCGCTCTGGTCGCGGCGTTCGCGGTCAACTTCACCCTGCTGCGGGTCTGGGTGTTCCCGGGCCAGGGCGCGCCCGTCGGCCGCCAGCTGCTCCAGACCGCGATCACGTCGCTGGTCTTCCGGGTGCTCGAGTACGGGATCTTCCTCGGCCTGCATCTGGGGCTGGAGATCAACTACCTGGTGGCGACCGGCGCCTCGGTCTGCATCTCGGCGCTCGGCAAGTACTTCGTCTACAGGGAGATCGTCTTCAGCCGCGGCCGCTCCGGCCCGCCCTCCTCGGGCTCCGACCCGGTCGCCTCCGGCTCCAGGTGAGAGGGCTCGACCCCGGCCTTGAGCTCGAGGCGCCGGACGCGCTCGAAGATCCGCTGGGCGATCACCCGCTGGCCGGCGAGCGTGTCGCCGATCACCCCGAGGCCGAACATCTGCACCGCGATCACCGCGAGCACGGCGCCCAGGATCAGCGACTGCACGTGGCCTGAGGAGTCGCCGTTGAGGATCACGTCGAGCACGAACGGCATCCATGCGGCCAGGGCCCCGATCGCGAACGCCAGCGCGGCGGTCGCGAACACGCGCAGCGGCTCGTAGAGCACGTAGGCGCGGAAGATCTCGAGCGCGTTGCGGCGCACATAGGCGCCCGTGGTCGGGAACAGGCGCGACTCGCGCGTCTGCGGGTTCGTCTGCACGGGCACGTGCTCGACCGCGACCAGCATCTTGCCCGCCTGGATCAGGCTCTCGAGCGTGTAGGTGAAATTGGAGACCACGAGCAGTTGCAGCGCCGCCTCCCGGTTGTAGGCGCGAAAGCCGGAGGTGGTGTCGGGAACGTCGGTCCCCGATGCCCGCCGCACGACCCAGCTTCCGAGGCGCTGGAGCAGCTTCTTGGTCGTCGAGAAATGCTCGATCTGGTCGACGCGGCGATCGCCGACCACCATGTCGGCGCGGCGGTCGAGGATCGGTGCCACCAGCCGCGGGATGTCGCCGGCGCTGTATTGACCATCGGCGTCGGTGTTGACGATCACGTCGGCGCCGAGCTTCAGCGCCGCGTCGAGCCCCGCCTGGAAGGCGGCCGCGAGCCCCTTGTTGTTGGTCAGGCGGACGATGTGGTCGACGCCGCACTCGCGCGCCACGGCGGCCGTGGTGTCGGTCGAACCGTCGTCGACGACCAGCCACTCGACCGAGTCGAAGCCCTCGAGGCGTCGCGGCAGTTCAGAGAGCGTCCGCGGCAGCGTCCGCTCCTCGTCGAGGCAGGGGATCTGGATGATCAACTTCATGCCAACGGCGATGGTAGGCGGCTCGGTAGGCTCGACGCCCCGTGGCCCGCCTCTCGACCTACTTCCTGCCGACCCTGCGCGAGGACCCGGCCGACGCCGAGTCGAAGTCGCACCGGCTGATGGTGCGCGCCGGGCTCGTGCGGCAGCTCGGCGCCGGGCTGTGGACCTGGCTGCCGGCCGGATACCGCGTGATCAAGCGCGTCGAGGCCGTGATCCGCGAGGAGATCGATGCGATCGGCGGCCAGGAGATGCTGATGCCGGTCCTGCAGCCGGCGGAGCTCTGGCAGCGGACCGGCCGTTATGAGATCGACGAGCTGTTCAAGCTCGCCGACCGCAAGGACTCGCCTCACGTGCTGGCGCTGACCCACGAGGAGGCGCTGACCTACCACGTCGCGCGCGAGATCCGCTCCTACCGCGAGCTGCCGAAGATCCTCTACCACGTGCAGGTCAAGGAGCGCGATGAGGCGCGACCGCGAGCCGGGGTCCTGCGGACCCGCGAGTTCACGATGAAGGACTCCTACTCGTTCGATCGCGACGATGAGGGTCTCGACGCGAGCTACGAGCTCCACCGCGGCGCCTACGCGCGGATCCTCGATCACTGCGAGCTGCGCTGGTACGAGGTCGAGTCCGACGTCGGGATGATGGGCGGCTCGGGCGCCCACGAGTACATGGCTCCGTGCGAGGCGGGCGAGAACGAGGTCGCCCTGGCGCCCGGATACGCGGCCAACGTCGAGGTCGCCGTGGCCACCGCCCAGCCGGTTGAGCTGCCGCCGGCCCTCGACGGCCCCCGGGAGGTGCCGACACCCGGCCTGACCACGGTCGAGGAGGTCTCCGGCACGCTCGGCGTTCCGGCCGGCGCGGCCCTGAAGGCGATGCCGGTGATCGTCGAGGGGAGGGGGATGGTGCTGGTGCTGGTGCGCGGCGACCATCGGCTGAACGAGATCAAGCTGCGAAACGCGCTCGGCGCCGACGCCCGCCAGGCGACGGCGGAGGAGATCGAGGCGGAGCTCGGCCCGCCCGGGTTCATCGGGCCGGTCGGCGCCCAGGTGCCGGTGATCAAGGACGCCGCGATCCAGGGTTCGGGCTACTTCGCGGGGGCCAACCGGCCCGACGCGCACCTGATCGGCGTCGAGCCGGGGCGCGACTTCAGCTTCGAGGAGCTCGACCTGCGCTCGGTCGAGGCCGGAGACCTGTCCCCCGGCGGCGACCCGATCGAGATCGAGACCGCGGTCGAGGTCGCCAACATCTTCAAGCTCGGCACCCGCTACTCGGAGCCCCTCGGGGCGACCTTCCTCGATCCCGACGGCAAGGAGCGGCCGATCGTGATGGGCAGCTACGGGATGGGCCCGGCGCGCATCGTCGCCGCTGCGATCGAGCAGGGCGCCGATGAGAAGGGCATCGTCTGGCCGCGATCGCTGGCCCCCTGGGCGGTGCATCTGGTGGCACTCGGCAAGGCCGGGGAGGAGACCTTCGAGGCGGCCGAGCGCCTCTACCAGGAGCTCGCCGAGGCGGGCCTGCCGGCGCTGTTCGACGACCGGGAGGCGGGACCGGGGGAGAAGCTGACCGACGCCGAGCTGCTCGGCTGCCCGCTGCGGCTAGTGGTCGGCAAGCGCACCCTCGCCGAGGGCGAGGTGGAGGCTCAGGAGCGGCGCTCGGGCGCCGACCACCGGCTCGCCGTCGCCGACGCCGCCCGGCGCGCCGGCGAGATCCTCGATCAGCTCGCCTGAGGCCGAGATGCCATCGAAGCGCCGGCTGTTCGGGATCGATCGCTCCGGGCCGCTGCCGAGCGCGACCCGGCGGGGGGCGCCACTGCATCCGTGGACGATCCCCAACCTGGTCGGCTACCTGCGGCTGGCGGCGATCCCCCTCTTCGTCGTGCTCGCCTTCGACACCGGCGACGGGCGGGCGCCGGCGCCCGCGCTGCTCTACCTCGCGATCACCGCGGGCGACTATCTCGACGGCTTCCTCGCGCGCGCCACCGGCCAGTACTCGCGCATGGGGGCGCTGCTCGACCCGGTCGTGGACCGCTGCGCGGTGCTCGCCGGCGCCGTCGTCTGCTGGCACTTCGAGCTCCTTCCGCGCTGGGCGCTCGCGGTGCTCGCCGTGCGCGAGGTGCTCACCCTGGTGCTCGCGCAGCTGGCGCTGCGGCGCGGCATCGACCTCGAGATCAACTGGATCGGGCGGATCGGCGTCTTCCTCGTCTTCGGCGGGATCTTCTGGAGCATGGTCGTCGACTGGTGGATCATCGACGCCGGATTCGTCGTCGGCGTGGCGATGAGCGTGGCGGCGACGATCGTCTACGTGCGGGCGTCGCTGAGCCGCCGCCCGCAGGCCGGCGTGTAACCATCAAGCTCTACTTGAAGTTTGCGGATCGGCCGTATAATCGCCCGCAGCCGGCCGGAGCCGGAAACCACGCCGACGCCAGGACGAGATGACGGAATACGAAGACGAAGACACCTTTCCCGACATCGGGTCGATGAGCGATGAGGAGCTCAAGGAGCTGATCAACGAGCTCACCGACGAGGAGCGGGAGACCTCCTACCACCGCCGTGTCCTGCACGGGAAGATCGACATCCTCCGCGCCGAGCTGGTCAACCGGCTCAAGGTCAAGCGCGAGTCGGGCGAGTCGGCCCTCACCGGAGCCGACGTGCAGCAGCTGACGGACATCCTGCTCGGAAAGGTCCCCTCGCCCGGCGCGGAAGACGCCTAGGGGCGGGTCGGGAGGGAGCTCAGCGATGGCGGTTCACTGCCCCGAATGCGGCTTCGTCAATCCCGAGGGCGCCAACTACTGCCAGAAGTGCGGCGCCTACCTGGGACGGCCGGAGGGCGCCAGCGAGCCGACGACGATGACCTACAAGGTCGACGAGACGGGCGAGTTCACCCCGGTCGACATCGACGAGGAGGTCGACAAGTCGGGCGCGGCGCTCGTGATCCGCTCCGGCGGTGGCCGGGCGGGGGAGAGCTTCACCGTCGACCAGGACCGGGTCAGCATCGGGCGCACGCCGGACGCCGCCGTCTTCCTCGACGACGTCACCGTCTCGCGCAACCACGCGCTGTTGGTCCACCGCCAGGACGGCTACTACATCGACGACCTGGGCTCGCTCAACGGCACCTACGTGAACCGCCGCCGGATCGAGTCGCACCGGCTCTCCGACGGCGACGAGATTCAGATCGGCAAGTACAAGCTCAGTTACCTGGAGAAGTAATGGCAGTCATGGCGAGCAAGGAAGCGGTGGGGCGAGAGCGGGAGGGTTCCCGGGGCGACTCGCGCCCGCGCAAGGCGCTGACGATCGGCGCCGTGGCGAAGATCCTCGGCCAGGAGTTCGACGACATCTCGATTTCCAAGATCCGCTATCTCGAGGACCAGAAGCTGCTGGCCCCGCGGCGCACGGCCGGCGGCTACCGCCTCTACAGCCAGGCCGACGTCGAGCGCCTGCGGGCGATCCTGCGGATGCAGCGCGACGAGTTCCTGCCCCTGCGGGTGATCCGCCAGGAGCTCGCGACGGGCGACTTCACCGGCCGGCGGCCGAGCGGCGAGAGCCAGAAGCGACGCGCCGCCTCCGTCGGCGAGCCGGTGACGAGCTTCTCGCCCGAGGACCTGCTGGCCGAGGCAGGCGTCGGCGAGCAGTTCCTGCGCGAGCTGCAGGACTTCGGCATCGTCTCGGCCAAGCGCCGCGACGGCCGCGAAGCCTACGACGAGACGGACCTCGAGATCGTGCGGGCGGCGGCCGAGCTGTCGAAGTTCGGGGTCGGCGGTCGCAACCTGCGCGTGTTCAAGACCTCCGCGGACCGCGAGTCGTCGCTGCTCGAGCAGCTGCTCGGCGCGCAGCTGCGCTCGCGCAGCCAGGCCCGGCGCAAGGAGGCGGTCGAGAACCTCGAGAGCCTGGCAGCCGTCTGCGGCCACCTCAAGCACTTGCTGCTGGTCCGTGACCTGCGCCGCCTCAAGTCCACCGCCGAGTAAGGACGGGGACACCCCGATGCCGCGCGTGTCGCGAAGCCGGGTGATCGGAGTCGATCAGGGCCGGGTCTGGGACCTGGTCTCCGATCCGCACAACCTGCCGCGCTGGTGGCCGCGGGCGAAGCGGGTCGAGGACGTCCGCGGCCCGATCGGCGCCCGCGCCCACTGGACCACGGTGCTGGAGACGGAGGCCGGCAAAGGGGTCCGCGCCGACTACCGGTGCACCGGCGCGACGGCGCCGCAGCGCTACGAGTGGGAGCAGCAGATCGAGGGCACCCCGTTCGAACGCGTCCTGCGGGCCGCACGGCTGGAGATCGGCCTCAGCGAGGCGGACTCCGGCACGGCGGTGACGCTGACCAGCATCGAGTCCCTGCGCGGGATCTCGCGCCTGGGGTCGATGATGATGCGCGGCGCCGCACGCGATCGACTCGAGGAGGCGCTCGCCTCCATAGAACGGGTGCTCGTCGAATGAGTGGCGGCCGCGGCTGGTGGGGGTGGGGCGACCCGGCGCAGCGCAGCCCGCTGCCCGACTCCGGGCTGGCGATGCTGCGCTCGGAGCTGGGGGAGGGGGAGCCGACCGCCGCGGTCGAGCTCGACCAGGTGGCGATGCCGGAGTCGCGCCCGCTGCCGGACTCCGTAATCGCCGCGGTCGACGACGGAAGCGTGCTCAGCGCCCACGAGCAGCGGGTCCGCCGCTCCACCGGCAAGGGCTACCCGGACCTGATCCGCTCGCGCTCAGGGGCGCTCGAGCACGCGCCCGACGCGGTCGTACTGCCCGCCGGACCCGCGCAGGTCGCCGCCCTGCTCGAGGCGTGCTCGCGGGAGGGCGTCGCCGTCGTCCCCTTCGGCGGCGGCACCAGCGTCGTCGGCGGGGTCGAGCCGCGCTGCGGCGGCCGCGAGCGGGTGATCGCGATGGATCTGCGGCGGATGCGGTCGGTGTCGATCGACCCGGTCTCGATGACGGCCACGCTCGGGCCGGGGCTTCGGGGGCCCGAGGCCGAGGCCGCCCTGGGCGAGCACGGCCTCACCGCCGGGCACTTCCCGCAATCCTTCGAGTACGCGACGATCGGCGGGTTCGCGGCGACCCGCTCGGCGGGCCAGGCCTCGGCCGGGTACGGGCGTTTCGACGAGATCGTCACCGCGCTGGCGATGGTCACCCCGATCGGCGAGCTGCGCACCCTGGCGACCCCGCACACGGCGGCGGGGCCGGCCCTGAGAGAGGTCACGCTCGGCTCCGAGGGCGTCCTCGGGGCGATCACCGAGGTCAGCGTCCGGGTCCGTCGGGCTCCCGCCGTGCGTCGCTACGAGGCGTGGGTCGCGGCCGACTTCGGCTCCGGGCGCGAGCTCGTCCGAGACCTCGCCCAGGAGGGCGCGCTGCCCGACGTGACCCGGCTCTCCGACGAGGCCGAGACCCGCGTCACGCTCGGCCTTGCCGGCACCGAGGGCCTGAGGCGGGCCGCGCTCGACACCTACCTGCGCCTACGCCGGCGCCGCGACGGCTGCCTGGTGATCTGCGGCTGGGAGGGGGAGCGCGAGTCGGTCGAGCGGCGTCGAGCACTCTCGGCGCGGCTGCTTCGACGCGGCGGCGCGGCGGCGCTCGGCGAGTCACCGGGCCGGGCCTGGGAGCGGGGGCGCTTCCACGGCCCCTACCTGCGCGACGAGCTGATCGACCTCGGCTACCTGATCGAGACGCTGGAGACCTCGCACACCTGGTCGCGGCTCGACGACCTCTATCGGGCCGTCGGCGCGGCCCTCGACGGGGCCCTGCGCGCCCAGGGCACCCCGCCGATCGTCATGTGCCACCTCTCGCACGCCTACCGTGACGGCGCCTCGCTCTACTTCACCTTCGTCGCCCGCGCCCGCGCCGGCGAGGAGATCGCCCAGTGGCGGGCCGCCAAGACGGCGGCCTGCGAGGCGATCGTCGCGACCGGCGCCACGATCACCCACCACCACGCGGTCGGCCAGGACCATGTCCCGTACATGGCCGCCGAGGTGGGGGAGACCGGGCTCGAGGCGCTGCGCGCCGTGAAGGAGCGCCTCGACCCCGCCGGGATCATGAACCCGGGCAAGCTGCTGCCGGACTAGGCGCGGGGGGCGCGAGCTTGTCGCACCCGCCTCGCCGGGGTATGCTCGCCCGGCAGGTGGGCTTCAGCCGACAGGAGGGACGCATGAGGCGGAGGACGGTCGCGACGGTAACGCTGGCGCTGACGCTCACCGGCGCCCTGGCGGCGGCCGGGCCGGCGCAGGCGACCTTCCCCGGGACGAACGGGATCATCGCCTACATCGGTACTTCGCCGAGCGCCAGCTCCGAGGTATTCACGCTCGACCCGAAGCTCTCGCCCCCGGTCACGCAGCAGATCACCACGCAGGGGAGCTTCGTGTCGGTGAACTTCGACTCCACCGGTCTGCGCCTCGTCGCGGAGACCAACGCCGCCGGGCTGGACGGCATCGTCTTCCTCGACCCGAAGCCGGGAACGGCGGTCACGCCCCTGACCGGCGGCGACGTCGACGACCGCCGTCCCGGGTTCGACCCGACCGGGACCAAGATCGCCTTCGACAACGGCGGCGACATCTTCGTCCAGAACGTCGACGGCACCGGCCGCACCAACCTGACGACCGGGACCGCCGACATCCTCATAGCGGCCGACTGGTCGCCTGACGGCCAGTTCATCGCCTTCGAGGACAACACCGACGAGCAGATCAAGAAGATCAACGTCGCCGACGGCACGATCACGACGGTGACGCCTCCGGCGGCCGGCTGTTCCGCGTCGGCGACATGCGACGAGCCGTCCTTCGGTCCGAACGGCACGCACATCGCCTACGACCAGGACGGCGTCCCGCGCGGGATCTACGACGTGCTCGCGAGCGGGGCGACGAGCGTCACTCGGTTGAGCATCGGCAACGACGACCTCGCCGCCTACGCGCCGCAGGGCGATAGGGTCGCCTTCCAGAACTTCACCTCGGACATGGCGACCGTACCGACCGACGGCTCGCAGGTCGAAAGCCCGGTCACCGCGGTCCCCGTTGGCCGCATGTCGTGGGGGATCAAGCCGGTGCCGCCGGCCCCGCCGCCCTCGAACGTGTTCACCTTCGGCGCCCTGACCCGCAACCTCGACAAGGGCACCGCGAACCAGACCGTGACCGTCCCCGGCCCCGGCGAGCTGACGCTCAGCGGCGGCGGGATCGCCGCTCAGCGACTGGGCGCGAAGATCGCGATCGGCAAGCCGGTCGCGGCCGCCGGTGACGTGGTCGTCAAGATCAAGGCCACCGGCAGCAAGAAGACGAAGCTGAAGAAGAAGGGCAAGGTGAACGTCAACGCCTCCTTCACCTTCACGCCCAACGGCGGCACCGCGAACACGCTGACGAAGAAGATCAAGCTGAAGCGCAACTAGGGCAACTAGCAGCGCAACTAGCGTCTAGTTGCCGCTGCCGCCCGAGCCGCTCTGGGCCGATGCCTTGGGGATCTCCCCGCGGACGACGACCTCGCCGGGCTCGTCGATCACCAGCGCCGTGTTCTTGATGGCATCGCGGACGAGCTTGCGGATCGTCTTCACGGGGGCGATCGAGACGTCGACGAACTGCACCCGGGCGACGATCGGCAGCACGGCCGCGGGGATCGAGAAGCGGTTCTGGAAGCTGCCGTTCTGCGAGACGGTGATCGGTGACAGCGGGTAACCCTGCTTGTCGTTGAGCATCAGCCAGACGACGTAGGTCTGGCCGGAGGGGGCCGGGTCGAGGCCCTGGATCGAGAAGTCGACGAACGCCTGGTCGCCGGTCGCCAGGCCGAACGTCGCGTCGCCCTTGGCGTCCCCGCCGTCGACGGCCTTCAGGGGCACTGTCTGGACCTGCTGGTCGGTCGATGCCGCGGTGGTCGAGCTGCCGGTCGTCGCGGCGCTGGTCTGATCGTCGCCGCCGCCGAAGGCGCCCGAGATCGCGAGGATCACCGCGAGCAGCAGCACACCGGCGCTGCCGACGATCACGATCAGCCGCGTCTGCGACTGGGTCAGGCCGGCGAGCAGGGACGATCCGCGCCGCTTGCCGGCGGGCTTCGCCGCCGATTGCGGGCGCCGCCGGCGGCCACCCGAGCGGGCCTCGCCCGGCAGTCGCGGCAGGTCCGCCGTCGGGTACATCGCCCGCAGGGTCTCGCAGAGCTCCGTCGCCAGCTCGTGGTCGTCGGGATCCTCGCGCAGATGGCGCGAGACGTCGGCGCGGTCGATCGGGTCCGCCTGGCCGAGGAGGTAGTCGGTGAGCCCGACGTTGCGGTCGGGGTCCGCGCCGCCCAGGTCGGTCAATGCCGCTCGCGCGCGGGCGCGGACCTCGTCGACGTCCTGGCCAAGCAGCTGCGCGAGATCGGCGTACTTCTGGCCGCGCTCGAGCAGCAGCTGCAGGGTTGCCTGTTGGTCGGGAGTGATCGTCATTGGGAACGGGAAAGCCTACGGGTTGGGCTCCCCGGGCCACGCAGGTCAGGGGCGGCTTGGTGGGTAGGCTGCGCCGATGGCGGCCGAGCCCACTCATCTCGCCGAGCTGCTCGGGATCGAGATCGTCGACCGCGGGCCGGACCCCGCGCTCGCCCGGCTTCCGGTGACGCCGGGCATCTGCCAGCCGTGGGGCATCGTCCACGGCGGCAGCCTCGCCTCGCTCGCCGAGACGATCTGCTCGGTCGCCACCTACGAGGCGGTCAAGGACGATGGCCTGCTCGCCCTCGGGCAGTCCAACCACGCGACCTTCATCCGCCCGATCAGCGAGGGGACGGTCCACGCCGAGGCCCGTCCGCGCCACCGCGGCCGCACGACCTGGGTCTGGGACTGCGAGATCACCGACGACCGCGGGCGACTCTGCTCGCTGGTGCGGATGACCGTCGCCGTGCGCCCGCCACCCGATCGCTAGGCGCGGAACGATCGTCTGAGCATTCGAGTGGCGTCTAACTGGGCCTAGCGCCCAGTTATCCGCCACTCGTCGAAATGTTGCGCTTCGACGACGAGTGGCATGAAACCGGACACCCTGGAAGCATTCAATCCGTGCTCAGCGCCTCTGAGAATCGGATCGCGATCGCGCTTGTCGCCGTGATGGCCGCGCCGGCCGCTGGATTTCTCGCGATGGGTGTGGCCTGGAAGATCGTCACATCAGACGGCCGGGGTGGCATGGATGTCGGCGTGATGTTGATCGGCGCCGCCGTCGCAGCCTTGTTCGTGGGCTTCTACGCTCGGTGGCAATCCTTCCGACTTCGCTCCTCCCTCCCGTGGCTTGTCGGTGCCTTCCTGCTGACGTTCGGGCTCGCCTTTGGCGTCGTATGGCTCTTCTATGCCGGGCCCTTTAGCTTCGACTTCAGCGCGATGGACTAACGCGCGGAAACGCTCACCTTTCGTCCCAAGCGCTCCTCGTGTCGAGGGACGAGAAACTAGGGCTGAGCGCGAGTTTTTCGTCTTTCGGCGCCCCGACCGGGGGTATCGCTCCCCACGCAAAGCGATGCTTCTCGCGACGTCGGCGGCCGCGCTCAGCCGCCGAATCGGTTGGTGATCGGCATCCGCCGGTCGCGGCCGAAGGCCTTCGAGGTGACCCGGATGCCCGGGGCGGCCTGGCGGCGCTTGTACTCGGCCCGGTCGACCATCCTGATCACCTCGTCGACGACCTCGGCCGCCACGCCCTCGGCGATCAGCTCCTCGCGCGAGAGGTCGCCGACGACGTAGCCCTCCAGGGCTTGGTCGAGGAGCTCGTAGGGCGGCAGGGAATCCGAGTCCAGCTGGTCGGGGCGCAGCTCGGCCGAGGGGGCGCGCTCGAGCACGGCGAGCGGGACCAGCTTGCCGGCGGCGGCGGCGTTGCGATGCTCGACGAGGCCGTAGACGAGCTGCTTGGGCACGTCCTTGATCACCGCCAGGGCGCCCGCCATGTCGCCGTAGAGGGTCGCGTAGCCGACCGCCATCTCGCTTTTGTTGCCGGTCGTCAGCACCAGCGCGCCGCGATCGTTGGAGAGCGCCATCAGCAGGTTGCCGCGGATCCGCGCCTGGACGTTCTCGGCCGCCAGTCCGGCGCCGGACCAGCTGCCGTCGAGGATCTCGCCGTAGGCGTCCATGGCGGCGGCAATCGGGAGCTCGATCAACTCGGCGCCGAGCGCCGTCGCGATCGCCCGCGCGTCGGCCTGGGTCTCGGAGCTGGAGTGGGGGGAGGGCATCACCACGCAGGTGACGTTCTCGGGGCCGAGCGCGTCCGCCGCGATCAGGGCGACGAGGGCCGAGTCGATCCCGCCCGACAGCCCGACCAGCGCCCGCTGGAAGCCGTTCTTGCGCACGTAGTCGCGGACGCCGAGCGTGAGCGCCGCATAGAGCTCGTCGAGGTCGGTGAGCGGCTCCTCGATCCGCGCCGGCCCGCCGCCCAGCTCCCAGAGCAGCAGGTCGGGCTCGAACTGGCGAGCCCGGGCGACGATCGACCCGCCGGCGTCGACGACGAAGCTGTGGCCGTCGAAGACCAGCTCGTCCTGGCCTCCGACCAGGTTGCAGAAGGCGATCGGCACCCCGTAGGCTCGGGCGCGCTCGGCGAACATCTCCTCGCGGTCGGCGCCCTTGCCGAGCAGGTAGGGCGAGCCGGACGGGTTGACGATCAGGTCGGCGCCCTGCTCGGCCTCGATCGAGCCGGGGGGCCCGGGCTCCCAGAGGTCCTCGCAGATCGTCAGCCCGACCCGGGTGGCCCCGACCGCGATCACCTCCGGCCCGGAGCCGGGCTCGAAGTAGCGGACCTCGTCGAAGACGCCGTAGTTCGGGAGGCGGTTCTTGCGGTAGACGGTCTCCACCGCGCCGTCGCGAAGGACGGCGAGCGCGTTGTGCACGGGCCGCGGCGCGGGCGCGTCCGGCCGGCGCTCGGCCTCGGCGCCGACCGGCTCGGCGAACCCGACCAGGGCCGTGATCCCCTCGACCGCGCCGGCGAGCCGGTCGAGGGCCTCCGCATTGGCCTCGGCGAAGTGCCGTTTGAGGTAGAGGTCCTCGGCCGGATAGCCCGGCAGGCAGAGCTCCGGCAGGACGACCAGATCCGCGCCGGCTTCTCGCGCCCGCCCGATCGACTCGGCGATCAGCCCCGCGTTGCCGGCGAGGTCGCCGACGGTGGGGTCGATCTGCGCCAGCGCAACGATCAGGCGCGTCGGGGGTTCGTTCATGGGCACAGTATGTTCAAGCCCTTGCCATCGATGACGATCAGCCGGCCGCGCGCGTGCGGGCTCGCGGTCCTGATTGCGTGCATGGCCTGTGCCGCTCCCGCCGTCGCCGACGAGCCCGCCGACGAACTCTCCGCCGCCGACGCGGGCTCGGTCCTCGACACGGCCGAGGCGACCGTGGCCCCCGCCGAGGCGCCCGCCGGAGCCGAGCCGGCCACCGACGCGACGATCGCCCTCCACGACCTCGCGATCGTCTATCCGGAGCTCGGTGGGGCCGACCGCGGTCGCGCGGACAGCCTGCTCGCCCGGCCCACCGACGGCGGCAGCGACCCGCAGGGCGACGGTTATCCCCTCGCGGCCCCGATCGCGAGCGCCGAGAGCCCCCATTTCTGCGTCTTCTGGGTCAACGCGCCGGGCTTTCAGGACGCCCCCGATCTCACCGACCTAAACGGTGTCGCCGACGGCGACGGCACTCCCGACTACGTCGAGTCGCTGTTGCAGATCGCCGAGTACTCCTACTCGGTCGAGGTCGCGCCCGGGAAGATGGGCTGGAAGCCGCCGAAGCCCGACAAGACGGGTTGCGGCACCGATCCCAGCGCCCGCACCGACATCTACCTGAAGCAGCTCGGCAACCGGGGCCTGTTCGGCTACGAGACCGTCGACCCCGGCCAGGGCCGGACGCGCAGCGAGTATGCGTATCTGGTCCTCGACAACGACTACTCCCAGGCGGAGTACGGCTACGACGATCCGGCGATCCCGGCCAGCGTCACCCTCGCGCACGAGTTCAACCACGTGCTGCAGATGAACTACGACACCTTCCAGGACGTCTGGTTCCTGGAGGCGACGGCGACCTGGAGCGAGGAGCAGGTCTACCCCGGCGTCAACGACTACCTCGGCTACGTCAACTCGTTCGCCAAGTTCCCCGGCGAGCCGATCACCTCGACCTACAACCCCAGCGACGATCGGTCCCTGCGCATCTACGGCGACGCGGTCTGGAACCACTGGCTCGACACCGGGGGCGGCGGCTACGGCTCCGACGTGATCCGCCAGGCCTGGGAGCTCTCCGACACCACCAAGCCGGCGGACTTCGCGCTCTCGGCCTACGACGCGGCGATCAAGAAGGCCGGGGGCAAGAGCTTCAGCCGAGAGTTCGTGCCCTTCACGGCGGCGACCGCCGAATGGCGCGCCGGAACCGGCAACTTCCCGGACCACGCGTCCTACCCGGACGTTGCGCGCGAGGGCTCACTCGGCAAGGGCGGCAGCAAGCGCTTCGATCTCGACCACACGGCCTACCGGCTGCTCGACATACACCCCGGCGGCGGCGCCAAGCTCAAGCTCCGGGTCAAGGTCGACCCGGGAGTGCGGGCCGGCCTGGCACTGGTCGCGCGCGACGGCGACGCGCTCAGTGGCTCGGTGACCCAGAAGGTCGCCTACCTGAGCAAGGGCGGCAAGGGCTCGGTGACGCTCTCCGACCCGGGCCGCTTCGAGCGGATCACCGCGGTCGTCGTCAACGCCGACGATCGCGAGGGCGGCTTCGCCTTCGGCGACTGGGTCTACAGCAAGGACAACGCCTCGTTCACGGCCCGGCTCACGGGCTAGTCGCGGATAGCTCGGCGCGCAGGCTCGTCGTCCGCGCGCAGGAGGCGACCAGCGACGCTCGATCGAGCTCGCCGCGGCGGAGCGCGCCGACGAGCGCCTCGCGGGCCGCGCCGCCGTCGCTGAGCGCGAACAGCAGCAGGTCCGAGCCCGCCCGGGCCGCGCCGACCGCCGCATCCCCCTCGTCGATCCCGGCCCCGGTCAGCGCCCCGGCGCCGAGGTCGTCGGTGATCACGGCGCCGTCGAAGCCGAGCTGCTCGCGCAGGAGCCCGTCGATCACCCGGCGCGACTGCGATGCCGGGCGAGGGTCGAGCGCCGGGTAGGTCGCGTTGGAGACCATGACCAGGTCGAAACCGGCGTCGACCGCCGCCCGGAACGGCTCCAGCCCTGAGTCGAGCGCCGCGTCCGGCGCCTGGATCACGCTCGGCCCTAGATCGGTGTTCTCAGTCGCCAGGCCGAGCCCCGGGAAGTGCTTCGCGGTCGCCCCGACGCCCTCGTCCTGCAGCCCACCGCCGAAGGCGACCCCGAGCGCGGCCGCCTGACTCGGATCGGCCGAGAATGCACGGGAGGCGATGAAGGCGCCATCGACGGCGGGGACGTCGAGCACGGGCGCCAGGTCGACGTCGATGCCGAGGCGGTGCAGCGCCCGGCCGGTTGCGGCGCCTTCGGTGTGCGCCGCGCGCTCACCGAAGGCCGCCAGGGCCCGAGGCGCGCGGTCGGGGGGCAGATCCGGAAGCCGGCGCACCTCGCCACCCTCCTGGTCGATCGCGATCAGGGGGGCCGCGGCGGCGCCCCGCGCGGCGGCCCGGCGGAGCAGCGCGATCTGCTCGCGGAGCGCCGACGGGCTCGTGCCCTCGGGCGGGAAGAGGATCACGCCGCCCAGCTCACCGGCACGCAGGCGGGCGAGCAGCCCCTCGGTGGCGGTCGCCTCCATCCGCACGATGAGCATCTGACCGACCAGCCGGCGCGGATCGGAGGCCACCTCGGCGGGACAGGTGGGCGCCGCGGCGGCCGGTTCGGCCGTCCCGCCCGGCTCGGATCCGCCGTCGGCCCCAAGCGCGATCCCGGCGGCGAGCGCGGCCACGGCGATGCAGGCCAGCGCGATCCGGCGGCGACGCAGCACCGCCGGTTCGGGTCGCGGCCGCGGTGGCTCTTCCACGGGCGCTCAGACCGTGGCGCGGCTGCGGCCGAGGTTGCCGACGATCAGCGCGACCAGCGTGACCAGGTAGATCTGGCCGATCAGCGCCTCGATGATCGCCAGCGAGCGGCCGAGGTCGTGGGCGGCGGTGAGGTCGCCGAACCCGGTCGTGGTCATCGTCGTGAAGCTGAAGTAGAGGAAGTCGGACTGGGTGCCGCCGGAGATCTCGGAGAAGAAGCCGCCGTCGTCAACCGCCGAGATGATCCCGTACGAGTAGGCGAACGCGTTGCCGAGCAGCAGGTAGATGCAGAGGACGCCGAACATCGTCCGCACGGTGATCTTCTGAGCTCGCCGCGTCTGGCGGACGACGCCGACGGCGATCGCCAGCGGCGCGATCGCGACCAGTGCGAAGCCGAGCACCCGCCCGCCGCCGAGGTCCAGGTCGCCGGATCCGATCAGGACCCCGATCGCCGTCAGCAGCGCAATCCCGGTGATCACCGCCGCCAGGTGGATTAGCCAGCGACGGACGCCGGAGACGACGAGGGCGGCGATCAGCGTGAACCCCTGGATGAAGATCGTCGCGATCCGCGCCAGCTCCGTCTCCGGAACCGCCATCTGGAAGAAGACCGTGAACAGGATCAGCCCCAGCAGCCAGCCGTAGCCGTAGCCGTCGCCGTGGAAGTGGCGGCGCCACCTGGGCGCGTCGTTGGGCAGCATCGCGCTCGGGGCCATCGCGACCTTGATAAGGCCCCGGTCGGACGGACAGCCGCGGCCGGGCGGCCGGCGGGTTGGGGCTGGTAGCCTCGCGCCGCGATGGCCAGCGACGAATACCGGCTCGAGGTCGACATCCACGAGTCCGTGCACGGCAAGCTGAGCGCGCGCCTGCGTTCGCTCGATCTCGACGACGAGGTCTCCGAGCGCCTCGGCGACCGGGTGATCGTCACGCGTGACGGCGAGCGGATGTACGTCTACACGCAGACCGCCGAGGCGGTCGCCGAGGCGGAGCGGGTCGTGGGTGAGGTGCTGGCCGAGGACGGTCTCGAGGGCGAGCTGCGGCGCCGACGTTGGAACCCGGAGCAGCGGTTCTGGCAGGACGCGGACGAGCCGCTCGCCGCCGCCGACGAGTCAACTCCGCCCGACCCGGCCGAGCACGCGACGAACAAGGATCTGAAGCACCCCGCGTTCGTGTTCATCGAGGGTCACGAGCCCGAGTTCCTGCGCGACCTCGGCAGCTAGCGCTGTCGGCGTCTACGCGACGACCTCGAACTGCGACATCAGGCCGTGGTCCTCGTGGTCGAGCATGTGGCAGTGGATCGCGTACTTGCCGGTGAAGTCGGAGAAGTGGCCGGCGACGCGGACGCGGTCGTTGGGCTCGAGCATGAAGGTCTCCTTCAGGCAGCGCTCGTAGGCCGGCGGGGTCTTGCCGTTGCGACTCAGCATGTACCAGTCGGTGTGGTGCATGTGGATGACATGCGTGACCAGGGTGCGGTTGTGAAGCTCCCAGGTCTCGGTCGTATCGAGCTTCGGGAAGGCGTCGGAGCGGCTCGGGTCGAAGGTCTTGCCGTTGATCAGCCAGGTCGGGATCAGGCCGGTGCCGATCGTGATCTCCCAGGTGCGCTTCGGGTTCGGCGAAACGTGGTCGACCCAGGCGGGCAGCGGCCGCAGGCGGTCGGGGACGCTGCTCGAGTCGGCGCCGGCCGCGCCGACGCGGAACTCGATCAGCGGCCCGAAGTGGGTCTTCGAGGCGAGCCCCCCCTTGTGCTTGGCGCTCTGGAGGACGACGCGCTTGCCCGCCAGCTTGCTGAAGTCGAGGATCAGCTCGACCCGCTCGGCGGGGCCGATCAGGGCCTGGCGGCGCTTGACCGGCGCCGGCATCAACCCGCTCTCGGTGCCGATCTGGGTCAGCGGATCACCGTTTGAGAGCTCGAGGTTGTAGAGGCTGAAGTTGGCGGCGTTCAGGACCCGCACCCGGTAGCGGGCGGCCGCGACCTCGTGGAAGGGGAGGTTGACCCCGTTGACGAGCGCGTAGCGGCCGACGACGCCGTCGTTGGGGGCATGGGCGAGGTCGCTGAACGGGTCGGTGAGCCGGTTCTTCTCGTCGAAGGAGCGGTCGACGATCATCAGCGGCAGGTCGCGGTCGCCGCCGGGGAGGGGGAGGGTGGACTCGAAGGCGTCGTCGATGATCATCATCCCGGCGAGGCCGTGCCAGACGTTCTCCGCCGTGCGCTCGAAGCGGTGATCGTGGTACCACTGGAAGGCGGCCCGCTCGGGGCCCCCGTCCTCGATCAGGTCGTAGGTGTACGTGCGCCGGCCACCGGGCTCGATCAGCAGGTCGTTGCCCGAGTCCGAGGCCGCCAGCTTGTCCGAGATCGGGCAGTACAGGGCCCTCGGCTGGCGCTTGGTCAGGCCTCCCGGCTGGCCGTCCTCCGAGGAACGATTGTGCCCGCCGTGCAGGTGGATCGTGAGCTCGCCGGCCTTCCCCGGCAGCTTGTGGACGAAGGTGACCTCGGTGCGCTCGCCGGCCGGGCGGCGGATCGTCGGCCCGGGGAAGGTGCCGGCGTACGTCCACATCTTCGTCTTCGGCCCGGGCAGCGCCCCGACCTTGGCCTCGCGCATCTCGATCTCGATCTGGGCGTCGGTGATCACCCGTGGGATCGGCAGCTGGCGTCTGAACTTGGACGGCTTGCGCGCGGCCAGGCTGAGGCCGCCGAGGCCCGGGCGCAAGGGCAGGGCGAGTGCCAGCGCGCCCGCGGTTGCAGCGGTGAGCAGGGCGCGGCGCGACAGGCGCCGGCCCTGCTCAACCCGCGATTCGGTTGGGTTCGTTACGACCCCGCGACGACTTCGATCTCGCCCTGCATCTCCGGGTGCACAACGCACATGTAGTAGAGCGTCGTACCGACCGGGGCGGTGACCTTCTGCGAGAACTTCTCGCCCTTGCCGGTCATGACGACCGAGTCGCCCTTGCGCTTCAGGTTGCCCTTCGTGTCCCAGCCCTTCTTGCCGACCTCGACCGGGTTGACCCCGATCTGGCCGGTCTGCAGGTCGACCTCATGCCAGCCGATGGCGACGGCGCCGCAGATGCCCTTGAGCTTCTTGCCGCACGCCTTTTGCTGGTTCGTGCCCTCGGGCCGGACGTTCTCGGTCGTCAGTGAGAACGTGTGCGGCCCGATCGTCCGCGGATTGGTGTTGTTCTTGATCTGCAACTGGTCGCCCCGGGCCACGGTGGACGGTCCGTCGAAGAACAGGCTGTGCTCTGCGTGGGAGACCTCGATCTTGATCTTGGTGACGCCCGGCTTCGCGGACGTCTTCGCCGCCGATGCCGAACCGCCGGCGCCGACGACCGTGAGCGCAGTGAGGACCCCGACCGCCCCCAGCACGCGCACAATTCTTGCCTTCTGCAACTCGATTCCTTTCCGTTGCACGCCCGTTGGGGTGCAAACTCTCTCCGTGAGCGCTGCCGCGCGACCCCTACGCGACGATTATCGCCCGGCATCCTAGCTCCTGGGCCCGCTGATGCTGGTGGTGATCGCCGACGACTACGGATACGCGCCCGCCTACGACGCGGGGATCGTCGAGGCGGCGCGCGCCGAGGCGATCGACGGCGTCTCGGTGATGGCGATGCGCGGTCCCGATCCCAGGCCCCTGCTCGCGACCGGGATCCCGTGCGGCCTCCATCTCGAGGCGGATCCGTCGCCGGCCGAGCAGGCGGTCGCCTTCGAGCGGCTCGTCGGCCGCGCGCCCGCCCATATCGACGGCCATCGCCACGTGCACCGCTCTGAGGAGCTCGCCGAGCCGGTCGCGGCGTTGGCGCTGCGGCTCGGAGTCCCGGTGCGGTCGGTGGACGACGCCCACCGCGCCTTCCTGCGCGAGCGCGGCGTCGCCACACCCGACCGGTTGCTCGGCCGCCTCGACGAGTCGGAGCCGGCGCTCCCGCCCGAGATCGCCGCCTGGCTCGGAGGGGCCGCGCAGCCGCCGGGCGTCAGCGAGTGGCTCGTGCACCCGGGCCACCCGGACCCGGCCACCGGCTCGGCCTACGACGCCGGCCGGGCGGAGGACCTGGCGCTGCTGCTCGAACTCGGGGATCGCCGGAGCTGGGCCGAGCGCGGGATCAGGCGCGGGTCGCTCGCGCGGGCGCGTTGCCGTTAGCCGCCCGCTGGCGAGACTTCTTCACCGGGGGCGCCAGCGCGATGAGCTCGGCAAGCGACGCCCGCAGGTCCTCGGCCAGGACCTCGAGGTCGGGGATCGCGTCGTAGTCGCCGATCAGGCCGAAGTTGACCTGGCCGTTGTAGCTCATGATCCCGAAGCAGACCGCCTGGCGCTTGGCCAGCGGGACCATCGGGAAGATCGCCTCCAGCTCGCGGCCGAGCAGGTAGAGCGGAAACTGCGGCCCCGGCACGTTGGTGACGACGAGGTTGAAGAACCGCTGGCGCGACTGCAGCCGCGCGGCCTGGCCGATGATCGTCGGCGGGGCGAAGTCCGTGAGCTCGGTCATCAGCGTTGCGCCCATCGCCTGCTTTGACTGCTTCAGATCGCCCATCGTCTCGCTGACCAGATGCAGGCGGCGCTCCGGCTCCTCGCACCAGACGGGCAGCGGCGCCATGTAGGAGGAGACGCGGTTGCCGAGCGCCCCGTGCTGATCGTCGGTGCGGAGGCTGATCGGCACCATCGCGCGCAGCTCGAGATCACGGGTCGAATGGCCACGCCCGCGCAGGTAGCGGTTCAGGGCTCCGGTCGTCGCGGCCAAGACGACGTCGTTGAGCGTCCCGCCGAGGGCGTTCTTGACCCCCTTCATCTCGGCGAGATCCGCGCGCACCGTCGCGAACCTGCGGTAGGGCCCGATCTCGACGTTGAAGGGGGAGGCGGGCGCGACGCCGGCGCGTGCGAACGTCCCGGCCGCCTCGGCCGCGTCGAGCGCCGAGCGGGCGATCCGTCGCGGGGCCCTGAAGACGGCGCGGATCCCGCGCACGAGCTCGGCCGGGCTCGTCGCCCGCTCGACCAGCGCTTCGCCGAGCATCTGCGTGTCGCTGGGCTCGGGCCGCGGGGTCCAAGACTCGGCCTCGGGCGGCGATTCGGGCTCGCGGTCCATGTCGAAGAGGACGTTGGTTATGTCAACCCCGGAGACGCCGTCGACGAGGCAGTGGTGGGTCTTGGTGACGAGGGCGAAGCGATTGTCCTCGACCTTGTCGACGAGCCAGAGCTCCCAGAGCGGCTTCGAGCGGTCGAGGCGCTGGGAGAAGATCCGCGCAGCGAGGATCCGCAGCTGCTCCTCGCTGCCGGGTTCCGGGAGGGCGGTGTGGCGGATGTGGTAGCGGAGGTTGAACTGCGGGTCGTCGACCCATTTCGGCCGGCCCTGGCCGTAGGGGACCATGCGCAGCTTCTGGCGAAAGCGCGGCACCAGGTGCAGGCGAGACTCGATGTGGTCGCAGAGCTCGTCGTAGGCGGGCGTCGGGCCCTCGAACAGGGTGGTCGAGGCGACGTGCATGTGGGCGGGGCCGCGCTCGAGGTAGAGGAACGACGAGTCGAGGCCCGTGAGTCGGTCGGAGCTCATGCATGGATCTTGTCAAACCCGTTAAGTCAGTGACCGGCGTCACACAGGAACGTGTGTTTGCCTCCTACCTTCGCTGGGGACAACGGGAAAAACCCATGCCTAACCGCTCTCGGCGCCGCCGGGGCGGGCGGGGGACCCAACTGGCCGCGTATCTGGCCGCCATCCGCTTCACGCGGGTGGCTAAGGGGCGAATCGAGCCGTGATCGGCTCGTAGCGAGCACCGGACGACTTCGGCGCCCGCGAGCCCGACAGCTAACCCCGCAGGCGCGAAAGGAAGAACAAGAAAATGAGACGGTTCCGCCGCAGGCGGAGGCGGATCGCAGCGGCCGCGCTGCTTCCCCTCGCCGCGATACTGACTACCACCGCGCTCGCCGATTCGCCCGCGAACGGCAGGAGCGCCCGCATCGATGCCTCGCAGAGCAGCGTCCCGATCGGTCGCAGCGTGACGCTCCGAGGCGTGTTCCCGGGCGCCGCAAAGGCCCCGATCGAGCTCCGCTACCGGGCCCAGGGCGCCCGCGCCTGGCATACCGCCGCGCACGGTCGCACCGGCGCCTCCGGGCGCTACCACGTGCGCGTGAAGCCGCGCCGGATCGCCACCTGGCGTGCGGAGCTCGCCGGCGCCCACGCCGCACAGGACGCCAGCACCGGCAGCGAGCGGATCGCCGTGCGCTCGAAGACGATTGCCAAGGCCGGCGGCCGCCACGCGATGGCCGGCGACAGGATCAAGGTCAGGGGCCAGGTGACGCCCGCCGGCGCCAAGCGGCGGGTGATCGTCAGGATCGGCGGCGACAAGCTCGCCACCCGCGCTGGGCGCGACGGGCGCTTCCGTGTCGCCTGGGAGGCGCCGAGCAGCGGCTCCTACCCGGTCGACGTGCGGGCGCGCTCGAACGAGCTCGCGACCGGCAGCCGCGACTCGGCGGGGCGGATCCTCGTCTACCGGCCGGCGGCGGCCTCGTGGTACGGCCCCGGCCTGTACGGCAACGCGGTCGCGTGCGGCGGCACACTCTCGCCGTCGACGATGGGCGTCGCCAACAAGACCCTGCCGTGCGGCACGAAGGTCCACCTGCGCTACGGCGGCAACTCGGTCACCGTGCCGGTGATCGACCGCGGCCCGTACGCGGGCAACCGCGAGTACGACCTCACCTCGGCGACCAAGCAGGCCCTCGGGTTCCCCGACGTGGGGACCGTGCTGACGACCCGCTAGGTCGCGATCGGGTGCCTCGGCCCCCGCGCGCCGCCAGTAAAGTCGGCGTGCGGGGGGCCGAGAACCGAACAGAAAGATGGAGGAGATGGAGGAGTACGACAGGGAGCGCCGCCACGACGAGGAGCAGCGCGCCGTCAACGAGGGCGGGGGCGGCGAGGCCGAGGGCTTCGAGCTCGCCGAGCAGGAGCTGATCGAGCACGCCTCGCACGGCGACTCCGGCCCCGACCCGTCCAATCTCGCCGGTCGCCCCGAGGACTACCAAGGCGACGAGGGCGGCGAGGCCGACCACGAGCACTCGAGCGAGAACGACGAGGACTAGGAGCATCGGTTTGAGCTCGGAGGCAAAGAACCTCGAGGCGATCTCGCAGGCGATCGATCAGCACAACGCGACCTGCCAGTGGCCGGCGTCGGAGGTGCGGATGAACCCCTACGAGGTCGAGCGCCTCGCCTGGGACGAGATCCGCGGCCTGCCGGTCGTCGCCGACCCGGAGATCGGCACGGGGCGCTTCCGGATCGTCTGCTCGCGTGAGGGCGAAGAGTTCGAGCACATCGAGGAGACCGAGGCGATCGGCGTCCCGGTCGAAATCGGCGTCGGCGGCGACGACCCGCCGATGGTCCCTCCTGTCTAGAGGTTCAGCCCCAGCTCCGAGGTGACCTTCTGGGCCCAGGTGTTGACGTCGGTGAAGGCGCCGCTGAGGATGAGCACGCCCATCACGATCAGGATGCCGCCGCCGGTGGCCACGATCGCCGAGTAGTGGCGCTTGACGACCGCGAAGGCGGTCGTCGCCCGCGAGAAGGCGAGCGCCGTGATCAGGAACGGAACCGCGAGCCCGAGCGAGTAGACGGCGAGCAGGAAGGCCCCGTGCGCCGCCTCGCCCTGGATCCCGGCGAGCGTGAGGACGCCACCGAGCGCCGGGCCCACGCACGGTGTCCAGGCGACGGAGAAGGCCGCGCCGGCGACGATCGGCCCGCCCTTGCCGGCGCGGGCGAGCAGCGCGTCGACGTGCCACTCGCGATTCAGCCGGTCGACGTAGGAGGCGGCGATGAAGAGGACGCCCATCACGATCAGCAACACGGCGCCGATGTTGGTGAGCAGGTCCTGGTGGTCGCGCAGGGTCGAGCCCAGCGCTGTGGCGGTGAGGCCGAGGAGGATGAAGACGGTCGAGAACGAGGCGATGAACAGGAGGCTGGGGACGAGCACCCGGCGCCAGTCGGCGTCGTCGATCTCGTCGATGTTGACCCCGCTGATCACCGAGAGGTAACCGGGGATCAGCGGCAGCACGCAGGGGGAGACGAAGGAGACCAGGCCGGCGAGGAAGGCGACCGGAACGTCTGCTCCGTTGACGGGATCCATCGGAGTGTTCTACCTGCCGCGGCTTGCGGTTAGTTAAGCGCCGCGGCGAGCCGGCGGCGGTGAGTGCGCGCGAGCTCGTGATCGGCGCCCAGCTCGGCGAAGATCCCGACCATCACCCGGCGGATCAGGTCGCGGCGCTCGGGATCGGCGGTCTCGGCGATCGCCTCCTGCAGCGCCTCGAGCGCGACGTCGTGCTCGCCCGCGTCCCAGGCGTCGAACGCGCGGATCAGCGTCGGGTCGGGTTGCTCGCCGTTCGCCTGGCTGAGCCGCGCCCTGGCAGCCAGGCCCTCGGCGCGAAAGTCTCCCTGGAGCGGTTCGAGCAGCTCCAGCGCCTCCCCTGTATCGCCGCGCGCGATCAGAATCCGCCCGAGGCCGGCGGCGGCTTCGCCGTGCCCGGGGTCGATCGCCAGCGCCGCGCGCAGCGAGTCCTCGTCGCCGGTCGCGACGAGCTCGTCGACGGGCGCCGGGACGAGCGTGTCGAGCCACTTCTCGATCTGCGCCGGCGGGATCGCGCCGGTGAACTCCGCGACCACGTTGCCGTCGCGAAAGGCCTTCACGGCCGGGATCCCCTGGACGCCGAAGCTGGCCGAAAGCTCCTGGTTGGAGTCGACGTCGACCTTCGCCAGCTCGACCCTGCCGGCGCGCTTGTCGATCGCCGCCTCGAGCGCCGGCCCGAGCTGGCGGCAGGGGGCGCACCACTCGGCCCAGAAGTCGACGACGACGGTTAGCTCTCGCGAGCGCTCGACGACCTCGGCGATGAAGTCGGATTCGTTCACGTCCTTGGCCACGAGGGCACCGAGATTAGCGACCGGGCAGAATCAGCCCCGATGGCAGAGTGGAGTCCGTCGTCTGACGCCGAGGACCCGCCCGACTCGCTTCGGGGCAGGCTTCTGATCGCGTCCCCGGCGCTGGTCGACCCGAACTTCGCCCGCTCGGTGGTGCTGATCACCGAGCACGGGCCGGACGGGGCGATGGGCGTGGTCCTCAACCGACCCTCAGACATCGACGTGGGCGACGTCGCCCCGGAGCTGGCGACGGTCGTCGTCGAGGGCGAGCCCGTCTTCATCGGCGGGCCGGTGCAGCCGCAGGCGCTCGTCGTCCTGGCCGAGTTCAGCGACTCCCGTGCGGCGGCCTGGATCATCGCCGAGGACGTCGGCTTCGTCGCCGCGGAGACCGAGTACGGCGATCTCTCCGACGTCGTCCGCCGCGGCCGCGTCTACGCCGGCTACTCGGGCTGGGAAGCGGGCCAGCTCGAGGCCGAGCTCGCCGAGGAGGCCTGGATCATCGAGCCCCCGATGCCGGCGGAGCTGTTCCCGGACGACCCCGACGCACTCTGGCATGACGTGCTGGCGCGCAAGGGGGGTCAGTTCGCGCTGATCTCGCGGATGCCCGATGACCCGAGCTTGAACTGACGTGGCCGCGGGAGGGGAGAGGAGGGTCTGCGTGATCGGCGCCGGGTCGTCGGGGATCGCCGCCTGCCAGGTGCTGCAGGCGCGCGGGATCGGGTTCGACTGCTTCGAGGTCGGCTCGCAGGTGGGCGGCAACTGGCGCTACATGAACGACAACGAGATGTCGTCGGCGTATCGCTCGCTGCACATCAACACCTCGCGACGGATGATGGCCTACGCGACCTACCCGATGCCCGAGGACTACCCGGACTACCCGAGCCACTGGCAGATCGCGCAGTACTTCGACGACTACGTCGACCAATTCGGCTTCCGAGACCGGATCCGCTTTCGCACCGAGGTGACCTCGGTGGAGCCGGCCGACGGTGGCGGCTGGCGGGTGAGCTGGCGCGAGCCGGAGGGCGGCGAGCACGGCTCCGAGGTCTACTCGGCGGTGTTCGTCGCCAACGGCCATCACTGGGACGCCCGCTGGCCCGAGCCTCCGTTTGCGGGCCAGGATCGGTTCGAGGGCGTGCAGGTGCACGTCCACGACTACAAGACGCCGGACGTGCTCGAGGGCAGGCGCGTGCTCGTGCTCGGGATCGGCAACTCGGCCTGCGACCTGGCGGTCGAGTCGTCGCGGGTGGCGTCGAGGACCCTGCTGGCCATGCGCCGCGGCGCCTGGATCTTCCCCAAGTACCTGAACGGCAAGCCGACCGACGAGCTCGGCAACGCTCTGACCAGCCGCCTGCCGCTGCCGGTGGTGCGGGCGATGTACCGGCGGGCGCTGAAGACCGCGACGGGAGACCCGATGGACTACGGGCTGCCGGAGCCCGATCACAAGCTGGTCGAGGCGCACCCGACGATCTCCTCGGACCTCTTGCCGCGGCTCGGGCACGGGGAGGTCCAGGTGAAGCCGAACATCGCCGAGTTCGCCGGCGGGCGGACAGTGCGGTTCACCGACGGCTCCGAGGAGGAGGTAGACGTCACCGTGTACTGCACCGGCTACAAGATCAGCTTCCCGTTCTTCGACCCGGGTCTGATCTCCGCTCCCGACAACGAGATCCCGCTCTACCGCAGGGTGGTCAGCCCCGAGCATCCGGGGCTCTACTTCATCGGCCTGCTGCAGCCGCTGGGAGCGATCATGCCGCTCGCAGAGGCCCAGTCGGAGTGGATCGCCGACGTGCTCGAGGGCAAGGTCGAGCTCCCCGATGCGAGGCGGATGGAACGGGTGATCGCACGGGAGCGGGAGAGGATGGCGCGGCGTTATGTCGCCTCGAAGCGGCACACGATCCAGGTCGACTTCGAGCCCTACATGCGCGCGATCCGCCGCGAGCGCCGCAACGGACCGCTGCGCCGCCGGCGAGCGGGACGCGCGCACGAGCTGAAGCTGGGGGCGAACTGAGCTCACGGTCGCTCGGGGCGCGGATCCCGGCCGCCTGGGGCCTGCGCGGCGAGCTCGGGCCCGCCGTTCGCCGCGGCCTGCTGGTGGCGACGCCGGTGGCGGTGGCGCTGCTGACCGAGCTGGAGCTCGACGACGGCGTCGCGGGGGGGCTGGGAACCGCGGCCCTGATCTGCGGCTTCATCGCGTTCGACGCCCCGGCCCGGGTGCGGGTGCGCTGGCAGCTCTGCTGCGCGCCTGTGGTCGGGATCTGTGCCGCGCTCGGGGTGCTCTCGAGCGCGAGCGCGCTGCTGGCGGTGGCGGCGATGGCCGTGGTCGCAACCGTCTGCGGCTACTTCGTCGCCGTCTCGATGCGGCTGATGATCGCGGGTCTGACGTTCGTGCTCGCGCTGCTGATCGCCCAGGGGCTGTTCCTCGACACGAGCGAGGCCGACCGGGCGCTGGCGCTCGGCACCTGCGGCGGGCTGATGCAGGTGGCGACGGCGGCGATCGCGTGGCTGTTCTGGGATCGGGAGAGCGAGCCGTTCCGGTTCGGTCCCGCGGTGCGCGGGGCGGTCGCGGCGCTGCGTGGGAGCCTCAGCCTGCACAGCACACCGATGCGCCACGCGATCCGTTTCGGCGGGGCGCTGGCGATCGGCGTGGCGATCTACCGCCTGGCCGGCTTCGACAACCATGGCTACTGGGTTCCGCTGACGATCCTCTTCGTGCTCAAGCCGGAGGAGAACCAGACCGCGGAGCGGATTGCGATGCGCGCCGCCGGCACCGTGCTCGGGCTCATCCTCGCCACCGGCCTGGCAGAGCTGATGGGCGACGACGTGGTCCCGGTGACGATCGTGCTCACCGCCGCCGCGGCGTTCGCCTACGCGCTGCTGGCGATCGAGTACGCCCTGTTCACGACCGCGATCACCGTCTACGTCGTCCTGCTCACCGACACGCTCGGCTCTTCGGCCTTCGACGCCGCCGGCGAGCGCGGCCTCGGCACGGTGCTCGGGATCGCGGTCGCAGGACTGGCGTTCCGGGCGTTCGGAGAGATCGACGAGGAGCGGACCGCGAGGGGGGTTATGTGAACCCGGCCGGCGTGGCGCTGGCGCTCGGGCTGTCCGGGATCCTCGTGATCGCACCGAGTGCGAGCGCGGAACGCTCCGACAGCGCGCTCCTGGAGCGCTACCGGCCGATCCTGCGCTACGACGCCGCCGAGGAGTATCGGGCGCAGCCGGTGAGCCTGCCGGCCGGTACGGCCGCACGGCGCCCGGGAGACCGCGCCTATGGCCACGTCGCCCGGGAGGGGGGACAGACCTGGCTCCAGTACTGGTTCTTCTACGCCTACAACCCCCAGGACCGCGGGATCGTCGCCACCGGCCGCCACGAGGGCGACTGGGAGATGGCGCAGGTCCGGCTCGACGACGGCGTACCCGTCGAAGCCGTGCTCGCGCAACATTCGTGGGCCGAGCGCTGCCCGTGGGGAGAGATCGAGACGAGCGGGGCCGCCGCCCAGGTGCCCGTTCTATTCGTCGCCAACGGCTCTCACGCGACATACGCCAGCCCCGGAACCCACGGGCGGCCCTTCCCCGACCCCGATGATGAGGCCGACGGCGCCGGTGCCTCGGTCCGGCCGCCGCTGACCCCGATCACCGACGGCGAGCCGGCATGGGTCGACTACGACGGCCGCTGGGGCGATTCCGAGGCCGGTTGGGTACCCGGCGAGACGTCGAGCCCCAGGGGCCCGCGATTCGCCCATGGCGACGCCTGGAACCACCCCGTTGCCTTCGCGGACGCCGCCCGTGCGTGCGGCACCGGTGCGCCTGGACGGCCGTGGCAACTGGCCCTCGAGCTCGGCGTCCTCGCGCTGATCGGCCTGGGTGCGTGCGGGTGGCGGCGGAAATGGCGAGTTTCGGGCGCATAAGACCCGAAAGTCGCCAAATCAGACTGAGTGCTCGATAATGTCCGTTATGGAGCGCCGACGCCTGATTACGCCTTAGGCCGCGCCTCGTACTCGCTCAGCAGCCGTTTAGGCGCCTTCCTGCACCAGGACTCGATCAGGCGCTCTCGCAGCTCCTGGAGGTCGACGCGCTCGAGATTCACCAGCATCGCCGGGTAATCCTGGTAGTGCGGCGTGATGTAGAACGTCCCCGGGTCCTCTTGGATCAGCGCCTCGCGCTCGATGACGTCGATCATCACCACCAGCGCGCCGTCCTCGCGCAGGCGTGCGAAGCCCTTGCCGCGGACCTTCAGCGCCGGCGTCCCGTACCAGCGGCCGACCTCGACCTCCGTCAGCTCGCCTCCGAGCTCGCAAACGGCCTCCCAGTTCGGCATTTGCCCAGCATATGACGACCTTCCCAAAGCGGTCAGGTTTACTGCGGTTATCGCTGTGTTTGCGATTTTGGGCGCTGGGTATTCGCGGCTCACGCCCTTCAAGCGCCACGCGCGTTAGGGGGCTTTGCGAGGGCCCAGGTCACCCCCCACCTGGGTCCTCGTTTTTTTGCTTGCGTGCGTTCGAGCCCAGGTGTCTATCGTGGACTTCGGGTTATGGGCAAGCAGCACCAGCGCAGGCGTCCGGCGGATCTGCCGCCGCCGGGTGATCCGACCGACGCGCTCGCGGCCGAGGATCAGTTGCTGCGCGACTACGCCCAGACGCGCGACGAGAACGCGCGTGAGGAGCTCGTGCGGCGCTTCCTGCCCTTCGCCCGCAGCCTCGCGATGCGCTACAGCGGCGGCGTCGAACCCAGCGACGATCTCTTCCAGGTCGCCAGCCTCGGCCTCGTCTCCGCGCTCGAGCGCTACGACCCCGACCGCGGCGTTCCGTTCGCGGCCTTCGCCGGCCCGACGATCCTCGGCGAGCTGCGACGCCACTTCCGCGACCGCGTCTGGACGTTGCGCGTGCCCCGCGGCCTGCAGGAGGGCATCCGCGCCGTCGACGGCGCGATCGCCAAGCTCAGCCACGAGCTCGAGCGGTCGCCGACCGTCACCGAGATCGCAGAGCTTCTGGAGACCGACGAGGCGAACGTGCTCGAGGCGCTGGAGGCCGGCGGCGCGCGGCGGATCGTCTCGCTCGACCGTCCGACCGCCGGCACCGACCCCGGCGACGAGTCGCCGATGGCGGAGCGGATCGGCAGCGAGGATCCCGGTTTCGAGCTGATCGAGGACAGGGCGGCGCTCGACGCGGGCGCCAAGGTCCTCGACGAGACCGAGCGCGAGGTGCTGCGCCTGCGCTTCGCCGAGGACCTGACCCAGTCGAGGATCGCCGAGCAGGTCGGCTACTCGCAGATGCACGTCTCGCGCATCCTCCGCCGGGCGCTCGGAAAGCTGCGCGACGCCGCCACCGCCGATCTGGGGCCCGAGGACTGAGTCAGCTCGGGCGCCCGAGGCGAATCGCGAGCACTTCGCCATCGCCCTCGGGATCGATCCGGACCTCGTCGGCGAGGCTCTCCAGCGAGGCATCGAGGGTCGGGATCCGCATCCCATCCAACAGCCGCTTCCCTCCCCCCTGGTCCAGCGGCCCGACCCGCAGCTCGAACGAGCCCGCCTGTTCGGACACGGTCAGCCGCGCGGTGCCGTCCGGGAAGCGGTCGCGGTCGCCGGCCGAGAGCGCGTCGCTGAGCAGGACGGCATCGGAGAGCTCGTCGACCGAGAAGTCGGCGCGGGTGGCGAACATCGAGATCACTCGCGAGAGGATCGGCGCCAGCAGCTCGCCGGCCGGCAGCGCGATCCGCGCTTCCTCGCCGGCGTCGGGGACGACTGCGGCCCCGTTGCCGTTGGGCGCGAACGGGACCCTCATCTTCACCACGGTCCCGTGCCCGGGCGAGCCGCTGACCTCGAAGCTCTGGGTCAGCGCCGCGATCAGCGGCAGCCCGAGCCGCAGACTGCGGTGCTCGACGTCGGCGAGCGGCCTGATCCCGGCGCCGTAGTCGCGGACGCTGACCACCAGGCAGCTGTCCTCCGGCCAGGCATCGACCTCGAGCACGCCGTTCTCCTGCTCGCCATAGGCGTGGACGACGACGTTCATGCAGGCCTCGGTGACCACGGTCTTCAGGTCGGCGACCTCGGACGGCTCCATCTCTAGCGCCTCGGCGAGGCCGGCGAGCGCATGGCGGATCAGGGGCACGTTTCCGGCCCGGGCCGGAACCGAGAACTCCACTCTGGCTTCGGCGTCCATCCGCGCTTTTCTTACCCTCGGCTTCTTGCCGCTAATCGCGTTTCCAGGCGCGACCGAAGAGGCGGCCGAGCCGGCCGGTGCGGACGTTGGCGCTGAAACTGCCGACCCCCGGGTCGGGCGGTGGCAACGCGTCGACCGCCTCCGGTGCGATTGTCAGCGTAACCCCGCGCTCGGCGGTACGGCCGACCTCGGGCGCGTCGACGAACCGCAGCCCCGAGTTCGAGGTCTGGATCACGAACCCGTCGAGGATGTGCTCGCGGTAGTTGTCGACCACCTGGTCGACCGTTCCCACCTGGGTTCCGTCGGCCGCGTACACGGGCGTTCCCCGCTCCACGGCCAAGTAATGGATCGCTGCGCCGTCGTCGGTCACAGCCGAAAGCATAGATTGACCGGGTGGCCGGATACTCCGGGACGCCGCTGCCGACCAAGCTCGGGATCAAGGAGGGCTCGACGGTCGCCTTTTCCGGCTCACCGCCCGGGTTCGCCGCCACGCTTGGCGAGTTGCCCGATTCGGTCACGGTCAAGCGACGCGCGGTGGCGCCGCTCGACGTCGCCGTCGCCTTCTTCACCCGCCGTGCGGAGCTCGAGCGCCGCCTGGGCTCGCTGGCCCGGGCGATCCATCCCGACGGCGGATTGTGGATCGCCTGGCCGAAGCGCTCATCCGGTGTGGCAACCGATCTGACCGAGGACGTCGTCCGCGAGCTCGCTCTCGCCGGCGGGCTGGTCGACAACAAGGTCTGCGCGATCGACGAGACGTGGTCGGGCCTGCGGCTGGTCTACCGCCTGCGCGACCGTCCTGCCCGGCCTTAGCCGGCCAGCCGCGCCTGCACGTCGGGCCCGGCGCAGAATTCGGCGATCGCGCGCGACAGCCTGCCACCCTGCCAGGCCAGCGGGGAGGCGCCCGGCTCCTCGCTGATCAGCGTCGCGTGCGGCAGGCGCTCGGCCCAGGCCTCGGCGACGGCATGGGGATGGCCGGGGTCGGCCTCGTCGTGGCTGGCGACGACGAGCGCCGGCAGATCGAGGAACTCGAGCTCGGCCAGGTCCGCGAACGGCTGCGAGCGCGGCACCTCGCGCAGGGCCTGCGCGACCGCTTCGGGATGGCGGTGAAGGGCGAGGCGCGTCCGGGCGATTCGCAGCAGCGTCTCGCGCCAGCCCGGGTCGAGCCCTCGGTCGTAGGCGTGAATGAAGCCCTCGACCCCCCCGCTCTCGAGCCCGTCGGCGAGCGCGTCCCAGTAGGCGAGGCTCTCCTCGGTGGACGGGTTGCCGAGGAAGACCGGCCCGATCACGACCAGCGCCGCGACCCGATCGGGGTCGGCCAGGGCCCGGGCGGTCAGCGTGTGCGCCCCCATCGAGTGCCCGGTGAGCACGCTGCGCCGCCCCTGGGCGTGCTGATCGAGGACCGCGGCCAGGTCGGCCGAGAGCTCCTCGTAGGAGTAGCCGGCGCCCGGCGCCGCGGGATCGGACTCGCCGTGCCCGCGGGCGTCGTAGGCGAGCGTCCGGTAGCCCAGACGCGGCAGCGCCCGCGACCCGTGGAGGACGTACTTCCTCGCCGCCGTCAGCCCGTGCAGGAGGACGACCGGGGGGCCCTCCCCATCGCTCTCACCCCGCAGCGTCCCCGCGGGCGCAGCGACCTCGACCGCACTCGGCGCCTCCGTCACCTTGCCGCGGCGGCGTCCCGCGCCAGCGAGAGCGCCGAGGCGAGGTGCTCGACGTCCTTGTAGCGGAGGCCGAGCAGGGCAACGTGGCGGTAGCGGACGATGCCGTCGGGATCGACGATGAAGATCGATCGACGCACCAGCCCGCCGGGGGCGACGACGCCGTAGGCGCGCGCCGTCTCGTGGTCGGGATCGGAGAGCAGCGGCACCGTGAGCGCGTGCTCGCCCTTGAACCGCTCGTGCGAGCTCACCGACTGCGGCGAGATCCCGAGCACCTCGGCGTCGAGGTCGTCGAGGTGGTCGGCCGCGTCGCGGTAGGAGCAGAACTGGCGCGTGCAGACCGGCGTGAAGTCACCCGGATAGAAGGCGAGGACGGCCCAGCGGCCGCGGTACTCGCCGAGGGTGTAGTTGCGCCCGCCGGTTCCGGCGAGCTCGAAGTCAGGAGCCTCTTCGCCGATCTCGATTCGCGACATGCCGGGCGAGCGTACCGATGCGCGGGCGGGCGCTACCCCGCTTCGATCGTCACCTTGTCGATCGTCACGACCTGAGTCGGCTGCTCGTTCGAATCGCCGAGCTTGCCGATCGCGTCGACGACGTCCTGGCCGTCCGTGACCTCCCCGAGGACGGCGTAGTCGGGTGGCAGGCCGGCGTCGGCCGGGGCCGTGACGACGAAGAACTGGCTGCCCGAGGCCCCCGGCGGCTCGACCGCCGTCTTCGCCATCGCCACCAGATCCTTCTTGTAGGTCGTGTCCTGCGGCGGCGGCTCGGTGATCGTGTATCCCGGCCCGCCGTTACCGGTCCCGGTCGGGTCGCCGCCCTGGATCACGAACCCGGGGGCGATGCGGTGGAAGATCGTGCCGTCGTAAAAGCCCTGCTGGGCGAGGAAGGCGAACGAGTTGGCCGTCTTCGGCGAGTTCTTCGTGTCGAGGGTGATCGTGAAGCTTCCGCAGCTCGTCTCCACCGTGGCCGTCGCCGGCTCGCCCTTCTTCAGCACCTGCTCGGGCTGCTTGAACTTGTCCTTCTTGGCCGGCGGCGCCTGCACGTCGGCGCACTCCCCGGCCGCGGTCGTCGCCGTCGTCGCTGTCGAGCTCGAGTCGCTCCCGCCGCAGGCGGAGAGCGCCAGCGCGACGAGGGCCGTGGTGAGCAGGGCGGCGAGCAGGCGCTTGGGGGTCGTGATCATCGCCGGGAGCGTATTGCTTGCGATGATGGCGAGGTGGCGGAGCGGGAGAGCGGGATTCCCACCAGGACGAGGGTCATTGGTCGCTCGCTGAACGCCACGATCGCGCACGCACCGTGGCTGTGGCCAGTGCTCCGGCGTCCGGTGCAGGGGTTCTTCGATCGGGCCGCGCTCGGTTGGGATCAGCGCACCGGGGCCGGCACGGTGGACCACCTCGAGGCACTGGCGATCGCAACCGCGAAGGTCTCCCCCGCTCCCGAGCGAGTCCTCGACCTCGGCACCGGCACCGGCGAGGCGGCACTCTTCCTCGCGCGCGAGTTTCCGCGCGCGAGCGTCCGCGGCGTCGACCTCTCCGAGGAGATGGTCCGCGCGGCACAGCGCAAGGTCGGCCTCGACCCGGACGGGCGGCTTGCGTTCCGCGTCGCCGACGCCGCATCGCTGCCCTACGACGATGACTCGTTCGACCTCATAACGCTGGTCAACCTCCCCCCCTTCTTCGCCGAGATCGCGCGCGTCCTGCGCCCCGGCGGACACGTCATCGTCGTCGCCAGCGGGGGCTCGGCGACGCCGTTCTACACCCCGGGGTCGGTACTCGAACGCGGATTTCGCCGCCGCGGGATCGAGCCCGTCGAGAGCGGCCGTGGCACGCGCGGGACCTGGTTCATCGGCCGCGCGAGGCGCGGGTAGGCTGATCAGCCATGTCCGCGCCGCCCCGATACCTGCTGCTCGTCAACCCATCCGCCGGCGGCGGGCGGGCCGGCGAGCTGCTGCCGAAGGCCGAAGCGGCGATGGCGACGGCCGGGCTCGAGCATCGCACCGTGATGACGACCGGCATCGAGCACGGCTGCGAGCAGGCGCGGGAGGCGGTGGCGGCAGGCGAGATCCCCGTGGTAATGAGCGGCGACGGGCTGATCGGCCAGATCGGCGGCGTGCTCGCCGGCGGCTCCGCTTCGCTGGGCGTGATCCCCGGCGGCAGGGGCAACGACTTCGCCCGCATGCTCGAGATCCCCACCGATCCGGTCGAGGCGGTCGCCGTGCTCGCCGCCGGCGCAACGCGTGAGATCGACGTCGGCGTCGTCAACGGCAAGCGCTTCCTCTGCATCGCCAGTTGCGGCTTCGACTCCGACGCCAACCGGATCGCCAACGAGGCGAAGCTGATCAAGGGCAACCTGGTATACGCCTATGCCGCGCTGCGGGCGCTCGCCGCCTGGAAGCCGGCGACGTTCACGCTCGAGATCGACGGCGACCGCAAGCAGGTCACCGGATACAGCGTCGCCGCCTGCAACAGCAAGTTCTACGGCGGCGGGATGTACGCGGCGCCGGACGCCGAGATCGACGACGGCCTGCTCGACGTCGAGGCGTCGGGGAACGTCGGCAAGCTCCGCTTCCTTCGCGGCCTGGGAAAGGTCTTCGAGGGCGAGCACCGCGAGATCATGGAGGTCCAGGCCTGGCGCGGCCGCGAGGTCCGAATCGAGGCCGACCGCCCGTTCGCCGTCTACGCCGACGGCGACCACATCGCCGATCTGCCGGCGAGCGTCAGCCTGCTGCCGCGGGCGCTGAGCGTGATCGCGCCGGCGACCCCCGCCGGATGAGCGCGCCCGGCTTTCGGGCCAAGGTCGGGATCGCGAAGGCGACCGGCGCGCTCAGCCGTCGCAGCGGGCGCGGCGGCGGCACGACGCTCCCGGGGCGGTTGCTGCTGCGGATGGCGCCGGACGCGATCCCGCGGCTCGCCGGCGGGCTCGTCGACGGCTCGACGATCATCAGCGCCACCAACGGCAAGACGACGACGGCCGGGATGCTGGCGGCGGCGATGCGGGCCGCCGGCCGCGATCCGGTCCACAACCGGGCCGGCTCGAACATGAGCTGGGGGGTCGCCACCGCGCTGCTCGAGCAGCGCGGTGGCGAGGGTCTGTTCGAGGTCGACGAGGCCTGGCTGCCCCGGATGGCCACCGAGCTCGACCCCGCGCTGATCGTGCTCGGCAACCTGTTCCGCGACCAGCTCGACCGCTACGGCGAGCTCGAGCACCTCGCCGACGAGTGGGCGGCGATGGTCGCCGAGCGCAGCGGCCGCAGCGGCTTCGTCCTCAACGCCGACGACCCGCTGGTGGCCGATCTGGGCCGCGACAAGGAGCTGCGCCGGCGGCCGGGAGTCACGTACTTCGGGATCGAGGACGCGAGCCAGGCGCTGCCGGAGCTCCAGCACGCTCACGACGCCAAGCACTGCCGGCGCTGCGGGCATCCCTATTCCTACGCGCGCGCCTTCGTCGGCCACCTCGGCCACTACGAGTGCCCGAACTGCGGTGCCGACCGCCCCACGCCGGACCTCGCCGCGACCGAGATCGAGCTGCTCGGGATGCGCGGCTCACGCTCGCTCGTCTCGACCCCGGCGGGCGAGGCGCGGCTGGAGCTGCCGCTGCCGGGCCTCTACAACGTCTACAACGCGCTCGCGGCGCTCTCCGCCGCGCTGCGACTCGGGATCGGCCTCGAGCAGGCCGTCGGCGCGCTGGCCCGGGTCGAGGCGGCGTTCGGGCGGGTGGAGACGATCCCGGTGGACGGCAAGCCGGTCTCGATCCTGCTGATCAAGAACCCCGCGGGCGCCAACGAGGTCCTGCGCACCCTCCGCCTCGAGGCCGCGGGCAACGAGGACCTCGACCTCTGGATCGCGCTCAACGACGGGATCGCCGACGGGCGCGACGTCTCCTGGGTCTGGGACGCCGACTTCGAGCTCCTCGCCGGAACGGCCCGACGGGTCGTCTGCTCCGGCACCCGGGCCCCGGAGATGGCGGTGCGGCTCAAGTACGCGGGTATCGACCCGCGGCGCCTGATCGTGGAACCGTCGATCGAGCGCTCGCTCGACCGCGCCGTCGGCCAAGCGGAGGGGGCGCTGTTCGCCCTGCCCACCTACACCGCGCTGATCGAGCTGCGCCGGCTGCTGACCGCGCGCGGGCTGGCAAAGGAGTACTGGCGGTGAACGCTTCCTCCGCGCAGCTGGAGGCGATCTGGCACGACGTCGAGTGCGGCGCCTACAGGGCCGACCTGCCCGTTTGGGACGAGCTCGCCTCCGCGGCCGATGGACCGGTGCTCGAGCTCGGCGCCGGCACCGGCCGCGTCGCCCTCGAACTGGCGGCCGCCGGAGCCGAGGTCGTCGCCCTGGACTCCTCGCAGGCGCTGCTCGATCAGCTCCGCGACCGGGCGGCCGAGCGCCGGCTCGTCATCGAGACGGTCTGCCTCGACGCCCGCCACCTCGACCGGCTCGAGGGTCGCTTCGCCGCGATCCTGGCGCCGATGCAGTTCATCCACCTGCTCGGCGGCACCGCCGGGCGCGAGGCGATGCTGAGCGGCGCGGCCGGGCTGCTCAGCCCCGATGGGACGCTGGCTGCCGCCGTACTCGCCGCCGACGCCCGCCCCGTGGCGCCGACGCCGGGGGCGCCGATGCTCCCGGACGTGCTCGAGCTCGACGGATGGGTCTACTCCAGCCAGCCGCTCGAGATCGCGGCGGTCGGCGACGCGCTCGAGATCCGCCGCCTGCGCCAGCGCGTCTCCCCCGACGGCGAGCTGACCGAAGAGAGCGACAGCGTCCACCTCGACCCGCTGAGCCCAGATCGCCTGGAGGCGGAGGCCGCCGGTGCCGGGCTGCGGGCCCGCGACCGGATCGGGATCCCCGAGACCGACGATCACGTCGGTTCGACGATCTGCGTCCTGGAGGCCGGCTGATGGAGTTACGCCTACTCGCCCTCTACCCCGAGCAGATGAACATCTACGCCGATCGCGGCAACATCCTCTTCCTGCAACGGCGCTGCGAGTGGCGCGGGATCGGCTTCTCCTACGCGGCCGCCGGCCCGGGAGAGGGCTTCGACCCCGGCGCCCATGACCTCGTCTACATCGGCGGCGGCCAGGACCGCGACCAGGAGCTGGTCGCCGAGGACATGCTGGTGAGCAAGCGCGACGCGATCGCGGGCGCGGCCGGCGACGGCGCCGTCGTGCTCGCGGTTTGCGGCGGCTACCAACTGCTCGGCCACAGCTACCAGCTCGGCGAGCGCCGGATCGCGGGCCTCGGCCTCGTCGATCTGGAGACCGTGCGCGAGCCCGGCCCGCGGCTGATCGGCAACGTGGCGATCGAGGCCGACCTCGGCGGCGGCGAGAGCCTCGAGGTCGCCGGGTTCGAGAACCACGGGGGCCGCACGCGCCTGGGTCCCGGAGCGACCGCGCTGGGGCGGGTGATCACGGGGCACGGCAACAACGGCTCGGACGGCTTCGAGGGCGTGCGCCAGGGCAACCTGATCGGCACCTACCTGCACGGCCCTTTGCTCCCCAAGAACGTCCGCCTCGCCGACCGGCTGATCGCCCGCGCGCTCGCCCGCCGCGAGGGGTCGGAGCCCGAGCTCGAGCCGCTCGACGACGAGCTCGAGGCGGCCGCGCACGAGAGCGCCCGCGAGGCGGCCGGCCGCGGCTAACGCCCCGACGAGCCGAAGCCGTTGGCGCCGCGGGTGGCGGCGCTGAGCTCGGCGACCTCGGTCGGCATGAGCTCGGCGAACGGCGTGATCAGCAGCTGGGCGATCCGGTCGCCCTGGGCGACCTCGAACCCCGCCTCGCGGTCCGTGTTCAGAAGCAGTACGCGAACCTCTCCCCGGTAGCCGGCGTCGATCAGGCCGGGGGCGTTGACGAGCGCGATTCCGTGCCGGGCGGCGAGCCCGGAGCGCGGCAGCACGAGGCCGGCGTGGCCGGGCGGGACCTCGATGGCGATCCCGGTGCCGACGCTCGCCCGCTCGCCGGCCCCGATCGCCGCCGCCTCAGCCGCGTAGAGGTCGAGGCCCGCGTCGCCCTCGTTGGCGCGGGTCGGCAGGCGCGCGCGGTCGCTGAGCTTCGTGCAGGCGAGCTCCACCGCGCGAGCCTAGCCGCGCTCAGCGTGGCTTCGGGCCGGCGCCGTTCGCGCTGACCGCAAACTCGGCGAACCTGTGCGCGTGCGCGGCGGGAATCCGCGCCTGGACGAGGACGCCGTCGGCCCTCTCCGTGCGCTCGAGGTCGCCGGCGAGCTCGTAGAGCTCCGAGAGCCGGGCCCCCTCGGCGTACGGGACCAGCAGCTCCACATCGCGCAGGGTGTCCTCGAACGCCGCCTCGATCCGGTCGCGCAGCGGTTCGATCCCCTCCCCCGTTTCGGCCGAGACCCCGATTGCGTCGGGAACCCCGACCAGCAGCTCGCGGCGCTGCTCGTCGTCGAGCAGGTCGAGCTTGTTGAAGACCAGCACCCGCGGCCGGTCGCCGGCGACGATCTCCTCCAGGACCGAGTCGACCGCGGCGATCGCCTCCCTGCGCATCGGCTCGGGCTCGGAGCCGTCCACGACCTGGACGATCAGATCGGCGAGCCGGGTCTCCTCCAGCGTCGCCTTGAACGCCTCGACCACCTGGTGGGGGAGCTTGCGGATGAAGCCGACCGTGTCGGTGATCAGATAGCTGCGGCCGTCGTGCTCATACCCTCGCGTGGTCGGGTCGAGCGTGTGGAACAGGCGCGAACCCACCCCCACCCCGGCCCCGGTGAGCGCATTGAGCAGCGTCGACTTGCCCGCGTTGGTGTAGCCGGCGAGGGCGACGGCCGGAACCGGCGAGGCCTCGCGCTGGGCGCGCTGCAGGCCGCGGTTCCGCTCGACCCGCTCCAGTCGGCGTCGCAGCGTCGTGATCCGGTCTCGAGCCAGCCGGCGGTCGGTCTCGATCTGCGACTCGCCAGGGCCCCTGGTGCCGATGCCGCCGTCCATGCGCCCGGCGCCGAGGCGCTCGAGGTGGGTCCAGAGGCCGCGCATGCGGGCGAGGTTGTACTCGAGCTGGGCGAGCTCGACCTGGAGCTTGCCCTCGGCCGAGTGCGCGTGGTCGGCGAAGATGTCGAGGATGATCGCCGTCCGGTCGATCACCGGCACGTCCAGCGCCGCCTCCAGGTTGCGCTCCTGGCGCGGCAGCAGCTCGTCGTCGCAGGCGACCAGGTTGGCGCCGGCGCGCTTGATCTCGGCCTTCAGCTCGTCGAGCTTGCCGCGGCCGAGGTAGCGGTCCGGGTCTGGCTTCTCGCGCACCTGCACCATCTCGCCGGCGGTCGCCACGCCCGCGGTGCGCAGGAGCTCCTTGAGCTCGGCGAGCTGATCCTCGCCGTCGCCGGCGGGACGCGGCACGACCCCGATCGCGAGCGCGCGCTGGCGCGCTCGGGCGTTGACTATGCCGGCACCGTTCTCCATCCGAGCAAGTGTAGGTTCCGGCAGGTGCAGATCCGCACCCGCATGTGCATCAGCGCCGACGGCTACGTGACCACGCCCGACGGATGGCCGCCGCAGCTCGCCGATCCGGCCTTCGTTCCCGGCCAGAGCTACGGCTTCCCGGAGTTTCAGAAGACCTGCGACGCGGTGCTGATGGGCCGGACGACGTTCCAGCCCGCGCTCGGCGCGGATCGCTGGCCGTGGCCGGACCTCGATGTGTTCGTGCTCGGCTCGAACCGTCCCCCGGGCACCCCGGACCACGTCGTCGTCGACGCCGACCCGGAGCGACTGCTGGAGCAGGTCCGGGCGGCCAACCGCGGCGGCGACGTCCACTTGGTCGGCGGCCCCCGAACGATCGAGACCTACCGGGCCCTTGGAGCGCTCGACAAGCTCGGACTGATCGTGCTGCCGCTGTTCCTCGGCGCCGGGATGCGGCTGACCGAATCGCTCAGCACCGATACGACGCTGACGCTCGAAGCGGAGCACGCCCTTGCGGGCGGCTCCGTGGAGATCGTCTACGCGGCCAGGTAAGCGCCTCGGGGAATGATCGTTACCTGATCGGAGGCGGTACGCCATCCGCGGTGGCCGCCAGCGCCGGATCCCACTCGCAGACCGCGCAGGAGTGGCGGAAGGCCGACCGGGCGAACTCCAACGCCAGGGCCGCTGGATCGGGCTCCTCGCGGATCTCATCCCAGTCGAGCACGTACTCGCCGAGCTGTGCGTGCCAGCGTCCCGGCGCGGGGCTCAGGTCAGCGTCCCCAAAGCCATCGCGCGTCGGGTAGGCGAAGGCGAAGAAGGCCGCCTGCTCGTGGTTCGGGTCCCCGGGCCACCACCCGATCTCGACCTGCTCGGCGTCCCCTCCATTGCGCATGATGAAGTCATCGGACGGCGGGTCCGTCGGCTGGCCCGAGTACAGGTGAACCGCGAGGTCGAAGGTCCCCCACCAGGCGTTCACCGGCGACGATCGCCCGCGAAACGGTGCCCGGAATTCCGCCAGCACGAGCGCCGCGCGGGTGGCGGCGTCGAAGTAGGTCGCGGCTTGTTCGGGGTCGTAGGTCGCATGCTCGTTGTCCTCGTCGAGAGGTACCTGCCACGGCACCTCCTGGGGAGTGGGATTGATCTTCACCGGGCCCCCCAGGCGGCCCACGGCCTCCAGCACCTCGCGCGTTACCTCCGCCACGGGCCGGTTGGGGGTGAGGGCGACCCGGGTCTCGTGACCGGCGCTGTGCTCGACGACGACCTCGTGTGCGTGTAGGTCAAGCGCTGCGACGATCGCGCCGGAGCCGTCGGGCGCCGGCAGCGGCAGCGTTTCCCAGCCGCGCGCGCTCAGCCGCAGGGCGGCGTGCTGGAGCTGCGGCTCCGGCGGGGCGAGCTCCACGGCGAGCTTGCCGAGCACCTGCGTGTGCGCGTGCAGGGTGTCGCAGGTCGCGCTCCACCGGCCGTAGCTGAGAGCGGGCCACGGGTCGGACATCGAGTCAACGGTACCGCGTCAGGGACAGGTCAGAGGCGGGTCCGGGAGGCGCTTCGCGGTCAGCCCGATGTCGCCGACATACGGCGTCGCGCCCACCGAGCATGCGTTGGCGACCGCCTCGGCCTCGGCGTCCGCGTCGCCGGCCCGGGTGTAGTCGGCGCTGGTCGTGATCAGGCCGCGGCCCGCCATCTCGGCAAGCTCCGCGAGCGCGGCGTGGGTCTCGCCCGGCCGCTGGTGGACGTAGCGGTGGCGGTCGAAGTCGTAGGTCCAGGTGACGTCCTCGCGGTTCCATCCGTCGATCGAGTCGAGGAGGCCGAGCCGGTCGAGTATCCCGGCCCCGTTCTGGGCGAACAACAGGCGGCCGTCCGAGTGCGCGAGCCCGGCGAGCGCCTGGACCAGGTCGCGCATGCCATCGCGCTGGGCGGCGTGGTTGCGGGTCTCGACCATGTCGACGTTGTCGAGGAAGAGGCCGTCGAATCCCTTCGCGAGCAGCTCGGGCGCGATCTCGCCGGTGATCAGCCGCCGCAGCTTCGCCTTCGAGACGTCGGCGAACCATTCGTCCTTCCAGTCGGCCCAGGCGCCGAGCCGGAACCGCTTCAGCCGCGGATACCACGAGCGCCACTTCTCGATCGTGCCGACGCTGAGATAGCCGAGCACCGTGACGCCCCTCGCCCGCAGGGCCGCGATCTTGTCGGCGCGGGCAAGCTCGCCGTCGACGACGACGAGGTCGAAGTCCCCGAGGCGGTCGGCGACCTGCTGGGGGCCGCCGGAGAGGTTGCCGTTGCCGATCGCGAAGGCGAAGCTGCGCGGCGGCACGGCGCGAGCGCCGCCGACGGCCGTCGCGCCGGCCACCACCAGCGCCGCGGCGGCGGTGACCGCGAGCGCGATCATGGGTAGTCTGCGCACCCAGATGAGGCTATTCCTCACCGGCGGCACCGGTTTCATCGGGGGTCATGTGGCCCGCAAACTGCGCCAGCGAGGCGACGACGTGCGCGTCCTCGTCCGCTCGGCCGCGAAGGGCGCCGAGCTCGAGGCGCTCGGCTGCGAGCTTGTCGTCGGCGATCTCTCCGACGAGGCGGCGATCGCCGCCGGCCTCGAGGGCTGCGAGGCGCTGATCCACAACGCTGCCGTCTACGAGGTCGGGATCCCCGAGTCCGAGCACCGGGCGATGTACGAGGCCAACGTGCTCGGCACGGAGCGGGTGCTGCGCGCCGCCCTCGCCGCCGGGACGCCGAAGGCGGTCTACGTCTCCACCGTCGGCGCCTTCGGGAACACCCACGGGGAGGTCGTCGACGAGAGCTATGAGCATCCCGGACGCGAGTTCACCTCTTACTACGAGCAGACGAAGTACGAGGCCCACCAGATCGCCAAGCGGCTGATCGCCGACGAGGGCCTGCCGTGCGTGATCGTCCAGCCCGGAGGCGTCTACGGCCCCGACGACCACTCCGCGATCGGCACCCAGATCAACCAATTCCTGGCCGGCAAGATGCCGCTGATCGCCTTCCCGGACCTGGGGATGAACATGGTCTACGTCGAGGACGTCGCCGACGGGATCCTGCTGGCGCTCGACAAGGGCGCCGTCGGCGAGGCCTACGTGCTCGGCGGGGAGATCACGACGATGCGCGAGCTGATCGGTGCGGTCGGTCGCGTGGCCGACAAGAAGCCGCCCTCGCGCGCGATCCCGACCGGAATGCTGAAGCTGATGGCGCCCGCCGGCCCGCTCGTCGGCAAGGTGATGGGGCAGCCGCCGAACCTGCGCGAGCTGATCTCATCGGCCGACGGGGTCACCTTCTGGGCCAAGCACGACAAGGCGATGGCCGAGCTCGGCTACTCGCCGCGCGGGCTGGAGACCGGCCTGCGCGAGACGCTCCAGGCCGAGGGAAAGCTCTAGCGGGCCGCAGCGGTCCGCGGACCGCTGGAAACGTGCGGCATCAGCGCCGCGGCGGCGATCACGGCGGCGAAGGCGACGCCACGGGCGAGGCCCTCGACCAGGCCGGAGCCGATCGGATCGCCGAAGACGATCACCCCGCCGAGGATCGCGGCGCAGTTCGAGGAGACGGAGGCGGTGGCGATCACGGGGATCGCCTCACCGAGCTGCATCCCCCGTGCGAGTGCGAAGAAGGCGCCGATCCCGCCGATCACGACGAGCGCGGTCCAGGGGCTCAGCAGGGCGTGGATGCCGGCGATGTCGATCCCCTCGGTGAGCGCCTTGATCGCGACGTTGGAGACGCCGATCAGGAGCCCGGATGCGAGCCCGAGGATGACGCCGTGGCAGATTGAGCCCCGGCGCAGGATGCCGGAGGCAAAGAGGAAGCAGCCCGCGCCGCACATCACGGTCTCGAACCCGGCCAGGGTGACGATCGAGTAGCCGTCGTTCTCGGCCGCGTGCGGGACGGTGACGGCGAGAAAGCCGAGCCCGACGGCGGCGAGGCCGAGGCCGAGCCACTCGCGGCGGGTGAGCTTGTGGCCGAAGTAGCGCGTGGCCGGGTAGGCGATCAGGACCAATCCGCCGGCGATCACAGCCTGGACGAGCGACAGCGGCGCGACCGACATCGCGGCCACGTGCAGGACCCAGGCGACGGCGGCAACGGCGAAGCCGATCGTCCACCAGCGCGACAGGAACAGCTGCCTGACGCTGTGCAGCGGCGTCTTCAGGCTGATGTCGGGGGCCTCGCTGGCGCCCCGGTGCTTGCAGAGCATCGCCAGGTTCGCCATCGCGGCGCAGGCCAGAGCGAGTGCTATGCCAAGTGTCGTCATGTCTTATGAATCGGTAAGTGCGCGCACAGGCTTGAATCGCCCCCCCTGGTCCTTATTCCCCTACGGCGGGAGGAGCCCTGCGCGAGGCGGTATTGTTAGCACCTCCTAACAGTTCGTGCGCAGGTCCGCCTCGGCCTCGATCTCGACCAGCCAGCGCGGGTCGAGCAGGGCGCTGACGACGACCATCGTCGCCGCCGGGGCCGCGGCGCCGAAGAACTCGCCGTGGACGGCGCCGACGGCGTCGGCGAGCCCGGCGTCGGTGACGAACATCCGCGTCCGCACCACGTCGGCCGCCGAGGCGCCCAGCTCCGCCAGTGCCGCGACGATGATCTCGCAGCAGCGGCGAGCCTGTGCGCCGGCATCCGGGTCGCAGCCGCCGTCGGGCCAGACCGGGGCCGTCCCGGAGACCAGCACCCGGTCACCGGCGCGAACGGCGCGGCTGTAGCCGTAGCGCTGCTCGAGCGGCGACCCGGAGCTCGCCCGGCGTCGCCCGCCCGTCATCGGGCCAGGTGCTCGCGCAGGCGCTCGACCGCCTCGGAGATGCGCTCGTCGGGCGTGGTCAGCGAGATCCGGAAGAAGCCCTCGCCGCTGGGCCCGTACATCGAGCCCGGCGAGACGACCACCGCCGCCTCCTCGAGCACGAGCTCGGCAAAGCTGGCCGAGGTGTGGCCCTCGGGGACCGGCGCCCAGACGTAGATCGTCCCCTTCGGGGCGGCGACGTCCACGCCGATCTCGCGCAGGGCCCCGACCACCAGGTCGCGGCGGCGCAGATAGATCTCGTTCATCTCCTCGACCGGCCGCTGCGGCCCCTCGAGGGCGGCGGCGCCGGCCAGCTGCACGGCCTCGAACAGGCCCGAGTCGACGTTCGTCTTCAGTCGCCAGTAGGTCGAGACCGCATCGGCGTTGCCGAGGATCGCCGCGCAGCGCCAGCCGGTCATGTTGTAGCCCTTGGAGAGCGAGAAGACCTCGACGCCGACCTCCTTCGCCCCCGGCGTGGCGAGGAAGCTTGGCGCCACGTAGCCCTCATAGGTCGTCTCCGAGTAGGCGTTGTCGTGGACGACGAGGATCTCGTGCTCGCGGGCAAGCTCCACCACGCGTTCGAAGAGGCCGTCCGCGACGACTGCCCCGGTCGGGTTGTTGGGGTAGTTGAGGAAGATCAGCCGGGCCCGCTCGAGGTCGGCCGCCTCGATCGCGTCGAGATCCGGGGCGAAGCCGAGCTCGGGGACGAGCGGCAGGACGACGGCCTCGGCGCCGGCCAGCACCGGTCCGCCCGTGTAGACCGGGTAGCCGGGGTCGGAGGCGAGGGCGACGTCGCCGGGGTCGAGGAAGGCGAAGCAGAGGTTGTAGATGCACTCCTTGGCGCCGATCGCCGGGATCACCTCGGCCTCGGGGTCGATCTCGACCCCGAAGCGGCGATCGTAGAAGCCGGCGAAGGCCCGCCGGAACTCCTCGCGGCCGCGGTTCGACGGGTACTGGTGCGTGCCGGGGTCGGCGACCGCCGCCCGCATCGCCTCGACCACGTGCGGGTAGGTCGGCATGTCCGGATCGCCGATCCCGAGGCTGATCACGTCGATCCCGGCCGCTCTCTTCGCCGCGACCTTGCGCTCGAGCTCGGCGAACATGTAGGGCGGGATCGCCTGAAGTCGCTTGGAGGGGTCTGCCAGGGCCATCGGGCTCGCGAGGCTACCCGAGCGGCGATACTGGCGCCGGCGATGAGGCTGAGTGGGAGAGAGTTGCTGATCCTGTTCGTGACCGGCGCCGCCGGCGGGCTGATCGGCGACGCCGGGCATGTGCAGGCCGGGACGACGACCTACCTGGACCACACCACCCCCCACGTCTGGGAGAGCGCGCTTTGGTTCCCGATCCTCGTCGGTCTGGCGACCGCGTCGCTCGGTGAACTGCGCCTGCGGCTCGGCCCGCCGCGGCCGGGGTTCGACCTCAGGGTCGGGATCGGGGCGATCGCCGCCGTGCTGGCCCTGTACGCGACGACGGCGCTCGTCTACGACGAGCCCGAGGGCCCGGCGACGACGCTGATCGTGATGCTCGCCGTGCTGATCGCCTCCTGGCTCGGCGGCGGCAGGCCGGCGATCGTCTGCGGCCTCGCCGCCGCGATCGTGGGGCCGGTGGCCGAGATCGTGATCGTCGAGCTCGACCTTGCCGAGTACAGCCCCTCGGCCGACTCGCTCTTCGGCGTCGCCCTCTGGCTGCCGGCGCTCTACTTCGCCTTCGGCTTCGTCGCCGCCAGGCTCGCGGAGCTGCTCGTCGCCAGGCGCCGATCACGGCCGTAGAAGATCGCTCTGCATGGGAAGCGGAACGATCGTCTGAGCGCTCGAGTGGCGTCTAACTCCGCCTAGCGCCCAGTTATCCGCCACTCGTCGAGATATTGCGCTGCGGACGAAGCGGTACGACCGGTTTCGCCGCGCAGGATTGAGTTCGCTGCGCGTGCGCTCGATACTGCGCCACAAGCGCCCTGCTGAAACGCCGTGCCCGCATGCGGACATGTCCTAACGATGCAGCTGACCGATGATCAACAGCGGCTCGAGGGCCTGTTTCGCGACAACTCGCAGTCGCTGCTCGGCTACCTGCTGCGCCGCACCGAGAATCCCGAGGATGCAAGCGACGCACTTGCCGAGGTCATGTTGGTCGCGTGGCGGCGTCTGGACGACGTGCCAGCCGACGACGAGGCGCGCTTGTGGTTGTTTGGTGTCGCCCGGCGTGTACTTGCCAACTCGCGACGATCGACCGAACGACGGCGACGACTCGGTGAACGACTGCGCCAGGAGCTAGCCGCGGCACCGGTGCCGCAGCCCGTCGACGATCGGGTCGGGGCCGTGCGTGCCGCCCTGCGCAAGCTGTCCGACACGCACCGCGAGGTGCTGTTGCTGAACGCCTGGGAGGGGCTGGAACCGAGCGAAATTGCAGCGGTGATTGGCGTCGTCCCGGCGACGGTACGCACGCGCCTGCGCCGTGCGCGCAAGCAGCTGCGCCGCGAGCTCGAGGAAATGGACCGAGGAGCGGAGCCCCTGGCGACCCCCACACGAGCGATCAAGGAGCGGGCATGAACGAGATCACCGCAACCGAGCTGCTTCGGCGCGCCGCGACGGTTAGCGACGCCCACCTCGCGCGGCTCGGCCTGGGCGACGCGCTCGAGGAGCTTCTGGCCGAGGTCGCGAGCGAGCCCCGGGGCAACGTACGGCCGAAACGGCCATTCGGGCTGCGGATCCCGGCGATCCGAGCCGCGCGGCCGGTTCTTATCGCGCTGCTGGCCATCGCCGTGGTCGCCGTCACAGCCGCCGCGGTGCCGCAGGTACGGGCAGCGCTCGACGACCTCCGCGACACCCTGTCGGGATACCTCGATGCCGACAACCCGCCCGGCCGACCGCTCGAGAGCTCGGACAACCCGCCGGCATGGTTGAAAGGCAACGGACAGACCGGCCAGCGCGTCGTCGCGAGCGCCGAGGGCCACAGCCTCTATCTGTCGCACAATGCCGAAGGCGGTCCGGACGCGACCTACACGTTCTCCCTCGACGACTCCGTCGGCATCGGCGATACCCAGGCTGGATGGGAGGCTCAGCTCGCCGGCACCGGCATTTACGTGCTCGGGCGGACGGGCAGCGCCTTCACGACCGACCGCACGCCCCTGTTCGGGATCACCGCGGGCAACGTGGCCGAGGTCGAGCTCCACTACTACGGCGGCGGCACCGAGACGGCTTCAGCTGAAACAGGTGGATTCGTCCTGATGATGGACCCGTACGGCCATCCCGCCGAGATCGTTGCCAAAGACGCGGCCGGCAACGTGCTTCAGACGGTGAACGCCGTGAAATATGGCAACTACGCGCCGCAAGGTGAGAAGCGCAACAAGCCTCGGCACAACGACCCGCCAGGGAAGTCGACTTACCCGGGGAAGACGGTCTACCTCGGCTAAGGAGCGCCTTCGACGAAAAGGGCTACTTCTCGTACTTCGACGTCAGCGCCCGACGAAGTCCCGCAGGAACAGGGCCTCGGCAAGCGCGATGTTCTCGATCTCCGAAGGGTCGACCGACTCGTTGGGGGCGTGGATGGCGCAGAGCGGCTCCTCGACCCCGAGGAGGACGATCTCGGCGTCGGGGAAGGCGTCGGCCAGAACGTTGCAAAGGGGGATCGAGCCGCCCTGCCCGGCCGTTGTCGTCTCGGCGCCGAACGCCGTCTGCATCGCGCCCGCGATCGCACGGTAGGCGGGGCCGTCGGTCGAGGCGGCGAACGGGGCGCCCGTTCCCTCGCGCTCGATCTCGACCAGTGCGCCGAGCGGCGTGCGGGCCTCCAGGTGCGCGGCGAGGGCGTCCTGCGCGTCGCCGGGATCGATGCCGGCGGGGATGCGCATGCTGACCCGCGCCCGAGCGCTCGCCTGAAGCGAGGGCGTCGAGCCCACGACCGGCGGGCAGTCGATGCCGAGGACGTTCACCGAGGGCCGCGCCCAGACCATGTCGGCGACCGTGCCGTCGCCGGCGAGCTCGACCCCGTCGAGCATGCGAGCGTCGGCGCGGAAGCGCTCTGCGGGGTAGTCGGCGCCGGCCCAGGACCCGTCGGCCGGGATACCGTCGACCGTGACGTTGCCGCGCTCGTCGTGGAGCGTCGCGAGCATCTGGGTCAGGAGCACGAGCGCGTCCGGCGCCGGACCACCGAACATCCCAGAGTGGACGTCGCCCTCGAGCGTCGAGACCTCCACCCTGACGGTGGCAACGCCGCGGAGCGTCGTGGTCAGCGTCGGGACGCCGAGCACGCAGTTGCCGGCGTCGCCGATCACGATCGCGTCGGCGGCCAGGAGGTCGCCGGAGCTCGGCACGAAGCTTTCGAGGCCGCCGGTCGCCTGCTCCTCGGCCCCCTCGGCGAGGAACTTGACGCCGCAGGGGAACTCACCTTCGAGCGCCCGGAGCGCCGTCAGGTGCGCCACCGCGTTGCCCTTGCAGTCGGCCGAGCCGCGGCCGTACCAGCGGCCGCCGCGCTCCGTCAGCTCGAAGGGCGGGCTCTCCCACTCAGCCTCGCCGAGCGGCGGCTGGACGTCGTAGTGGCAGTACAGGAGGACGGTCGGGGCGCCCTCCGGCCCTGGTGCATGGCCGAAGACGGCGGGGTGGCCGTCGGGCATGTCGAGCAGGCGGGCGTCCGGGATGCCCGCATCGGCGGCTGCGTCGCGGACGTACTCGGCCGCCTCGATGCAGCACTCGGGCGGGTACTGGGCGGGGTCCGCGACGCTCGGGATCGCGACCAGGCGCTCGAGATCGGCGCGGGCCCGTGGCATGAGCCCGCGGACCCGCTCGCGCAGCTCCTCACCTGCCATGCCCTGGATTCTCCCGCATTCGTTCGAGGACGCCTCCCCGGGCGATACGGTCCGCCGATCGCAACCCTCGCGCGTCCATGCCACTGATCGCAAACACGCTTCACCGCGCGCACCACCTCGACATCCCGCATTCGGAGGGGCGCCATCGCGGCCTCGTGCTGGCGACGATGGCGCTTGCCTCGGCGCTGGCGACGTTCCCGACCGCGGCGATCGTCGTTGCGCTCCCCGAGATCCACGATCAGCTGAACGCCTCGACCGCCGAGCTCCAGTGGACGGTGACCGGCTACACGCTCGCGATGTCGGCGTTCCTGATCGTCGCCGGGCGCCTCGCGGACATCTACGGACGCCGCGCGGTGCTCGTCGCGGGTTCGGTCCTCTTCGCCGCGGGCTCGCTGGTCGGCGCCATCGCGCCCAGCGGCCCCATCCTGATCGCCGGACTGGTCATCGCCGGGCTCGGCGGCGCGGCGCTGATCCCGTCCTCGCTCTCGCTCGTGCTCAACGCGTATCGGCCGTCCGAGCGCGGCCTGCCGCTGGGCATCTGGGGCGGCGCGTCCGCGCTGGGCCAGGGCTTCGCGCCGCTGATCGGCGGCGTCCTCACGGGCGCGCTCGGCTGGGAGTGGATCTTCTGGTTCCAGCTCGCCGTGGCGGGCGTCGTCGCGCTGGCGGCTCTGGCGTTCGCCACGGAGTCGCGGGACCCTCAGGCGGAGCGGCGGATCGACGTCACCGGGCTCACCTTGGCCGTCGGCTCGCTGACGACGCTGACGCTGGCGACGATCCAGGCGCCGACCTGGGGGCTCGCGTCGGCACCGACGCTCGTCCTGCTCGGGATCGCGATCGCGCTCGGGATCGCGTTCGTCGTTGTCGAGCGCCGGGCGCGCAACCCGCTCGTCGACCTGGGCCTCTTCCGCCACCGGAACTTCTCGGGCGCGGCGATCGTGCTCTTCATCGTCAACTTCGCACTGATCGCGGCGCTCTTCTTGATGCCGCTCTTCCTGCAGGAGGAGCTCGGCGATTCGCCGACCAAGTCGGGCCTCGAGCTGATGACGCTCATCATCGGCATGGCCGTCGGCTCACCGATCGGCGGCCCGCTGGCGCAGCGGTTCGGGCCGCTACCACCGTTGGTCGCCGGGGGCGGGATGATCGCCGTCGCGCTGTTCCTCCTCGCGGGCGTCGACCCCTCGACGACCTACGCCGATCTCTGGTGGCCGTTCCTGATCCTCGGCCTCGGGACGGGCCTCTCGCTGACGCCGATGAACCTCGCGGCGATGAACTCGATCCCGACGCGGCTCTCGGGGCAGGCGGGAGGTGTGTTCACCACGCTCTCCGGACTGGGGATCTCGTTCGGGGTGGCGATCTGCGGCGCCGTGTTCAACAGCAAGCAGATCTCCGAGACCGTTGCGATCGCGGGGCAGAAGGGGGTGCGGCTATCCGATGCGCAGGCAGAGGACCTGGACGGCCTGCTGGCGGGCGCGTCGGATGCGATGACGGCGCTCGCCAAGTACAGCGCCGCGGCGCAGAAGGCGATCGGGGACGCCGTCCACGACGCGTTCGCCATCGCCGTCGGCACCGGCCTTCGGCTGGGTGCCTTCTTGGCGATCGCGGGCGTGGTCGTAGCGCTCCTGTTGATTCGACGAGAGGTGCCGGCGGACGAGATCGAGGCCGGCACGACCGAGTCGGCCTAGAGGCGATGTCGGACGGCAACGTTGAGATTGTGCGGCGGATGTGGGACGCGTTCCTTGCGGGGGGCATCGAGGCCGGCCTGTCGTACCTCGCAAACGACGTCGAGTGGGACGGAACCAATCTGCCGGACGGACGGGTCGGAAAGGGACACCAAGCAGTCCTGGACCACGTCGCGCGCTGGGGGGACGCCTGGAACGAATGGACCGTGGACGTCGAGCAGATCCGCGCTGCTCAAGGCGAAAAGGTGCTCGTGATCATCCGGGAGCGGGGACGAAGCAGCAGCGGCCTGGAGATGGACGAGCGACACGCCGAGCTCTACACCGTCCGCGACGGCAAGGTGGTGCATCGGGTGGGTTTCTCGGACCCTCGTGACGCGCTCGCCCAAGCTGGCCTGTCGAAGTAGCGCTTCGGACGAACAGCGCTACTTCTGATCCGTATCGCCTCAGCTGTCCGTCAGCTCGGCGATCAGCGCCGCGTCGAGCTCGCCCACGTAGACGCGCGACGCAGTCCCGATCAGGGTGACGTCGAGCTCATCGGTGATCTCCACCGTGAGCTCGCCGCCGTCGAGCTGCACCGTGATCGGGCTCTGGGCGCCCCGCAGGAAGGCGGCGGAGCTGATCGTCGCCCGCCGCTGACCTGCCCTACTTGATCGTCTCGCAGTTGGAGACGTGGTCCTTCGGCTCGACGATGCAGATGTCGCTGCCGGGCCCACCATTGATGCGGTCGGCCCCCGGACCACCGTTCAGCCGGTCGCCACCCTTTTGGCCCTTCAGCTTGTCCTTGCCCGCCCGGCCCTTGAGCCTCTCGCTTCCATCGCCGCCCTTGAGCTTGTCCTTGCCGTCCCCTCCGTCGAGGGCATCGTTCCCGATGCCGCCGGCGAGCAGATCGCCGCCGGCATCCCCGAACAGGGAGTCGTTGCCGTCGTCCCCGGCGAGCGAGTCGTTGCCTTCGTCCCCGCAGAGCAGGTCGTCGGCGAGCTGGCCGCTGAGATCGTCGTCGCCGGCGAGCCCGGAGATCACGTCCGGTAGCGCTTGGCCGGTGAGCGCGTCGGGCGCGGCGGTGCCGATCATCGTCACGAAGCGCGACTCGCAGCGGGCGCTCGGCAGCCAGTGTGGGCTGCTGTCGAAGGAGGCGGTGGCCGTCAACTGCGTCTGGCCCGAACCGTCCGGGTTCATCGACCAGATGTGCTCGCTGTTGTCGCCGGTGCCGTAGCGCGCGAAGACGACCCGCCGCGTGCTGTCGTACGCGTAGAACGGCGCGGCGTCGTCGGCCGGATCGGTCGTGACTCGGGTCTGCTGCGAGCCATCCGCGTTCATCACCCAGATGTCGTCGTTGATGTTGTCGAGCCGGGCGCTGACGAACACGATCTGCCTGCCGTCGGGCGAGAATGACGGCCGGTAGTCGTTGTTCGGGGCGTTCGTGATCTGAGTCTGGCCGCTTCCGTCGGGATTCATCGACCACACATCGGTGTTCACGCTGGGCGGTTGGGTGCTCGAGAACACGATCTTGGTCCCGTCCGGGGACCACGCGGGGCTGGAGTCGAACGTCGTGTTGTTGGTCAGCTGGACCTGGTTGGTGCCGTCCGCGTTCATCACGAACACCTCCGCGTCACCGTCGCGGGTGCTCGTGAAGAGGATGCGGGTTCCGTCGGGAGACCAAGTCGGCCCCGACTCTTCGGAGGTGCCGAACGTCAGCTGGATCGGGCCGGAGCCGTCGGCGTTCGCGACGAAGATCTTCGAGTCGCGCGCGGGCGGGGCCGCCGTGTCCTCGGTGTAGACGAAGTGCTGTCCGTCGGGCGAGAAGACTGCGTTCTTGTCGTTGAGGACGTCGTTGCTGACCAGCGGCGCCACCCCGCTCCCGTCGGCGTTCATCACGTAGAGGTCGTCGTCGCCTCCCGTGACATCGCTGTTGAACGAGATCCGGGCGGGCCCCTCTGTGGTCCCGCCGATCGCCGGTGCGCACGCGACCAGAGCGAGGATCGCCGTCGCCACCCCTGCTGTCGCTCTCGTGCCCACAGCACGAATCTAGCGCTTCACACACATGAGAGCGCGTCCGCGAAGTCCTCGTCGAGGTGGCCGGCGTAGACGCGCGACGCAGTCCCGATCAGGGTGACGTCGAGCTCATCGGTGATCTCCACCGTGAGCTCGCCGCCGTCGAGCTTGACCGTGATCGGGCTCTGTGCGCCGCGCAGGAAGGCGGCGACCGCTGCGCCGGCGGCCCCGGTGCCGGAGGAGAGCGTCTCCCCCACCCCGCGCTCGAAGATCCGCGCCCGGACGGTTGATCCCTCGGCCCTCGTGAACGAGACGTTGGTGCGCTGCGGGAAGCGCCTGCTCGATTCGATCGCCGGGCCGAGGGTGGCCAGATCGACCTCCTCGACCTCGTCGCCGACCTCGATCACGCACTGCGGGTTGCCCACGGCCACGTGCTGGAAGTCCCACTCGCGGCCGCGCGAGCTGATCGTGCCGGAACCGTCGTCGGGCCCCTCCGGGTAGAACGGCGAGGTCACCGAGGCCCGGCCGATCGCCATCGAGACCTCCCCCGGTCCGGTGATCGTCGGCGTCACCTCGCCCGCCTTGGTCAGGATCGTGAACGTGTCGGCGTCGGTCCAGCCGGCCGCGCGCAGGTAGAGGACCGCCTCGCGAGCGCCGTTGCCCGAGAGCTCGGCCTCGGAGCCGTCGGGGTTGAAGATCCGCAGCTCGGCGACGTGGCGTTCGTCGGCCGCCGGCGAAACCAGCAGGATCCCGTCCGAGCCGACGCCCAGGTGGGGTGCGCAGATCCGGCGGACCCGCTCCGCGCTCAGCTCCCATGGAAGCGCGTCGCGCTCGACCACGATGTAGTCGTTGCCGAGCGCCTGCCACTTCTCGAACCGCATCGGCCCAGGCTATCTGGACCCTCGACGGGTCAGCCGGTGAGCACGCGGTCGCGTCCCGCCCCCTTGGCGCCATAGAGCGCGCCGTCGGCGCGCCCGACGATCGCGAGGTCGTCCTCCTTGCCGTCCCAGAAGACCAGGCCGGCGGAGACGTGCTGCCCGGTCGGCATCGCGGAGCGCAGGCGCTCGACGATCACCAGCGCCTCGTCCGGCGGGGTCGCGGACAGCACCAGGGCGAACTCCTCTCCGCCGTAGCGGGCGAGGACGTCGGTGGCGCGGATTGCCTGCTCCCAGCTGGCGGATACGGCCTTCAGCAGGCGGTCGCCGGCCGGGTGCCCGTGGCGGTCGTTGTATTCCTTGAAGTGATCCAGGTCGAGCATCGCCACGGCGAGGGGAGCGCCACTTCGCTTCGCCCACTCGATCTCGCGCCGTAGATGCTCATCCCAGGCGCGCCGGTTCGCCAGCCCGGTCAACTCGTCGGTGCGAGCCACGCGCTCCAAGCGCGCGAGGGTTTCGGCGCGCTGAAGAGCGAGGCTGCATTCGAGGGCGAGCAGATCCATCACCTGCCTGAGCTCATCCATCGGGACACCCAGGCGTTCCGCACGCCAATGAACCGTGAGAACCCCGACCGTCACGTCGTCGAGGACCAGCGGCTCGAACAGGGCCCCGGCCGCCAGGCGCTGTTTGCCCGAGGTGAAGGCCTCGCGTTCATCCGTGCGAGTTCCGACGAAGGGGATCACGGCGCCGGTGCCGCCGGCCAGCGTGGTCGCGGTCCTGGTCAATCCGAGCCCGTCGGAGGCCGGCTGCCATAGCGACGCACTGGTCGCACCCGTCGCCTCAACCGCAGCCCTGCAGACCACATCGCCCGCCCCCTCAGACGTCGTATGCCGAGACAGCTCGTGGGCCGCGGCCGCGACGACCTCGAGCAGGCGCGCCCGCGAGCGCGCCGCCTGCGCGCGAGCTCGCACGCGGCCCGTGAGGACGTCGACGAGAACCCCGCCGATGGCGATCGTGCCGACGGTCATCAACCAGCGAACGACCGGGCTCCCATGGGGCGCCTGGGTCAATACCCATCCGTAGGCGATCGCGGTCACGCCGAGCTGCGCGAGCGCTGCCCGCCGGTCGAGGGCGAAGAAGGCGAACAGCCCAACCCAGACGTACCACAGGCTGTAGAAGCTTCCCTCTTCGTTGCTGAAGTAGATCGCCCGGGTGACCGCAAGCGTGGAGAGCGCGAGCGCGACCTGGAGCATCCAGGGCCTCATGCGCCCCGCGCCGAGCCACAACCCGACAGCCGTCGCGCCGGCGAGCGCGATGTTGCTCCAGAGCGCGGTCTCGTTGGCGCCCGGCGGGTGCGGCAAGATCAGCGTCAGCGACCCCATCAGGGCGGCGAGCAGCAGGAGGATGGCCAGGACCCTGGCCATCGTCGCCGGGCCGTCGCGTTGGCTCGCCTCTTCTGGATCTGCGCTGGGCATGGGTGTTCGAAGCACCGCATGACGTATGCGGTCCCTGGTCAGCCATCGGCCGATCGGCCTAGATTGCTTAGGGAGCTACCCGGAATCGGCCGGGACGTCGGCGAGCGCCTGCTCGCGCGTGTCGTAGACGTGGATTTCGGCCGCCCGGCCGTCGCGCAGCACCCAACGCTGTCCCTGGACGAGCTCGAAGTCGAGCCCGCTGCCCCGACCCCGTCCGCGGTGGGTGACGCCGACGACGACGCAATCGCCGACCTGCTCGTAGTCGCCGTGCTCGATGTCGTAGGCCTCGAACGCCGCCAGCCACCCGCGCCAGAACCGCAGGTACTCCTCGCGGCCCTGGTAGCGCTGGCCCTCGGGCAGGGACAGCGCCGTGTGGAACTCGATCACCACGTCGTCGGTCAGCGACTCCCCGACAAGCGCGTCGACCTCGGCGATCCCGGAGCTGACCGCGCCGGGGTCGGATCCCTCGACCGCGTCGCGGAGGGTGTCGAAGTCATAGCGCTGGAAGATCGAGTTCAGCGCCTTGACGGTGTCGATGTCGCTCACGTCTCCTCCTCGATCAGCGCGACGATCTCCGCCGCCACCGCGGCATCGTCGCGCCCGGTCCGGTCGATCTGCGCCACATCCTCCATCCGCCGCATCCAGGTCAGCTGGCGGCGTGCGAAGCGCCACTGGGCGCGTTTCATCGCCTCGACGTCGTTCGCGAGCAGCTCCTCGAAGCCGATTGCCGCCCGGGCCGTGCGTGAGGCGCCGGCCAGGTCGGCGCTGCGGACCTCCTCCTCGACGCCGGAGACGATCATCTCCTCGACCCGAGCCTCGATCCTCGCGCGCAACTCCTCGCTGTCGATCGTCAGTCCGGCCAGCAGGGTCGGGTGGCGAAGCCCTTTGCTCCACAGTCCGTCGCTGGAGGCGTGCGGAGCGATCCCGAGGCGGGAGAGCTCGGTCAGGCGGACGATCCGCTTGCGGTCGTTGGGGTGCACGCCCGAGGCGAGCTCCTGCGTGAGCTCGGCGTGCAGCGCCTCGGACCCCCGTGCGGCGAGGTCGCCCTCGACCTCGGCGCGGACGGCGGACGGCACCTGAGGGCGCAGTTCGAGCTCAGCCAGGGCCGCGCGCATGTAGAGACCGGTGCCCCCGACCACGATCGGCCGGCGATTCGAGGCGAGCAGCCCATCGATCTCGGCGTGGGCAAGGGTGGCGAAGCGGCCGGCCGAGAACTGCTCCTCCACACGGACCACGCCAAGCAGACGGTGCTCGAGGCGCGCCTGCTCGGCGGCATCGGCCGCCCCGCTGAGGATCTCGAGCCCGCGATACACCTGGATCGAGTCGCAGGAGACCGCCACCGGGTCCTCGCCGCGCTCTCTCAGCAGCTCGGCGACCTCGATCGCGACCCCGGTCTTGCCGACCGCCGTCGGCCCGAAGATCGCCAGCACCCGCGGCACGGCGCCGGCGCTCAGCAGACGCGGCTGAGCAGCCGCTCGTGGCCGGTCAGTGTCTGCGAGGTGGCGCTCGCGATCTCGACCTCGACCAGCGCGCCCGGGCTTGCGGTGCCCTCGAAGTTGACCGCCTTGTTGTGGCGGCTGCGGCCGCGCAGCTGGCTCGGGTCGCGGCGGGCGCCGCCCTCGACCAGGACCTCCATCGTCCGCCCGACGAAGCGCTGGGCACGCTCGCGAGCGTGGCGCTGCACGGCCTCCACGAGGCGGTCCATCCGCTCGCGCTTGGCCTCCTCTGAGACCGGGTTCGGCAGCGTCGCCGCGTCGGTGCCGCGACGGGGCGAGAAGACGAAGGTGAAGGCGCCGTCGTAGCGCACCCGCTCGACGACCTCGAGCGTGGCCTCGAAGTCCTCGTCGCTCTCGCCCGGGAAGCCGACGATGATGTCGGTGGTCAGGGCGCAGTCGGGGACGTGCTCGCGGATCAGCGCCACCCGGTCGAGGTAGCGCTCGCGGTTGTAGGTGCGCCGCATCGCCTTCAGGATCGGCGTCGAACCGGACTGCAGCGGCAGGTGGATGTGCTCGCAGACCGAGGGCAGCTCGGCGTGGGCCCGGATCACGTCCTCGCGCATGTCCTTGGGGTGCGGGCTCGTGTATCGGATCCGCTCGATCCCCTCGATCGGGTCGAGCCTCGCGAGCAGCTCGGCGAACGTCGTCCGGCGCTCGCCCAGGTCGCGCCCGTAGCTGTTCACGTTCTGCCCCAGCAGCGTCACCTCGCGGACGCCGTCGGCGGCGAGCGATTCGACCTCGCGCACGAGCTCGTCCGGATCGCGGCTCTGCTCCCTGCCGCGGGTCGAGGGCACGATGCAGTACGAGCAGCGGCAGTTACAGCCCTGGGAGATCTGCAGCCAGGCCTGGAACTCGCGCTCGCGCTTCATCGGCAGGTGGCCGGCGAAGTCCTCGAACTCGAAGTAACCCTGGGCGGTGAGCGAGTCGGAGGTCAGGAACTCGGCGAGCCGCCCGATCTGGCCGGGCCCGAAGGCGACGTCGACGAAGGGGAAGCGCTCGAAGACCTCGTCCTTGACCGACTGGGCCCAGCAGCCGCCGACCCCGACGACCCGCTCGGGGTCCTCCGACTTGAGCCTTTTCGCCTCGCCGAGGTGGGCGATGAAGCGGCTGTCGGCGTTCTCGCGGATCGAGCAGGTGTTGAAGAGGATCAGGTCGGCGCCGGCGCGCTCCGATGCCTCCGCGTAGCCCAGCGACTCGAGCATTCCCTTCATCCGCTCGGAGTCGTGCGCGTTCATCTGGCACCCGAACGTCGTGACGTGATAGCGCTTCCCGCTCACGCGGCCCATCTTAGGAGGACGAATGGAATACGAACAGATCAAGTACGAGCTCTCAGACCACGTCGCGGTGCTCACGTACGACCGCCCCGAGCAGCGCAACGCGGTCTCGCGCCGGATGAACGAGGAACTGCACCACGCCTGGCGGCGCTTCCGCGACGACGACGAGGCGTTCGTGCTCGTGATCACCGGGACCGGCCAGGCCTTCTGCGCCGGCTGGGACCTCCAGGACGCGGCCGACTGGCCGCGCCCGGACTGGGACGAGTACCGGGTCCACATCAACGACTCGCCCGGAGACTGCGGCTACACGCGCCGCGTCGACGTCTTCAAGCCGGTGATCGCCGCCGTCAACGGCTGGGCGGTCGCCGCGGGACTGGAGAACGCGCTGCTCGCCGATATCCGGATCGTCGCCCGCAACGCCGTCTTCGGCGCCCTCGAGCGGCGCTGGAACATCGTCGCCGGGGACGGGATGACCGTGCGGCTACCGCTCGTGGTCGGCTACGCGAAGGCGATGGAGCTGATCATCACCGGCCGCCCTGTCGACGCCGAGGAGGCCCTTGCGATCGGGCTCGCCAACGAGGTCGTGGACGAGGGCCAGGCGCTGCCGCGGGCGCTCGAGCTCGCCCGCGAGATCGCCGCCCTGCCCCAGGGGGCGATCCGCACCGACAAGGAGACGGTGATCCGTAACGTCGGGAGGACCTACGACGAGCGCCTGCGCCAGGAGATCGAGGCGGCGCTGTCGATGTTCTGGCGCCGCGACTCGCATTCGATCGGGGCCTCGGCCTTCAAGCGCGGCGAAACACCCGAGTGGCCGCACCACGGGCTCTAGGCCGCTGCCTACCGGCGCGACGCCCAGACCGGGTCGAAGCCGCGCATGGTCGAGCGGGTGATCCGCTTTCGCACCTCGCCACCGATTGTCCGGCGCGCGAGGTGGAAGGTCGTGTGGCGCCCGGCGACCATGTAGACGATCTGGTTGCCCGAGGGGCTGAACTTGGGCCCGAACGTGTAGTGCACCCCCGGGTGGTTGAGCCGGCGCAGGCTGGTCCCGTCGGGGTCGACCAAGTACAGGCTCGAGTGAGTCTGGCCCTCCCAGGCGGAGTTGAAGACGATCCGCGCGCCGTCGGGCGAGTAGTCGGGGTTGCCGGCGTTGAGTCGCCACGGGGTGATCCGGTGGGTGTCGAGCGAGTCGAGCTCGACGGTGTAGATCGCCGTCTCCAGCGTCCTCAGATCCTGGAACGTGCCCGCGAGCTGGGTTCCGTCGGGTGACCACGTCCAGCCGCCGGCCTCGAAGTCGCGCTTGTCGTTGCCGGTGTCGTGGATCAGCGTGCGTAGATGCGTCCCGTTGCGGTTCATGATCATCAGGTCGATGTGGTCGGCGTTGTCGTCGACGATCGGGCCGAAGGCGCGGTTGAAGACGATCTGACGCCCGTCGGGCGACCAGGCGGGCTCGCCGTCGCCGAGGCACCGGCCGGTGCACCCGCGGGTGATCGCGCGGGCGTCGGCGCCGTTGATCCGCATCGTGATCACCTGGTCGGGAACGTGCCGGTTGCCGATCAGCGTGAAGGCGATCCGACCGCCATTGGGCGAGACGTCCGGCTGAACCGGCTGGCGCCTGTAGTCGGTGAGCACGCGCGCGTGGCGGCCATTCGGGGTCAGGGTCGTGATCTGCGGGCTGGTCGAGCTCGTGAAGTGCGAGAAGACGATGCGCCCGTTGAGGCCGGCGAAGGTTGCGTCGGCCGTGCCGGCCGCGATCGCGCCCGCGCCCGCGAGCACCAACACCAGTGAAGCCGCCATCCGTAGCCGCGCCATCGATCGACCCTCCCACACCGGTCTCACGGAAGTCAAGTCGGCGATCAGCGGTCCTGACTAGCCTTGACTGTGTGAACGAACGATCCACCGCGCTCGAAGATCTCGACGCCTGGCGCGCCCTTCCCGCCGCCCAGCAGCCGGACTGGCCGGATCCCGCCCATCTCCGCGCCGTCACAGCCGAGTTGGCGAAGCAACCGCCGCTCGTCTTCGCCGGCGAATGCGACCAGCTCAAGGACCGGCTGGCCGCCGTGGCCGCGGGCGAGGGGTTCGTCCTCCAGGGAGGCGATTGCGCCGAGACCTTCTCGGGGTCGAGGGCCGATGCCGTGCGCGACAAGCTCGAGACGCTGCTGCAGATGGCGCTCGTGCTGACCTACGCGGCGAGCACGCCCGTGGTCAAGCTCGGCCGGATCGCCGGACAGTTCGCGAAACCCCGCTCGAAACCCACCGAGTCACGCGACGGAATCGAGCTCCCCGCCTACCGCGGGGATGCGGTGAACGGCTTCGAGTTCACGCCGGAAGCGCGCCACCCTGACCCGGCGCGGCTACTCCGCGCGTACCACAGCGCGGCGGTGACCCTGAACCTGTGCCGGGCGTTCGCCAACGGCGGCTACGCCGACCTGCACCAGGCCCATGCCTGGAACCAGGATTTCGTCGCGCAGAGCCCGGCCGGGCAACGCTACGAGCAGCTCGCCGGCGAGATCGACCGCGCGCTGTCGTTCATGAACGCCTGCGGCATCGACCCCGAGGAGCTCCACGGGGTTGAGTTCTATTCGAGCCACGAGGCGCTCCTGCTGGAGTACGAGCGGGCGCTGACCCGCATCGACAGCCGCACCGGGTTGCCGTACGACGTCTCCGCGCATCTGGTCTGGATCGGTGAGCGCACCAGGGATCCCAACGGCGCGCACGTGGAGTTCTGCCGCCAGATCCGCAACCCGATCGGCGTCAAGATCGGCCCGACGACCTCACCCGACGACGTCCTCACGCTGATCGAGCGGCTCAACCCCGACGACGAACCGGGTCGGCTCACGTTGATCACGCGGCTGGGCGCCGCCAAGATCCGCGACGTCCTGCCGCCGCTGGTCGAGAAGGTCACCGAGCGAGGCTCGCCGGTCGTGTGGGTCTGCGACCCGATGCACGGCAACACCTTCGAGGCGCCCAGCGGGCACAAGACCCGTCGCCTGGATCACGTCCTCGACGAGGTCGCGGGCTTCTTCGAGGTGCATCGCGCGCTGGGCACCCATCCAGGGGGCATCCACGTCGAGTTCACCGGCGAAGACGTGACCGAGTGCATCGGCGGCGGCCACGAGGTCGTCGAAGCGGACCTGCACCACCGCTACGAGACTGCGTGCGACCCCCGGCTCAATCGCCGCCAGGCGCTCGACCTGGCCTTCACGGTCGCAGAGATGTACGGCGCCGAGCGGTGAGCGCAGCTAACCCTTGCCGTTGGTGACGTCGGCCAGGTAGGAGACGACCGCGTCGAGCTCCTCGAGCGAGAGCTGGTCGGCGTAGGTCTGGGGCATGATGTTGGGCGGATAGCCCTTTTCGACGAACTTGTTCGGATCGACGATCGAGTCGTGGATGAAGGTCGTGTCCTTGCCCTTCAGCGCCGCGTCGAGATCGGGGCCGGTGGTCGCCGTCGAGCCCGCGTCAGCGAGCGTGTGGCAGCCGGTGCAGCCGGCCGTCGCGAAGACCTCCGCGCCGTCGACCGCTGCGGTGGTCTGCGCTGGAGCCGTGTCGCCGCCGGCCGCCGCCTCGGCGGGAGCCTGGCTGCCGGCGGTCTCGTCGGCCGCGGTGGTGTTTCCGGCCTGCTCGTCCTGGGCCACGCTCGACGCCAGCTCGGCGTCGCGCTTGGACTGCTCGTCCTCGGCGTTGCGCCAGGCGAAGGTCATCGTCGCCACGACCAGGGCCGCGATCGCGATCGTGGCACCGACGAGCAGCCCGCGCGTGCCCGGGAACTTGTCGTAGCGCAGGCCGACGAAGGAGACGATCAGGGCGACCGCGACCAGGCAGGGGCCGAGGACGAAGAACACGGTCTGGTTATCCATGCGGCCGGGATCCTAAAGTAAGCGTCAGCTTGCGTAGCTCGTCGAGCGGCTCTCGCGAATCACGGTGATCTTGATCCGGCCCGGGTACTCGATCTCCTTCTCGACCGCCGTCGCGATCTCGTGCGAGATCAGCGCCGCGCGCTCGTCGTCGACCTCGCCGGGGTCGACGATCACCCGGATCTCGCGCCCGGCGCGCATCGCGAATACCCGCTCGACCCCTTGGTGGCGGCCGGCGACCTCCTCCAGGTCGCGCAGGCGCCCGACGTACTGCTCGAGCGCATCGCCGCGCGCTCCCGGGCGGGCGCCCGAGACGGCGTCGGAGGCCTGCACGACGACCGCCTCGACCGTGCGCGGCTCGACCTCGGCATGGTGGGCCTCGATCGCATGAGCGACGGCCTCCGACTCGCCGCGGCGGCGGGCGATCTTGGCGCCGACGAGCGCGTGCGGCCCCTCGACCTCGTGGGTGACGGCCTTGCCGATGTCGTGCAGGAGCGCGGCCCGGCGAGCGGTCTCCACCGAGGCCCCGAGCTCGTCCGCCATGAGCGAGGCCAGATGCGAGCACTCGACCAGGTGGTCGAGCACGTTCTGGCCGTAGCTGGTGCGAAAGCGCAGCTGGCCCAGCAGCCGCAGGAGCTCCGGGTCGAGGCCGTTGACGCGCGCCTCGAGCGCCGCCTTCTCGCCCTCCTCGATGATCCTCGCGTCGACGTCGTCGCGGACGTGCTCGTAGGTCTCCTCGATCAGCGCCGGGTGGATGCGCCCGTCGGCGATCAGCCGTTCGAGCGTCTCCCGGGCGATCTCGCGGCGGACGCCGTCGAAGCTCGAGAGGACGACCGCCGACGGCGTCTCGTCGATGATCACGTCGACTCCGGTGAGTTTCTCCAGGGCGCGGATGTTGCGTCCGTCGCGGCCGATGATCCGGCCCTTCATCTCGTCGTTGGGAAGCTCGACCAGGCGGGTCGTGGACTCGCTCGCGTGCTTGGCGGCGAGCCGGTACATGGCGACCGAGAGGATGCTGCGCGCCCTCCGCTCGGCCTCGGCGTTGGTCTCCTCCTCGATCTGCTGCAGGCGCAGGCCCGCCTGGTGCCGCGCCTCCTGCTCGACCTCGGCGATCAGGATCTGCCTCGCCTGCGCGGCGCTGAGGCCGGAGACCCGCTCGAGCTCACGGCGCTGCACGCGCTTCGCCTGCTTCAGGTCATCGACCTCCTTGACCAGGTTGCGCTCGCGATCCTCGAGCGTCTGCAGGCGGCGCTCGACGTCGGTGCGCTGGACGGCGAGCGACTCTGTCTCCCGCAGCGCCCGCTCCTCCATGCGCGTGATCTCCTCGCGCCGCGCCCGGAGCTCGTCGGCGGCGACGGCGCCGTTGCCGGAGGCGGCGCTCTGCGCGACCTCGGCCGGCGCGGTCGCCTGGCCGGCGCGGTCGCGCCGCCACGGTAGCCAAAGCGCGCGTTGAGCCATTCGTCCCTCTCCGCGGCCCAGCGGTGGGGCCTCCTCGGTATCCGCTTCCGGCGACCCATCGGGGGCGCCGCGACCGCTGGCCCGAAGCGCGCTCTCGAACGTGCTGAATTTCGGCGCGCGGAACCCGCGCGCCCGATGTCGGCGGACTCAGGTCCGGCCGGGTGTCGACCTCGTCGTAGGGGTGGTCACCAAAAAGAGCAGGACTATCGTTTTCAGCTTCTCGTTTGCGTGTTTTCAGGCGGCAACGGCCGCACCGTCGATCGTAGACCCGGATCGCCGATCTGGCAAGCGCGCCGGCCGGACGGGAGGCGCGCGCGCTTCAGCTCCATCGCTGCTGTGCGCGACCAGCCGACCCGGTGCCTTCAGCTGCCAGTTGAACGGCTGCGGTACAGACTGGACGGCTCTTCTGACTGCACCGCGAAGGCCGCGACCTAAGTGGCGTCCGAGGACAGTCCGAGATCCGCGCGCGTCAGACGAAAGCCGAGCGAGCGGCTCGCGCCGAGCCGCTCGTAGTAACCCTCGGTCCTGGTGCGGACGTCGAGGCGGAGGCCTCCCGCGCGCTCCAAAGCCTCGCCCAGGAGCGCGGAGCCGAGCCCGGTCCCTCGCCAGTGCCAGCCGATCAGGAGCATCGAAACGTGAGCCTGAATTAGGCCGTCCGACTGGACCTGGATCGCGCCGGGGACGCGCCCGTCGACGATCGCGACCAGGGTGGTCACGCCGGGCGCGGTCAGCGCGCGGTAGGTCCGCTCGACATCATCCGCGTACTCGGCCCAACCCTCCGCGGCCACGAGCGCGATCAGTTCATCGAGGTGAGCTTTCGCAAACTGTTCGATGGAGGCCCTGGTCACAGGCTTCGCGCGGCTCCTTAGCCAGCGTCGGCCGACGGCGGCGGTTCGTCGAACTCGTCGTGACGACGAAACCAGAATGAATCCGGCGCCTGCGGCCAGCCCTCGGGCACGTCCTCGTCTTCGGACTGCCCACCGTAGGGCGTGAGGTTGAACAGGGTCCAGATGCTGCCGATCTGCTGGACCATCCGTCCGTTCTGAAGGAAGTAGGTGCGATACACGTCATCGCCGTCGCGAAGGAAGACGTTGAAGGCGAACCACTCGTCGGCGCCGAAATCGGTCAAGAAGCGCTCGGTGCGGATCGTGTACCAGGGGACGTGGGTCCAACCCATTCGCTCGGCGTAGCCGCGCAACTTTTCCTGTGGCGCCGGCGAGACCATCGCGAGGGTGATGTCGCGGGAGTGCA
>JAWVFH010000024.1:0-27509 GCA_033856255.1 Solirubrobacterales bacterium | reverse complement strand
CACCGCGTCAACGACATCCTCCGCGTGCTCACCTCGATCAGCGTCATCGTCCTGCCGCTGACCCTGATCGCCAGCATCTGGGGAATGAACGTCGGCGTCCCCGGCGAGGGCGACCAGACCGACTTCTACGTGATCGTCGGGGCGATGGGCGTGCTGCTCATCGGGATGCTCGTCTTCTTCCGCCGTCGCGGCTGGCTCTAGCTCCCATCCCTAGGATCCCGCCGTGTGGCAAATCAGCGGATCTGGGCGCCCTGGCGCCTCGCCTACGTGAAGGACGCCTCCAAGGACTCTGACGCGGAGTGCATCTTCTGCGCCAAGCCCGCCGAGAGCGACGACGAGGCGAACCTGATCGTCCACCGCGGCGAGCTCTGCTTCGTGATCCTGAATCTGTTCCCGTATACCAACGGCCACCTGATGGTCGCCCCTTACGAGCACACGAGCTCGCTCGCCGAGCTCGACGCGGCGACCACGGCGGAGATGATGGCCCTCGCCCAGCGGGCGATCGGCGTGCTCGAAGACAAGTACGCCCCCCAGGGCTACAACGTCGGCTTCAACCAGGGCCGCGTCGCCGGCGCCGGGGTCGAGCACCACATCCACATGCACGTCGTCCCGCGCTGGGGCGGCGACACCAACTTCATGCCAGTGCTCGGCGACACCAGGGTGATGCCGCAGTCGCTCGAGGACAGCTACGAGACCCTTCGGGGCACCTTTGACTGACGTCGACCCGGCCATCTTCAAGGCTTATGACGTCCGCGGCCTGTACGGCTCGCAGATGGACGGCGAGGTCAGCTATCTGCTCGGGCGGGCGTTCACCCGAGTTCTGGCCGACCTGCGAGGCAAGCCGGCCTCCGAGCTGCGGGTCGGGCTCGGGCGCGACATGCGGCTGCAGGCGCCGGAGATGGCGGGCCGGATGCGCGACGGGATCGTCGCCGAGGGGGCCGATGTGGTCGACGCCGGCATGGTCGGCACCGAGATGCTCTATTTCCTCGTCGGCTCGCGCGAGCTCGACGGCGGCGCGATGGTGACCGCCTCGCACAATCCGAAGGCCTACACGGGCGTCAAGTTCGTCCGCGAGGGGGCGCTGGCGCTCTCCGGCGACGCCGGCATCGACACGATCAAGGAGCTCTTGCTCGCCGGGCTGCCGGATCCGCCCGGCGGCGGCGAGGTCGAGGCGGTCGACATCTACGACGACTTCCAGCGCCATGCCCTGGGGTCGATCGAGGTGGCCAATGTGAAGCCGCTGAAGGTCGTCGTCGATGGCGGCAACGGGATGGCCGGGCCGATGGCCGGGCCGCTGCTCGAGCGGCTGGACCTGGAACTGGTCGAGACCTACTGGGTTCCCGACGGCGAGTTCCCCGACCACGAGCCGAACCCGCTGCTGCCGGAGAACCGCAAGTTCATCATCGACCGCGTCCTAGACGAGGGTGCCGACCTCGGCATCGCCTGGGACGGCGACGCCGACCGGTGCTTCTTCATCGACGACAGCGGCAAGTTCGTCGACGGCGACTTCCTCACCGCGCTGCTCGCCCGCCTCGTGCTCAGCAAGCAGCCTGGCGCCGAGATCCTCTACGACGTCCGCGCCAGCCGGGCCGTCCCCGACACGGTCACCGCCCTCGGCGGCACCCCCCGCATCAACCGCGTCGGCCACGCCTTCTTCAAGCAGGCGATGCGCGAACACGGCGCCGTCTTCGGCGGCGAGGTCTCCGGCCATTACTACTTCCGTGAGTTCTGGTGCGCGGACTCGGGCACGCTGCCGGCCCTGTTCGTGCTCGAGCTGCTGGGGGTCGAGGGCACGCCGCTCTCGCAGCTCGTCGGCGCCTTCCGAGACCGCTACTTCATCTCCGGCGAGATCAACTCGGAGGTCGCCGACCCGGAGGCGAAGATGAAGGAGATCGCCGCCGCCCACGCGGACGCGGCGGTCGGCTGGCTCGACGGGGTCTCGGTCGACTACCCGGACTGGCATTTCAACGTTCGCCCCTCGAACACCGAGCCGCTGCTGCGGCTCAACCTCGAGTCTCTGGTCTCGGTCGAGGACATGGAGGTCAAGCGCGACCAGGTCCTGGACCTGATCCGATCGTGACGCCGGAAGAAGCGCTCGCCGAGGCGCGCGAGGCCGGGATCAGGCGCCTGCGGATCCCGACCCCGTTCGCGGTCGGGCGGGTCAACTGCTACCTGCTCGAGGACGATCCCCTGACCCTGGTCGACACCGGGCCGAACTCGGGCAAGTCGCTCGACGAGCTCCAGCGCCAGCTCGACGATGCCGGGCACTCGATCGAGGAGCTGGAGCTGATCGTGATCACCCACCAGCACATCGACCACCTCGGCCTCGTCGAGATCATCGCCTCGCGCTCGGGCGCCGACGTGGCGGCGATCGACGTCGTCGTCCCCTTCGTCGAGCAATACGGCGACGACACCGAGCGCGACGACGAGTTCGCCGGCGGCCTGATGCGCCGTTACGGGATCCCCGAGGACGTGGTCGCGGCCCTGCGCAGCGTCTCGGCCAGCTTCCGCGGCTGGGGCGCGGCGGCCACCGTCACCCGGCCGCTCGCCGACGGCGAGCTGCTCGAGCTTCGCGACCGCACGCTCGAGGTCCAGCATCGGCCGGGCCACAGCCCGTCCGACACCGTGTTCTGGGACTCAGAGCGACAGATCCTGATCTGCGCGGACCACCTGATCGACCACATCTCCTCCAACCCGCTGCTCTCGCGGCCGCTCGACGGGTCCGACCAGCGACCGCAGGCGCTGATCACCTACCTGCGCTCCCTGGCGCTGACGCGCGAGCTGCCGGCGAGGATCCTGCTGCCCGGCCACGGCGAGCCGATCACCGACCACGTGACGCTGATCGACGAGCGCTTCCAGCTGCACCGGAGGCGGGCTGAGAAGCTGCGCAAGCTGATCGCCGAGCGGCCGCGGACCGCGTACGAACTGGCCCAGGAGATGTGGGGCAACGTCGCCGTCACCCAGGCCTTCCTCACCCTCTCCGAGGTGGTCGGCCACGTCGACCTGCTCACCGAGGCGGGGCTCGTCCGCGAGACCGAGGACGACGGCGTCGTCCGCTTCGAGGTGACTGGCGCGGACGGCGAGGTTACGATCCCGCCGTGAGCGCAGCGACCGCCACCCCCGAGCGGATCGCCACGTCGGCGAACGGCGGCGGCGAGCCCACGCGCCCGCGCAAGAAGCGGATGCTGATCATCGTCAACCCCTACGCGACCACGGTCTCCGACCGGCTCAAGAACCTCGTCGTCTACGCGCTCCAGGGCCGCTACGAGGTCGAGGCGGTCTCCACCGAGGCGCAGAACCACGCCACCGAGATCGGCCGCGAAGCGATCGACGGCGGGTACGACCTGGTCGTCGCCTTCGGCGGCGACGGGACCCTGAACGAGATCGCCAACGGGCTGGCCGGCACCGACGTCCCAGTCTCGATCCTGCCCGGCGGGTCGACCAACGTCGTCGCCCGCACGCTCGGGATCCCCAACGACGTCGTCGACGCGACCGAGCACCTGCTCGGGCTCGCCGACAACTTCCGGCCCCGGCGGATCGACCTCGGGATCGCCAACGGACGCCGCTTCGTCTTCAGCTGCGGCTCCGGGATCGACGCCTCGGCGGCGATGCGGGTCGACCGCAAGCCGAAGCTGAAGGCGCGGGCGGGCCCCTATTTCTACACCTGGGTCGCGGTGACCTCGTTCTATCGCGAGTACCTCCGAAACCCCGTCCGGATGCGGCTCGAGACCGGCGGCGAGACCTCCGACGGCGTCACGGTCCTGGCCCAGAACTCCGACCCGTTCACCTACTTCGGCAACCGGCCGGTGCGCGTCTGCGAGGGGATCGAGATCGACGACGGCACCCTCTCGATCGGCGTCCTGCGCCGTGCCGCGCAGCGCGACATGGCCCCGATCATCGCCCGGGTGCTGTCCGAGGGCCTGCGCGCCTCGCGCCACCGCCAGATCGATCACTTCGACGACGTCACCGAGGCTCGGGTGACCTCGATCTCGACCGACGCCGAGGGCGTCCCGCGGCCGTTTCCGATCCAGGTCGACGGCGATTACATCGGCGCCCACGCCGACCTCGAGCTGGCGATCGACCCCGGTGCTTTGACGGTCGTTGCCTGAGGCGAACCCTCACAAGGAGTGTCTGTTCTGCTCGATCGTCGCCGGCGCGACGGAGGCCGAGATCGTCTTCGAGGACGAGATCTCACTGGCCTTCCTCGACATCCGCCCGGTCTTTCACGGCCACAGCCTCCTCATCCCCCGCGCCCATCACGAGACGCTCGGCGACCTCCCCGACGAGCTGGTCGAGCCGTACTTTCGCAGCGTCCGCCTGCTCTCCGTAGCGGTCCGCGACGCGATGGGAGCGCAGGGGTCGTTCGTCGCGATCAACAACGTCGTCAGCCAGTCGGTCCCGCACCTGCACACCCACATCGTCCCGAGGGTGAAGAAGGACGGGTTGCGCGGCTTCTTCTGGCCGCGGACCAGGTACGAGCACGACGAGCACGCGGCCGAGACCGCGGCCAGGGTGCGCGCCGCCGTAGCGGCACTCGCGCGATAGAACCGGCGGTCAGGGCTCGAGCACAAACCCGGCCGGATCGGCGTAGACGGGATCAGCTTCGACGCCATCCGGCCCGATTGTCCGCGGGTGCGTGAGCCGCGCCTGGTCGACGATCTCGGGCGCCAGCGTTCTGGTGTCGTAGAGGCAGATGACGCTCACGGGCGATCCGGCGAAGAGCATGTTGAAGAGCGACTCGTAACGGGTCCAGAGGCGAAAGTCGGACGCCGTCTTCCCGCCCCAGACCAGCTCGCCGACGACACGCACCCAGGGAGCGCCAGCATCGAGCTTCTCGCCGACGTGGGCCTGGTAGGCGCGCAGGACCGGGCCGGGTTCGACGTACCAGTCGTGCGCCTTCACGAACTCGACGCCCTCGGCGTCGGGACCAAGGCCCCGCCGCAGCAGCGCGGCGTTCGGCTCGGTGACCACGACGAGCACGGCCTCCGAACGTGCGATGCCTTCAGCGAGAAACGGCACGGCGGTCTCAACGAGCTGGTCGTCGGTGTCGTAGATGAGGGCGCGATGGTCGAGCATCACCTGCTCGGCGGGGCGGCCGTGAACGAGATAATCGATCGTCACGCCGAGCGCCTCCGCCAGCGCCGAGAGCGTCTGCGGACGCAGGTTCCTGCGGCGTCCCGATTCGACCTGGGCGATCGCGGACCAGCTGAGGTCGGACTGGACAGCGAGCGCTTCCCGGCTCAGGCCGGCGCGTTCGCGCGCCGCTCTCAGTCGCTCGCCGATTCCGGGTCCTTGGCTGGCGCTCTCCATAGCCTCTCTATGTTACAGTTGAGTGTGTCAGTTGACACACGAGTCTGACACACCTGGGATGAACTTCCCACCTTACGCCACTGACAAGCAAGTACCCAGAATCCTCGGCGCCGCACTGGAGGCCGTGATTGCCGCCAGAGGCGACGCCGACAAGCTGAAGTCCGTCTTCGACCGAAGCCCGATCCCGATGGTGCTGATCGACCGCCGGCGCCGGTACGTCGACGCCAATCGCCCTGCCCAGTTGTTCACTCGACTGAGTATGGCCGAGCTGGAGCGGGTCACACTGGACGACGTCACGCCCCCGGACGAGCTTCCGATTCTGGAGGCGATCTGGGAGCGGTTGCTGGGTGCGGGGTTCGCGGCCGGACCCCGAGAGGTACCCGGGCCCAAAGGCGTCCCGCTGCAGATCGTCTATTGGGGCATGGCCAACGCGCTGCCCGGGCTGCACGCGATCGCCTTTGCTCCCGCGGACTGGTCCGAGGAAGGAATCGGGGTCCTGGTGGACGAGATCGCCGGGCCGCCGGCCTCGCCGCTGACGCCGCGCGAGCTGGAGGTCCTGCAGCTCGCCGCCGAGGGCCTCTCCGGGCCGAAAATCGCCGAGCGGCTCGTGCTCAGCCCGGCGACCGTGAAGACGCACTTCAGCAACATCTACAAGAAGTTCGGTCTGTCCGGGCGCGGGGCAGCGGTCGCCAGGGGCATACGGCTCGGCCTGATCGACTAGCCGACCCAGGACTCGATCGCCGCCTAGAAGTCGCGCCGGCCGGCGAGCCGCTCGTCGGCCCCGGGCCGGGTGAGCTCGTAGATGGCCAGGCGCTGGCCGCCGGGGGCTCGCAGGGCCGCGCCCGGGCCGTGGGGGATCCCGAACCGTTCCTCGACCTCCAATCCGCGGCTCTCGAGCTCGGCAAGTGTCGCCTCGAGGTCGTCGACGCGGTGGACGAGCAGCGGCTGCTCGCCGGGGCCGAGGTGCTCCGCGAGCAGCAGGCGCGGGCCCTCGGCGACGCGCACCTCGGCGACGCGGGTCCCGAACGCCTCGATCGCGAACAGAACCTCGCCGCCGAGAACGTCGGTGTAGAAGCCGAGGTCGCGGGCAACGTCGGAGCTGGGCAGGTACACGAAGTCAAGCTCGCCGAGGGGCTCGCCCATCTAGCGGATCACCTCGTTCGAGCGTCGGTAGCCGACGTTGTGGGCGACCAGCCCGAGCGCGTCCACGAGCCGGAAGATCGATTGGTCGGGTCTGCCGGCGGCGGCGTGGCGGATCGCGTCGACCGCTGACCGCCCGATCTCCCGCGGCGACAGCGGCCACCGCGGGGCGACGCCGGGATGGCGTTCGTTGAGCCAGCGCGAGCCGGAGCCGTAGCGGGCCACCATCGCCAGGAACGAGGCGAGATCCTCGCGGTGGTGGTGCTCGACGCGCGCGTCGGGCCGCTGCTCGAGCGTCCAGCCCGCCTCATGCATCCGCCAGCAGAAGTCGACGTCGCCGGCGGAGCGGATTCCCTCGGCGAAGCCGCCGAGCTGATCGAAGGTGGCGCGGCGGATGAGCAGGTTGCCGGTCGCCGCCGCGACCCCGGCCGAGCCGTGCATGCCCTGGGCTTGGTCGAGGAAGTTGCGATCGCGCGCGTAACGGCTCAGCAGCGAGTCCTGGTCGGCGACCCCGACGATCCCACCGGCCACCGCCCCGCAGCGTCCGCCGATCGGCTCGCGGAAGTACCTGTCGACGAGGTCGGCGCAGGGCACGCAGTCAGCGTCGATGAACAGCAGCCACTCGGCGGTCGCGACCGCGGCGCCGGCGTTGCGGGCGAAGTACGAGGAGCGCTGCCCCGCGGCCGCGATCACGGTCGCCACCCGCTTGAGTTCCTCCCCCGCGACGCCGTCACCCGTGTTGTCGGCAACGATCAGCTGATCGCCGGAACGGAGCTCGAGCCGCTCGAGAGCCGCGCGGGCGCGGCGCGCGTACATGCGATCGCCGCGCAGCGGGACGATGACGCTGACGTCGGGCCGCCTCAATCTGTCGGCGTGACGCGGTAGGCGTCGAAGACGCCCTCCTGGCTGCGCAGGCGGTTGACCAGCTGCTTCAGCTGCTGGGAGTCGCCGACCTCGACCACGAAGCGGTTGCGCACCATCGGGTGCTTGGTCGAGCAGTTGGCCTCGAGGATGTTCACGCCCGCCTCGGAGAAGGTCCGTGAGAGGTCCTCGAGCAGTCGGGTGCGGTCCCAGGCGTCGACCTGGAGCTCGACCCGATAGGAGGTGGCGTTGTCGCCGGCCCAGGATACGTCGGTGAACCGCTCCGGCGCCTTCATCAGCGCGCCAACGTTCTTGCAGTCCTCGCGGTGGATCGTGATCCCCCGGCCGAGGGACACGTAGCCGACGATCTCGTCACCCGGCACCGGGCGACAGCACTTCGCCAGCCGCACCACGACGTCGTCGACGCCCTCGACCTTGATCCCGTAGTTGGAGGCGTCCTGGGTGCGGCGCTGGCGCTCGTCGCGCCCCTCCAGCACCCCGGCCAGCCGCTGCTCGGCCTCGTCCCCGGCCACCGCATCGCCGGACTTGAGCCGCTGCATCACCTTGTTGACGACGGTCTTCGTCGAGATCTTCCCCTGGCCGAGGGCGATGTAGAAGTCGTCGGCCTTGCGGAAGCCCATCTCCCGCGTCAGATCGGCCAGCAGCGGCGAGCCGGCGAGTTGCTGCGGCGGCAGGCCTCGCTTCTTGAGCGCGGTCTGCAGGTCCTCGCGGCCGCGGTGCTCGGCGTCCTCGCGGCGCTCGCGCTTCAGCGAGGCGCGGATCTTGTTGCGGGCGCGGCTGGTCCGCACGAGCGCGAGCCAGTCCCGCGACGGGCCGCGGTCCTGCTTCGAGGTCAGGATCTCGACGATGTCGCCGCTCTTCAGCGTGTAGTGGAGCGGCACGATCTTGCCGTTCACCTTCGCGCCGACGCAGCGATGGCCGACGTCGGTGTGGACCGAGTAGGCGAAGTCGAGCGGCGTCGACCCCGCCGACAGGTTCTTGACCTCCCCCTTCGGAGTGAACACGAACACCTCGTCCTCGAACAGGTCCACCTTCAGCGCCTCGAGGAACTCGCTCGGGTCCTCGTCCGGGTCGGTGTCGAGCAGGTGTCGGAGCCAGGTCATCTTGTCCCGCCCGTCCTCGCTGCCGCCCTTCACGCCCTCCTTGTAGATCACGTGCGCGGCGATCCCGTACTCGGCCGTTTCGTGCATGTCCGGGGTCCGGATCTGGATCTCGAGCGGCCGCCCCTCCGGGCCGATCACCGTCGTATGCAGGGCCTGGTAGAGGTTCAGCTTCGGGGTCGCGATGAAGTCCTTGAACCGGCCCGGTAGCGGCTTCCAGATCGAGTGGATGATCCCGATCGCGCCGTAGCAGTCCTTGACCGAGTCGACCAGGACCCGCATCGCGGTGAGGTCGTAGATCTCGTTGAACTCGCGGCCCTTCTTGGTCATCTTCGAGTAGATCGAGTAGAAGTGCTTGGCGCGTCCGGAGATCTGCGCCTCGATCCCGACCTTGTGCAGCTCGCCGACGAGGAAATCCCCGGCGTCGGTGACGTATGACTCGCGCTCGTTGCGCTGCTGGGCGACGAGCTTCTTGATCTCCTCGTACTTGCGCGGGTGCAGGCGCTGGAAGGAGAGGTCCTCGAGCTCCCACTTGATCGCGTGGATCCCGAGCCGATGCGCGAGCGGGGCGTAGATCTCGAGCGTCTCGCGCGCCTTCTCCATCTGCTTCTGCTTCGGCAGCGCCTCGAGCGTGCGCATGTTGTGGAGGCGGTCGGCGAGCTTGATCAGGATGACCCGCACGTCGGTGGCCATCGCCACCATCATCTTGCGGTAGTTCTCGGCCTGATGCTCGTCACGACTTTGGAACGTGATCTCGGTCAGCTTCGTCACCCCGTCGACGAGCTGCGCGATCTCGTCGCCGAACTCGTCGCGAACCTGATCGAGGCTGGCGGTGGTGTCCTCGACCGTGTCGTGCAGCAGGGCGGCGCTCAGCGTCTCGGTGTCAAGCCGCAGGCCGGCGCAGATCTTCGCCACCTCGACCGGATGGGTGATGAAGTCCTCGCCCGACTTGCGCCGCTGGTCGGCGTGGCGCTCGCAGGAGAAGGCGAAGGCCCGCTCGATCGTCGCCCGGTCGACCGGCTCGTCCCCGTTGGCCGAGTACTCGCCGATCACCGCGAACAGGTCGCCCAGCAGCGCCCGGTCGGCGGCGGTCAGGTGCTTGTTGATCTCGTTGACCGGCGCCGCCGGTCCGCGCGCGTCATCGCCACCCACCTGGATGTGGCCGCGCCGATCGGGCGGGGCGCCGGCCCCGTCCTCGGGCGCTAGGTCTGTCTTCGCTCGCTCAGGTATCGCCGGCCCTCCTCGTGACGGTTCCGGTAGGCGACGAACGCCTCGGATCGCTCCAGATCCGTTCCCGACGAGGATACGACGCTGAGCACGCGATTTGGCCCCGAGCCCTGCCAGTGCAGGAGCTCGAGCTCGGTGAGCACGCGCGCCGAGCGGGCGGCCACCTCAGGCGAGTGCGGGTGCGCCCGGCCGTCGCCGCAGAGGATCCGCCGCGCGTCGGGCGGCAGCAGGTCATCGCCGGCTCCGCCGAGCGCCCGGTAGACCGCGGCGAGCGAGCTGCGCGACGGCCACTCGTCGGCGTGCACCCGGAGCGCGAACTCGGCCTCCGCGGCGTCGCCGAAGCGGTGCAGGTAGCCCTCGCCGAGCTCGACCAGGCGGTCGAGGTGCGCGAACGGGGCCGGGTCGATGACGACCAGATGCCGGCAGCGGGCCGCGAGGCCGGGGTCGCGGGCTAGGGCCGCCCAGTCGGCGAGTATCACGCCGCAGCCGGCGGCGATCACCCTCGCCTCGGCGGCCGCGACGGCGGCGTCCGGCAGCCGCGAGGAGGCGATCGCCAGCTCGCCGCCGCCGAAGCGGGCGGGACGAGCGGCGCGCTCGACCAGCCGGCGCCGCCGTAGCGCGTCGGCACAGAGCGCGAGCACCGTCTCGCCGCTCGACGCGAGCGCGGCGATCGCCGCCGTCGCCGACCCCCGCCGCGCCACCTGCTCGCGCGCGCCCGCGGCGCCCTTGGCGGCGGGACGCCAGGCGAGGTCCAGCTCCAGTTCGCGCTCGTACCGGCTCCAGAACTCCTCGTCGGCGATCTCGTCCGGTCCCCCCTCGTCCCCGTCCAGCGGATAGAGCTCGCCGAGCACCACCCGGGGCTCCACCGCTCCGTTCCACTCATTGAGCTCCAGCCGCAGCGAGACGTCGACCGGCTCCCCGCCGGCGACCGCGGCCAGCGACCCGTTGACGCCGAACGCGACCCCCAGCGCCCGGCTCGCGCCGCTGCTGATCGTGAACCGCGCGTGGCGGTCCCCCTCCCCCATCGGCCGCACGTCGCCGACCCGCGCGGCCGGCACCAGCAGCCTCACCCCCGGGTTGCCGTTTCCGAACGGGCCCAGCCGCGCGAGCTGCTCGGCGACCTCGTGGCCGAGGCTCTCGCCGCCGACGACGGCGTCGACGACCTCGGTGCGCGTCGCGGGAGCGTCGGCGAGCGCCTCCGCGCAATGGGCGGCGAACGCCGCCCGGAACTCGTCCACCTCACCCGCCTCGATCTCGAGCCCGGCGGCGGCGCGATGGCCGCCGTAGCGGCGCAGGTGCCGCTCGCACGCCCGCAATCCGGCGAGCAGGTCGAATCCGGGGACGCTGCGACCGGAGCCGCGCCCTCCGCCGTCGGCGTCGAGCGCGATCAGGACCACTGGACGGCCATGGCGCTCGACCAGGCGCGAGGCGACGATCCCGACCACCCCCGGGTGCCAGCCCGCGCCTGCCAGCACCAGCCCCGGCGCGTCGGCGAGCTCGTCGGGTAGCTCGCGGCGACGGGCCTCGGCGGCCGCCAGGACCTCGCGCTCGATCACCCGGCGCTCCTGGTTGGCGCGGTCGAGCTCCGCCGCGATCTCGTCGGCGCGCGCCTGATCGGCGGTCAGCATCAGCTCGACCCCGGCGTCGGCGCGATAGAGCCGCCCGGCGGCGTTGATCCTGGGACCGAGGCGAAAGCCGAAGTCACTCTCGTCGAGCCGTTCCGGGGAGAGCGAGGAGGTCGCGAGCAGCGCCCGGATCCCGGGCCGCCGGGCCTGCCGCGCGACGGCCAGGCCGCGCCGGACGAGGGAGCGATTCTCGCCCCGCAGCGGAACCAGGTCGGCGACCGTGGCCAGCGCGACCAGGTCGAGCTCGCGCTCGGTCGCCTCCGGACCGTGCAGCGCGACGGCCAGCTTGTAGGCGACCCCGGTCGCGCACAGCTCCGCGAATGGGTAGCCGGAGAGAGCGGGGTGCAGGATCGGGCAGTCCGGCAGCGTCTCGCCCGGCTGGTGGTGATCGGTGACGATCACTTCGATCCCCGCGGCGCGCGCCGCCTCCACCTCGTCCACCGACCCGATCCCGCAGTCGGCCGTCACCAGCAGCGACGTCCCCCGGGCGGCGAGCCGCTCGATCGTCGCCACGGTCAGCCCGTAGCCGTCCTCCTGGCGGCCGGGGATCAGCCAGTCGCAGTCGCCGCCGAGCTCGCGGACGGCGCGCACGACGATCGCGGTCGAGCAGACCCCGTCGACGTCGTAGTCGCCGTGGACGGTGATCCGGCGCCCCGCCGCCACCGCGGCCCTGATCCGCTCGCAGACCTCGGCCATCGCCCCGAACAGGAACGGATCGTGGTCGTCATCGGCTTCGAGGAAGGCGCGCGCATCATCAACCGTGTGATGGCCTCGGCGCACGAGGGTCACGGCGACCGGCTCCGCCAGCCCGAGGCCGTCCATCAGCGCCCGAGCCTCGGCGTAGTCGTAGGGCTGGAGCGTGAACGACCTGGCGGCGGTTTCCGACACGCTCCCACGCTAGGAAGCGGCTAGGACGGAACCGCGGGGTGCATTGACCGGTGGAGGTGAAATCGGGAAGCGCCACGACCCCCTGAACATCGAGTGGCGCCTAACTGGGCCTGGCGCCGAGTTATCCGCCACTCGTCGAAATGCTGCGCGTTTAGGCGGGAAGGTCCGCGCGCTCAGGCGGGCTCGGTGAGGTGGTGTTCCTCCTGGCGGACGCCGATCGCGTAGATCACCGCGAGCCCGATCAGGGTGCCGGGGATCGCGAACAGCACCGTCTGGATCCCGGTCGTGCCGATTGAGTCGCCGGTGAGGATCTGTCCGATCGCGCCGGTGATCACGGCGCCGGTGGCGGCGCCGATGAAGGCGCCGACGATCCCCGCCCACCAACGGTCGGGGAAGAAGACGGTGAAGTGCCAGAGCGCGACCCCGGTCGTGAACCAGACGAGCGCTGCCATCAGCGGCTCCTCCCGTGCTTTCGGCGCCGGCGCGACTGCTTCTTGCGCTGCGGCGAGGGCTTCGTCCGCTCGGCGCCGGCGTCGGGACGACCGGCCACGCCGTCGCCCTCCTCCTCGGGGGTCGGCTCGGGCGGAGCCGCCCGCTCAACCGGCGGCTCGGCCACGGCGACGGGCGCGACGACGACGGACTGGGTCTCACCGCCGTTGCCGGCCGCAGCCGGCGCAGCCACGTGACGCTCGACCTCGTCGATTCGGGCGACGACGTTGTCCTCGGGGAAGGTCGGCACCCGGCCCATCGCCTCCTCGATCCGGGCCCGTCGCGACCGGTAGGCGGGCTCGCGCTCCTTCCACTCGGTCAGCACCGGGGCGGCGATGAAGATCGACGAGTAGGTACCGGAGGCCACCCCGACCATCATCGCGAAGGCGAAGTCCTTCAGCGTGTCGCCGCCGAAGACGAGCAGGACGCCGATCAGGAAGACGGTCGAGAGGCCGGTGATCAGCGATCGGGTCAGCACCTCGCTCATCGAGCGGTTGACGATCTGGGAGAAGGCGGCGCGCGGCATTCGCGGCACGTTCTCGCGCACGCGGTCGAAGACGATCACCGTGTCGTACATCGAATACCCGAGGATGGTCAGGAACGCGGCGACCGTCCCGCTCGTCACCTCCCGGCCCACGAGCGCGTAGATGCCGGCGGTGATCAGGATGTCGTGGATCAGGGCGATCACCACCGGGACCGCGTACTTCCCCTCGAACCGCACGGCGACGTAGGCCGAGATCACGAGCAGGCTGAAGATGATCGCGATCAGCGCCTTGTTCGCGATCTGTCTGCCGAAGGTCGGGCCGATCGTGTTCGAGTCGATGCTCTTGTCGCCGTGCTCGAGCCCGAAGTCCTGTTCCAGCGCCGCTCGCGCACGGCCCGCCTCGGTCACCGACATCTGGGCCGAGATCTGGATCACGTTGGCGCCGAAATCGGGGTTCTCCGCCTCCAGGATCTTCGCGTCCTGGGCGTTGTCGATGCCCGCGTTGCTGAGCGCGTTGCGGACCTCGTCGACGGTCGCCGGCTTCGCCAGGGCGGCCTGGATCCTGGTGCCCGATTCGAAGTCGATCCCCAGGTTGAGCTGCTTGGTCGCGAAGGCGATCGCGCCGATCGCCAGGATGCAGCCGGAGAGCGAGAAGAAGTACTTCGAGGCGCGGGTGAAGTCGAACTTCCACTGGCGGCCCTCGCCGCTGGCGCCGAGCATCGACGGCGAGCTGAGGAAATGCGAGCGCCCGAGGATGCCGAGCACCGCCTGCGTGAACAGCACGGCGGTGAACAGCGAGACGATCGTCCCGATCCCGAGCGTGAAGGCGAAGCCCTTGACTCCCGCGGTCGCCAGCCCGAAGAGGATGAACGCGGTCAGCAGGGTGATCACGTTCGCGTCGATGATCGTCGCGATCCCCTTGCGGTAGCCCTCGGAGATCGCCGAGAGCATCGATCTGCCGGCGCGCACCTCCTCCTTGATCCGCTCGAAGATGACGATGTTGGAGTCGGCGGCGACGCCGATCGTCAGGATCAGGCCCGCGATCCCCGGCAGCGTCACCGTGATCGGCAGCGCCTTGATCATCGCGAAGTAGAAGAGCGCGTAGACGATCAGCCCGATCGCCGCGATCACGCCGAGGAAGCGGTAGTAGAAGATCAGGAACATCAGCACCAGGGCGAGGCCGACCAGGCCCGCCTTCAGCCCCTGGTCCAGCGCCTGCTGGCCGAGCGTCGCCGAGACGGTCGACTGGCTGATCAGCGCCAGCTTGATCGGCAGGGCGCCGATCTTCAGCACCTCGGCCAGGTCCTGTGCCTCCTGGGCGGTGACGCCGGAGATCTGGGCGCCGGTGCGGCCGTCGATTCCGTTCGGGTTGTCGACGAAGTTGATGATCGGGTTGGAGACCAGCTCGCCGTCGAGGACGATCGCGAAGGAGCCCGAGAACTGCTCGGCCTGGGCTGAGGAGATGCCGCCGCAGGGCTGGCCGGTAGCGCTGAAGCAGTTGTCGGCGCCGCGCGTTGCGATCGCCGCGGTGACGTCGGCGAAGTTCTGGCGGCCCTCGTCGGTGAAGTTGAAGTCGACCGTCGGCTGGTTGAAGTTGTCGGTGCCCGGCTTCGGATCGGTGATCTGGTCGCCGGTCAGCCCCGGCTTGTCGTGGAGGACGAAGAACGTCGAGGGGGCGGCCGACTCGTCGACGTCGGTGGCGGGGTCGTCGTTGGGCTTGTCCTCGATCACGATGGTGCCGCGCGGCACGGCGACGGCCTTGGTGTCGGCGCGGGTCACACCGACGGGCAGGTTCTTGTAGAGGTCGGCCTTCACCTCCGACGGCGAGCCGATCGGCTCGAGCGTGTTCTTGTCGAACAGGTAGAAGGTGTCCCCGCTCGCCGTGCAGCCCTGCTTCTGGCACTGCTCGAGCGAGACCTCGGGCTGCTTGGCGGCCGCCTCGACGGCGTCGATCAGGCGGTTGTAGGGACGATCCTCGGGGTTGGTGACGTCGGGGTTCGGCGGGATGACGTTGGGCTCGAAGTCATAGAGCGCCAGCTGCGCCGTGGTTCCGATCTGGTCGGTGGCCCGCTTCGTGTCGGAGACGTTCGGGAGGTCGACCTGGATCTCGTCGCTGCCGATGCGCGAGATCTCGGGCTCGGAGACGCCGAGCGAGTCCACCCGCTGGCGGATGATCTCGATCGCGCGGTCGATGTCCTCGGGCCCGGGATGCTGGACCTGCGGGGTCGCGCGAGCCTGGTAGACGAGCTCGGTGCCGCCCTGGAGGTCGAGGCCGAGGACGGTCTTCTTCGAGGTGATGACGAGGAGCGAGCCGCCCAGCAGGGCGATCACGAGCGCGAGGATGATCAGGCTGTTGCGGCGCTTGCCCATCGGCGCGCCCGGCTACTGAGGCGTCAGCACGAGCAGCAGCCCGCCATCGTCGTCGTAGGCGGGAAAGAGGTCGGCGACGGCCTCCGCCGGGAGGTCGCCCTCGGCGTTGACGGCGACCCGCTTGCCCAGCGAGCGCACCCCCCACTCGAGCGTCGTCTCGATCGGATCGGTGACCCCGTCGCCGTCGGTGTCGGCGGTCTCGCCGCCGTCGCCCCCGTCGATCCACTCCAGCCCCAGCACCTCGCGGACCGGGCGGCCGATCACCTGCTCGTCCTTGAGCCCGGTGAGCTCGAAGCCGTTGCGCCCGACGTCGAGCAGGCGCGCCTCCTGGTCGCAGATGAAGAAGGCGGCGTCCGGCGCCGGGTAGTAGTCGTCGAGGAGCTCGAACAGAAACGGTGCCCCGCACTTCGAGCACGCCTTCGGCCGCGGGCTGAGCCCGGTCCGCTCGCCGGACAGCTCGCGGTTACCGCAGTTTGGGCAGATGAAGAAGGGCACGGGCTGAAGCCTAGCGAGGGCTCCCTAAACGCCCGGTACGCCTAGAACAGGGATGCGGCCCGCTCCGGCACCGGGAGGCCGAGGTGCTCGAAGGCGCGCGCGGTCGCCACTCGCCCGCGCGGGGTGCGCTTGAGCAGACCCTGCTGGAGCAGATAGGGCTCGTAGACGTCCTCGATCGTCTCCTGTTCCTCGTCGACCGCCGCCGCGAGGGTCGAGAGCCCGACCGGCCCGCCGGCGAACTTGACCGCGATCGTCTCGAGGATGGTGCGGTCGTGGCGATCGAGGCCGCCGGAGTCGACCTCGAGCAGGTCGAGCGCACCGGCCGCGACATCGGCCGTGATCACGCCCTCTCCGCGCACCTGCGCGTAGTCGCGAACCCGCTTCAGCAGTCGGTTGGCGACCCGGGGGGTGCCGCGCGCTCGCTCCGAGATCACCCGCTCGCCCTCCGGCTCGATCTCCACCTCGAGGATGCTGGCGGAGCGGCGGATGATCTTGGCGAGGTGCTCGGGAAGGTAGTGCTCGAGCCGCTGCGAGACGCCGAACCGGTCCCGGAGCGGGGTCGTCAGCAGGCCGGCGCGGGTGGTGGCGCCGACGAGCGTGAACGCGGGCAGGTCGAGGGTGACGGTGCGCGCGCCGGCGCCCGAGCCGAGAACGATCGGTAGCTGGCGGTCCTCCATCGCCGGATAGAGCGTCTCCTCGATCGCCCGGTTGAGGCGGTGGATCTCGTCGATGAAGAACACGGTGCCGGGCTCGAGCGCGGTCAGGAAGGCGGCGATGTCGGCCTTGCGCTCGAGCGCCGGGCCGGCGGTCTGCACGATCGGCGCCCCGAGCTCGGCGGCGATGATGTGGGCCAGCGACGTCTTGCCCAGTCCAGGGGGCCCGGCGAGCAGCACGTGGTCGAGCGACTCCTCGCGCCCCCTGGCGGCCTCGATGAAGACCTGCAGCTGCCCGGTCACCTGCTCCTGGTTGACGAAGTCCGCCAACCGCCGTGGCCGCAGCGAGCGGTCGAGCTCCTCGTCCCCGCCGACGCGCGCCTCGGCGATCGGATCGGTCGCGATCGGGTCGTCGAGCCCGCCCGCTGCCGCGATGCTCGGGTCTCTGGAGATGCTCATGCTGCCTCGCGGCTCGTGCCGGCCGCGCGCAGCGCTGAGCCGATCAGGTCCTCGGGCGTCTCGCCTTCGGCGCCGGCCAGCAGCTCCTCGGCCTCGGTGAGCGTGTAGCCGAGGTGCATGAGCCCGTCGCGGGCGAGCGAGCGCGGGTCGTCACCGCCGCCGGAGGCGAGCGCCGGGACGCCCTCCTCGAGCTCGCCGGCGACCTTCTCGCGCAGCTCGACGATCACCCGCTCTGAGGTCCGCTTGCCGATCCCGGGCACCGCCTGGAAGCGCTTCGCGTCGCCGGCGGCGATCGCCCGCAGGAGCTCGCGCGGGCTGCCGCCGGAGAGGATCGCGATCGCGACCTTCGGCCCGATGCCGGAGACCGAGGTCAGGTGCAGAAACAGGTCGCGCTCCTCCTCGGAGGCGAACCCGTAGAGCTGCAGCGAGTCGTCGCGGGCGACGAGGTGAGCGTGCAGGACCGTGTCCTTGCCGCTCGCCGGCACCGACTTCAGGGTCTCGGCGGAGACGGTGAGCCTGTAGCCGACCCCGGCGGACTCGATCACGACGTGATCGGGGCGGCGGACGAGGACCTCGCCGCGGACGGAGGCGATCATCCGACGGTCACCGTGGGCCGCTCGGCGTCCGCGACCGCCTGGGCGGTACGGGCGTGGCCGGCGTGGCAGATCGCCAGCGCGAGGGCGTCGGCGGCATGGTCGGATTCCGGCGGGCGGGCCAGTCCGAGCAGCCGGCCGACCATCTCCTGGACCTGGCGCTTGGCGGCCGAGCCGGTCCCGCAGACGGCCATCTTCACCGCCTGTGGTGTGTAGTCGAAGCAGGGGATGCCGCGCTGGGCGGCGGCCAGCATCGCCACCCCGCGAGCCTGGCCGACGGCGATCGCCGACTGCACGTTCTTGCCGAAGTAGAGCTCCTCGAGCGCCACCGCCACCGGCTGGTGCCAGCCGATCAGCTGCTCGAGCTCGGCGTGGATGCGGGCGAGCCGGGTCTCGAGCGGCCCGTCGGCAGGCGACTCGATCACCCCGCCGTCGACGGCGGTCATCTGGCTGCCCGCGACCCTGACGACGCCGAAACCGGTATTCGCCACGCCCGGGTCTATGCCCATGACGAGGATCACGCCTACTGATTCTGCGCCCAGCCCCGGACGCCTCCCCAAACAGGGCGATTCAGGCGGCGACCTGCTCCAGGAGCGCCTCGGGGATGTCGAAGTTGGCGTGCACGGCCTCGACGTCGTCGTGGTCATCGAGCGCCTCCATCAGACGGACGAGCGCTCGGGCCTCGGTCTCCTCGGCAATCTCGACCACGGCGTTGGGCTCCATCGCCAGCTCGGAGGACCGAACGTCGACGCCGGCCCGCTCCAGCGCCGCCCGGACCGCGGTGAGGTCGCTGGGCTCGGAGGTCACCTTGAGCACGTCGTCCTCGGGGACCACGTCCTCGGCGCCGGCGTCGATCGCGGGCATCAGGTCATCCTCGGAGTAGCGCTCGCCGTCGACGAGCACGACGCCTTTCTTCTCGAACTGCCAGGCGACCGAGCCCGGCTCGCCGAGGTTGCCGCCCGACTTGTCGAAGATGTTGCGGACCTCGGCGCCGGTGCGATTGCGGTTGTCGGTCAGCGTGTCGACGAGGACGGCTGCCCCGCCGGGCCCGTAGCCCTCATAGACGACACGCTCGATCTGCTCGTCGCCGCTTCCGGCCCCGGTGCCGCGGTCGATCGCGCGCTGGATGTTGTCCTTGGGCATCGAGTAGCCCTTCGCCTTCTCGATCGCCGCGGCAAGCGTGAAGTTCGACTCCGGGTCGCCCCCGCCCTCGCGGGCGGCGACGGCGATCGCCCGCGCCAGCTTCGTGAACAGCTGGCCCCGCTTGGCGTCGGTCGCCGCCTTCTTGTGCTTGATCGAGGCCCACTTCGAATGCCCTGACATACCCAGCGATTCTAGGTTGCGCGGTAAAGGCTGGCCGCGACCGGACCCCCGGTCCGGCCGCGGCGCAGCGTCGGCATCCCATCGATGGCGCCGCTTTTGTGGTCCGGCCCCTCATGCCCTGGCACGAGGCCCGGACAGCGACGCGCGTAAAGCAACAACAGCGCCACGGCGCCGAAGTTGCGTTAGCCCGAGACGGTCGCCCGGATCGTCACGGTTCCCATCGAGAGTCCCTTGTGGAAGGGGAAGTCGAAGGTGTCGCTGAGGACCGCGGCGCCGGCCCGGGTCAGGGTCGCCGGAGCGTCCTTGACCTTGAGGCCGGAGGCGCCCTGCGAAACCGTCGCCTCGCTCAGGTCGAGGTTCAGGAAGCGGCCGCCACCGCCCTCGGACTTCGCGTACAGCTGCGTCTTATTCGTGCCGAAGCGAGTCCCGAACTTGCTGAACTTCGTCCCCGGCCCGCCCTCGGTGAAGAAGGCGAGACCGCCGTAGCTGAGGACCGAGCCCCTCGGCCCCGGGCTCAGCCCGCCGGCCCCATCCGAGATCGGCCAGGAGAAGCCGCGCTTGCCGTCCTTGCCGACACCGGTGGTCTCGATCCCGATGCTCATGTCGGCGAAGCCCTCGGCGGTCGCGGGATCGAGCTTGAGCACGACCTTGCCGCCGGTGACCGATGCCGGCGGCGCGGCGCTCGTCGTCGCGACCGCCGCCAGCGAAGCCGCGAGCGCAAGTGCGACCCCGGCAGGTAGACGCTTGAAACTCGTGTTCATCGGTCCTCCTCCTCGTGATTGGCGTTCAGCCGACGGTCGCCTTGATCGTCATCAGGCCGATCGGCGTCCCCTTGTGGAAGGGGAAGTCGAAGGTGTCGCTGAGCACCGCTGCACCGTCCTTGGCGAGGCTCGTGTCGGCGTCCTTGATCTTCAGGTTGACCCCGGCGCTGCCGCTGATCGTCGCCGAGCTGAGGTCGAGGTCGAACAGCCGCACGGCGGCGTGGTCGGACTTCGCGAACAGCTTCGCCTTATCGGCGCCGAGCTTGACGATGAACTGCGTGAACTTGACCGACCCGGTGCCGGTGTCGCCCTCGCTGAAGAACGCGATCCCGCCCTTGTGGTCGATCTCGCCCTTGGGGCCCTCGTTCACGTCGCCGCCCTTGATCGGGAACTTGAAGTTGCCCTGGGAGGTGCGAGCCGCGCCGGTGGTCGTGATCCCGATCCCCATGTCGGCGAAGCCCTCGCCGGTGTCCTGGTCGAAGGCGAGCTTCGACTTGCCGCCGGTGACCGGGTCGGCCACCGCGGCGGCCGCCATGGCGAGCACCGCAGCCAGCGTGGTCGCGAGAAAGATGGTCAGCAAGCGCTTTGACATGAAATCTCCTTGTTGATCAGACGACGAACTTGCCGTCCTCCTGCAGTAGTTCGCCGTCGACCTCGAGTCGCCCCCCGCGGCGCAGGTCGCAGACCATATCCGTGTGCACGGCGCTCTCGTTGACACCTCCGGACTCTGGGTAGCTGGCGCCGACCGCGAGGTGGACCGTGCCGCCGATCTTCTCGTCGAGCAGGATCGAGCGGGTGCCCTGCTCGATCCCGAAGTTGGTGCCGATCCCGAGCTCGCCCAGCCGGCGGGCGCCCTCGTCGGTGTCGAGCATGCTGATCAGGTAGTCCTCGCCGCGCTCGGCGCTGGCGTCGACGACCTTGCCAGCCTCGAATCGCAGCCGCACCCCGGAGACCTCGCGGCCGCCGATCGTCGCCGGCAGGTGGAAGGTCACCTCGCCCTCGACCGAGTCCTCGATCGGGCCGGTGAAGAACTCGCCGTCGGGCATGTTGTGCTCACCGTCGCAGGGGATGAAGTGGCGCCCCTCGATCCCGAGCGTCAGATCGGTGCCCTCGGCCATGATCCGCACCTGCTCGCGCCCCTCGATCCACTCGGCGAGCCGATGCGTCTCCTGCGAGGACCGCTTCCAGGCGCCGAGGGGGTCGGGGTCGTCCGCCAGGCAGGCCCGGTAGTAGAAATCCTCGAAGTCGACCAGGCTCATCTCGGCGTCGGCGGCGTGGGCGTTGGTCGGGAACATCGTCCCGACCCAGCGATGCTCGCCTGCCGCGGTGCGGGTCATCATCGCCTCCATCAGCTCGCGGGTCGCCGCCCTGCGAGTCGTCTGGCGCTCCGGCTCGACCCCCGAGAGCTCGCGGGTGTTGGTGTCGGCCCAGATCGCGATCCGGCAGTCCGCGACCTCGGCGCCCCAGCTGGAGATCGGCGAGATCCACTCCAGCTGGCGGTCGGAGGCGTGCTTGAAGTAGGCGGCCTGCTGGCCGTCGAAGCTCAGCGAGATGACCGGAAGGCCACCCGCGATCAGGACCTCGTTGTAGACGGCGGCGATCAGCGGCTCGGCCGCTGACGGGCCCTCGATCAGACAGGTATCGCCCTCCTTGACCTGGGCCGAGTAACCGACCAGGATCCGCGCCAGGTTCTCGACCCTCGGGTCCCTCATTCACTCTCTCCTCTCAGCTCGCGAGCGCCCGTTCGTGGACGCTCGGGGTCCTGCCTTGCGGCAGTCGCCATCGCCATAAGTAACGCATGTACGCGTGAGTCGTCGGTCAGCTCGGGGTGAAACGAGCAGAGGATCGCCTGGCCCTCGCGGACGGCGACCGCGTGGCCGTCGATCTCGGCCAGCACCTCGACCTCCGGCCCGATGCTCTCGGGCTCGACCCACGGGGCGCGGATGAACACCGCCCGCAGCGGCTCCGGCCCGATCCCGGCGAGCTCGAGGTCGGCTTCGAAGCTGGCGATCTGGCGCCCGAAGGCGTTGCGGCGACAGGCGATCTCGACCAGCCCGAGGTGGTCGCGGTCGCAGACGATCATCCCGGCGCAGGTGCCGAGGATCGGGGCGCCGCCGGCAAGGTGGCCCCGGATCGGGCCCTCGAGCCGGTCCCGGGCGATCGCCTTCATCATCGTCGTCGACTCGCCGCCCGGGATCACGAGCCCGTCGAGGCCGTCGAGCTGCGCCGGCCCGCGAACCTCGAGCGCCTCGGCGCCGAGCGACCGCAGCATCGCGAGGTGGGCCGCGAAGTCACCCTGACTGGCGAGGACGCCGATCCGCAGCCGGCCCGCCTCCGCGCGCGCCATCTCGAATTCAGGCACCGCGATGCTGAATCAGCTCGCCCTGAGCGGCGAGCTCGGCGATGTCGTCGCCGCGCATGGGCTCGCCGAGGCCGGTCGAGGCCGCGGCGACCCGCTCGGGGTCGTTGAAGTGGGTGGTCGCCTCGACGATCGCGCGCGCACGGCGCTCGGGGTCGGCGGACTTGAAGATCCCGGAGCCGACGAAGTTGCCCTCGGCGCCGAGCTGCATCGTCAACGCGGCGTCGGCGGGGGTCGCGATCCCGCCGGCGCAGAACATCGGCACCGGCAGCCACCCGCTCCGCGCCACCTCCTCGACGATCTCCAGGGGCGCCCGCAGCTCCTTTGCGGCCGCCGTCAGCTCCTCCGGCGCAAGGATGCCCAGGCGCCTGATCCCGCCGACGATCTCCCGCAGATGGCGGACGGCCTCGACGATGTTGCCGGTCCCGGCCTCGCCCTTGGAGCGGATCATCGCCGCGCCCTCGCCGAGCCGCCGAAGAGCCTCGCCGAGATCGGTGGCGCCGCAGACGAACGGCGTCTGGAAGGCGTGCTTGTCGATGTGGTTGGCCTCGTCGGCGGGGGTCAGGACCTCGGACTCGTCGATGTAGTCCACCTCGAGCGCCTCCAGCACCTGGGCCTCGGCGAAGTGGCCGATCCGCGCCTTCGCCATCACCGGGATCGTCACCGCCGCCTGGATCCCCTTGATCATCGAGGGGTCGCTCATCCGCGCCACGCCGCCGTCGCGACGGATGTCGGCGGGGACGCGCTCGAGCGCCATCACCGCGACGGCGCCGGCGTTCTCGGCGATCAGCGCCTGCTCGGGCGTGACCACGTCCATGATCACGCCGCCCTTCAGCATCTCGGCGAGCCCGCGCTTGACGCGGAATGTCCCGGTCTCGGCCATCGCGGCCAAGGATACGCGAGACCGAGTGCCTCCCTAGCGCGCGAACTGGCCGTGAAAGCCGAACGGAATGTGGTGCGGCGCCTCGGCGCGGGCGAGCTCGTCGAGGGTCGCTGCGTCGAGGACGAGCAGGAACGAGCCACCGCGCCGGGAGTCGAGGACGACCGAGAGCAGGACGCCCTGATCCTCGTCGGTGGCTCCGGGCTCGGCGACGAAGACCGGCTCGCCCGGGAAGCACCCGGGCTCCGCCCAGACCGAGGTCTCGCCGGCGACCAGATCGGCCTTGACAATCCGCTCCATCCAGCCCGAGTCGCCGTTGGCGACGCCCCATGCATAACGGTAGGGGCGCTCGTTACAGCGGCCGTAGTTGATCCGCGGCAGCTCGAAGCCGCCGTCGACCAGCCGCCGATGAGCGATCTCGGCCGTCGCGGGGCGCAGCGTGAAGCGCCGCAGGTGGGCCTCCGACGCGGGTTGACCCGCGCGCAGCCGCTCGAGGTAGAAGTCCTCGATCAGCTGGGCATCCTCGCTGACGCAGACGTCGACGACCACCTCGTCGCCATCCTCGTAGGCGTTGACGTGATGGAAGCCGAAGAAAGCGTCGGTCTCGAACGGACCGCTCAGCTCTCCCGTCGCTCGGTCGACGAGCGTGAACCGCGTTCCGAGCTCGGGCTTCCAGCGGTAGTTCTCGATATACGGCCGGCCGCTGAGGGCGATCTTCAGCGGGTTGACGACGAACGGGAACTCGGCCATCACGATCCAGCGCGCGGTGAGCCCGAAGGAATGCATGTACGCCGGGTTCTTGACCGGGATCTTCGCGATCACCTCAGGCTCGGTGGCGTCCGCGCCGAGGCGGAAGAAGCGGTACTGGTTGCGCGGGCCGAGCGCCGCCGCGTAGTTCAGCATCCCTCCGGCTGCCCGATCCAGGTGCGGATGGGCGGTCGTCAGGAGCCCGGGCACCTTCCAGGGCGCCACCTCGGCCGTTTCCAGGGTCTCGCCGTCGAACTGGACCGGGATCGGGGTCTCGGTCATCGCGACGAACCGCTCCCCGAGCTTGACCAGGTTGACGTTCGCGTTGTCGGAGATCTTCGGCGAGAACAGCGACATCACCCGCTGGAACAGCGATCGGCAGGGATCGGTCGCGAACTCGGAGTAGGTGATCTCTCCGGTCTCAGCGGCGGCGCGGTAGGCGCGCGTCTCCAGAAAACGGCTGGCGTAGGAAACGTCGCCGTCCGCGAACCCGAACCGGTGAAGCATCGCCAGGCCGTCGAACCAGTGGTTCATCGACCGGTCGCCGACCTCCCACTTCGCCGGGCCGGTGCGCACCAGGGAGCCGGTCAGCCATTCGGGGAGCTCCCCGGTCAGCGGCAGCGATTCGACCCGGACTTCGCTTTCCATCGACTCGAAGCCGAGCGCGGGCGAAGCGGTGGCGGGGGTGGCGGCGGTGACGTGCATGGCGGCTTGCTCCTCGATAGTTCTTTCCGAACGGTGCTGACAGTAGCGTAAGATGGCAGCGATGTCAACGATCCGCCTCTCCCCCACCTCCTACGTCGTCCTCGGCCTCGTCGATCTACTCGGAACGGCGAGCCCCTACGACCTGAAGCGGGCCGCCGCGGCGGGCGTCGGATATTTCTGGTCGCTGCCGCACACCCAGCTGTACTCGGAGCCGGCGCGACTCGCGGAGGCCGGGTTGCTCGACGAGCGCCGCGAGAAGAGCGGGCGACGTCGGCGGCTCTACTCGCTCACCGACGCCGGCCGCGAGGCGCTCGAGGAATGGCGCGGGAGTCCGACGACCGACCTCTACGAGATCCGCGACGCCGGGCTGCTGCAGCTCTTCCTCGGCGGCGATCCCGCGAAGCTGGCCGAGTCCCAGCTGGCCGCGCACCGCGAGAACCTTCGCCACCTCGAGGCGCTCCGCGACGGAGCCGACCCGGCCGACGTCCCCGAGGGAGTCTGCCTGGCGCTCGAAGCCGGGATCGGCCACGCACGCGAGTACGTGCGGTTCTGGACCCGCGTCTCGAACGCGTCCTAGTAGCCGGGCGGATGCGTGGCGACGAAGCCGGTGTTGTCGCTCAGCGCCGGCTGCCAGCGAGGCGGCGCCCCCGAGGTGTCGAAGCGGATGCCCGCGATGACCATGTAGGCGTGACCGGGATTGGAATAGACGGTGATCCACTGGCCCGGGCCCGGGTCGCCCCAGGTCATGAAGCCGGTCGAATCGAGCGGCGCGGAAAGCAGGCCGCCGCCGTGGAGCGCGAAGCTGACCGACCCGGAGCAGTCGTAGCCGCCGGGAGAATCGAACGAGCCATGGCCGCCGCCGTACAGGTACGCCGTGTTGGTGATCTGGTTGCCGGCGGCGATCGCGTCCTTGACCGCCTGCGGAGCGTCGGCGGGAGCCGTTGCCGTCCCATCCGAGTTGATCGTCGCCGTCGACCCGCTCGGGGGCGCGACGTTCGTGGCCGGAGGCGCGGCAGTCGTCGTTCCGTCGGGGGTCGGAGCCGGCGTTGAGAGGGCCTCGACGAGGCTCTGCTCCTTGCCCTTCAGCTTGTTGAGCTCCTGGCGGCGCTCGGCCTGCGCGGCGTTCAGCGCAGCCTCGCGAGCCTCGAGGTCGGCCCGTGACGCCGCGAGCGCCTGCTGACGCGCCGCGATCGCGGCGCGCGCGGCCTCCATGCGCTTGACCGAAGCCTCGATCCGATCGACGGACGTTCGCGCCGCCGCGCGCAGATCTCGCACCCGCCCCACCACCTCGCTCTGGTAGGCGCGGATGCGCTCGAAGTAGGTCTCCGTCGTCGCGAGCTCGTCGTAGCCGTCGGAGTTGAGGAAGACGGTGAGCTCGTCGGGCTCCCCGTAGCGGTAGATCCGAACGAGGAGTTGCTCGAGCTCGTCCAGCGCGCCCTTCAGCCGGTGGCGTGTCCGGACCAGGGTTTCGCGGGCGGCGACGAGCTGGCTCCTCGCCTCGGCAAGCTCGGCCTCCTGCTTGGCGAGCTCGCCGGCGACTCGATCCTCGCGCACGCGCAGGGCCGCAACCTCGCCGAGCAGCGAGTCGATCGCGGCGTTCTGGTCGTCGAGCTTGGCGCGGACATCGTCCTGCTGGGCGCGAACGGAGTCCAGCTGCCCGGTCTGCGCGCTCGTGCTGGGCCCGGTTGCGAGCGCGGCCGCCAGGCAGCCCGCAACGACAGCCACCGCGACGACAAGTCGGCGGCTGGCTGGGCGGACGTTGGTTTGCGCGCTCGGCATGAGTTCGCCGGGCTGCGAGGCTTCGGCACCGACGACCCTAGACGCCCACGCCGCAAATGTCAGCGTTATGTGAGCATCTGCACGATCCGTTGCGTGGGAGGAATTTCCCACCGAGTTCCGACGGAGCCGACTCCCACAAGCGCGCGGTTCTGACGCCGGGGACGGCGTCCGGTTCGGATCGGCAGGTAAGAACCGCGGCCGCTACTTCAGCTTGAAGGCGCGGATGCGGTCCTTGTAGGCGCCCTTGTCGCGGGCGTAGACCCCGTGCGCGAGCGCCTGGACGATCGCCAGCAGCGAGGTGTTCGAGCGCGTGAACGAGGGCCCGTTCGACGAGTAGTACAGCGTCAGGTCGGCGTGCTGGCCGATATCGGAAAGGGTCGCGTCGGTGATCGCCATCGTCGCGGCGCCGCGGTGCTTGGCGAGCTTCATCGCCCGGACGACGATCGGATGCGCCCGGCCGGCCGAGAATGCGATCACCAGCGAGTCCTCGTCGACGCGAGAGAGGCGGGTGATCGAGTCCTGGCGAGGGCTGGCGACGACCTCGGCGCGGATGTCGAGCAGCGCCAGCAGGTGGCGCAGGTAGCTGGCGAAGAAGGCGAGCTGGTCCATGCCGACGATCATCACCCGGTGCGCCGCGCCGAGCGCGGTCACGCAGGCCTCGACCTGCTCGCGGGTCAGGTTGCGGACCGTCTCCTCGACGTTGGCGTGGTCGGCGGCCAAGGAGGCCTCGAACTCGGAGTGGTCGAAGTCGAACAGGGGCGCAGTCGAGGCGCCGTTGTCGGCCGGGCCGCGGCTGCGGTACTCCTCGATCGCCGCCTGCTGAAGCTCGGGATAGCCCTCGAAGCCGAGCGCCTGGGAGAAGCGGACGACGGTGGACGACGAGGTGTCGGCCCGGCGGGCGAGCTCCTCGGCGGTCTGGAAGGCGGCCTCGTCGAGGTGATCGACGATGTAGCGGGCGACGTCCTTCTGAGAGCGCGAGAACTCGTCGAATCGTTCGGTGATGTAGGTCGAGAGCGCCTTTCCCTTCGGCGCCGATGCGACCTTGCGGCCGCTGCCGTTGGAACGCGTCTGGGTTGGCGAGGACGGGCGGGTCTTGGTCGCGGTCTTGCTCACGGCGGGTTGATTCGCCTCCGCTCCGGGTTCTCCTTTTCACCTCGAGCCGATCGGGGAGCGCTGCAAGGAGGCGGCCCGATCTGAGAGAGTCGCGGCGATGGATCTCGAAGACGCCCTCCGGCTGACG
>JAWVFH010000023.1:0-138821 GCA_033856255.1 Solirubrobacterales bacterium | reverse complement strand
GCGCCGGACGCGATCGCCGCGCACGTCGCGCGAGCGCGCGAGCAGGTCTCCGACGCGTTCCGCCACATCTTCGACGAGGCACTCGTGGCGGCCCACGAGCGGCTCGTCGCGGCGCCCGGCGACCTGGCCGCCAAGGTTCGCTTCGTCACGATCTACCACCTGATCCTGGAAGGGACGCTCGGCCTCACGTCGTTTCGCTTCATCACCGAGTACCTCGAGCGGCAGGGCCTGTTGCCCGGCTTCGTCGACGGCTACTCGAAGATCCACCACGACGAGACCCGCCACATCGGTTACGGGGTCTGGTTCCTCCGCGAGGCGGTGCGCGGCGGGGGCGGCGCCGAGGAGACGATTCGCCAGACGCTGCACGAGCTGCTCCCGTCGGTGGCCGAGTCGCTGACCCCGCCGGACACCGGGACGGAGACGGACTGGGACGCGCTCGGCGCGAACGCCGACGAGATTCGCGAGTTCGCTCTCGGCGGGCTGACGCGGCGGCTCGAGATCATCGGCGCGCCGCTGTTCACGGACTCCTAGCCCGGCCCGAAGATCGCCAGGTGCAGGCAGCCGGCGGCGAAGCCGAGCACGGCGCCGTGCAGGAGCAGCAGCCACTCGTCCTCGCGCATCGCCGCGCGCAGCAGCTCCTGGAAGTCCTGCGGCGGCAGCTCGCGCATCCGCTCGGCGATCAGCTTGCGCACGGCGCCCGCCTGCTGGCGGTTGAACTCCGGGTCGGTGAGCGGGGTCATCGTGTACTCGACCGCCTCCTGGGCGATCGACTCGCGGACGGCGTCGAACCGCCTCGTGCCGAAGGCGACCCGGACCGCCGGCCCGGCGACGCCGACGCTGCGGTCGACCGCGGGCCGCAGGCGGGCCTCGATCATCCACCGGGTGCGGTCGGACTGCGGACCGTGGAGGAGCTCGTCGCCCATGTTGGCGAGCGTGACGATGTCGTCCGAGATGATCCCGGCGTAGACGTCCGCCACCTCGGGCTGGCGGCGGATGAACAGCCCCTGCAGCTTCAGCGGCCCGATCTTGCGCGGCTCGACGGGCTCGAAGATCATCCACAGCGCCATCCAGTTGGTGACGTAGCCGATCACCACGCCGCCGATCGGCAGCACCCACCAGTAGGGGAACGCCTCTGTGATGAAGACCATCGGGAAGCCGAGCGCGGCGCCGAAGAAGAAGCCGAAGTTGATGATGAAGCGCAGCTCCTTCTTGCCGACGTCCTGGAAGATCCGGTTGGCGAGCTCGGGCCGCTCCTCGATCTTGCGGATCACCATCAGCTTGACGTCCATCAGGTGCTCGATGTTGTTGCCGATGTCGTCGGTGACCTCGCGAACGATGTCGGGCAGTTGCTCCTGGACGCGCTCGTGGACGCGCTCCTTGACCTGCGGCGGCAGGTCGTGCCACAGGTCGGGGTGCTCGCGCTCGATGATCCGCTCGGTGACCTCGCGGATGTCGTCGCGGGCCGTGTCGAGGATGTGCTCGGCGATCGCGTCCGGCTCCAGCCGGCCGTAGAACTCGCTCGGGCTGCCGAGCTTCGCGATCCCCTTGTCGACCGCGATCGAGCCCATCTTCGCCGCCCGCGACGGGATGATCCCCTGCCAACCGATGCCTCCGTGGGCGACCCCTGGGATCTGCTGGATCTTGCGCGGCAGGACGCTCGCGACGGCCGCCAGGCCGGGCACCCGAACGCCCTTGAAGTGGACCGGGTTGAACAGCATCCAGACCCCGCTCCAGTTGGTCAGGTACCCGATCGCCCCTGTGAACAGCGGAATCGAGATCAGGTTGGTGACGTGGTGGCTCACCGCGGGCGAGCCTACGCAGCGAGCACCTGGCGTGCGGCAATTCGGCCGTTGAGCGCGATCACCGAGCCGCCGGGGTGGGTGGCGGCTCCGCACAGGTAGAGGCCCTCGACCGGGGTGCGCGCCTGAAGCCGGCGATCCCACATCTGCGCGGGCAGCGCCTCGCCCTGGAAGATGTGGCCGCCGGAGAGGCCGATTCGCTCCTCGATGTCGGGCGGTCCGAGCACCTGTGCCTCGACGATGCAGTCGCGCACGTTCGGGGCGTGGGCCTCGATCGCGTCCAGCACCGCCTCGCCGATCTCCTCCCGGCGCGTCTCCCAGCTCCCATCGGCCAGCTCGTATGGCGCGTATTGGGCGAAGACGCTCATCACATGGTGGCCCGGAGGCGCGACCGAGGCGTCGTAGGCCGACTGGAAGTAGAGCTCGCAGAAGCCGATCGCCGGGGCGCCGGCGCGGGCCGCCTCGCAGGCCTCCTGGAGGCCGTCGGTGCCGGCCGAGAGGCAGACCATCGCCCGGTAGGGATCGAGCTCGCCGGCGGCGGTGAACTGGGGCACCGCGTTCATCGCCACGTTCAGCTTCACGACCGGGGAGGTCACGTCCCAGCCCTCGAGTCGCCGGCGATAGTCGGCCGGCACCGCCCCGTTTGCATCGGCCTCACCCAACATGGCCAGCAGGCGCTTGGGGTCCGCGTTGCAGACAACCACCGGCGCCCGGATCGCCTCGCCGGTCTCCAGCTCCACCCCCTCCCCCGGGAGCACCCGGGCGACCGGGACGCCGGCGGCGAGCTGCGCCCCGGCCTCCAGCGCCGCCTCGGCGATCGCGAACGAGATCCGGCCCATGCCACCCTCGACGTAGCCCCACACCGAGCCCAGGCCGAGCAGGTCGCCCTGGTGGTGCATGAGCCGGATCGACGCCGTGCCCGGGTCTCGCGGCCCGGCGAAGGTGCCGATCAGCCCCTGCGGCGCGAGCACGTCCTTGAGCCGCCCATCGTCGATGAAGCGGTCGAGCGTCGCCGCGATCGATTCCTCGAAGGCGATCGCGATCAGCTCCGGGTCGCCGCCGAGCGCCGCCTCCAGCTCGGCGCGGCTCGGCGACGGGCCCTGCCAGGTGTCGCCGGCCGGCCCCGCGCGAAGCAACCTCCGCAGACGGTCGAAGGTCGCCTCGTAGGCCGCGACGCCCTCGACGTCGCGCTCGGCAAAGCCCTGCTCGCGCAGGTGGGCGGCGGTGCGGGCGCCGTCGATGAACCCGGCGTAGGAGCCGCCACCCGCCAGCGGGCACCAGAGGTTCGGGTCGGCCGGGGTCACGCGGTAGCCGTGGCGCTCGAGCTCGAGCTCGGCGATCACCACCGGGTCGAGCAGGCCGACGACGTAGGCGCAGGGGCTGATCACGAAGCGCTGGTCGGCGAACGGGCGTACCAGCGTGCAGGCGCCGCCGAGCTGTTCGCGGCGCTCGAGCACGAGCACCCGCTTGCCGGCCCGGGCCAGGTAGGCGGCCGCGGTGAGCCCGTTGTGGCCGCCGCCGACGACGATCGCGTCCCACTCTCGGCGAGCCAGCTCGGCGACGGGCGCCGGCAGCCCGACCCGGCCCATCGCGGCCGCGACCTCCCCGGCGCTCACCCGCTCAGATAGGAGACGCCGGTGAGCTGCTCGGAGACCTCCCACAGCCGCCGGGCGGTCTCGCCGTCGCGGGCCCGCGAGACGGGCTGCACCTCGGTCGGCGCGCCGCGCGCCTGCTGGAAGCCGTCGGGGCCGAAGAACTGACCGCCCTCGACCCCCGGGGCCGTCGCCGCGAAGAGCTGCGGCAGGGCGCCGCGGTCGGCGCTCTGGGCGAGCAGCAGGTTGCCGACCCGCAGCAACGCCTTCATCGGCCCGGTCGGGCCGGAGGTCTGGAGGTTCGTGTCCGAGTACCCGGGGTGGGCGAGCGTGCTGATCACCGGCAGGCCCGCGGCGCGCAGGCGCCGGTCGAGCTCGAGCCCGAAGACGGCGTTGGCGAACTTCGACCGCTGGTAGGCGCCGCGAGGCGAGTACGACTCCTCGGAGCCCAGGTCGTCGAAATCGATCTTCCCCGGCCGGTGCTCGAGGCTGGAGACGGTCACGACCCGCGAGTCGTCGCCGGCGGCGAGCGCGTCGAGCAGCAGCCCGGTGAGCGCAAAGTGGCCGAGGTGGTTGGTGCCGAACTGGAGCTCGAAGCCGTCCGCCGTCTCGCCGCGCGGCGGCATCATCACGCCGGCGTTGTTGACGAGGACGTCGATCCGCGGGTGGTCGGCGGCGAGTGCGGAGGCGAACCCACGCACCGAGTCGAGACTGGCGAGATCGAGATCGCGAAACTCGACCGCGGCGCCATCCTCGGCCAGCTTCGCCCCGGCGGCCTCGGCCTTCGAGGAGTCGCGTGCGGTCGCGATCACCGTCGCCCCGGCGCGGGCGAGCTCTCGCGCCGTCGCCAGGCCCAGGCCGCTGTTGGCCCCGGTGACCACGGCCACGCGACCGCTCTGATCGGGGATCTCGTCCGCGCTCCAGCCCATGCACATAGGATCTTCGCGCATTGATGCTCCCAAGCGGAGGTAGGCCCACCTTGTCGAAGATCCGCATCACCGCCCTGCTCGTTGCCGCGCTCGCGCTCGCGGCGACCCTGACCGCGTGCGGCTCGAGCGACAACTCGACCACCGACTCGGCCGCCTCGACCGGCAACGTCTCGCTCTCCGACTGCACCCCCGACACGCTGCAGACCGTCTCCGACGGGAAGCTGACGATCGCCACCGACAAGCCCGCCTACCCGCCCTACTTCTCAGACAACGACCCGACCAACGGCCAGGGCTTCGAGAGCGCGACCGCCTACGCGATCGCCGACCAGCTCGGCTACAGCGCCGACAACGTCGAGTGGACGGTGGTGCCCTTCAACGCCTCCTACGCGCCGGGCCCGAAGGACTTCGACTTCGACGTCAACGAGATCTCGATCACGCCGAAGCGCGCCGAGCAGGTCGACTTCTCGGCTCCCTACTACGAGGCCGATCAGGCCGTTGTCGCGCCCAAGGACTCGCCCGCCGCCTCCGCGACGTCGCTCGCCGACCTCGCCGACGCGAATATCGGGGTGCAGATCGGGACGACGAGCTACGACGCCGTCAACGACCTGATCCAGCCCTCGAACGACCCGCAGGTCTTCGACAACTCCAACGACGTGGTCAGCGCGCTGAAGAACGGACAGGTCGACGCGGTGGTCGTCGATGTCCCCACTGCCTTCTACGTCACGGCCGTGCAGGTGCCCGACGCGACCACGGTCGGTCAGTTCCCCGCGCCCGGGGGCGATCAGTGGGGCGCGCTGCTGGCGAAGGACTCACCGCTGACCGACTGCGTCTCGGCGGCGGTCGACGCCCTTAAGGAGTCGGGCGACCTGCCGGCGATCGAGCAGAAGTGGATGAGCGACGTCACCAAGGCGCCGGTGCTCCAGTAGCGCCGACCGCGTAGCGATGGCGGACCGCCGCGCAGAGCGGGCAGCGGCGCGGCGCGCCAGGGACCGGCGAGGGTTCGCGATCGCGGTGATCTCGACCGTGGTCGTGATCGGCGGGCTCGCGATCGCGGTGCTGACGAGCTCGGGGTGGCCCGACGTCCGCGACACCTTCTTCAACGCGACGGAGTTCAAGGACTCCTTCCCGGACATCCTCAGGGCCTTCTGGCTCGATATCCGGGTCTTCTGCATCGTCGAGGTCGTAGTGCTGATCCTCGGCCTCGTGGTCGCCCTGGTGCGGACAACCGGCGCCCCGGCGCTGTTCCCGGTGCGGCTGCTGGCGACGGTCTACACCGACGTCTTCCGCGGCATCCCGACCGTGCTCCTCGTCTATCTGGTCGGCTTCGGGGTCCCGGCGCTCGATCTCAGTGGTCTGCCCAGGGAGCCGGTGATCCTCGGCGGGATCGCGCTGACCCTCTCCTACGGCGCCTATGTGAGCGAGGTCTACCGGGCCGGGCTGCGCTCCGTGCACCCGGGCCAGCGCGACGGCGCCCTCGCGATCGGGCTCACGGAACGCCAGGCGATGCGCCATGTGATCCTGCCCCAGGCGGTGCGGCGGGTCGGCCCCCCGCTGCTCAACGACTTCATCGCCCTGCAGAAGGACGTCGCGCTCATCGCGATCATCGGGGTCTCCGGCGAGGCCTTCCGCGTCGCCCAGATCGACGCCTCGACCGACTTCAACTACACGCCGATGGTCGCCGCGGCGCTCCTCTACCTGGCGGTCACGATCCCGCTCGCCCGCCTGCTCGAGCGCTGGGGCTACACGGAGGCGGCGACGTGAGCGACACCCCCGTCCTCGAGTTCCGCGGCGTCACGAAGGCCTTCGGCGAGCGCGAGGTCCTGCACGGGATCGACCTGGAGATCCACGAACACGAGGCGATCGCCGTGATCGGCGCCTCGGGGTCGGGCAAGTCGACGATGCTGCGCTGCGCGGACCTGCTGATCGAGATCGACGACGGCGACATCTTCCTCGACGGCGAGGTGATCACCGACCCCTCGGTGGACGCGGTCTCGGTGCGGCGCCGGCTCGGGCTCGTCTTCCAGGCCTACAACCTCTTCCCTCACATGACGGTGCTCGAGAACGTCGTCCTCGGCATCCACCGCGGTCACGGCATGCCCCGCGACCGGGCCGAGGCCGAGGCGCGCCTCCGGCTCGACCGGCTCGGGCTGGGCGGGCGCGAGCACGACCGCCCCGACCAGCTGTCGGGCGGCCAGCAGCAGCGGGTCGCGCTCGCCCGTGCCTTCGCCACGCGGCCGCGGGCGATGCTGCTCGACGAGGTCACCTCGGCGCTCGACCCGGAGCTGGTCGGCGAGGTGCTGGAGACGGTGCGAGCGCTGAAGTCCGAGGGCGTGACGATGCTGATCGCCACCCACGAGATGAACTTCGCCCGCGAGGTCGCCGACCGGGTCTGCTTCCTGCACGAGGGGCGGCTGCTCGAGGTCGGCCCGCCCGAGCAGGTGCTCTCCGAGCCGCGCCAGCCGGAGACGCAGCGCTTCCTGCGCCGCCTGCTCGAGGCGGGCCGGGCGTAGCCTTCAGCCATGGTCGCGAGGGCGGAATGGGGGCCGGAGGTGAAGACGCTCGGCGATGCGATCCGCGAGTTCGCGAAGCGCCACTCGCCGTGGATGATCGGCGGCGCTGTCGTTCTGCTGATCGTCGTCAGGGCGCTGATCGACGAGCCGCTGGCCTGGCGCGACGCGGTCGCGGTCGGCGCGATGCTCGTGATCTATCCGTTCGGCGAGTGGGCGATCCACGTCTACCTCCTGCACGCGAAGCCGATCGAGCTGCGAGGCCAAACCTACGAGCTGCCGACCACGCGCGACCACCGCTACCACCACCGCCATCCGAACAACCTGATGACCCTGCTGCTCGACGCGCAGGAGCTCGCCGAGCTGCTGCTGATCGCGGTTCCCGTCGTCGTGCTGGCGATCGGCGTGCCGGTCGGCCTGATCGGGGGCGCCGTGCCCTGGGCCGCCCTGCTCAGCGCCGCGATCGCCGGCTACGTGCTGGTCGGCGCCTACGAGTGGACGCACTACCTGATCCACACGGCCTACGTGCCGCGCACGCGCGTCTACCGCTCGATCTGGCGCAACCACCGGCTGCACCACTTCAAGAACGAGCACTACTGGCACGGGATCACGAACACGATCGCCGACCGCGCGCTCGGCACTCTCCCGGACCACCGCGACGTCGCGCGCTCTGAGACGGCGCGCACCCTGGACCCCGGCCCGGCTTAGGGTGGCTCGCCCGGGATCGCCAGCTCGCGGTTGGCGAGCGTGACGATCACCGCGCCCCAGAAGGAGACGAAAAGGGCCGCGAAGGCAAGGGCAATGTGCCAGCCGGGCTGGGTCAGGCGCTCCTCGTAGACGAGCACGCCGATCAGGGTGCTGGCGAGCGGGTTCGCCACGGAGACCGCGGCCATCGCGGGCGCAAGCTGGCCGGTCGCCAGGGAGAGCTGCTGGACGCCGAACGCGATCACCCCGAAGCCCACGAGCGCCCAGAGCTCCCACTCGCCGAACAGGTCGCCGGTGCCGACGTCGGCACCGCTGAACGCCGGCTTGTCGAAGGTCGCCGACAGGCCGAACAGGAGGCCGGCGACGCCGCCGAAGATCGCCGCCTTGCGCGCCGCCTCCGCGTGCCGGCCCAGCACCAGTCCGACCGCTGAGACCACGCAGACGACGGCGCTCGCGACCAGCACCTCCCCGGTCGGCGCGGTATCGATGCCCTCGGCCGGGTCCCCGAGCCGGATGAACATGAAGAGGCCGCCGACCATCACCACCGCGCCCCAGACCTGCCGGCGGGTGACGTGCTGACCGGTCAGCCAGTGGCCCAGGGGTAGCGCGAAGACGAGCGTGGTGACGAGCAGCGGCTGGACGACGACGACCTTGCCGACGTCCAGCGCGACGCCCTGGAGCGCGTACCCACCCAGCAGGATGGCCGTGCCGGCAAGCCAAATCCAGACCCGGAACAGCCGGAAGATGTCGCCGACGCCGCGAACCGGCCAGCCCTCGCGCGCGAGCCGGAACTGGCCCTTCTGCTGGAGCGCAGCGGCGAGCGCAAAGCAGGCCGCCGCCGCCAGCGCGAGCACACGGCCGTCGCCCATGCGGCTCTAGGCGCCTTCGTCCGTGACCACGACCCGCCCAGGCTATTCGCAGGAACGGACCCCCCCGTGCATAGGATCGGAGGTGCCGGTGGCAGCTTCGTGAACCTGGAATGGATCGTGCTGGCGATCGTCAACGCCGCTCGCCCGGCGGGGATCGCCGCCGTGTATGCCGTGCTGTCCTCGAAGACTCCGGTGCGGCTCCTGCTCGCCTACATCGCGGTCGGCTTCGCGTGGAGCTTCGTGATCGGGCTGATCGTGGTCAGGGCACTGCACGGTGCGGAAATCGGCTCGTCGACGGTGAGTTCGGTGATCAGCCTCAGCCTCGGGGCGGCATCGCTGGGCTTCGCCGCAGCGCTCGCCTCGGGCAGGGTCGAGCTTCGAGTGCCGGGGCGACGGTCGGGAGGCGACTCGCGGATGTCGCGAGCCCTCCGCGACCCATCGCTCTCCGTCGTCGCCGGGGCCGGCGTCGCCACGCATCTGCCGGGCCTCTTCTATCTACTCGGCCTGAACGCGATCTCAAGCGGGGATCCGGACCTGATCAGCAGCGTGATCGAGGTCCTGCTCTTCAACGTGATCTGGTTCACGGTCCCGGTCGCGGCGCTCTTCGTCGCGCTGCGCCACGCGGATCGGGCTCGGGCGGGACTCGAGGAGTTCAACCGCTGGGTCCGCCGTCGCCAGCGCGGGCTGGCGATCCTGGCCTTCGCCCTGGTCGGCGCCTACTTCGCCGTCAAGGGCGCGACGGAGCTGCTCTGAGCTGCCGCGAGCGCCTCCTCGCGATCGAGGAAGTCCTCTTGGAGGATGGTGCGGCCGCCGCGGATGGTCAGCAGCTGGAACACCGGCAGGGTCAGACCCACGCCGCTGCCCGAGCCGTGCCCGACCTGGCGGACGGTGACGAGGAACTTGTCGCCGAGGTCGAGCACCTCCTCGGGCTCGTAGCGGATGTCCTCGAAAGCGTCGAGCCAGTAGCCCCACATCCGCAGGTACCCCTCATGGCCGTGGGTGGGGCCGCCGAGGTCGGGCGGCATGATCTCGGGGCTCGGCCGGTACTCGTGATCAGGGTCGATTCCGATCAGCAGGAGCTCGAAGTCGCGGCGGTTGGCCGCGGCGTAGGCGCGGTTGATCCCGCGGGCGACCACGCGCCGCCGCAGCGAGGACCCGGGCGACAGGCCCCGCACGCCGAGGTCGTTGAACCGGCGGTAGAGGGCGGGAAAGCGAACAGCCAGGCGCTCGTCCGGCGTCCGGCGTGCGGCCTCCTCCTCGCTCAATCGAGGCAGGACGATCCGGGTTCCTTCGGGCTGGCCCACGGGGGGAGTATCCCCGGGCTCAGGCTGCCGTGGCAACGCCGGGCAGGGTCGTCCGGCCGGCGGCGACCAGCTCCCGCTCCGTCCGCGCGACCATCTCGAACGAGGCCGTGTTGCCGCCGCGGCGGACCCGCTTCGGCGTCACCGGCCGTGCGGTGCGCAGGCCGCGGACGACGGAGCGGAAGGCGGCCTCGTGCAGTGGGGTCCAATCGACGCCGAACAGCTTGCGCACCTGTGAGGGCAGGGTGCCGGCGAGAACGAGGTTGTGGACCCGGCGCGACGCGTGCAGATAACGGGGCATCGGGATCTCGAAGGCGATCGCCAGCGCGACCTCGCGGGCCTCGTCGGTGAGGTGGAGCTCGTCGCCGGCCCAGATCGCGTCCCAGTAGGAGCGGAACTCGGCGTAGGTCGACGGCGCCGCATCGCGCGGCATCCCGAACAGCTCGCCGAAGCGCACGTAGTCGCCCCACAGCGCCTCTTTCTCGGCGGGCTCGAGGTCGCGGACGAGCGTCTCGTAGAAGACCTCCGCCGAGTCGGCGATCACCGCAACGGTCCACAGCATCAGCTCCGGGTCGAAGGCGCTGTAGGAGGTCCCGGCGGGCCAGCGCCCGGCGCTCTCCGGAATCTCGCCGCGGACCCGCTGGTGCATCCGCTCGACGAAGGCGAGCGCCTTGTCCGCCTCGGCGCGGGTGCCGAAGAAGACCGTCTCGAACACCTTCGCGGTGTGGGCGAGGCGCAGGAACGGCCGCGCCCCGGAGCGCGTGTTGGCCTGGGTGCCGATGAAGTTGACCGGGTGGGCGGCGCCGAGCATCAGGGCCCGCTGGCCGTAGTTGAGCCCGACCGCGCGTTCGCCGTGGACTCGGCGCAGGACCGACTCGCCGGCGGGGAAGTAGCCGCGGTCAACCGCGTTCTCGACGGTCGCGCTCACGCGAGCCGAGTATTACCCGGCCGGCGGTCGGCCTACGCCGGTTCTGCCAGCGCCGCGGCTGCCAGCGCCAGGGCGATCTCGGCCCGAGGGCGGACCGAGGCCACGCTGACGTACTCGTCGGGGTGGTGGGCGTGGCCGCCGCGCGGCCCGAGGCCGTCGACGGTGAGCGCCACGTGCTCGGCCATGTGGCTGGCGTCGCTGGCGCCGCCGCGGGCACCGACCAGCAGCGGACTGCCGAGTAGCGCGGTTGCGGGCTCGGCGAGCCTCTCAGCCACCAGCTCACGGCTGTCCATCCCGGGCCAGCGCCGGACCAGCTCGGCCTCGATCCCGACCCCGTCGATTTCCGCCGGCAGCGCCTCGAGCAGGGGGTCGAACGCCTCCAGGCGCTCGGCGCGCAGGTCGCAGATCAGCTCGCCGTTGGCGGGGACGACGTTGAACGACTCGCCGGAGCGCAGCACGGTCGGGGTCGCGGTCAGCCGCTCCGGCCCCGCCGGATCTCCGAGCGCCGCGACCCGTCGCGCCGCCTCGCCGAGCGCGAGCAGGGCGTTGCGGCCCTTCTCCGGAGAGGAGCCGGAATGCGCCGCGACCCCTGTGGCGGTGACGCGCATCGTCGCCGCCGCCTTGCGCTTCGCGACCACCGCCTCCTCCCCGCCGGGCGCCAGCTGGCCGGCCTCGAAGCAGAGGCAGGCGTCGTAGCCCGCGAACCGCGGCCCGTGGTCGAAGCCCCCCGTCCGCCACTCCTCGTCGACGACGGTGAGCAGGGTGAGCTCGGCGAAGCTCTCGGGGACCGCGGCGAGCGCCCGCAGCACCCCGAGCGCGATCGCCACGCCTCCCTTCATGTCGACCGAGCCCGACCCCACCAGCCGGCCGTCCCGGCGCTCCAGCGGCCGGTGGTCGGCGTGGGCGATGACGGTGTCGAGGTGGCCGAGCAGCAGCACCCGCCCGCTGCCGCTGCCGCCCAGCGTCGCCAGGAGGTCGGGCGCGTAGCCGGCGGTCGAGCAGGATGGGCGCTCGATCTCGGCGTCGTCGGGGAGCAGCGCCGCGACCAGGGCGCAGAGCTCCTCGGCCGCGGCGGCATCCCCTGAGGGCGAGGAGACCGCAACCAGCGCCTCGAGCTCGCGCTCGAAGTGGTGGGCGACCCGATCGCCGGCCGCGGCGACCCATTCCGGCGTCAGGCCCGTGTCGGAGCTCATTCGGCGAGCTCGGGAATGTGCACCTCGAGATGGCGGGTGATCGTCCGCTGCACCCAGCGCTGGGTCTCGACGTCGGCCATCCGGTAGCGCCCGAGCAGCATCTTCTGGTCGTCGAGCGGCAGCCCGGCGATCTCCCAGCTCACCGCGAGGCGCTCGAACAGCATCTCGGTGCGCCGGTGCCAGGCATCCTCGGCCGAGCTGGCGGCGCGGCCGGGCCCGGAGCGGATCTTGGCGATTGTGCGCGCGCTCAGCTCGCCCCGGAGGGTGAGCACGTTGCCCTCGGCATCGGCGTAGTCGAAGGTCGGGGCGCCCGGCTCGTCGCGATCGCGCTTTCTCTTACGTCTGGCGATCTGCTGATACTGCCAACTGCCCGAGGGAAGCGATTCAGCAAGGGGAGCATCTGATGGAAGCAACCGTGACCGGCGCCGAGCGGGAGGTCGTGAAGAGGATCGCGAGCCTCTGGTGGCTGTGGATCGTGTTCGGGATCGGTTGGACGATCATCGGCATGGTCATCCTCCAGTTCGATCAGGCCTCGATCAACACGGTCGGAATCCTGGTCGGCATCATGTTCCTGACCACCGGCTTCCAGCAGCTCGCGATCATGAGCATGGTCGAGCGCGGCAAGTGGCTGTACGGGATCTTCGGCGTCCTCTTCCTGGTCTCGGGGGTGGTCTCCCTGATCAGCCCCGAGAACACGTTCGCGGCGCTCGCCGACATCCTCGGCTTCCTGTTTCTGATCGTCGGCGTCTTCTGGATCATGCAGGCGTTCGTCTCGCGCGAGATCAACGACCTCTGGTGGCTGGGCCTGTTCAGCGGGATCCTGATGGTGATCCTCGCGTTCTGGACCGGCGGCCAGTTCTTCATCGACAAGGCCTACGTGCTGCTCGCCTTCGCAGGGATCTGGGCGCTGCTGCAGGGCGTCACCGACCTCGTCCGCGCGTTTCAGATCCGCAAGCTCGGCGAGATGGTTTGAGCGCTAAGAACCACGTCCACCTGACCGCCGAGGTCGGCGGCTCGGCCGATGCCGTCTTCACCTACCTGACGGACAACTTCTTCGAGCTCTGGCCCGGGAAGGGGAAGGTGCTCGAGGCCGGCGACGACCCGAACGAGCCGATGGGACTGGGGATGGTGCGGCTGGTGAAGCCACCCGGGTCGGCGGCGCTCGAGGAGCGGATCGTCACCCACGAGCGCCCCCGGCTGATCGAGTACACGGTGATCAACGACGCCCCGATCTCCAATCACCTCGGCCGCCTCGAGCTGACGCCGACGACCAAGGGGACGCGGCTCGACTACACGATCGACTTCGACTACCGGCCCGGGTTTGTCGGACCTGTCGCCGCGACGATCCTGCGCACCACCTGGCGCCTCACCGGCGCGCGCAAGCTGCGCGCCCAGTTCACCTAGCCGGCAAGCAGCTCCCGCACGTTCACCGTCAGCGGCGCCGGCGGGACCTCCGGCTGGTCGCGCATCGCGGTCGCCGCCTCGACCGCGGCTCCGATCGCGACCCAGGCGAAGGAGCTGCCGACGCTGATCCGCCGGGCGCCGGCGCCGATCAGCTCGGCGACCGGAAGCCCGCCCGGCAGGGCGAGCACGTTGACGGGCTTCGAGACCGCCGAGCAAACCGCCTCGATCTCCTCGATCGTGCGAATGAAGGGCGCGTAGAGGCAGTCTGCCCCGGCGTTCTCGAAGGCCTGCAGGCGGGCGATCGTGTCGTCGAGGTCGGGGTTGCCGCGCAGGTGGTTCTCGGCCCGGGCGGTGAGCGTGAACTCGAAATCGAGGGCCCGCGCCGCCTCGGCGGCGGCGGCGATCCGCTCCGTGGCGAGCTCCGCCTCGTAGAGGCCGTCGTCCTTGCCGAAGTCCTCGATCGAGCCGCCGACCGCGCCCGCCTCGGCGGCGCGGGTGATCGCCTCGGCGGCGTCGGCGGGCTCGCGGCCGTAGCCGTTCTCGAGGTCGACCGAGACCGGCAGCGCCGTCGCCGCATCGAGCGCCCGCACGTGGTCGCAGACCTCGTCGAGGCTGACCTCCCCGTCGGCGCGCCCGAGCGTGAAGGCGAAGCCGCCGCTGGTCGTCGCCAGGGCCTTGAAGCCCAGGGAGGCGAGCGCCTTCGCCGAGCCGGCGTCCCAGGGGTTCGGAATCACGAACGGATCGCCCTCGTGCAGGGCGCGCAGGGCGGCGCCCTTCTCGGTCTGGGTCGGCTGGTCTGACATCAGGTCTCCTTCGGGCGGGGCTTCGGACTCCGTCCTATTGTGGCTGTCGTCGATGGAACGACCGGGGATCTCTCGGCGTGAGCTGCTTCGCCGCGGTGCGGGGGGCGCGGCGGCGCTGACGCTCGGCCCGTCGGTGTTCGGGTGCTCGAAGGCCGGCTCGGCCACCGCGCCGCGGGTGGTGATCGTCGGCGCCGGCCTGGCGGGACTGAGCTGCGCCTACCGGCTGCACAAGCGCGGCGTCGCCTCGACCGTCTACGAGGCGAACCCCGACCGGATCGGCGGACGCTGCTGGACCTCGCGCGACTGGGCCGACGGGCAGACGGCCGAGCATGGCGGCGAGTTCATCGACTCTCGCCACGCGCGGATGCGGGCGCTGGCGAAGGGCTTCGGGCTCGAGCTCACCGACCTGTACGCGGCCCCCGACCCGGGCGGCCTGCGGCTGTGGCTGAACGGCCGGCTGCGGCGACGTTCGTCGATGCGCCCCGAGCGCCACGTGTTCCAGCGCCGGCTCGAGCGCGCGGCGCGGATCGTCGGCGCGTACAGCGCCCCGAACCACACGCGGGCGGCGGTCGAATTCGACCAGCTCTCGGTCGAGGACTGGCTGGACCAGAACCTGCCCGGCGGCAGCCGCAGCGCCTGGGGTCAGTACGTGTGGGCGGATATGGCCTCGGAGTTCGGCCTCGACGCCGACGAGCTCAGCGCCCTCAACCTGTTCTTCGAGTACGTCGAGAACACGCCGGGCGCCGACGAGCGCTACCACGTCAAGGGCGGCAACGACCAGCTCGTCCACGGGATGGCCGAGGCGCTGCCCGACGGGACGATCCGCCAGGACGCGCCGCTGGAGGCGGTCTTCAAGCGCGGCGATGCGTTCGCCCTGCGCTTCGGCGGTATGGCCGAGGAAGTGGTCGCCGACCAGCTGGTGCTCGCGATCCCGTTCACGACCCTGCGCCGGGTCGACCTCGATCGGGCCGGGCTGAGCCCCCGGAAGCGCCGCTGCATCGCCGAGCTCGGCATGGGCACGAACGCCAAGGTGGCGATGCAGTTCGACCGCCGCCCCCGCGACTACGGCGACTGGAGCGGCTACATGGGCAGCGACGACCCGTTCCTGGTCACCTGGGAGAGCACGCTCGGCGCGCCCGGGCGGTCGAGCATCGTCACCACCTACTTCGGTGGGCGTTCGGGGGCCGGCGGGCTCATCGCCGACGAGCCCCACGCGCCGACCCTGCCGAGCGAGGTCACGCGCAACCTTGCCGATCTCACGCACGGCGGGCGCATGCGCCTCCCCGGGCTGGCCGCGGGCTTCAACGGCCGCGCCTTCACCGACCACTGGGTCGCCGACCCCTGGGCGCGCGGCTCCTACGCCGCCTTCCTGCCCGGCCAGTACACGAAGTACTACGGCTACGCGGGCAAGCGCGAAGGGGCGATCCACTTCGCCGGCGAGCACACCGCGACCGCCAACCAGGGCTATCTGGAGGGTGCGGTCGAGAGCGGCGAAAGGTGTGCAGGGGAGATCCTCGCGGCTATCCTTTGAGGCAGCAAAGTACGGGGGCGAATCAGATTCGACGTGGAACTGTTCGCCTTGGTGTTGCGAGTCGAGGATCCCGGGTTGGCCTCGTAAAACTCTCCCGGGAACCAATCAAATGCGGACTCCAATCACGAGTTCGCCCTCGCCGCCTAACTAGCGGATTGAGGGAGTCGCTCCGGGAAGCCCGCGTCCCGGGCCAGCGGCTTCATTTAGCGGGATCACTCATCGGGTAGCACCTTCGATCCGGTGAGGACACCAACAGGAAGGCATGGCTCCGGGGACGTGCCCCGAGGATCGACCTAACCGGCGCCGAGATCAGACTCCACGGGAACGCTCGTAGACGCATCAAGACGGGTTCCGCGGACGCCGGGGCAGTACCGGCCGCCTCCATCAATTGGCGGGTTTCGGGTCCATACGACCCGAAACTCGCCATTTGCGGATGCACCCGCTCCGTATCCTTGATTGACGATGAGCGACGCACCGAATACCGGCTGGCGCACGCCGAGCCCGGCGCCCGCTCCGCCGCCTGCCCCGCGCGATTACGAGCCGATCCATCCGGGCTCGGGACGCGAGAGCCTGGGCGAGCGGTTGAAGCGCTGGTTCGGCCCGATCGGTGCCGGGATGGTGCTGCTGGCGACGAAGCTGAAGGCGATCCTGCTGCTGTTGCCGAAGGTGAAGCTGCTGACCACATCGGGGACGATGCTGGTCTCGATCGCCGCCTACGCGCTGTTCTGGGGCTGGTCGTTCGCGGTCGGTTTCGTGGTCCTGCTCTTCCTGCACGAGATCGGGCACGTGATCCAGCTGCGGCGCGAGGGCGTCCCGGCCTCGGCGCCGATGTTCATCCCCTTCCTCGGCGCCGTGATCACGGCGAAGTCGATGGGCGACGACGCCGCCGCCGAGGCGCGGGTGGGCCTGGCGGGCCCGATCCTGGGCACGCTCGCAACCCTGGTTCCGCTCGGCATCTGGCTGGCGACGGGGAACGAGTTCTGGCAGGCGCTCGCCTACGTCGGCTTCTTCATCAACCTCTTCAACCTGCTGCCCGTGCTGCCGCTCGACGGCGGCCGCGCGATGGCCGCGCTCTCCCCCTGGATGTGGCTGGTCGGCTACGCCGCCCTGATCGTGCTCACGGTCGCCTTCTTCAACCCGATCCTGCTGCTGATCCTGCTCTTCGGCGGCTTCGAGCTCTGGCATCGCTGGCAGCGCCGCAAGACGCCCGAGGCGCGGGCGTATCACGCGATCCCGGCTCGCACCCGCGCGCTGGTCGCCGTCGTCTACCTCGTGCTCGTCGTCGCGCTCGCGATCGGCGTCGACCAGACCTTCCTGCAAAGGGGCCTAGGCGACGTCTAGCGACGTCGGCTGGCCACACGGCCAGTAATCGAGCGGAATTTGGGGGTCCGGGTGATCAAGAGATGCCCGCCCGCGGTCGATACGTGATCCATGAGGAGAGGCGAGCAAGGGGCGCGCGGAATCGGCGACCCCGAACTACGCGCGGTGCTGCCCAGCCTTCCTGCGGGAGTGCTGTCGACCCTGCTGGTCGTGGTCGCCGCGGTCCCGTACCTCCTGAGCACCTGGAGCGAGCCGAATCGGACGGCGATCCTGGTCCTGCTGGTGGTGGCGGGATTCGGAGCCATCCCCCTCCTCCTTCTGCCCTTCGATCGAGTGCTCGCGAGGCGTGGCACCCGCAACGCGTTCTTTCTCTCCTGGACCGGCGCCGACGCGGCCCTGATCGCCACGGTCGCGACCCTCGACGGCGGCATCTCGAGCCCGTTCACGGTCCTGCTCTTCCTCACCCAGGCGTTTTCGGCGGTCTTCTATCCGCCTCGCCTGGTGATCGTGGCCGCGGCGATGAACCTGACCGCGCTGGGCACGATCGCCCTGATCGGCGGTGACAATGGGCTGACCGCGACCCTGTTCGAGGCGGCAGCCCTGGTCGGGACGTCGATGCTCTGCGCCTGGGCCGCGATCAACGCCGCCACCCAGCGCCGCGAGCTGGCCCGGATCTCGCGTACCGACCCGCTGACCGGGTGCCTCAACCGCCTCGGCCTCGAGGAGCGACTCGACGAGGAGGCCGCCCGGTCCGACCGCACCGGCGCCCCGTTTGCCATCGTCGTCATCGACCTCGATGACTTCAAGCGGGTCAACGACGAGCACGGGCACGCCGCCGGCGACGAGCTGCTCTGCGCGATCGTCGACGCGATGGCCGACGTGGTGCGGGGCATCGACGCACTCGGGCGCCTCGGAGGCGACGAGTTCGCCCTCATCTTCCCGGACGCGGGCCGCGGCGCTCTGCCGCTGCTGGCGGCCCGAGTCTCGAGGGCCGTCGCCCCGCTCTCCGCCTGCTCGCTCGGCGGCGCCTGCTATCCCGAACACGGCGATTCGGCCGCCGGGATCATCGCCCGGGCCGACCGCGAGATGTATGGCCACAAGCGCCCCGCGGGGTCGGCCGCCGAGCAGGATCTGTTCCTCAGCCTCAGCGACGCGTAACCGGGATCTCGCGCCAGTCGCGGCTCCGCTCGCCCGGCCGGTAGGGCGATCCGAGGCGCTTGCCGACCACGCCGCGAAGGCCCTGGCGCTTGGCGGCCTGGCGCAGGGCGTTGCCGTCGCCGCGGTGACAGGCGGGCGTCTGCCATCCGGGCCCGTCGAGCCCGAGCTCCTCGAGCCGCTCGCGCCGCTCCTCGTACGGGAGCTCGAGCAGGCTCTCCCGGTCTGAGTGGAGGATGTCGAACGCGATCAGGGTGGCGGGCACCTGAGTGCGAAGCCGGCGGACCTGTGACGGGTTCGCGGCGCCCAGGCGGCGGTCGAGCGCCTCGGCTGAGACGACCCCGTCGAGCGCGACGGGCATTCCCCCAAGCTCGAGCGCAATTGCGAACAGCTCGGGAAAGAGCGGGCGGATGTCGTCGCCCGCCGCGTTCAGGAGCGTCAGATGGCCGGTGTCGACGAGCGCGATCACCCGCTCGCCCGGCCAGTGGATCTCGAATGCCCAATCGGCGTCGCCGGACGGCATCCGGCCCGGTGTGGCGAACATCGGCTCGAGCCGCTCGGGCAGCGGCTCGCCCGGCTCAGGCGGGTCCATCCGGTGGATCATCCAGTCCTTGCCGCGGGTGCGAAACAGCGAGTACCGGCCGCTGACCCGCTCGCCGTGGAAGCGGACGATCAGCTTCGCGTCCTCCCACTTCTCGGCCTCGTAGGTGCCGCTGTCCCAGACGGCCATCGTGCCGCCGCCGTACTCCCCCTTCGGGATCTCGCCGGCGAAGTCGAGGTACTCGAGCGGATGGTCCTCGGTGTGGACGGCGAGCCGGTTGCGGTCGGGATCGCGCGGCACGCCGCGCGGCAGGGCCCACGACGCGAGGACCCCGTCGCGCTCCAGCCGCAGGTCCCAGTGGAGCCGGGTGGCGTGGTGCTCCTGGATGACGAACCGCCCCTCCCCCTCTGCCGGCGCATCCCCGCTCGGCTCGGAGGTGCGGCCGAAGTCCCGCTTGGCCCGGTAGTCGGAGAGCTTGTCGCGCTTCTTCGCCACGGCTGCTTATGTACCCGATCGGATGGCCGAGCGAGAGTTCGATGTGATCGTGATCGGCGCCGGCCCGGCGGGGGAGGTCTGCGCCGGGCGGGCCGCCGACGGCGGCCTGCGGGTGGCGATCGTTGAACAGGAGCTGATCGGCGGCGAGTGCTCCTATTACGCCTGCATGCCGTCGAAGGCGCTGCTGCGCCCGGCCGAGCTGCTGGCCGAGATCGAGCGCGTCCCGGGCGTGCGCGAGATGGTCTCGGGCGAGCTCGACCCCGAGCTCGTACTCGCCCGCCGCGACGAGGTGATCCACGACCGTGACGACAGCGGCCAGGAGCCGTGGCTCGAGGAGCGCGGGATCGAGCTCTTCCGAGGGCGCGCGGCGCTCGACGGCGAGCGGATGGTGGTCACCGGCGGGGACCGCCTGCGAGCCACCGAGGCGGTCGTGATCGCCACCGGGACGGCCGCCGCCGTGCCGCCGATCGAGGGGCTCGCCGAGGCCAGGCCGTGGAGCAACCGTGAGGCGACGACGGCCGAGCAAGTGCCGGGGCGGCTGCTGATCCTGGGCGGCGGCGTGGTCGGGGTCGAGCTGGCGCAGGCATGGAGCAGCCTCGGCTCGAGCGTCGCCCTGGTCGAGGCGGTCGATCGGATCCTGGCGACCGAGGAGCCGTTCGCGAGCGAGCAGATCGCCGCCGCGCTGGAGGCCCGCGGGGTCGAGATCAGGACCGGCGTCAAGGCCGTCGGCGCTTCTCGGGGCGAGGGCGGGCAGGTGACGCTGCGACTGGAGGACGGCGAGGAGCTGCGCGGAGACGAGCTCCTGGTCGCGGTCGGGCGGCGGCCGCGGACGAGCGAGCTCGGGCTGGAGACCGCCGGGGTCGAGGCGGGCGGCTACCTCGATGTCGACGACCGGCTGCGGGTCGGCGGGTCGGAGTGGCTGTACGCGATCGGCGACGTCAACGGACGGGCACTGCTCACCCACATGGGCAAATACCAGGCGCGGATCTGCGCCGACGTGATCCTGGGCGAGGACGTGGCGGCTCGCGCGGATCTGATCGGCTCGCCGCGGATCGTGTTCACCGACCCCCAGCTCGGCGCCGTCGGCCGGACGCTCGCCGGGGCCGAGAAGGAGGGCGTGAAGGCGCGGGCCGTCGACGTCGCGACGGCGGCCAACGCCGGCGCCAGCTTCCACGGCCGCAACGCGCCGGGGACGTCGCGGATCGTCGTCGACACGGATCGCGACCTGATCGTCGGCGCCAGCTTCGTCGGCCCCGAGATCGCCGAATCCCTGCACGCGGCGACGATCGCCGTCAGCGCCGAGATCCCGATCTCACAGCTCGCCCACGCGGTTCCGGCGTTCCCGACCCGCAGCGAGGTGTGGCTGAAGCTCCTGGAGAAGTACGGCGTCTAGTTCCGTTCGCGCTCCCTCTCTCGGCGCCGGCTGTCGAGCGCTTCCGACGCGGTAACCGCTCGATAGAGGAGAAAGAGGATGAACAGAAGGGCTAGGAAGCCGAGCACGACCCATAGACCGTCGCTCATAACCGCTCTATTCTCGCCCTCTCTCGTTGAGCAACGCTCACAGGGAAAGAGAGGACGAGAGAGCCCGGTGGGCGGTGTGCAACGAGGGTACTCGGCTAGATGACGACCTTGGTCTTCAGCTCGTCGAGGAAGGACTGGTCGAAGCCGGGGATCCGGTCGAGGTCGTCGAGCGTGCCGAAGCCGCCGATCCGTTCCCGGTAGGCGAGCACGCGGCCCGTCTGGGTGACCGAGAGGCCAAGCGTGCGCAGCTCCTCGTAGGTGGCCGTGTTGATCGCCACCGGACCACCGGTGGACGGTGGCAGGGACTCCGGCTCGGGCTCGGCATCGGCGTCGGGTTGATCGAAGATCTTCGACGTGTCGACCTCCGCCAGCGGCTCGGCCGCCCGGTCGACGGCCTCGCGCGCGCGCTGCTCGGCCGAGCTCGCGCGGCGCTCCGCATCGGCGATCCGGTCGAGCATCCCGCGCAGGCGGTCGTTGCGGTCGGCCTCCTCGGCCTTCGCGGCAGCCAGCTCCTCCGCGCGCACGGCGCGCTGCTCGGCCTCGGCGGCGCGGGCCTCGACCTCCTCGAGGCGGGCCGTGGCGCGGCGCAGGGCCTCGTCGGTCTTGCGCTGGTTCTCGGCCACCCGCTTCTCGGTCTCGTTGAGCTCCTGGGCCAGCTTCTCCTCCTCGACACGGTGCTCCTGGAGCTGGTCCTCCGCGCGCTGGAGCTCGCCCAGCATCGCCTCGCGCTTGGGCTCGTGGCGTTCGATCTCGGCGCGCTGGCGCTCCTCTGCCGCGCGGCGCGTCGCCTCCGCCGTGCGGCGGACGCGCTCCTCGGCCTCGGCGCGGGCCTGGTCGATCCGTTCCTCCGCCTCGGCCTGCACCCGCTCGACGTCTTCAGCCTGATGCCTGGTCTCCACCTCGCCCGCCTGCGCGCGCTCGGCGTCGCTGCGGCGCTCGGCCTCCGCCAGCCGGGCGAGCGCCTCGCGCTCGGCGGCCTCACGGATCGTCTGCTCATCGGCTGACGGTGCGCTGACCGCCGGCCGGCGCTCGCTGGGAACGGGCGGTTCGGGCTCGGGCGCTCTGGGCTCGGGCTCCGTCGCGGCGGGAGGCTCGACCGGCTCGAACGAGCTCACGTCGGCGAGATTGCGAACGGGCGGCGGGACCGCCTGCATCGCCTCGGTCTCCGGTTCGGATCCACGCCCAGCCGCGCCGAGCGCACCGGCGACCCCTGCCGCACTCGCGGCGCCAGCGGCGGCCACCGTCGCGGGCAGGGTCGCGGCCCCGCCTCCGGGAGCGGCAGCCGGAGGCGCTGACGGCGGGACCGGTGGCGCCGGCGCCGCGGCCGGCGGGCCCTTGCCCCGCTTTCCCTTGCGAGCGGCCTTCTTGGCGAGCTCCTTCTGGGCGCTCGCGGCCTTCGCCTGGTCGCTCTTCTGGCGCTTCTCGGCGGCGGCCAAGGCTCGCTGCTCCTTCTTCTGCGCCTTCTTGTTCTTCTGCTCCAGGATCTTGCGGTTGCGGTAGGCCATGTAGCGGCCGATCGGGCCGCCCTTCTTCTCCGGCGCGGCGGCCACCGGCGCGGTGGCGGCGGGCTGGCCTGCGACCGGCGGCGCGACCGGGGTCCGGGGGGCGGGCGCGGCCGCGGCGGGTGGTGCGGGAACTGCCGCGGGGGGTTGGGCGGGGGCCGGGGCGGCGGGCGGCGCGGCGACCGGGGCGGCGGGCGGCACGGGGGCCTTGCCCTTCTTCGCCGCACGCTCAGCCTTCTTCTGCGCCTTCTTGTTCTTCTGCTCGAGGATCTTGCGGTTGCGGTAGTCCATGTAGCCGCCGATCGGGCCCTTCTTCTCCGGCTCGGCAGCAACCGGCTCGGCGGCGGGTGCCGTGGGAGCGGCCGCGGCGGGCTGGGCGGCAGCGGGAGCGGGAGCGGGAGCGGCGGGCGCCGGGGCATTGCCCTTCTTCGCCGCTCGCTCAGCCTTCTTCTGCGCCTTCTTGTTCTTCTGCTCGAGGATCTTGCGGTTGCGGTAATCCATGTAGCTGCCGATCGGACCCTTGTTCTCCGACTCGGGGGCCGGCGGCGCGGGAACGGCCGCGGCGGGATGGGCGGCAGCGGGGGCGGGGGCGGGGGCGGCCGGCGCCGGGGCCTTGCCCTTCTTCGCGGCCTTCTCCGCCGCCTTCTGCTGGCGAGCCGCAAGCCGCTTAGCCTTCGCCTCCTCCTGCTGGCGGCGTCGCTGCTCGCGCCGCGAGGCGGGCTTGGCCGCGATCGGCATCGGCGGCGGCGCTGCGGGAACGCCGGGCGGCGGCACCGAGACCGGGGGCCCCTCCTCCGCTGGCCGATCGTGGGGCGGTGCGGGCTGAGCGGCCGGCGGCGCCGGATCAGCGGCCGGAGGGGCGGGCGGCTGCGCGGCGGGAGAAGCGGGGGCCGGAGAAGGCGGCTGGGGACCAGGGGCCGAGGAGGGTGACGGAGCGGGTGCAGGGGGGGCAGGCTCCGCTGGCGGCGGCCGGCGGATCAGACCGGGCGGCAGGGCGTCCGGCCGACGCGGCGCCGGCTCGGAAGACGGCGGCTCAGGCTCGGGGGGGCCGGACTCGGCGGCGGGCGGCGGCTCGAACGGATACTGCGGCGGCTGCGCTGAGGGTGGCTGGGGCTCGGGCGGCGCCGGAGGGCCCCCAGCGGGATCTGAAGCGGGGGGCGGTGGCTCAGCGGGTGCGCCCGCGCGAGGGGGTTGACCCGTCTCCGGGCCCTGCTCGGCGTCATCGCCCTTCTTGTTATTGCCTTCCATTCCGAAAGAGCGCATGGGGGAATCGTCTCATGAGCTACCTGGGCTCGCCAGCGTTTTCGCGGCCAGATCCCGGTTCCCTGCGCCTGCACGAACGATCTCGTGCCTGCCGCACGCCTGGGCGGCGGCGAGACGTCAGCGTTGTCGATCGCTCAGCTCGCGCTCGACATCGCGCTGGACGTCTCGATCGCGGATCTCGCGGCGGCGGTCGTGCTGCTGCTTGCCGGTCGCCAGCGCCAGCTCGACCTTCGCCCGGGAGCCCTTGAAGTAGACCCGGGTGGGGATCAGGGTCAGGCCCTTGCGCTGCATGCGGCCGATCAGCCGCTCGATCTCGTAGCGATGCAGAAGCAGCTTCCGCGGGCGCTCCGGATCATGGTTCTCGGCCGCCTGCTCATAGGGCGGGATGTGAGCGTTTCGCAGCCACACCTCGCCGTCCTCGATCACCGCGTAGGCGTCGCCGATCTGGGTCTTGCCCTCGCGCAACGACTTCACCTCGGTCCCCTGCAGCTCGATCCCGGCCTCGAAGCGCTCGACGAGCTCGTACTTGTGCGAGGCCCGGCGGTTGCTGGCGACGTCGCCCGGCGCGGCCTTGCGCTTGCCCTTTTTCGCCATCTCAGCTGAGCTCCCCGACCGGGACAAGGTCGACGCGCCCGCGGGGCGCCTCGATCCCGTCGACGCGGACCGTTACCGGGTCGCCGAGGCGCAGCTGCTTGCCGCTGCGCCGGCCCACGATCGCGGTCTCGGTCTCGTTCAGGTCGAAGCGCTCGCCTCGCAACCGGCGGGCCGGCAGGAAGCCCTCGTAGACGTCGCCCAGCTCGCCGCCGAAGCTCACGAAGGCCCCGGGCGCGATCACCCCCGAGACCTCGCCCTCGAACTCGTGCTTCGGGCCGGCCTCGAACAGCTCGCGCTCGAGCAGGAACGCCGCGCAGGCGTCGTCGGCGTCGCGCTCACATCGCATCGCCTCGCGGTCGCGCTCAGAGCACCACTCGGCTGCCTCGCGAGCCTCGCCGCGCTCGGGCTCGGCCTCGCCCGCCCCCAGGGTCGACAGCAGCGCCCGATGCGCAACCAGGTCCGGGTAGCGGCGAATCGGCGATGTGAAATGGGCGTAGGCCGGGCTCCCGAGGCCGGCGTGGCCGAGGTTGCGGTCCGAGTACAGGGCGGGCTTCAGCGAGCGGAGCACAAGCGATGTATACGCCGCTCGGCCGTGGCCGCGGCGCTCGGCCTCCCGGGCGACCATCGTGCTGGCCTTGGCGACGATCTCCGCCGCCTCGGCCTGTGAGATCGAAGCGATCTCCTTGGGCAGCGGTGGGGTCGGGACGCCGAGCGCGGCGAGCTTTGCGACCAGGCTCGCGACCCGGGCCGGGTCCGGGCGCTCGTGGACCCTGTAGATGGTCGGCACCCCGCGGCGCTCGCAGTGCTCGGCGACGCGCTCGTTGGCGCAGATCATCAGCTGCTCGATCAGCCCGTGGGCCTCGGTCTGCTCGACCGTGTGCGCGCGCACCACACCCCCGTCGGAGTCGAACTCGAACTCGGGCTCGGGCGTCGAGATCTCCAGAGCCGACCCCCGGCGGCGATCCCGCAGGGCCGCGGCGGCGCGGCGCGCGAGCTCGAGCGGCGCCGCGATCAGCTCCGGCGCGTGCGCGCGGCCGGCGAAGAAGTCGTCCAGCTGGTCGTAGGAGAGGCGCTCGTCGGAGCGGATCCGGCTGCGGTAGAAGCTCGCCGAGCGGGGCTCGCGGTCGGCGCCGAGCAGGATCTCGGTCGTGACCGCGAGCCGGTCGGCGCCCGGAACGAGGCTGCAGGCGTCGGCCGAGAGGGCATGCGGCAGCATCGGCTCCACCGTCCCCGGGACGTAGACGCTGTTGGCGCGCCGGGCGGCCTCCTCGTCGAGCCCCGAGCCGGGCCGCACGTGCGCGGCCACGTCGGCGATGTGAATCCAGAGCCGGATCCCGTCGCCGTCGGTCGAGGCGGAGACCGCGTCGTCGAAGTCGCGGGCGGTGACCGGATCGACGGTGAAGGTGTCGAGGGCGGTCAGGTCCCGGCGCTCGGGCTCGACCCGCTCGGCGCCGGCGATCGCGTCGTGCGCCTCGGTCTCGAGGTCGGCGCCGAAGCCGCGCTCGCCCCCGTGCTCCCAGATCAGCGCCGCCGCGACGTCGCGAGCGGAGGCGGGATCGCCGATCTCGGCGACGACGCTCCCGCGGGCGCCGCGACGCTCGATCACCACCATCTCCCCGCCCCGGACGCGGACGCCGCCCGCGATCGCAACCTGCTCGGCGCCGCGCTCGAACAGCGGCTCGGCGACCAGGAACCGCCCACGGCGGGCGGCGACCGCGACGAGGCGATCCGAGCCCTCGGCTGGGAGCGCCATCAAGGCTGGCCGGCGTCGAGCTGCGGCGCGAGCACCGCGATCCCGCGCTCGATCCCGGCCCGGCTGCCCGACTCGGCCTGCGCCCGATTGACCCGCACGTCCGGCTTCACGCCCTTGCCGAGGATCGAGGTGCCGTTCGCGGTCAGGTACTCGCCGATCGTGATGTCGAGGGCGCCGCCGGCGGGCAGGTTCATGACCTCCTGGAAGGTGCCCTTGCCGTAGGTGCGGGTGCCGACGACCTCGGCGAGGTCGTTCTGCTGCAGCGCCGCGGTCAGGATCTCGGCCGCCGACGCCGTGTCGCGGTTGACGAGGACGACGGTCGGCCGCGGCTCGATCGCGTCGCCGACCGCCGGGTAGTCGCGGTCGCCCTGGGTGCGGCTGCGGGTCGAGACGACATTGCCGTCCTCGAGGAAGATGCTGGCACTGAGCACCGCCTCGTTGAGCAGCCCGCCGCCGTTGCCGCGCATGTCGAGCACCAGGCCCTCGGCCCCACGCCGGTAGAGGTCCTCGATCTCGTTGCGCAGCTCGCCGTGGGCGCCCTGGCTGAAGGTCTCGAAGCGCACGTAGCCGACCTTGCGGCCGTCGGCGGTGCGGCGGATCCCCCCGTGCGCGGCGGGCACCCGGACGTCGGCGCGCTGGAGCGTCACCTCATGCGCCTTCGACCCGTCCGCGGGGACGATCTTCAGCGTCACCTCGGTCCCGGGTGGCCCCTTGATCTCGGTGGTCGAGACGTCGGATGCGACGCCCTCGATCGACTTGCCGTCGACGGCGACGATCATGTCGCCCTCCTCGAGGCCGGCGTGCTCGGCCGGCGTGTCGGGGAGCACGCTCGCCACCCGCAGACCCCGAGGCACCTCGGTCACCGTCAGCCCGACGCCGGAGAAGTGGCCCGAGGTCGCGGCGTTGAACTCCTTCAGCTGCTCGGCGGTGAAGTAGTTGGAGAACTTGTCGCCGTAGCGCTTCTTCAGCTGCTCGACCATGCCCTCGATCGCGGCGTCGTCGAGCTTCGCGTTGTCGGGGTCGTGGAAGTAGTTGTCGTCGAGGACCTGGCGCGCCTTGACGACCGGGTCCTCGTCGGAGCTGCCGGTCAGCAACCCGGTGGCGACCCCGATCGCGGCGGCGATGACCAGCCCGATGACCAGGCCCGTGACCAGACCGGAGCCGAACCGGCTCCCCTGATTAGCGGCGCCGCTCACGGCGTCGCCGGAGCTCAAACCCGCAGGAAGCGGCGCAACGTGATGCCGCTGCCGAGCGCGGATACCACTACCGCGGCGGCGACGAGCATCGCGACCAGGGGCACGAACCCCATGGTCGAGAGGTTGTCAACGAGTGCGAAGTCGTTAGCTAGCGGATCCACGATGGTGACCTTGCCGAGAAGAAGTATGCCTACCGCCAGTCCCGCGCCGACCAGGCCGACGATCACGCCCTCGATCATGAACGGCCAGCGGATGAACCAGTTGGTGGCGCCGACCAGGCGCATCACCTCGACCTCGCGCCGGCGGGCGTAGATCGAGAGGCGGATCGTGTTCGCGACCAGCAGCAGCGAGGCGATCAGCAACAGCGAGGCAATCACCAGGAGGACGATCTTCACCGCCCCGGTGACCTCGCGGATCTTGTTCGCCTGCTCGCGGCTCTCGCCGATCGGCGGGTCGATCGCGGGGCTGATCGGGGTCGGCTTGCCGGCCGCGTTGGTCGGCAGCAGCGACGCCCGCACCGCCTCGAGGTTGTCCGGGTCGTCGAGCGTCAGGTCATAGGAGGGCGGCAGCGGGTTCGAGTTGAGCTCGGAGATCGAGCCGGCGAGGTCGCCGTGCAGCCGCGACTGCAGGTCCTTCTTTGCGCAGGTCGGCGAGCAGTAGGTGGCGTCGGTGACGTGCGGGAGGCCGTTGAGCTTCTTCTCCAGCGCCTGGCGCTGCGCCGGGGTCGAGTCGCGATAGAGGAAGATCTTGAGCCCGATCTGGTCGCGGACCTCGGACGCCTTCGACTCGCTGGCGCGCAGGACCGGGACGAGGACGCCGAGGAGCAGCGTCGTGATCACGATCGTGACGATCGCGGCGATGCTCGGGGCGGCGCTGCGGCGCAGGGCCCTGAAGGCCTCGCGGATGAAGAAGAAGACGCGTCCCATCAGGTCTTTAGTGCTCGAAGCCGGGGAGCTCGTCCTCGTCGATGCCCATCTCGGCCCGCACGCGGGCGGCGAACTCCTTCGTCGACTCGTCCTCGTGATAGCCGGCGCCCGCCTCGTCGCGGACCAGGCGGCCCTCCTCGAGGGCGATCACGCGGCGGCGCATCTTGTCGACCATGTCGCGGTCGTGGGTGACGACGAGAACGGTCGTCCCGGTGCGGTTGATCCGGTAGAGCAGCTGCATGATCCCGATCGAGGTCTCGGGGTCGAGGTTCCCGGTCGGCTCGTCGGCGAGCAGGAGCGGCGGGTGGTTGACGAAGGCGCGGGCGATCGCGACGCGCTGCTGCTCACCGCCCGAGAGCTCGTCCGGGTAGCTGTGGATCTTCGCCTGCAGGCCGACGAGCCGGAGGATCTCCGGCACCTTGCGGCGGATCTGCGAGCGCGGCTCGCCGATCACCTGCAGGGCGTAGGCGACGTTGTCGTACACGTTCCGGTTCGGCAGCAGCTTGAAGTCCTGGAACACGGTGCCGATCCGGCGGCGCAGGTAGGGCGTGCGGTCGGCGGGCATCGCGTTGATGTCCTTGCCGGCGATCTGCACCGTGCCGGCGGCGGGCTCGATCTCGCGGATCAGCATCTTGATCAGCGTCGACTTGCCGCAGCCGGTGGGGCCGGTGATGAACGCGAACTCGCCGCGGGCGATCTCCAGCGAGAGGTGCTCGAGGGCGACGTGGCCGCCCGGATAGACGACGGTCGCGTCGTAGACGGTGACGATCGGGGGTGCGCCCGTGGCTCGGCGGACCGCCGCCTCACGGGTCTTGCGCCGGCTGTGCTCGCCGGAGTCGCGCTCCCTCGTCCTCTTCGATCTGCGTGTAAGTAATGGCATCCGCGCCCTCTTTCTCCAGTGTCCCCGTCTGTCCTCCGGCACTGCCGCCCGCGTGGTCGCCCTGCAGCGAAACGTGCGGACCACGAAACCCCGGTCGAAGCGCGACAGGGTACAGAAGCGTGTTAGCGGTCCTTAACGTTTGGGCGGGCTGAGACGATTCGTTCACTCGGCGACCCGACTACGGTTGCAGCGAACGACGCGAGCAGGAGGCTGAAGTGGCGAAGGAAGACACGATCGAGGAGCTGGCGATGCGCCTCGGCGGCAAGTGGCTGATCGAAGGAGCGCCGGACAACGAGATCCCCGCCGAGGGAATGGCGCCGATCGCGGCGCGGCGGCTGATCGCCGAGGAGATGGTCCTCGACGGGATCCCGGAGCGGAACCTCGCGACCTTCGTCACCACCTGGATGGAGCCCGAGGCTCAGGAGATCATCGCCGAGAGCCTCGACCGCAACTTCATCGACCACGCCGAGTACCCGCGCACTGCCGAGATCGAGCAGCGCTGCATCCGCATGCTCGCCAACCTCTTCAACGCTCCCGGCGAGACCACCGGCGCGCGCACCCAGGGATCCTCGGAGGCGATCATGCTCGGGGCGCTGTCGCTGAAGTGGAAGTGGCGCCAGCGCCGCGAGGCCGCGGGCAAGGACACCACCAGGCCGAACCTGATCTTCGGCGGCGACGTGCACGTCGTCTGGGAGAAGTTCTGCCGCTACTTCGACGTCGAGCCGCGGATCGTCCCCCTGCAGCCCGACAAGTACACGATCGGCTGCGAGGACGTCGAGCCTCACATCGACGAGAACACGATCGGCGTCGCCGCCGTCCTGGGGACGACGTTCACCGGCCACCGCGACGACATCGTCGGCATCAACGACATGCTCGTCACGCTCCGCGACGAGAAGGGCATCGACGTGCCGCTGCACATCGACGGCGCGAGCGGCGCCTTCACCTGGCCCTTCCTGTACCCGGACTCGAAGTGGGACTTCCGGCTCGAGCAGGTGCGCTCGATCAACGCCTCCGGGCACAAGTTCGGGCTCGTCTACCCGGGGATCGGCTGGCTGATCTTCCGCGAGAGGTCCGACCTCGCCGAGGACCTCGTCTTCTACGAGAACTACCTGGGCAAGACGGACGCCACGTTCACGCTCAACTTCTCGACCGGCGCCTCGATGGTCCTGGCGCAGTACTACAACTTCATCCGCCTCGGACACAGCGGCTACCGCTACGCGATGGAGGTGATGCAGTCGAACGCCAATCTGCTCACCGAGAGGATCGAGGCGATCGGTCGCTTCAAGGTGATCGGCGCGGCAGAAGAGCAGCTGCCGCTCGTCGCCTTCAACTTGGCGAACCCGGACGACCAGCCGTTCGACGAGTTCGACGTGGCCTGGCAGGTCGCGGCCGAGCGCGGCTGGATGCTGCCCGCGTACTCGATGCCGCCCAACGCGGACCACGTGAACATGCTGCGCGCCCTGGTCAAGCTCAACCTCACGCACGCGCTGGTCGAGACGCTCGTGGACGACATCCACGCCGCCTGCGAGACGCTGGAGAAGAAGGGTGGGGCCAGCGAATCCGAGCGCCAGCAGGTGAAGAGAAGCGTCGGTGGCTTCTGAATCAGCCCGTGGGGGCGGCCGGCTCGGGGAGCAAAAGCAGCGAACCGATCAGGAAGCACAGCGCCCCGAGTGAGGTGGTGACGTTTGCCGCGGCCAGGTCGAGCACGTCGCCCGTCTTCGGGACCACGTAGCCGGCGATCGCCGAGATTCCGAACAGGATGCAGCCGGCGAGGTTGACGGTCGAGATCTTCCACTCCAGCGTGCGGGCCGCCCTCCGAAGGCCGCCGTCGCGAACCTCGAGGTAGGCGAGCACGCCGGAGACCAGGAAGCAGATCGACCCGACGGCCTCGGGAGCCCAGACGAGCCGGTCGACGTTCGAGGTGTCGAAGCTCTGCTGCATGGCGCGGAACGTGTTGATGTTGAAGAACACCGTGCCGACTAGCTGGATCATGCTCGCTCGCCAGTCGACGGTGCCCACGTCGGCCTCGCGGAACTGCAGGAAGGCCGCCGATGTGAAGAAGACCGAGCCGACGAAGAACACGGCGCCGTCGGCCGCCGAGCCGACAAGCTGGATGAACCCCGGCAGCGGCCCGAGCATGAAGCAGAGCGAGCCGACCGCGAACAGGGCGCCGATCCACCGTCGCATCCGCGCAATCTATGCGTCGCGACCCGTCCGGATACGGTGCCGGTGATGATTCGCGTACCGACGGAGCGGTAGTGAGCGACGCGTACGGAGCGCCCGTCCAGTGGGAGCCGACGACGCCGCGGCTGCGCCCGCTGCGGCTGGCGGTCTCCTGGGTGGTCGCCGCCGCCGCCGTCTACGTCGCCGCCGGGCTCGTCGGCGGGGTCGGCATCGACCGGCCCGCCGGGGCGTTCCTGGTCGCCGCGGCGATCGCGGTGATCAACGCCGTGCTGCCCCCGGTGATCGCCGCCGTGCGGCTGCCGTTCACGCTCGTCAGCGGCTTCTTCCTCGTCCTCTTCGCCGACGCGGGGGCGCTGATGCTGACCGACCAGCTGTTCCCGGACGTGTTCACGATCGGCTCCTTCGGCGACGCATTGCTCGCCTCGCTGGTGATCGCGGCCGCCTCGATCGTGATCCAGGTGCTGATCGGGACCAACGACGACGACGAGTACAACCTGCGCGTCGTCAGGCGGATCGCGCGCCGACAGGGCGCCGTGACCAGAACCGACGCCCCCGGGATCCTGTTCCTCGAGATCGACGGCCTCGGGCTGCCGATCCTGCGCGCCGCGATACGCGACGGCAGCGCCCCGAACATGGCCAGGTGGATCGCGGAGGAGGGCTACCACCTGGCTGAGTGGGAGACCGACCTCTCCTCGCAGACCGGGGCCAGCCAGGCCGGGATCCTGCTCGGGTCGAACGAGGACATCCCCGCCTTCCGCTGGGTCGAGAAGGAGACCCAGACGATGATGACCTGCTCGGCTCCCGAGGACTGCGCCGAGATCGAGCGCCGCCGCGGCACCGGGGTCGGCCTGCTGATCAACGGCGGCGCCAGCCGCGGCAACCTCCTCTCCGGCGAGGCCGACGAGGTGATCCTCACGGTCAGCCGGATGGAGGAGGAGAAACAGGCGAACCCGGGCTATCGGGCCTTCCTCGCCAACGGGTTCAACGTCACCCGCACGCTGGCGCTCTTCTTCTGGGAGGTGGTGCTCGAGTGGACGGCGGCGGCGAGGGCGATCCGGCGCGACGTCCGCCCGCGCGGGCACCGCGGCGGCATCTACCCCCTGCTGCGCGCCGCGATGTGCGTGTTCGTCCGCGACCTGATCGTCTTCGGCGTGCTCACCGACATGATGCGCGGCCGCCCCGCCGTCTACGCGACCTTCTCCAGCTACGACGAGGTCGCCCACCACTCCGGCCTTCAGCGCGCCGACACGCTGGAGGCGCTGCGCAAGCTCGACCAGCAGTTTGGGCGGCTCGAACGCGCCCGCCGCTACGCGCCTCGCCCCTACGAGATCGTCGTCCTCTCCGACCACGGTCAGACCCAGGGCGCCACGTTCAAGCAGCGAAACGGCTGCGGCCTCGACGACCTCGTGGAGCGCTCGCTCTCGGGCGGCGACGTCGCCGAGTTCGCCGGCGGCGACGAGCAGACGGCGATGGTGGGCCACGCGCTCGGCGAGGCGACCGGGCGCAAGGAGCCGAAGAGGCCGAAGAACGACGTCTCCGGCCGCCAGGTCGTCGTCCTCGGCTCCGGCAACCTCGGGCTGATCTACCTGATGGAGGAGCACAGGCGGTTGACCCTGGAGGAGATCAACGAGCGGCACCCGGAACTGATCGGGGCCCTGCGCGACCACCCCCACGTCGGCTGGCTGCTGGTCCGCTCATCCGAGCGTGGCCCGCTGGTCCTGGGGGCGGCCGGCGGCGAGCGCCCGCTGCACGGCGGCCGCGTCTCTGGTCCGGACCCGCTGGCGAACTTCTCGCCGACGGCCGCCGAGCACCTGCTGCGCACCGATGGCTTCGAGCACGTCGCCGACATCATGGTCGGCAGCTTCTACGACCCCGAGCTCGACGAGGGCTGCGCCTTCGAGGAGCTGATCTCCTTCCACGGCGGTCTCGGCGGGACGCAGACCAGGCCCTTCATCCTCCACCCGGACCGCCTGCGGATGCCGGACGAGCCGGTGCTGGGCGCGGCCGGTGTTCACGCGGTGCTCTTCGGGTGGCGCCAGGAGCTCAACCGGACGTCGGCCTGATGGCCTGGCTGGCAGGACCGTCGCTCAGCGCCGAGCCGGCGCCGGGCTGATCGCCTCGACGGCCTCGCTGGTCGTGTGGAAGATCGGCGTGCCGACCGCTTCCAGCGTCCCGGCCCGCTCCCACAGTTCGCTGATCCTCGACTCGACCCGCGCCAGGGCGACGCTGATCTGGCGCTTCCCGAGTTCCTGCGCGAGCTCGGTGATCACGTCGGCGCCGTCGGTGTCGGTTTGCGAGATGGCTTCCGCATCGATGACCACCGCCCGTACCGGCTCATCCGCGGCGGCGACGAGCTCGCGGACGGCGTCGCGGAACCGGTTCGCGTTGGCGAAGAACAGCGGCCCGTCGATCCGCACGACGACGATCCCCGGATTCGTGTCGAGGCCCTCGTGGCGGGTGACGTCGAGGTAGGCGTCGGACCCGGGACGCCTACCCAGCACGCGCACCCCCGGGTTCGAGGCGCGACCGATCAGCATCAGCAGCGACAGCGCCACCCCGATCACGATCCCGGCGATGATCCCGAAGAAGAGGATGCCGAGCATCGCGCCCATGAAGAAAACCCAATCCGGGCGGTTGATGCGGTAGTAGCGCCTCCCGTCGGCGAGCGTGATCAGGCCGACCATCGCGTCGATCACGACCGCTCCCAGGGCCGCCCCGGGCAGGTCCTTGAACAGGCTCGCGAGGAAGAGCATCGTCAGCAGCACCATCGCGGCGTTGATCAGCGAGGCCATCTGGGTGCGCTGGCCGGCGGTGTCTGCGACGGAGGACTTCGAAAGGCTGCCGTCGTTGACGAAGCCGCCGACGAAGCCGGCCGTCGCATTCGCGACTCCCTGGGCGATCAGCTCCTGGTCGGGATCGATCTCGTAACCGTGCTTGCGCGAGACCATGCGCCCGGCGGCAAGCGTCTCCGAGTAGCCGACGAAGATCACCGAGAGGGCGCCGACGACGAGCGCGCCGACTTCGCTGGAGCCGACCCCGGGAAGACCGACGTCGAAGAGCCCGGTCGGCACCTCGCCGGTGATCGCGACGCCGTGTGCGGCGAGGTCGAGGGCCGAGGTGACGGCCACCGCCAGCGCGACCACGATCAGCGCCCGCGGCCACTTCGGGCGCAGGTAGCGCATCACGAGCAGCAGCGCGAGCGAACCGGCGCCGACCACGAGCGTGGTCGCCGACGTGTCCGGGATCGACTTGATCAGGTCGACCAGGTCCTCGGCATAGGTCCCGTCCCCGGCCGTGACGCCGAGCAGCTTCGGCGCCTGGTCGATCACGATCCCGATCGCGAAGCCGAAGATGAAGCCGGCGAGAACGGCCCTGGAGAGGAAGTTCGCCACCCAGCCCATCCGCAGCACGCCGAGCACCAGGTAGACGGCCCCGACCGCGAGCGCCAGCGCGGCGGCCCATTCCGCGGCGGCGACGGTACCGATCGCCCCGGCCCCGACGAGCGGCGTGATCACCGCGGTCGAGACCGCGGCGACGGTCGCGCTCGGGCCCTGTACGACCTGTCGCCCCGTGCCGAAGATCGCGTACGCGACCAGCGCCGCGAACGCGGTGTAGAGCCCGTATTGGACCGGGACCCCGGCGATCGTCGCGTAGGCCAGGCCCTGAGGGATCAGCAGGGCCCACACCGAGAGCGCGGCGACCGCGTCGTCTTTTAGCCAGGCGCCGCGGTAGCGCGGCAGCCAGCCGATGATCGGGGCGTATCGGACCAGCCGGGCTCTCAACCCGGACTAGGCTACGTCGATGGCCTCGACCGCCGCAGAGCCGACCCCCACCGCACCTCCGGGCGCCACGCCGAGCGAGCGCGCTGCGCTCGGCAAGAAGGCGCGCGAGTGGGCGCCACGCTCGAGCCACGGTGACTGGGAGCCGGCCAGCGACCGTCCCGAGCCACTTCAGGTGCTCGAGCTCCAAGCCGCCGATCGCGTCCCGGAGCTGGTGCCGCTGCGCTACGGCCGCATGCTCGTCTCGCCGTTCACCTTCTACCGCGGCGCAGCCGCGATCATGGCCGCCGACCTGGCCGCGACGCCCAGCTCCGGCCTCTGGGTCCAGGCGTGCGGCGACGCCCACCTGTCGAACTTCGGCGCCTACGCGGCCCCCGACCGAGACCTGGTCGTCGACATCAACGACTTCGACGAGACGCTCCCCGGCCCCTGGGAATGGGACCTGAAGCGCCTCGCGGCCAGCTTCGAGGTCGGGGCGCGCGACCGCGGCTTCGACGAGTCCCAGCGGCGCGACGTCGTGCTCGCCGCGGCGCGCACCTACCGCCAGGGCATGCATGTGTATGCCGGGCTCAGCAACCTCGACCTCTGGTACCACCGCGTGGACGTCTCGCAGATCCGCGACGCGTTCGCGCCGTCCGTCAGCAAGCAGGAGCGCAAGAACTTCGAGCGCAACATCGCCAAGACCCAGCGCAAGAACCGGCTGCGAGCCTTCGAGAAGCTCACCCGGCGCGTCGACGGCGAGCTGCGGATCGCCAGCGACCCCCCGGTGCTCGTCCCGCTCGAGGAGATGTTCACCGGCGAGTTCCTGAAGACCGCCGACGCCCGGTTGCGAGCGGTGCTGGAGGAGTACCGGGAGAGCCTCGACGCCGAGTACCTCCACCTGTTCGACGGCTACCGCTACGTGCATGCGGCGCGCAAGGTGGTCGGCGTCGGCAGCGTCGGCACCCGAGCCTGGATCGCCCTGTTCGTCGGCCGTGACGATGACGACCCGCTCTTCCTCCAGGTCAAGGAGGCGCAGCCGTCTGTGCTCGAGCCGTTCACGGCGTCAACCGAATTCCCGCATCAGGGCCAGCGCGTGGTCGAGGGACAGCGGCTGACCCAGTCGGCGAGCGACATCATGCTCGGCTGGCTGCGCGCGGAGGGTCCGGATGGCGAGAAGCGCGACTTCTACGTGCGCCAGCTCTGGGACCAGAAGGGCTCCGCCGTGGTCGAGACGATGTCGCCGACGACGATGGGCATGTACGCGCAGCTCTGCGGGGCGATCCTCGCCCGCGCGCACGCCCGCTCCGGCGACCGGATCGCGATCGCCGGCTACCTCGGCAACAGCGACACCTTCGACAAGGCGATCGCCCGCTTTGCCGTGGCCTACGCCGACCAGAACGAGCGCGACTACGCGGCGCTCCAGGCGGCCGTCGCCGACGGCCGGCTCGCGATCGAGACGGAACAGGCCTAAGCAGCTGGGGCGGGCACGCACGCCTCGAGAAGCTTCAGACGAGCTGAGCAGCGGGCCGATACGGTGCCCTTCGGGGCACCTTGCTACACACCATCCAGACCCTCGCCGTCTCCTCCGAGCTGCTTCCGGCCCGGAGCCAGATGGCGTTCACGCTCGGCTTCCACATCGTCCTCGCCAGCCTCGGCGTCGCCTTCCCGGCGCTGATGCTGATCGCCAACTACATCGGCCTCAAGCGCGGCGACGAAGCCGCGCTCGAGCTGGCCCAGCGATGGTCGAAGGTCGCCGCGGTGACCTTCGCGGTCGGCGCCGTCACCGGGACCGTGCTCTCGTTCGAGTTCGGCCTCCTCTGGCCTGCCTTCACCGGCCGCTTCGGCGACGTCTTCGGGATCCTCTTCGCGATCGAGGGGATCTTCTTCTTCCTGGAGGCGATCTTCATCGCGATCTACATCTTCGGCTGGAAGCGGCTGAAGGGCTGGGCGCACTTCTGGACCGGGGTCCCGATCGCGATCTGCGGGATCGGCGGCGCCTACTCGGTCGTCAGCGTCAACGCCTGGATGAACCAGCCCCAGGGCTACACGCTCGACGCGGCCGGCAACGTCACCGACATCGACCCGCTGAAGGTGATGTGGACGCCGGCGACCGGCTACGAGGTCCTCCACATGATCCTCGCCGCCTACCTGGTCACCGCCTTCCTGGTCGCCTCCGTCTACGCGGTCGGGATGCTGCGCGGGCGCACCGACCGCCACCACCGGCTCGGGCTGCTGATCCCGCTCACGGTCGCCTCGATCCTGGCCCCGATCCAGTTCCTCGTCGGCGACACGGCTGCGCGGGCGGTCGCCGACGACCAGCCGATCAAGTTCGCGGCGATGGAGTGCGTCGACCACACGCACAGCGACGTCACCGAGTACCTCGGCGGGATCTGCACCGACGACGGGGTCAAGGGGGCGATCCCGATCCCCGGGCTCGACTCGTTCCTGGTCGGGTTCAGCACCGACACCGAGGTCACCGGCCTCGACACCGTCCCGGCGAACGATCGCCCGCCGGCGAACACGATGCTGCACCTCTCCTTCGACGCGATGGTCGGAATCGGCACCGCGTTCATCGGCCTCGGCCTCTGGTTCGGGTTCGTCTGGTGGCGAAAGCGCGCGATCCCGCAGACGGTCTGGTTCCTGCGCGCGGTCGCGGTCTCGGGGGTGGCGGCGATCGTCGCCCTGGAGGCCGGCTGGATCGTCACGGAGGTCGGGCGCCAGCCGTGGGTCGTCTACAACGTGATGCGGACCTCCGAGGCGATCACCGGGGCGAGCGGCGTCTGGCTGACCTTCTCGATCGTCCTCCTCCTCTACGCGGCGCTCGGCACCGCGACCGTGCTCATCCTTCGCAGCATGGCGCGGCGTTGGCGCGAGCAGGGGCCGGATTCGGTTGACGTTCCCTACGGGCCGAAGGAGCCGGAATGAGCAAGGCCGATGTCTGCGCGGCGATCCTCTGGGTCGGGGCGACGCTGTACGCGGTCTTCGGTGGCGCCGACTTCGGCGCCGGGTTCTGGTCGCTGGTCGGCGGTCGCGGCGAGCGCGCCGAGCGGGCGCGGCGTCTGATCGACTCGGCGATCGGCCCCGTGTGGGAGGCGAACCACGTCTGGCTGATCTTCATCCTCGTCGTCCTCTGGACCGCGTTCTCGGGCGCCTTCGAGGCGGTGATGTCGACGCTGTTCATCCCGCTCAGCCTCGCCGCGCTCGGAATCGTCCTGCGCGGCTCGGGCTTCGCCTTCCACGAGGTCGTCAAGCGACCCGCGGAGCGCAGCTTCGCCGAGCACATGTTCGCGGCCTCCTCGGTGATCACGCCGTTCTTCATGGGCACCGTCGTCGGCGCGATCGCCTCCGGGCGAGTCCCGGTCGGCAACGCCGCCGGCGATCCCTGGACGAGCTGGCTGAACCCGGTCTCGATCCTGGTCGGGGTGCTTTTCGTCGCCACCGGCGCGTACCTTGCCGCCGTCTTCCTGATCACCGACGCTCGCCACGCCGAGGACGCCGATCTCGAGCGCTATTTCTCGGCCCGAGCGTTGGTGGCAGCGCTGGTCACGGGCGCGATCGCCGTCGCCGGGATCTTCATCCTCCGCGAGGAAGCCCGCTACGTCTACGACGGGCTCACCTCGGACGGGATTCCGCTCGTCCTCCTCTCCGCCGTCTGCGGAATCGGGGCGCTGGCGCTGATCCGGCGCGGGGCCCGCCGCGGCGCCCGGCCGCTGGCGGTGGGCGCCGTGGTCGCGATCGTCTGGGGCTGGGGCGTCGCCCAGTTCCCCTACCTGCTGCCTACGTCGCTGACGATCTCCGGCGGCGCCGCGACCGGCGACACGCTGACGATGGTGATCGTCGTCTTCATCGTCGCGGCCCTGCTCGTGCTGCCGGCGATCGGCCTCCTCTACACGCTCACGCAGCGGAGCCTGCTCGGGAGCGACTCCGAGGGTTCGTAGGTTCAGCCCGGCGGTCTGCGCTGCTCGCCCGGGGCGCCCGGAAGCCGCGCGAGATCGGCCTGGATCGCTGTGAGGCGGGTTTCCAGCTCGTTCAGCTTCAGCATCATCGGATCCTTCGCGCTGGCGCGCTGAGTTGCCTGCGCTCGCGCGACGAAGGCGCTGGTGATCGCGCCGGTGACGACGGCGAAGAACGAGAGACCGCCGATCATCAGCACGGTCGCCATCAGCTGTCCGGCCGCATCGACCGGAACCACGTCGCCGTAGCCGACCGTTGTCACGGTCTGCGTCGCCCACCACATCCCGAGCCAGATGGTGTCGAACGTCGCCGGATCGATCAGGTGCTCGACGATCCCGAAGATGACGATCGCGATCAGCCACAGGATCGCGATCACCGCCGCCGCCAGTCGCGGACGCAGTCCCTTCTTCTCGACCCGCCGCGAAACGACGCGACCGGCCCAGCTCCCTTGGTCGGGCTGCCCGGGTTCGCTCATCGATCGGCTGTTCGCCGCCTGAGTCGACAGCCCTGCCCGCCGAGCAGCGCATAGGCTGAGTGCAATGGCTGAAGCACCCTCGGCCCCGCCTGATCCGGCCGCGATCATGCGCAGCCGGCAGTTCGTGGTACTGCTCGTCCTCGCCGCGATCGTCGGCGTGGTCGCCGCGTTCGCGGCGTGGGTCTTCCTCGAGGCGGTGCACGAGGCCCAGGACGCCGTCTGGACCGACCTCCCGGACGCGCTCGGTTTCGACCACGTGCCGCTGTGGTGGGGACTCCCGGTGCTCTTCCTCGCCGGCGTGGTCGTGGCGTTCGCGATCGCCCGCCTGCCGGGCCACGGAGGCCACATTCCGGCAAAGGGGCTGAACGCCGAGCCGACCCAGCCGATCGATCTCCCCGGCGTGATCCTCGCCGCGGTCGCCGGCATCGGGCTCGGCGCCGTCGTCGGCCCGGAGGCTCCGCTGATCGCCCTCGGCGGCGGCCTGGGCTACTTCGCGATCCGCAGGCTTCGCGCCGACGCGCCGCTCGAGCTTCAGTCCCTGGTCGCTGCCTGCGGCACCTTCGCCGCCGTCTCCTTCCTGTTCGGCTCGCCGCTGATCGCGGCCGTGCTCCTGATCGAGGCCGCCGGGATCGCCGGGCGCCGGCTGCCGCTGGTGCTGATCCTGGGCCTGCTCGCCGCCGGGATCGGGACGCTGGTCGAGATCGGGATGGGCTCGTGGACCGGGGTGAACACCAGCGACATCTCGCTGCAGCTTCTGCAGCTGCCCGATTTCCCCCGTCCCGACATCGTCGACTTCCTCTGGACGATCCCCTTCGCGGCCGCGATCGCGATCGGGACCGTGGTCATCTTCCGCCTCGGGCGGATCACCGAGCGAATCGCCTCACCCCGCCCGTTCCTCGCCCTGCCCGTGATCGGCCTCGTCGTCGCCGGCCTCGCGATCGTCTTCACCGAGACCACCGACAAGGGCGTCGATCAGGTCCTCTTCTCCGGCCAGGACGCGCTCGGGCCCCTGACCGCGAACGCCGCCACCTGGTCGCTCTCGGCCCTCGCTCTGCTCCTGGTGTTCAAGGGGCTCGCCTACGGGCTCTCGGTCGGCAGCTTCAGGGGCGGCCCGACCTTCCCGGCGATGTTCCTGGGCGCCGCGGCGGGAGTGATGGCCTCCCACCTGGCCGGATTCGACCTGACGCCGGCGGTCGCCGTCGGGCTCGGGGCGGGGACGGTGGCGGTACTGCGGCTGCCGCTCTCAGCCGTCGTGCTGGCGACGGTGCTGACCGGTCAATCGGGGGTCGGCGCCGAGCCGCTGATCATCGTCGGCGTCGTCGTCGCCTACCTGGTCGCCAATCTGATCGATCCGCGGGCCGAGGAACCAAAGGCGGAGGCTATGCCTCCGCAGCCGGAAGCTACGCCGGCGCAGGCTCCGTAGCGGCCGGGCCCGCGCGCGGCTCGGCCCCGGGTTGCACCGTCGGGAGGTGGCTGGTGAAGAGAAGGGCGACCAGGGCCAGCAGCGCGAGGACCGATACGGCGGATCGCAACCCGTCGATCCGGCCCTGCTCATTCGCCTCCAGCACGGCATCGGCCGTCGCCGGAGGTACGTCGGCATCCGCTAGCGCGGTCTCGAGGTCTTTGTCGGAAATGAACGGGACCCCGCTCGCGAGCTCCGTCTGTGCCTGCGAGGCGAGACCCTCAGGCACATCCGGGTTGTTCTGGACCCCGGTGAAAAACGAAGCGGTCAGCGCCGAGATCAGCACGGCGCCCGCCAGGGCGGTGCCGATCGAGGCACCGAGCTGGGTTCCCGTGTTCTGGAGACCACCGACCTCGCCGCTCTTCTCGTCGGGCACCGCCGAGACGGTCACGCTGCCGAGCTGCGAGGCCAGCGCGCCGATCCCGGCGCCGCAGAGCAGCAGGGGCCAGGTGATGACCTCTGGGCCGGCGCTGATGTCGAGGAGGGCGACCAGTAGCACGAGTCCGGTGAACAGCCCCATGAACCCGAGGCGGATGACCCGCCGGGGCGAGACATCGGGGAGCAGCCTGGGGATGCCGGTGGCGAACAGCAACAACGAGAGCGACAGCGGCAACAGCCGGACGCCCGTTTCGACCGCCGAGAGGCCGAGCGCGATCGAGAGGAACAGCGGCACGGCGAAGAACAGCCCGGCCTGGAGCAGGAACGTGAAGAGGAAAGAGATCACCCCACCGCGCAGCTGCAGGTTGCGCAGCAGCTGCGGGTCGATCAGGGCCCCGTCGCCGCGCTTGATGCGCCGGCTCTCCCAAGCGAGGAAGGCGGCCAGAGCCACTCCACCGGCGAGGACGAGCCAGATCACCGGCGAGAGCCCGACCCACTCGGGAGCTCCCGGCTTCGGGTTCACGATGCCCCAGGTGCCGGACTTCAGGATCCCCAGCACGATCAACCCGAGCCCGGCCGCGGACAGCGCCGTGCCGACGAGGTCGAGGCGGACACCCTCCTCCGCCGGCCGGTCGTTCATCCGCCGGGCCAGGGCCAGGATCACCAGCACGATCAGCACCTCGCCGGCGAACACCCAGCGCCACGAGGCGTAGGTGGTGAACGCCCCGCCGATCACCGGCCCCAGCGCCGCCGCGATCGCGCCGGCCGCCGCGACGAGCCCGTAGGCGCGCGGGCGCTCGGAGCGTCCGAAGTTCGATGCGACCAGCGCGACGATCGCGGGCATGATCAGCACGGCGCCCAGGCCCTCGAGGAACGACCAGCCGATGATCAGCACGGTCAGGTTCGGGGCCAGGGAGGTCGTGAACGACCCGCAGGCGTAGACGATGCAGCCAATCGAGAAGGCCCGCTTGCGACCGATGATCTCGCCGATCTTCCCGCCGGTGACCATCAGCGACGCCATCACCAGGGTGTAGAGCGTGATCGCGGTCTGGATCCCGGTGACGGTGGTTCCGAGATCGTCGGCGACCGTCGCGATCGCCGTGTTCATGACCGTGGTGTCGAGGGCCATCACGAACTGCCCCGCCGCGAGCGTGGCGAGGACGATGCCCGTCGCCGCGCGGACTCCGGCTGACTCAGCGTTCACAGCGGTGACCCTACCGTCGAGCCCCGGCGCGATAGGTTTGACGCACAGACCTAACCGAGACGAGAAAGCGGGAAACGCATGAGTGAGATCGGGCCGGTCGAGTACATGATCGTCGCCTTCCCGGGCAACGAGTTCAAGGGGGAGATCGCCCCGGCGCTGCAGGACCTGGTCGAATCCGAAACGATCCGGATCATCGACCTCGCCTTCGTCGCGAAGGACAGCGACGGACAGGTGGCCGGGTTCGAGCTCTCCGACCTCGATCCCGAGGTCCAGGCTGCCCTGGAGAAGGCGGGGGCTGAGACGGCCGGCCTCTTCAACGAGGAGGACCTGACGGCGGCCGGAGAGGAGCTCGAGCCGAACTCGTCCGCGGCGCTGCTGGTCTGGGAGGACCTGTGGGCGACGCGCCTCACGGACGCGATCCGCGACGCCGGCGGCGAGCTCTACGACCTCGGACGCGTCCCCCATGAAATCGTCGTCGCGGCCCGCGAGTGGGCCCACGCCAACGCCTAGCGAGAAAGAGAACTGAGATGCCATTGATGAGAAGAGGCCCCGGGCTCGTTGGCACCGCCGCAAGGGCGGGCGTCGCGGTGGGCGTGGCCGGCCGCGTCCAGCATCGCCAGCAGCAGAGGTGGGCTGCGCAGGAGCAGGAGCAGTACGAGCAGCAGGCCCCCGCCGCGCCCCCGCCGGCCGCGGCAGCGCCCGCGCCGGCCGCCGCGCCCGACTACGCCGCGGAGCTCGAGCAGCTCGCCAAGCTTCGCGACGAGGGCGTGATCACCGCCGAGGACTTCGAGGCGAAGAAGAAGCAGCTGCTCGGGATCTGAGCGCGTCCGCGCGCCATCTTCCTCTTCAGGCTCTCCAGCTTCGAGCTGGCCCTGGTCATCTTCGGGGTCGTGCTCGGCGCGACGGCGCTCGGCGTCTTCCTTGGGCACCGCGTACGACACCTCTCCGACGACCTCAAGGAACCGTTCGGAGTCCTCCAGGGAGCGCTGCTCGGCGTAGTCGGATTGATCCTCGCGTTCGGCCTCTCCCTGGCGGTGTCGAGGTATGAGAATCGCCGCGCGGCAATCGTCGACGAAGCGAACACGATCGGGACGACGTATCTGCGAGCGCAGACGCTGCCCGAGCCGATCCGGACCAGGTCGCTGACGGTGCTGGTCGACTACACCGAGAGCGCCCTGCGGCTGTCCGACACGATCCCGGGCAGCGATCAGGCAAAGGCGACCGCGGGGACCGAAGGGCAGCTTCAACGCCAACTCTGGGCCCTCGGTGGGCAGGCCCTCGACACCGAGCCGGTGGCGAGCGCCGCGCGGCTTTACATCGAGACCCTGAACGAGATGATCGACGCCCAGAGCACGCGCATCGCGGCGCTCAACAACCAGGTCCCGATCGCAGTCTTCGTGCTCGAGATCCTCGGCGCCGCGCTTGCCCTCGGCCTGCTCGGCGCCTACCTGGCGATCATCGGGCGGGGCGTGGTCGCGGTCGCCCTCGCATCACTCCTTGTTTCGTTCCTGTTGCTCGTGATCGCCGACCTCGACCGCCCGACGAGGGGCATGATCCGGGTCCCGGACACGGCTCTCCGCAACCAGCTCGCCTCGATGGAGCTGCCTCCGGCGGCCGCGGCTCCGCGCCGGCCCTAGCTCAGGTCCACTCGGGCCCGAAGAGCGGCGCGCGGGAGACGATCGGCTTCAGCAGTAGCGCCTCGCGGGCGCGGTCGCCGATCCCGCGGGCGGTGAGCCCGAAGTGCTCCATGCAGGCCTCGCCGGTGCCCGAGAGGCTGAACTCGTCGCCCATGCCGACGGCGAAGATCGGCACCGGGTGCTGCTCGGCGGCGACCGTGCGCACCGCGTCGGCGAGCCCGCCGGCGACCCGGTGCTCCTCGGCGGTCACCGCGACCCCGGTCTTCGACAGCGACTCGAGGATCGGCGCCGAGGCGAGCGGCTTGATGATCGAGACGTTGATCACCTCCGCCTCCACGCCGTCCTCCGACTCGAGCTTCTCGGCCGCCTCCAGCGCCCGCCAGACCATGTGGCCGGTGGCGATCAGGCTGATGTCCTTGCCCTCGCGGATCACGTCCACCCCGCTGCCGAGCGAGTCGGGGATCTCGTCGTAGACGGGCGGGGTCGCGGGACGGCCGAAGCGCATGTACATCGGCTCGTCGTTGGCCTCGTAGCTGTCGATCACGGCGCGATACGCCTGGTTGTAGTCGGCGGGGACGACGACCTGCATCCGCGGCATCGCCCGCATCAGCGCGATGTCCTCGATCATCGCGTGCGAGGCGCCGTCCTCGCCCAGCGAGACGCCGCCGTGCGAGGCGCCGATCCGGACCTTGAGCTCGTTGTGGGCGATCCCGAGGCGGACCTGGTCATAGGCGCGCCCGGCCGCGAAGATCGCGAAGGTCGAGGCGTAGGGGACCTTGCCCGTGGCGGCCAGCCCGCAGGCCATCGACATCATGTTCGCCTCCGCCGCGCCGCAGTTGAAGAAGCGCTCCGGGAATCGCTTGCCGAACTTCATCGACTGGGTCGAGACCGCGAGGTCGGCGTCGAGGGCGACGACGTCCTCGTGGACCTCGCCGAGGTCGGCGAGCGCCTCGCCGTAGGCGGCCCGGGTCGCGGCCGGCTCGCTCTTCGCCTCGGCCGGCATCGCTACTCCTCCGCGTCCTCGGCGCTCTGCAGCGCCTTGGTCTGCTGTTCGATCCGCTCCTCCAGCTCCTCCAGCGCCTCGGCGGCGAACTCCGGGCTCACCGCCGCCTTGCCGTGGAAGCCGAAGCGACCCTCCATCGCCGAGACGCCCTTGCCCTTCGTTGTCTGGCAGACGATCGCCGCCGGGCGCTCCAGCGTCCGGCTGCGCTCCAGCGCCTCGACCACGGCGTTCATGTCGTGGCCGTCGATCTCGACCGCGTCCCAGCCGAAGGCCTCGAACTTGGCGCGCACGTCGCCGGTGTCCATGACCTCCTCGGTGGTGCCGTCGGTCTGCAGGTGGTTGTAGTCGACGATCGCGGTCAGGTTCGTGACCCCGAAGTGCGGCACGGCGGTCGCGGCCTCCCACGTCTGACCCTCCTGGCAGTCGCCGTCGGAGAGCAGGCCGAAGACGTGCGCCGTCTCGGAGAGGCCGTCCAGGCGCAGCGCCAGCGCGATTCCCAGGCACATCGAGAGGCCCTGGCCGAGCGAGCCCGTCGAGACCTCGACCCCCGGGGTCCGGTTCATGTCCGGGTGGCCCTGGAGGTGGGCGCCGATCTGGCGCAGGCCCATCAGGTCCTCGCGCGGGAAGTAGCCGGTGTGGGCGAGAGCGGCGTACTGGATCGGCGCCGCGTGGCCCTTGCAGAGGACGAAGCGATCGCGCTCGGGCCACGCCGGGTTCTCCGGGTTGTGGCGAAGGACCCGGTAGTAGAGGGCGGCGACAACGTCGGCGGACGACAGCGAGGAGTCGAGATGCCCCGACTTCGCCACCGCGAGCATCGAGACGCAGTCCATGCGCAGCACCGTCGCCCAGCGCTCGAGCTCGGCGATCGTCGGCTGACGGTCGTCGGTGCGCGCCGGAGGCTTCGGATCGGGGACCGGCCTCAGGTGGGTCACGCTGGCGAGATTAGCGGAGGACACCGGCTGTCAAGGTATGCGAACCCGCGGACGCCAAGCGCGTCCCGGATCGCCGGAAAATGCAGGGTTCAATGAGCTCCAGGTCGATCTCAATCGGGGTGCTTGCCGCGATCGGCGCCGTCACGGTCAGCGGGTGCGGGGGTGGCGATCGGCCGGTCGCCTCGACGACCACCGTGCCCCTGCCCTCGGCGAGCACGACGACCGTGACCTCGACCTCCGAGGCCACCCGGCCGGGCGAGGCCCCGGGGCCCGCCGAGACCGCGACCGCGGACCCGCGGGTGAACGCGCTCGAGCGCCGGGCAGAGCGGACGGCGCGCGACTACATCGAGGCGCTCGACGCCCGCGACGGTGCCTCCGCCTGCGCCCTGCTCGCCCCCGGCGTGATCGACGAGGTTCAGCTGCCCGAGCCGCGGGCCGGCTGCGCCGCCTCGCTCGAGGCCTCGATCGGCTACCGCGACCCCCGCGGGCTCCCGGTCTGGGCCGGGGTGAAGGTGACGGACACCCGGATCGCCGAGCTCGACGGACGCTCGGCGACGGTCGTGGCGAGCGTGGTCACCACGTTCGCGGATCGCGACGAGAAGTCGATCGAGGACGACATCGTCTACCTGAGCCGAAACGGCGGGCGGTGGCTCGTGGCCAAACCGAGCGCGACCCTTTACCGTGCAGTCGGGATCGCCGACATCCCCCCGTCGGTGCTCTCGCCGCCGAGTTGACCCGGCCAGGGGGTCCGAGGGTCGGCTTGGGGAGATTCCCAATTGCGGCGTGCCCGGCCCACCGGGAAGGATTGCCCGCACCCCACCATCGAAAGGACACGAGTTGAGTCAGCCCGCCGCACCGGTCGAGACCAAGACCATCGTCAGCGCCACCGACGTCCGCCGCGTGTACGGCGAGGGCGAGGCGGCGGTGACCGCGCTCGACGGCGTTTCGGTCGAGTTCCCGTCCGGTGGGCTGACCGCGATCATGGGCCCGTCGGGCTCGGGCAAGTCGACCCTGATGCACATCCTCGCCGGCCTCGACCGCCCCACCTCCGGAACGGTGGTGATCGACGGCGTCGACCTCGCCGGCCTCGACGACGCCGATCTCACCGAGCTGCGCCGCGACAACGTCGGCTTCGTCTTCCAGTTCTTCAACCTGCTGCCGGTGCTCGACGCCCGCGAGAACATCCTCTTGCCGCTGAAGCTCGCCGGCCGCGACCCCGATCAGGCGCGCTTCGACCGCCTGATCGCCGCCGTCGGGCTCGCCGATCGGCTCGACCACCGCCCCGCGGAGCTCTCCGGCGGCCAGCAGCAGCGGGTGGCGATCGCCCGCGCGCTGATGAGCGAGCCGGCGGTCGTCTTCGCCGACGAGCCGACCGGGAACCTCGACTCGCGTTCCAGCGAGGAGGTGCTCGCCCTCCTGCGCACCGCCGTCGATGAGCTCGGACAGACGGTGGTCATGGTCACCCACGACGCCGCGGCGGCGGCGGTCGCAGACCGGGTGCTGGTCCTCGTCGACGGCCGGATCGTCCGCGACGGGCCGGCCGGAAGCCCCGAGCAGGTCCTCGACCTGATGAAGCAGGTGGGTTAGCTCCGATGACGGCGATCGCGCTGCGCAACCTGTCCGAGCGCAAGCTGCGCACGGTCCTCACCTCGCTGGCGATCGTGCTCGGCGTGATGATGGTCGCCGGCACGTATGTGCTCACGGACACGATCGACCGCTCCTTCGACCGCATCTTTGTCCAGTCGAACGAGGGGATCGACGCGGTCGTCACCGCGAAGGAGGCGATCAGCACCGAGGACAACACCACGCCCTCGTTCAGCGACAGCGTGCTGAAGCGCGTCGAGGCGGTCGATGGCGTCGCCGCCGCCGAAGGCGGGATCGCGGATCAGCAGATGTCGATCATCGGCGCCGACGGCGACCCGCGCGGCGGCAACGGCGCCCCGAGCCTCGGCTTCTCGGTCAGCGTGCCCTACAGCGCCCGCTTTGACCCGCTCGAGTACCCCGAGGGCGGGCCGCCGACGAACGACCACGAGGTCGTAGTCGACAAGGCGACCGCCGACGACGAGGGCTTCGAGGTCGGCGACCAGGTGACGATCGCCGGCCGCGCCGCGACGCAGACGTACACGCTGAGCGGGATCGCGACGCTCGGCAACGTCGACTCGTTCGGCGGCGCGACGATCGCGGTACTCACCCTGCCCGAGGCCCAGCGGCTGACCGGCAAGGAGGGCGAGCTCGACCAGATCTCCGTCGCCGCCGCCCCCGGCGTCACGCCCGAGCACCTGGCGGCGAACCTGAAGGCGGCCCTGCCGAACGACCTCGACGTGAAGACGGGCGCCCAGAACGTCCAGTCCCAGCAGGACGACATCAGCACCTTTACGGGCTTCCTGAAGACGGCGCTGCTGATCTTCGCCGGCGTCGCCCTGTTCGTCGCCGCGTTCCTGATCTTCAACACCTTCTCGATCACCGTCGCCCAGCGGACCCGCGAGTTCGCGATGCTGCGCACCCTCGGCGCCTCCCGCCGCCAGATCCTCGCCAGCGTGGTCCTCGAGGCCTTCCTGATCGGACTGGGCGCCGCGATCGTCGGCGTCGGGCTCGGGATCGGCTTCGCGAAGGTGATCGGCAACCTGTTCGCCTCGCTCGGCATCGACCTGCCGAACACCGGAACCGTGATCGAGCCGCGGACCGTCATCGTCGGCCTGATCCTCGGCACCGGGATCACCGTGCTCGCGGCGCTGATGCCGGCGCGGCGGGCGACCCGGGTCTCCCCGGTATCCGGGCTTCGCGACGGGGTCGTCCCCCAGACCACGGACGAGCGGCGGCGCCGGACCGCGGCAGGCGTCGTGCTCACCGGCCTCGGCGCGGCGGCGATGGCGCTCGGGATCTTCGGCGCCCTCGACCCGGGCGAGGCCTGGGTCGGAGTGGGCGCGGTGGGCGTCTTCCTCGGAGTCGCCCTGCTCAGCCCGCTCCTGGTCACCCCGATCGCCTCGGTCGTCGGGGCGCCGCTGGAGGCGATCGGCGGCGTGCCCGGCAAGCTCTCGCGCGAGAACGCGATCCGCAACCCCGGCCGCACCGCATCCACGGCGGCGGCGCTGATGATCGGCCTGGCGCTGGTCTCGTTCGTGGCCGTGTTCGCCGCCGGGATCCGCGGCTCGATCGATGACGCGATCGACAAGACCCTGACAGCCGACCTGATCCTCTCCAACGACGACGGCTTCTCCGACATCCCGATCGGCACCGTCGCCGCGGTCTCGAAGATCGACGGGGTCGAGGTCGCCTCGCCGCTGCGGTTCACCCAGGACGAGGTCGACGGCCAGGACGGGACGCTGACGCTGATCCAGCCGAGCACCGCCGCCGACGTGCTGCGCCTCGACTGGGACAACGGCTCCGACGAGCTGCTCACGAACCTGACGCCCGACCAGGCGGTCGTCGACAGCAACTTCGCCGACGACAACGGGATCGGGGTCGGCGACACCTTCGACGCCAAGACCGCCAGCGGCCAAACGCTGACCCTGAACGTCGTCGGCACGTTCACCGACAACAGCGACTTCATCGGCGACTACGCCGCCTCCGACGCCAACGCCGCCGCCTACAACGAGCTCAAGAGCGCGACGAACGTGTTCCTGACCCTCGCCCCGGACGCCGACGTCGCCGCTGTCCGCACGCAGATCGACGACCTGCTCGCGAGCGATTTCCCGACCGTCCAGTCGCAGGACCAGCAGGAGCTCAAGGACTCGATCGGCCAGCAGCTCAACCAGCTGCTCGGGATCATCTACGCGCTGCTGCTGCTCTCGGTGATCGTCTCGCTGTTCGGGATCGTCAACACCCTGGCGCTGACGATCCACGAGCGCACCCGCGAGCTCGGGCTGCTGCGGGCGGTCGGCACCTCGCGGCGCCAGGTGCGGCGGATGGTCCGCTACGAGGCTGTGATCACGGCCCTGATCGGCGCCCTGCTGGGCCTCGTGCTCGGGGTCCTGTTCGCGATCATGGTCAGCCGTCCGCTGGCCGACCAGGGGTTCACGCTCTCGATCCCGATCGGCCAGCTGATCGGCCTGCTCGTCCTGGCCGCGATCGCCGGCGTCCTGGCCGCGATCGGGCCGGCCCGCCGCGCCTCGCGCCTCGACGTGCTCGAAGCGCTCGCCTACGAGTAGCGACCCCTCCCGACGGTCGGCAATGGCGACTTTGGGTCGCTATCCGACCCAAACTCGCCAATTGCGGCTATTCGCCGAACGCCCGGTCCATGCTGTCCTGGTGGCGGCCCCCGCCAGAGTCACCGCCAAGTAGATCCGCCGAACAACCCGAAAGGTATCGATGAACGAATACGCAGTCGCCGGCCTGGAGGACATCGACGAGATCAGCGACGGCCGCGAGCCTTGGCGCCCGGTGCGCCATCACTTCGGCATCACGTCGTTCGGGATCAACGCCTGGACGGGTCAGGAGGCGGGCGACAGGATCGTCAACGAGCACGACGAGGAGGGTGAGGACGAGGAGCTCTACTTCGTCCACAGCGGCCGCGCCAGGTTCGAACTCGACGGCGAGCCCGTGGATGCGCCGGCCGGCACGTTCGTCTTCGCCCGACCGGGCGTGAAGCGGACGGCGTTCGCCGAGGAGCCCGGGACGACGATTCTCGTGGCGGGCGCCAGGCCGGGGCGGGTCTACAAGCCGACCGGCTGGGAGCTCTGGGCCCCGGTCGGGCGGCTCTATCAGGAGGGGCGGTACGACGAAGCGGCCGACCAGGCTCGGGACCTGGTCGCGGCGCACCCGCAGTACCCCGCGCTCCTGTACAACCTCGCCTGCTGCGAGAGCCTCGCCGGGCGGAAGGCCGACGCGATCGAGCATCTGCGGCGCGCGATCGAAACGTCGGACAGCGTCCGGTCCAACCTGGCGAAGGACTCAGACCTCGACCCTCTCCGCGAGGAACCGGAGTTCCAGGCGCTCCTCGCCGGCTGAGGAGGAGGTAAGCCGTTACGGGCTCACCGTGTTGTGGACGGCGTAGAACTCGCGCTCGGGCGCGGGCATCTCGGCGAAGGTCTCGGTGCCGACGATCGACTCCAGCGCCGGGTTCAGCCGGTCGTCGCGGAAGCTCTCGAACGCTTCTTCGGACTCCCAGACGTCGATCATCACCGCCCCGCTATCTGAGGTCCCGACCGTGTGGTGGATCAGGCCCGCGGGGGGGTCGGTGGTAACCGCGGCCTTCTCGTTCACCGCGTCGTACTGCTCGGTGGTGAAGCCTTCGGGCATCCGGTGGATGATCGCGATCGACATGCGCTGCCTCCTGGGTCGGGTCTATCTCGAAACCGAGACGATCTTCTCGCGCGGGCGGGTCCCGTGGATCACGGTGACATAGGCGCGCTTCCGACCGAGCGCCGTCGACCACAGCGTGCCGGCCGGACGCGAGAGCAGCGTGTGCCCTGAGCCGCGGGCACCGGCGGACTTGATCTTCAGCTCGTCGCCGCGCGAGGTGGTGCGGACGTAGAGCAGCCGGTTGCCGCGCAGGGTCGGGTTCGAGAGCCCCTGCAGGCGGGAGCGCAGCAGCGTCGCCTTCGCATCCTGCTTTCGCTTCGCCCCGAGCACGCGCTTGACGATCACGTTCTCGGCCTCCTGGTCGCGCGCGTAGACGAGCCGGTTGTCGTCGAGGCTCGGGCGGCCGAGCTGGGCCCGGCGCCCGGCCTTTCCCAGTGACCGTTGCGGGCCCGGCGAGCCGGGATTTGCAAGCTTGCGGGCGCGCATGAAGTCGCGGCCGCCGACGTGGGCGCGCCAGACGAGCCAGTGGCCCGAGATCGCGACCGCGTCGGCCCCCTTCGCCGGCACGGTGCCGACGCCGTGCAGATCCTTCGCCGACAGGATCCTGATCTTGCCGGCGGCGATCACCGCCACCCTGCCGTCGCCGAGCGCCGGGTCGTGGCCGGGGAGGCGGATGTTGCGCCCGCCGCTGCGCAGGAAGCCGGTGCCGTCCGGGCGCTGGTAGGCGATGCTCTTGCCGCCGACCGACGGGTCCGCGGCCGGCTTCGACTCGTTGTGGGCCGCCCCGGCGGGGACGGCGACCACCAGCGCCGCGGCCGCGGCCAGCAGGGCAACCCCGTCGCCGAAGCGAAAGCCGCGATAGATCGCCGGTCGCTCGGCCATCGCCTGGGTGATCGCGATTCCCGAGTCGCGATCGGCGATCGGGGCGATCAGCGCGATCGGCACCGCCCGGCCGATCCCGAAGGCGATCCCGACGGCGATCCCGACCGCCGGCTCGCCGACGGCGAAGACGATCCCAGCGAGCGCGAAGACGCCGAAGGTGAGGACGAAGGTTGTGAAGCCGAGCCCGAGCAGGACGCCGTACAGGCCGGCCGCGACCGGCATCGGCATCACCCGCCGCCAGTGCTCGGGCAGCTGGCGCCGAAGCTGGGGCAGGATCGGGACCCCGCGCAGCTCCGCCGCGGCGGCGACCGCGGCGATCGCGGCCGCGGCGATGTAGGCGGCGCCCTGGTCGGCGCCCTGGAGCAGCCCGCCGAGCGCCGCGAGAACGCCGAACGTGAAGGCGCCGCCGGCGAGGGCTCCGATCGTGAAGGTGAGGCAGGCGGAGATCGTCGTCGGCCGGCCGCCGGTGTGACCGGCCGGCCCGATCGTCTCGATCATCGAGAATCCGCACGGCGACCAGGTCCCGGTCAGCCCGGCGAGCAGGGCGGCGGCCACGAGCGTGATCTCGAGCCCGCCCGTCAACAGGGCACCTTGGTGTCGTAGTACTGGACGCAGAACACCTTGCGCCCCGAGTAGCAGTAGCCCGTCAGCGCCGCGTCTCCGTTGATCCGCTGCTGTACGTAGCCGCAGCAGTCGAGCAACCTGCGGACGTTGCCGTTGCAGCACCGGTACCAGCTGCCGTCGAGGTAGGGCTTGAAGCCGAATTGCTCGGCCGTGCGGTCGCAGATTCGCGTCCGGGGGGCGGGCGGAAGCGGGCGGCCGTCCGGATCGCGCAGGGCTTGGCCGTGGTCGTCGACCGGCTGGCCGAGGCTGTTGACCGGCCGCCCGGTGTTGTCGATCGGCACCCCGTCGCCGGGACGGAGCGGGTAACCGCGGATGTCGATCCGGGGCAGGTCGGGGCCGAGCGGCGGGGCGAGCGGATGGATGCACGACTTGGTGGTGAAGGTGTGGCCGCAGAAGTGATTTGCCTCCGCCTCGCCGGGCTTGATCGCCCTCGCCACCAATCCGCCGGCGGTGAGCGCGGTCAGCGCCCCGCCGACGCGGGCCAGGAAGCCGCGCCGGGAGGTGTCGCCGGCGAGCGATTCCAGCGCCCGTCCCACCCGCTCGCCGCCGGGTCCTGCCTGTTCAGACACCGACCGCCCCCGCGAGGTCGCGTTCGCCGCGACGGCGCTCGGCGGTGGCCAGGACGCTCTCCAGCTGGGCGAGGTTGTTGAAGGTGCCCTTGGCGAGCACGGTCCCGTGACGGTCGAGGGCGATCGAGAACGGGCTGCCGGGAATCTCCAGCTCGCTCCAGACGGCCGTCTCCGCGCCCTCCTCGAAGGTCGCGACGGCGATCAGCGGATCGCCGGCGAGCACCCGGATCGACGGCTCCAGGGAACGGCAGATGTGGCAGCCGTCGGAGACGAACACGGCCAGCGCCAACCTCGCCTCGGGATCGAGATGGAAGCGCGAGATCAGGTCGATCCGGCTGAACACCGCCGGCCCCTCCTCGCCGATCTCGAGCGCGCTGTCCGGCCCGAGCCGCAGTCGCAGCAGCCCGACCTCGCGCGCCAGCGCCAGCACGGCGACCGCCAGGCCGGCGCTGGCGAGCAGCGCCAGGCCGAGCCCCAGCCCCAGCCATTGGTCGGTGGAGAGGTCGCCGGCCGGCAGCGCCGGCAGGGCCGCGAAGGCGACGGCGAGAATCGCGTTGCGCGCCACCGCGCCCCAGCCGACCGTGGAGCGGGCGCCGAAGCAGGCGCACGGGGCGCCGGCGCGGCCGCGCAGGATCGCCCCGACCATCGTCGCCGCGAACATCGCCATCAGCGCCGCGGCCAGGTAGGCGGCGGTCGCCGAACCGGCGATCACGCCGGCGGCAAGCCCGAGCTCGGTGACGATCAGCAGCGCCCAGGCGCCGGCCTGCATCCGCCGGCCGTCGATCCCGAACGTCGCCAGGGCGGCCCGGCTGCTCGCCGGGCTCGCGAGCTTGGCGAAGCTGGCCCCTGCCAGCGCCGCCCCGAGGACCAATCGAGCCGCCACCTCGAGCACGGGCTCAGCCTATTGCAACCATCCGCTCGATCGGGACCTTGGCGCGCTCGGCTACCTCGGCCGGGACCTTGACCTCGAACTTCATCTCCCGCAGCGAGTCGCGGAGCTTCGGCAGCGTGATCATCTTCATGTACTTGCAGAAGGCCATCCGGTTGGCCTCGATCAGGCTCGCCTGCGGCGCCGCCTGCTGCAGCGGGTAGAGCATCACGTTCTCGGTCGCGACGATGAACTCGCCCTCCGGGTGGGCCTCGACGTGGGCCAGCATCCCCGAGGTGGAGAGCATGTGCACGCCCTCGGCGGCGATGTCGCCGGAGGCGACGTACTCGAGCGCCTGGGTGGAGCAGCCGCACTCGGGGTGGATCAGGAACTCGGCGTCCGGGTGCTCGGCTCGCGTGCGGGTGATGTCGTCGGGGCGGATCCCGGCGTGGACGTGGCACTCGCCGTCCCAGACGTGGAAGCGCGCGTACCGGTCCGGGTCGTCGACCAGCCCGGTCTCGCGCGCGACGAACGACCCCAGCCACATGTCGGGGCCGAAGAGGATCTCGGTGTCGGGGCCGTGCTCGGCCCAGATGTGCTCGACGACGCTGACCGCGTTCGAGGAGGTGCAGCAGTAGTCGGTCTCGGCCTTGACCTCGGCCGAGGTGTTGACGTACATGACCACGACCGCGCCCGGGTGCTCGGCCTTCCAGGCGCGCAGCTGGTCGGCGTCGATCGAGTCCGAGAGCGAGCAGCCGGCGTCGGGGTCGGGGATCAGGACGGCCTTCGTCGGCGAGAGGATCGAGGCGGTCTCGGCCATGAAGTGGACCCCGCAGAAGACGATGACGTCGGCCCCGGTGGAGGCGGCCTCGCGCGAGAGCCCGAGCGAGTCGCCCATGTGGTCGGCGACGTCCTGGATCTCGGGCACCTGGTAGTTGTGGGCGAGGATGACGGCGTTGCGCTCCGCGGCCAGCGCCCGCACCTCGGCGCTCATGCGCTCGATCTCCTCCGAGCTCAACTCGTCGGTCGGGTTCGGTTGAAGTGTGGGCAGCTGCTGCATGCTGGCCTCGTCCTTCCTTATGTTCGCCGGCCCGTGTGGGTCCTCTGACCCACCTCAAACCGGGCGAATGAACTCGGGCACAGTTTACTGACAGTCGTGCCCGAATTGCCTGAGGTCGAGATCACCGCCCGCCGGCTCGGCGAGGCCCTCGCGGGGGCCGAGGTCGAGTCGACGCTGGCGCCCGGGATGGTCGCCGTGAAGACGCTCGACCCGATGCTGAGCGCGCTCGAGGGGATGACCGTCTCCGGCACCCGGCGGGTCGGCAAGATGCCGGTGGTCGAGTTCTCTAAAGGGGGTCAGACCCCCAGGCTGGAGCTGCTCGTCCACCTGATGTCGGCCGGGCGCCTGCAGGTGTTCGATAAGCGCGCCTCGCTCAAGGATCGCGCCTCGCGGGTGCTGATCCGGCTCGCCGACGGCCGCGAGCTGCGCCTGCGCGAGTTCGGGACCAAGCAGCGTGCCTGGGTGAAGCTCTACCGCCCCGGCGGGGTCGAGGCCGACGAGATGGTGGCGACGCTCGGCCCGGAGGCGTGGCCCGCACCGCCGCTCGACCAGCTCGCCGCAGCAGTCGACGAGCCGCGCCAGCTGCACCCGTTGCTGCGCGACCAGCGGGCGATCGCCGGGATCGGGCGCTCCTGGGTCGACGAGGTCCTCTGGGAGGCCAAGCTGGCGCCGTTTCGCAAGGGGGCGGACCTCGAGCCGGAGGAGGTCGAGCGGCTGCGCGACGCGATGCACGTGCTCGGCGACGCGATCGATCATTACGAGGAGGTGATCGGCGAGCAGGTGCCCAACAAGCTGCCGATGCCGCTCAAGGTGCACCGCCGCGAGGGCGAGCCGTGCCCGCGCTGCGGGACCACGATCGAGGCCGTCTACTTCGCCGAGCACCAGACCAACTACTGCCCGACCTGCCAAACCGGCGGCAAGGTCCTCAAGGACCGCCGGCTCTCACGGCTGTTGAAGTAGCCGGGTCCCGCGGTCTCAGCCGCGCCGGGGGCGGGTGAGCAGGACGAGCCCAAGCGCGAAGGCGAGCCCGGCGGCGATGATCGCGATCAGGGCCTCGGTCGAGATCCCGTCATCGCCCTCGGTCGGCGGCGCCGTCGCAACCGCGGCCGGCGCGGGGGTGGAGGCCGCGGCCGTCGGCTCGATCTGCAGATCGGCGGTGAACTGCGCCGGGTCCGCTCCGGTGGCCTCCAGCCTGGTCACGTAGCCGCCCTGGCCGAAGATCTCGCCCAGAGTCGGAGGAGGCGGGGGTGAGAGCTCGTCGACGCTGCCGTCCCAGATCGTCTCCAGCCCGGCGACCTGCCGCGGGCCGTCGGCGAGCGTGAACAGGGTCAGGTCGAGCGGCACGGTCGCGAGTTGCTCGAGCTTCATCGGATAGACGTACTGGTCGGCCGGAAACGAGACCTCGAGCGGCTTCAGGCGCCCGTCGGTCTGGGGCGCCAGGCGGATGGCGACGAAGTGCCAGCCCTGGGCGACGTAGTCGTCGAGGATCGGCTCGGCGCCGGCGGGCAGCGTGTAGCCGTTCTCGTTCAGCCACCGGTTCAGCGCCCCGGCGTCGCCGGCGCCGAGGCGGGCGACGTCGTAGCCGCCGATCGTCTCCCGGTCGATCACGTCGACGCGGGGCGCCGGCGCGGTCTCGCCGCCGCCGGCCGAGCCGACGGACGGCGGCGGCTGCGTGGCCTGGTCGAGGTAGGCGAGCGGGTCTCCGTGCTCGATCGCGTCCACGGTCGGCACGCCGGGGACCGGGAGGACCACGGCGGCGCGCTGGTCGCCGTCGCTGGCGAGGTCGAGGCTGAGCACGATCTGCTCCCGCCCGGGCTCCTCGATCACCAGGGCGCTCTCCTGGTTCACCGTCGCCTCGATCGCGACCCCGCATCCGCACGCATCCGCCGGCCGGGCGAGCCAGAGGGCCGCCGCGCCGGCGAGCGCCGCCAGCGCCGCGATCGGCACCGCTGCCCGCAAGCCCGCCGTCACCGTCTGAGCAGGCCGCCGACCACGGCGCGGCCGACGGTCAGCGGGTGATTGACCACGGTCGCCAGGCGGCCCTTGAGCGTCAGCGGGTCGTAGGCGATGCCGAGCTGGCGCAGGATCGTGTTCGCGTCGAAGTAGACGCGCTCGCAGACCAGCCGGTCCTCCTCGAACAGGAACATCGCGCAGAAGCGCATCTCGAACTTGCGCCCGGTCGCCGGGAGGCCGCGGAATGAGCCCCGGTGGGTGCCGTACAGCATCGCCTCGACGATCACCGCGTCGTCCGAGTGGTGCAAGGCGATCAGCTTGTTGCGCTGATCCGGGAAGGCGGTCCGGGTCTCCTCGAAGTAGCCGTCGACCTCGGCCTCGCCGTCGAAGACGTCGCCGGTCGCGATCAGCTCGTAGCGCGGGTGGTCGAAGGTCTCCATCGTGACGTCGAACTCATGGCGGTTCTCGGACTCCATGTGCTCGATCACGAGCGCCTCGCGCTTGGTTCTCAGTGCCTTGGTCGGGGGCATCGGCCGACCCTATTACACGTCGACCAGCATGCTGAGATCGAGCGCGGGCGCCGAGTGCGTGAGCGCGCCGATCGAGATCAGCTCGACCCCGGTGGCGGCGATCTCGGTGACGTTGTCCAGCGTGACGCCGCCGGAGGCCTCGAGCCGCGCGTCGGAGCCGGCGGCGTTGCGGGCGGCGACGGCCGCTCGCAGCTGGGCCGGGTCCATGTTGTCGAGCAGCAGCCGTTGGGCCCCCGCCGCGAGGGCCTCGGCGACGTCGGCCGAGTCACGGCACTCCACCTCGACCTCGAGCCCCGGCTGCGCCGCGGCCGCGAGCTCGACCGCCCGCCCGACGCCGCCCGCGATCGCGATGTGGTTCTCCTTGATCAGGATCGCGTCGTCGAGCCCGAAGCGGTGGTTGGTCCCGCCGCCGGCCGCGACCGCCGCCTTCTCGAGCGCCCGCAGGCCCGGCGTCGTCTTTCGCGTATCGAGGATCGCGACGCCGCTGCCCTCGACCGCGGCGACGAAGCGCGCCGTCAGGGTGGCGACCCCGGAGAGGTGGCCGAGCAGGTTGAGCGCCGTGCGCTCACCCGCGAGCAGCGCCCGGGCGGGCCCGGCGATCGCGGCGACGTCGGCGGGGAGATCGTCGCGCCAGCGTCCCTCCTCCGCCAGCCGCTCGAAGCTGTCCGCGCCGGTCTGCGCGAATACCTCGGCGGCGGCGTCGAGCCCGAAGACGACGCCGGCCTGCTTCTGCACGATCCGCGCCGTGGCGCTCGTCTCGGCCGGGACCGTCGCCTCGGAGGTGACGTCGCCGGCGCCGAGGTCCTCGGCCAGGGCCCCGGCGATGAGGTCGGCGAGCTTCTCGTCCGCCATCAGGCGTTGGGAAAGACGGCGATCGTCGCGGTGAAGCCGTGCAGGAAGTTGCGCCCGCCGACCGGGCCGATCTCGCCGGCGCAGAAGAAGCCGCCCGCGGGAGCGCCGAGCGCGTCCTCGAGCGCCAGCGCGTCGTGGTCGGGGGTCTCGAACATGTGCGAGCCGCGGCCGTTGCAGGTGAACAGCAGCGCCCCGGCCGCGCCGCCCTCTCCGAGCGCCGTGACCTGGAGGCGGAGCGCGTCGCGGAGGTCCTCGTCGGCGGTGGCGCCGTCGCGCACGTGCATGCGCACCGTCTGGCCGACGCGGACCCGCTCGCCGAGCGCCAGCGAGCCGCTCTCGGGATCGGCGCCGAGGATCGGCCGGACGAGGAAGTCGCCACGCTCGTAGGCGGGCTGGTTCTCGTCGATCACGATCCCCAGCATCAGACCCTGGGCGACCAGCGATTGCCCGCGCGGATCGAGCTCGCCGATCGCCTCGCCCAGGCGCTCGATCGCAGGCTTCGAGGCCAGCTCCGAGATCACGTTGCCGCGGGCGGCGGTGATCGTCATCTCCGGGCCGACCGGGGTCGCCCCCTGGGAGACGCAGGGAACCATCGCCACCCCCTCGACGCTGGCGGCGACGGCGCCCCCGTCGAGCACCTCGCCGTCGCGAAACAACGCCGCCGAACCCGCCGCCGCGGCGCTCGCCAGCCCGCCGAGAACCGGCATCCCCGGCCGCGCCGTGTTCAGCGAGCCGAGCAGCGCCTCGGCGCTGAACGTGTACGGGTCGGCGAGCACGATGACGCCGTCGCCAAGCGCCCCGGGGTCCGGGAGGCCGCTGACGCCGACCCCGTCGTCGGCGGGCTCGGCCTCGAGGTGGTGGGTCGAGATCCTCGCCGCCGGGGCGTGCAGGGCCCAGACCACGGCTCCGGGTCCGCTCTCCAGCTCACGCCCGCCGCCGACCACGCCGCCGGCCCCGCAGCCGATCAGCGAACGGGGGCCGAGCCGCTCGTGGACGGTGGAGAGGATCGGTTTCGCGTGGGTGAGGTGCGGCGCCCCGGCGAACACGATCGCCAGGTCGCACCGTCCGCCGAGGGCGGCGGCGGCCTGGCCGGCCGCGAGGTCGAACGCCTCAACCGGGTCGAGCTCGTCCGATACCCCGACTGCGACGCTGACCGCCATCGCAGGAACCGTAGCGCCGCCGTCAGTGGTTGCTTGCGCAGTACTCGTCGCGGGTCTCGATCCCCAGCTTCGCGCCCATCGAGGGGACTATGCCCGATCGCGGGCGGCGCTGAGCAGGTACTCGCGGATGAAGCCGTCGAGGTCGCCGTCGAGGACGCGATTGGCGTCGCCGACCTCGTAACCGGTGCGGTGGTCCTTGACCCGTGTGGTCGGATGCAGGGTGTAGCTGCGGATCTGCGAGCCCCACTCGGCCGCCTTCTGCTCGCCGCGCTCGGCGGCGAGCTCGGCGGCGCGCTTGCGCTCCTCCGCCTCGAGCAGCCGGGCCCTCAGCATCCGCATCGCGGTCGCCTTGTTCTGCGTCTGCGAGCGCTCGTTCTGGCACTGGACGACGATCCCGGTCGGGGTGTGGGTCAGGCGCACGGCGGAGTCGGTCTTGTTGACGTGCTGGCCGCCGGCACCGGAGGCGCGGTAGGTGTCGACCCGGATGTCGTCCTCGTCGAGCTCGACGTCGACCGCGTCGTCGACCAGCGGCGCGACGTCGACCTGGGCGAAGGCCGTATGCCGGCGCGACTGGGCGTCGAAGGGCGAGATCCGGACGAGGCGGTGGACGCCGCGCTCGGCGGCGAAGAGGCCGTAGGCGTTCTCGCCCTTGGCGATGAAGCTCGCCGACTTGATCCCCGCCTCCTCGCCCGCGGAGGCCTCGGCCATCTCGACCTCGAAGCCGCGGCGCTCGGCCCAGCGCAGGTACATCCGCAGCAGCATCTCGGCCCAGTCCTGGGAGTCCGTGCCGCCGGCGCCGGAGCGGACCGTGACCACGGCGTCGCCGGAGTCGTACTCGCCGCTGAACAGGCGGGCCTCCTCGAGTTCCGCCAGCCGCGACTCGATCGAGTCCAGCTGGGTGTCGAGCTCGGCCGCCATCTCGGCGTCCTCGCTCGCCATCTCGGCGAGCTCGTCGAGGTCGGCGGTGTCGGCTTCCAGCCCGCGGAAGGTCTCGAGCCGGCGCTGCGCGCGCGCCTGCTCGGCGGAGACCTTGGCGGCGTGCTCCTGGTCGTCCCAGAAGCCGGGCGCCCCCATCTCGCCCTCCAGCCGGGCTACGTCAGCTTCGAGTGCAGCCGGGTCAAAGGTAGTCCGCGAGCAGGGTCAGTCCCTGGCGGATCGCGTCGATCCGCGGCCCTACGGCCTCCGTTGCGGGTGCATCAGCCACGTACGCAGCTTAGGAGGTGGGGGCGGTCACTCGAGATCCCAGCCGAAGTACACCTCGGCCCGGCTCAACTTGTCGCCGGCAAATGTGAGGACCTCGGTGTTGCGGAAGCGCTTGCCGTCGGTCTTGGTCAGCTCGTAGGTGACGATCACCTCGTCGCCGTGCTCGATCAGGCGAACGTAGTCGAACTTCTCCGTGGTCCCGGCGTTCGGCCAGCAGCGCTCGAAGTAGGTCGCGCGATCGATGCCGGGATCGGGCGGGGCGAAGAAGACGAAGTCATCGGCGAGCAGCCGCTCGACGACGTCGCGATCGCCGCTCACGTAGGCGCCGTAGACGTCGCGCGCGAGCTGCTTGCGGTCAGGGGCGGGCATGGGGCCCTCCTTTTTGTCGGGTCTATCAATAGGGACCGCGGCAAGGCCACGGACTCATCGCTCACTGCGAGCGCGGCTGAGCAGCTCCTCGATCAGCGGCCCCTTTGCCCGTGCGTAGTAGTTGATGTCGGGCCAGTCCTCACGCGCGAGCTCCTGCTTGAGCCGTGCGTACTCGTCACGGTCAACCTCGGACGAACGAAGCCAGTCGCGGAGGAGCAAGTAGTCGACCGCCTCGCGGCTGCCCTCGGGCCAGACATGCAGGTGGACGTCGCGGGCAGGGTTTCGGAACATCCTGTGGCGCGGCTCGCGAACGCGCAACTCGTAACCGAGCCCTTCGATCGTCGGCGCATAGGTGGTGTCGGGGTCGACTTTCTCGACCGTGACGAGAATGTCGACGATGGGCTTTGCGATCAGCCCGGGCACGGCCGTCGAGCCGATGTGCTCGATCGCGCGTGCTTGATCGCCCAGCTCGGCGCGCAGTGACTCGAAGCGCCGAGGCCAGCCGGGGTCGTACTCGGTGAGGCTTACCGGCCCCGGGGTGCGATCGCCGACGAGGATCCGATCGAGCTCCGGCTCGAAGCTCGCGTCCCGCGCGACCGACTCCGGCGTCACAGCCCGCCCGCGATCGCCGCGCTCCGCTCGGCCTCGACCTCGTCGCGGACCGCACAACCGTCGATGTGATCGTTGACGATCCCCACCGCCTGCATCAGCGCGTAGGCCGTGGTCGGGCCGACGAAGCGGAAGCCGCGGCGCTTCAGCTCCTTCGCCAGCGCGGTCGACTCGGGGGTGGTCGCCGGAAGCCCGTCGCGAGCGCGCGGCGGCCGGCCGCCGGTCGGGCGATACGACCAGGCCAGTGCGGCGAGCGACTCCCCCTCCGCCTCTAGCCCGGCCGTCGCCCGGGCGTTGGCGATCGCCGCCGCGACCTTGGCGCGGTTGCGGACGATGCCGGCGTCGTCGAGCAGCCGCTCGACCTCGCGGTCGCCGTAGCGGGCGACGCGCTCGAACTCGAAGCCGTCGAACGCCGATCGGAAGTTCTCTCGCTTGCGCAGGATCGTCAGCCATGAGAGCCCGGACTGGAACGCCTCCAGCGTCAGCCGCTCGTAGATCCCGCGGTCGTCGGTGACCGGCCGTCCCCACTCCTTGTCGTGGTAGGCGACGTAGTCCGGCGCCGAGACCCCCCACCAGCAGCGCGGGCGTCCGTCGTCGCCGTCGACCAACCCCGCTGCGCTCATCGGGCCTCGATCGCCTCGATCGCGTCGATGATCGAGGGGAAGTTCTGCCGCCAGCGGTAGACCTTGCCGTCGCGAAGCTCGAGCAGGATGCCGAACGGCGCCTCGTCGGCAAGCTCGTCGCCCTCCTTCCAGCGCCACTGGCGGCGAGCGGCGATCGCGACATGGCGGTCGCCGACCTCGCGGATCTCGTCGACCTCGACCCGCGAGACCAGGTGGCCGTCGTCCGACGGCTTCGCCCAGCCGACGACCGCATCGATGCCCTCGAACGTTCCCTTGTCGCCGGTGGCGACGATCTCCGGGTGAAGCTCGGCGGCGGTCGCCTCGGCGTCGCGGGCCCGCAGCGCGGCCTGCAGCCGCTCGACGATGGCGGCGTTGTCGTCGGTGTGCGTCAGGGGATCGGTCCGGCGACGAAGATGTCGTAGGCATCCTCGCGATCGCCGTGATCCAGGTTGGTGGCGTTCGAGGAGAAGGCGACGAAGCGCCCGTCGGTGGAGATCGCGGCGGACTTCACGGAGCCGTTCGCCGGCGTCCCGTCCCCGGCCTGGTCGAGCCGCGTCAGGGTCCCCGCGGCGCGATCGAAGACGTAGACGTGGGTGTCGGAGCCGGGAAATCCGAACCGCTCGTCGTTGCTGATCACGACCACCCGGCCACCGTCCGCCGACAGCGACGGCGTGATGCCGGCCGAGAGCGGCGGGCCGCCGGACGAGTCGAACGGGATCGCGGTCGTCGTCGAGGCGTCGAGGTCGCGGACGAAGGCGGCCAGCTGGCTCGAGCTGCCAACCAGGTTGGTCTGGGATGAGAGGAAGCCGACGTGACGACCATCCGCCGAGATCGACGCCTGGAAGCTGTACGAGTAGCTCGCGGAGTCGGCCTGGGCGCCACTGGAGGTGACGCTCGCGCGGGTCGTCGTCGAGGCGTCGAGGTCGCGGACGAAGACGTCCCTGTCGCCGTTCGTGTCCCCGGGGACGAGCTGCGGGCTCAAGGACTCGAACGCGACCCGGCGCCCGTCGGCGGAGATCGAGGAGGCGAAGCCCGAGTTCGTGGTCGGCCCGCCCAGGCCGCCGCTGGCCAGCGTGGTGGTCCCCCGTCGCAGATCGCGCACGTAGACGTTCGAATCGTCGCGCGCGTGAGGGTCGAGGTTTTCGGCGAACGAGTCGAAGGCGACGTAGCGACCGTCGGCCGAGATCGCTCCGCCGGAGCTCCCGTCGTCAGGAAGCTGGCCCCCGTCCCCGAGGCTGGCGATCACCGTCCCGCCGCGGCGCAAGTCATGAACGAACACGTCGCGGGTGTCGTTGTCATCGCCACGGACGAGGTTGTCAGCCGCGGAGACGAAGCTGACGAAGCGGCCGTCGGCGGAGATCCTCGGCCGGAAGCTGGGATGGTTGCCCTGGCGCCCGTTCGTGGCGACGCTCGCCAGGCGCATCCGGTCACGCAGGCGGTCGTAGACGAACACGTCGGCCACGTCGTTGCGGTCGCGGCTGGCGAGGTTGGTCGCCCTGGAGGTGAAGGCGACGTAGCGGCCGTCGCGGGAGATATCGGGCGCGAGCGATTGGTCGATGACCGCGTCGCTCTGCCGGCCGCCGGTGATCAGCTGCACCGGCACCGCGGCTGATGCCGCGCTCGGCGCGATCACCGCCACGGCGGCGGCGGCCGTTGTGCAGAGGGCCCCGAGGCTCGGCCCTATGCCCCGTGGCACTTCTTGTACTTCTTCCCCGAGCCGCACCAGCAGGGGTCGTTGCGGCCGGTCTTCTCGTCCTCGGACTTGACCACCGTTTCGGGGTTGGCGGCCTGGCCGTTGTCGGCGGTGGCGGCGGTCCCGCTCGCCGCGGCCGAGGCGGTGGCGACGGCTCCGGTCTGCGCCTCGTTCATCGCCGAGGGGCGCTCCTCGCCCGCCGCGCCCGAGTACTGGACGTCGCCGCTGGCGCGCTCGTCGGCGAACATCTGCTCCGCCTGGGAGGGCTCGATGTTGACCTCGACATGGAAGATGACCCGGGCGAACTCCTCCCAGATCGAGGCCATCAGCTCCTGGAACATCGTGAAGCCCTCGTTCTTGTAGGCGACCAGCGGGTCGATCTGGGCGAACCCGCGCAGGTGGATGCCCTCGCGCAGGTAGTCCATCTCGTAGAGGTGCTCGCGCCAGCGGTTGTCGATGATCTGGAGCAGGATCTGGCGCTCGAGGTAGCGCATCAGCTCCTCGCCGAACTCCTCCTCGCGGCGGCCGTAGGCGGCCACCGCGTCCTCGATCAGCCGCTCGGTGATCTGCTCGCGGTTCGCCGTTTGGGGCTCGAGCTCGGCGACCGTGAACCCGATCGGCCAGAGCCCGCGCGCGTGCCCCTCCAGCCCGGCCAGGTCCCAGTCCTCGAAGATCTCGCCCGGGGTGTAGGTCTCGACCATCCGGGTGACGACCTCGAGGAGCTCGTCGTGGGCGACGTCGGACATGTCGCGCCCCTCGAGGATCTCGCGCCGGTACTTGTAGACGACCCGGCGCTGCTCGTTCATCACGTCGTCGTACTCGAGCACGCGCTTGCGGATCAGGTAGTTCTGCTGCTCGACCTTCTTCTGCGCGTTCTCGATCGTCCGCGTCAGCATCTTCGCCTCGAGCGGGAACTCCGTCCCGTCCTCGTCGACCGGGCCGAGGCGGTCGAGGATCTTGTAGATCCGCTCGCCGGCGAAGAGCCGGATCAGGTCGTCCTCGGCGGAGAGGAAGAAGCGCGACTCGCCGGGATCGCCCTGGCGCCCGGAGCGGCCTCGCAGCTGGTTGTCGATCCGCCGTGACTCGTGGCGCTCGGTGCCGCAGATGAACAGGCCGCCGGCCTCGCGGACCTTGTCGCCCTCGGCCTGCGTCTGCTCCTTGAACCTCTCCGTCTGCTCGGCGAGCTCGGCCTCCCAGCTCTCGTTCTCCGGCGTCACCCCGAGCTTGCGCAGCTCGTCCACCGCGAGCTGCTCGGGGTCGCCGCCGAGCTTGATGTCGACGCCGCGGCCGGCCATGTTGGTGGCGATCGTGACCGAGCCGAGGCGACCCGCCTGGGCCACGGTCTCGCCCTCGCGCTGCGCGTACTCGGGCTTCGCGTTGAGGACCTCGTGGGGAATCCCGGCCCGGGTCAGCTCGCCGCCGAGCATCTCCGAGATCTCGACCGAGATCGTGCCGACCAGGATCGGCTGGCCCTTCTCGTGGCGCTCGCGGATCTCGTTGACCACGGCGCCCCACTTGCCGCCCTTCGTCTTGTAGATCTGGTCGTTGTGGTCGGCGCGGATCATCGGCCGGTGGGTGTCGACCTCGACCACCGGCATCTCGTAGATCTTCATGAACTCGGTCGCCTCGGTGAGCGCCGTCCCGGTCATCCCGCTGAGCTTCTCGTAGAGGCGGAAGTAGTTCTGCAGCGTGATCGTCGCCAGGGTCTGGTTCTCCTCGCGGATCGCGACGCCCTCCTTCGCCTCGACCGCCTGGTGCAGGCCGTCAGACCAGCGACGGCCCTCGAGGATGCGGCCGGTGAACTCGTCGATGATCTTCACCTCGCCGTCGATCACGGCGTAGTCGGTGTCGCGCTTGAACAGCGACTCCGCCTTCAGCGACTGGATCAAGTGGTTGACGAGCGACCCGTGCTCGGAGATGTAGAGGTTGTCGACGCCGATGAACTTCTCCGCCTTGTCGACCCCCTTCTCCGTCGGGGCGACGGTCTTGTGCTTCTCGTCGTACTCGTAGTCGTGCTCGGCCTCGGAGGTGTCGCGCGACTCGCCGAGCGACTTCAGCTTCACCGTCATCTCCTCGCCGACCATCTGCTTGGCGAGGCGGGCGAAGGTGTAGTAGGTGTCGGCCGCCTGCTCGGGCCGGCCGGAGATGATCAGCGGCGTGCGCGCCTCGTCGATGAGGATGTTGTCGACCTCGTCGACGATCCCGAAGACGTGCTCGCGCTGTACGCACTCGGCCAGCGAGCTCGCCATGTTGTCGCGCAGGTAGTCGAAGCCGAACTCCGAGTTCGTCCCGTAGGTGACGTCGCAGGCGTACATCTGGCGCCGCTCGTCGGGGTTCATCTCCGACTGGATCACCCCGACCGTGACCCCGAGCAGGTCGTAGATCGGCTTCATCCAGAGCGCGTCGCGGCGGGCCAGATAGTCGTTGACCGTGACCAGGTGCACGGCATCGCCGGCGAGCGTGTTCAAGAACACGGCGCTGGTCGCGGTCAGGGTCTTTCCCTCCCCGGTCCTCATCTCCGCGATCGCGCCGTCGTGGAGGACCATGCCGCCGATCAGCTGGACGTCGTAGTGGCGCTGGCCGAGGGCGCGCTTGCCCGCCTCGCGGCAGAGCGCGAAGGCCTCGGGCAGCAGCGTGTCGAGCGGCTCGTCGTCCTCGCGGGCGCGGCGGCGGAGCTCGTCGGCGTGGGCGCGAACCTCCTCGTCCTCGAGGAGGTCGAACTCGGGCTCGTAGCGGTTGATCGCCTCGACGGCGGCCTGATGTTCCTTCAGCCTGCGTCCCTCGCCGAGGCGCAGCGCGCGATCGATGATTCCCCGGGCCATTAACGGTCAGGGTAGCGGTCGGCTAGCCCGCTTCTCAGGCGGTTCTGCCGCGCCAGCGGCCGACCGCGCGGCGGGCGCTGGCACGGCCGCGGCGCTTCTCGCGATGGCGCTTGACCTGGCGGCGGATGTCCTCGGCGAGCTCGTGGATCGAGTGCAGTAGCTCGGGCGAGGCCTCGCGGGCACGCAGCGTGACGCCCTTGAGGTAGAGGGTCGCCTCGGCGACGTAGTGGTCGGAGATCGACGGGTTGCGCTCCTCGGTCAGCTCGACCTCGAGCCGGGCGAGCTCCGAGACCTGCTTGGCCGTGCGGGCGAAGCGCTTGGCGACATGCTCGCGGATCTCCTCGGTCACCTCCAGGTTGCGACCTCTGACCTCGATTCGCACGACATATCTCCTTCCGTCGCTGAGCCACAGATCCTACGCCGCCGCGCCTCGGTCGCCAAGTGCTCGGGCGAAGACGCCCGCCGTGACCTCGAGGGCACCGGCGCGGCGGAGCGCCGCGGCGCAGGCGCGCAGCGTGGCCCCGGTCGTGAGCACGTCATCGACCAGCAGCAGGCGCTCGGGGACGGGGGCGACGGTCCACACCCGCGGCGGGTCGGCGAGACGCTCGGCGCGCCGGCGCCCGACCTGTCGCGGCCCGTCGCCGCGCTCGAGCGGCGCCAGCCGCCGCAGGCCGAGCTCGGCGGCGAGTGCCGAGGCAATCAGCTCCGCGGGATCGAAGCCGCGGCGGCGACGGCGCGAGGGAGCGGCCGGGACGGGGACGATCGCAGCGAGGGGAGCGGGACCGAGCGATGCCGCGATCGCCCGGGCGAGCACCGGCGCGAGCGGCAGGCGGTGGCCGAACTTGAGGGCGGTGACGAGATTGCGGCCGACACCGCGATAGGGAGCGGCCCAGGTGACGGGACCGAGGCCGGGGAGGTCCGCGGATCCGCCAGGGGCCGTGGCGAGGGCCCGTCTGCAGTTGGCGCAGATCGGCTCGCCGGGCGGGCACGGGGCGGCGCAGGCAGCGCACAGCGGCGGCGCCAGCAGGGTCGAGACCGCGCGCGCGAGCATTCGCATGTCCACCGCCCAAGCGTCGGCGACGGCCGCTCCTGGGAGACGCGCTGAAGGTGTCGAAGCGGTGACTAGTTCGGGGAGGCGGTGATCACCCGGTCGCGGCCGGAGCGCTTGGCGCGGTAGAGGGCGGCGTCGGCGCGGCCGACCAGCGCCTCGGGCTGTTCCTCGGGGTTCCACTCCGCGATCCCCGCCGAGCACGACTCGCCGTCGGGGGTGAAGGTGCGCAGGCGCTCGACGAGGACGAACGCGTCGGCGAGGTCGCACCCGGGCAGGATGACGCTGAACTCCTCGCCGCCGTAGCGGGCGAGGATGTCGTAGGGCCGCAGCGCGGTGCGCCAGGCGACCGAGGCCTCGCGCAAGAGCGCGTCGCCGGCCTGGTGGCCGCGGCGGTCGTTGTAGGCCTTGAAGTGGTCGAGGTCGAGCATCGCGACGCAGATCGGGTGCTCGTCGCGCCAGGCACGGGCGAGCTCGCGGGGCAGCTGCTGCTCCCAGTGGCGGCGGTTCGGCAGACCGGTGAGGGCGTCGGTCCGGGCCAGGTGCTCGAGCTGGCCGAGCAGATCGGCGCGACCGATCGCGACCGCTGCCTCGGCGCCGAGCAGGTCGATCATCGTCGACAGCCGCAGCGAGATCCCGGCGACCTCCTCGCGCCAGCCGATCGCGAGCACGCCGATCGCGGCGCGGTCGCGGATCACGGGGTGCCAGAGGACGGCCCGCGCCTCGGCGCGGCGCATGAACTCCCGGTCGGCCTCCGCCTCGCCGTCGCCGAGGGCGATGAACACCTCCTCGGCCCGGGTGAAGGCGAGCGTCGCCCCGCCCTCGCCGTTGAGGGGCAACTCGAGCCCGTGCAGGTCCGCGCCGACGCAGGCCTCGGGGACCAGCGACGCGCCGCCGGGCGCGGGCTCGAACAGCGCCGCGACCGGCGCGCCGGCGACCCGGCGGGCCCCGTCGCAGACGGCGACCCGGGCGGCGGTCGGGTCGACGCTGCGGGCCAGGGCCCTGGTCGCGTTGGTGATCTCGTCGACCCCGGCGGCCCGGTTCCCGAGGTCGGCCTCCATCTGGCTGCGATCGGAGATGTCGAGCGCGACCGAGAGGCCGCCGGTGACCGCGCCCTTGGCGTCGGCGAACGGCACCACCCGTACCCAGTAGTCGCGGCCGGACTCGACCGAGTGGTACTCGAACGAGCGCTGCTCGCCGCGCAGCGCGGCGCGGAAGTGGATCAGCAAGGGCTCACGCTGGGCCTTGGGCAGATGGCCGAGCAGGAACTTGCCCTGGATCTCGGCCGGGGTGCGGCCGCCGAGGTCGGACGCCGCGCCGCCGGCGAAGCGCACCCGTAGCTCGTGGTCGAAGACCGTGATCGTCGTCTGCGGGATGTGGTCGAGCAGGGTCCGATGGCGGCGGTCGACCGCGCGCAGCTTCAGCACGGTGACGATCAGCACCGTGCTCACGATCGCCAGCAAGCCGGCGAGTATCACGACCGTTCCGTGCATCCGAAGCTCCTTCCTACCCCATTATTGAGGCAAGGGCGCCGGTTCCACCATCGGTAATCAGTCGAATATCGCGCGCTCGACGGCGGCCAGGTTGGCCTCGCAGCCGACCACGGGTGGCGCCTTGCTGAGCGCCGTGTCCGGGTCCTTGAGCCCATGGCCGGTGAGCACGCAGACGACCGTCTCAGGCACGGCGGCGCCCTCGGCCACGGGCAGCCCGTGGGCGAGGATGCCGGCCACCGAGGCGGCCGAGGCGGGCTCGCAGAAGACGCCCTCGCGGGCGGCGAGCAGCCGGTAGGCGTCGAGGATCTGGTCGTCGGAGACGGCCTCCACCCGGCCGCGGGACGACGTGAACGCCGCCATCGCCTCCTCCCAGCGCGCCGGGTTGCCGATCCGGATCGCCGAGGCGACGGTCTCCGGGTTGGCGACCGGAGCGCCGTGGACGAGCGGCGCCGCCCCCTCGGCCTGGAAGCCGTAGAGGACCGGAGCGACCCCGGCCTCGGTGAAGCCGCGCTGCCACGCGGTCACGTTGCCGGCGTTGCCGACCGGGATCGCGAGCGCGTCGGGCGCTTCGCCGAGCTCCTCGAGAACCTCGAAGGCGGCGGTCTTCTGACCCTCGATCCGGTACGGGTTCACGGAGTTGACGAGCTCGACCGGATGCGTGTCGGCGAGCTTGCGGACGATCTCCAGCGCCTGGTCGAAATTGCCCTGCAGCGCGATCACCCGGGCGCCGTGCATCAGCGCCTGCGCCAGCTTGCCGATCGCGATCTTGCCCTCGGGGACGATCACGGCGCCACGCATCCCGGCCCGCGCCGCGTAGGCGGCGGCGCTCGCCGCGGTGTTGCCGGTCGACGCGCAGATCACCGCCTCGGCGCCCGCGCCCGCCGCGCGCGAGACGGCGACGGTCATGCCCCGGTCCTTGAAGCTGCCGGTCGGATTCGCGCCCTCGAGCTTCAACAGCACCCGGGCGCCGACCCGCTCGGAGATCACGGGCGCCTCGACCAGGGGCGTCGAGCCCTCGTTCAGGGTGATCACCGGATCGCCCGGCTCGAGCGGCAGGCGGTCGCGGTAACGCTCGATCAGGCCCGCGGGCATCGCGTCAACCTATGCGAACTATGCGAAGACTTCCTCGACGACGCGGATCGCCCGCGGCGCGGCGCGCAGGAAGTCGACCTCGCCGATCTCGCCGAGCGCCGCGTAGAAGGCGCTCTCGGGTGCCTCGTGCAGGACCATGACGAGGCGCGCATCGTCACCGAGCCCGCGCTGGACGACGCTCTGGACCGAGATACCGTTGTGGCCGAGGATCTCGGCGACCCTCGCCAGCACCAGCGGCCGGTCGGCGACCTCGAGGTGCAGGTAGAAGGCCGAGCTGACCTCGCGGACGATCTCCAGCCGCTCGCGCGGCAGGTCGACCGGGGCCTCGCCGGAGAGGATCGAGACGAGGTCGCCGAGGACCGCGTTCGCCGTCTGCACGCCGCCGGCGCCCGGGCCCGACATCGTGATCTCGGTGATCGAGGGCGCCTCGACCGTGACCGCGTTGAACGGCCCCTCGACCGGCGCCAGCGGATGATCGGAGTTGAGAAAGCAGGGAAAGACGCGGACGCTGATCCCCTCACCACGGCGCTCCGCGACGCCGAGCAGCTTGAGCGACAGGCCGAGCTCCTTGGCATAGGCCAGGTCGTCGGGCTGGATGTCGGTGATCCCCTCGAAGGTGACGTCGTCGAGGCCGACCGGGGTGTCGAAGGCGAGGCGGGCGAGGATCGCCATCTTCGCCGCCGCGTCGGCGCCGCCGACGTCCTCGGTCGGGTCGGCCTCCGCGTAGCCGAGCTCCTGGGCCCGCGCCAAGGTCTCCTCGTAGCCGGCTCCGGTGGCGGCCATCTCCGAGAGGATGAAGTTGGTCGTCCCGTTGACGATCCCGAGCACCTTCTCGATCCGGGTCGCGGCGAGGCTCTCCTGGATCACGCGGATCACCGGGACCACGCCGGCGACGGCGGCCTCGAAGCGCAGCTGCACCCCGGCGACCCGTGCCGCCTCGAAGAGCTCGTCGCCGTGCCGAGCGACGAGCTGCTTGTTCGCGGTGATCACGTGCTTGCCCGCCGCCAGCGCCCGGAGCACGTAGTCGTGCGCCGGGTCGGTGCCGCCGATCAGCTCGACGACGATCTCCGAGTCGGCGAGGATCCGATCGAAGTCCCCGTCCGAGCGGCTGAGGACGCCCGCGATCTCCGGCCGCCGGCCGGAGATCGCCTCGACCTGGAAGGCGCGCTCGGCGAGCTGCTCGGCGAACGCCCCGCCGACGGTCCCTTTCCCCAGGACCCCTATCCGTGCCACATCACTCATCGCGTGAGGTCAGATCCTCGTAGTTCTCGCGGCGGACGACCTGACGGGCGTCGCCGCCGGCGCAGAAGATCACCGGCGGGCGCGGGACGGCGTTGTAGTTGTTCGCCATCGAGTAGCCGTAGGCGCCGGTCGCAGGGGTGACGAGGATGTCGCCGATCCGCGGGGCGGCGAGCCTCGCGTCGCGGACCAGCATGTCGCTGGACTCGCAGTGCATGCCGGCGATCGTCACCGTCGTCTCGGCCTCGGCGGCGGCGCGGTCGGCGAGGATCGCCTCGTAGCGCGAGCCGTACAGCATCGGCCGCAGGTTGTCCGACATGCCGCCGTCGACGGCGACGTAGGTGCGCACGCCGGGGATCTCCTTCACGGTCCCGACCGTGTAGGCCGTGATCCCGGCGTTGCCGACCAGCGAGCGGCCGGGCTCGACCACGATCCTCGGCACCGGGTCGAAGATCCGCTGCACGCCGCCGACCTTGACCTCGGCGTAGGCGTCGATCGAGGGCGGGTCGTCCGCGGCGGCATAGGCGATCCCGAGCCCGCCGCCGACGTTGAGGACCCGACACCAGGCGGGGTCGGCGATCCCGGCCAGCGCTTCGATCGCCTGAACGTACGGCTCCAGCTCGAAGATCTGGGAGCCGATGTGCGCGTGCAGTCCGACCAGCTCGAGGTTGGCGGCGGCGAGAGCGGCGTCGATCCCGGCAGCGGCCAGCCCGTCGGCGAGCCCGAAGCCGAACTTCGAGTCGAGCTGGCCGGTCTGGACATAGGTGTGGGTGTCTGCCTTCACCCCGGGGGTCACGCGGATCAGCACGGCCTGGCGCCGTCCCGCCTCGCCGCAGATCCGGTCCAGGCGGCCGATCTCGGTCAGCGAGTCGCAAATCACGTGGCCGACCCCGGAGTCGACGGCGGCCCGCAGCTCCGCCTCGCTCTTGTTGTTGCCGTGCATGTGGATTCGCGCCGGGTCGAAGCCGGCCCGAAGCGCCACGTGCAGCTCGCCGCCCGAGGCGACGTCGATCGAGAGGCCCTCCTCGTTGAGCAGCGCGCACAGCGCCGTGATCGGCGCCGCCTTGCTGGCGTAGACGACCTCGAAGTCCTCGCTGCGAGAGCCGAAGGCGCGCAGGTAGGTGCGGGCGCGGTCGCGGACGTCGTCGGTGGCATAGATGTAGGCCGGGGTGCCGAACTCGCGCGCGACCTCGACCACGTCGCAGCCGCCCACCTCCAGCCGGCCGCGGTCGTTGACGCGGCTGCCGCTCGGGTAGACGGGCGAGCTTGCGATCGGATCCGCCCGGGTGGTCGCCTCGCTGGTCATGGCGAGGGATGATGACGGCGATGAGGAGGCGCTGGCGACCCGCCCCGCGGGCAGTGAGCGAACGCGGCGTTGCCGAGGACCGCCCCTACCTGCTCTGGCTGCCCGACTCGCCGCCGCCCTGGCCCGGGATGGTGATCGTCCACGGCGCCGGATCGGCAAAGGAGAACCACGCCGACTTCGGCCGCGCCTGCGCGGCGGCGGGCTGGGCCGCGCTCGCCTATGACCAGCGCGGGCACGGTGACGGCGAGGACGAGATGTCGGCCGCCGCGGTCGCCGATCTCGGCCGGATGGCCCGGTTCCTGGCCGCCCGCGAGGGCGTCGACCCGGGCCGGGTCTGCGCCCGGGGCTCGAGCATGGGCGGCTTCGTCGCCATCCACGGCGGCGCCACCTCGCCGGCGATCGCGGGCGTGATCGCGATCTGCCCGGCCGGCGAGGAGCACCTCGCCCGCGGCCTGCGCGACGGCTCGCTCGAGCTCCGCGCCGACCCCGCCGCGCGAGCCGACCTCGAGGCCTGGCTCGGCGAGCACGACCTGCGCCAGGCGGTCGAGCTGCTGGGGACCAAGCCGCTGATCCTGATCCACGCCGAGGGCGACGAGCGGATCCCCTGCGAGTTCTCGCAGGAGCTCTACTCGCACGCGGCGGAGCCGCGCCGGCTCATCCTCCTGCCCGGCGGCCACCACCGCTCGGCCCAGCACGACGCCGAGATGCAGGGCGTGGCCCTGCGGTGGCTGGAGCGGGCGCTCTAGTTCCCGCCGAGGACCTGGTTGGTGACGCCGGTGACGGCGCCACCGACCTGCTGGCCGAGCTGCGGGTTGCCGACCGCGCCGCCGGCCTGGTCGAGCGTGCCCTGTGCGGTGTCGTCCACCGGGCCCGTGATCGGGGCGGTGGTGTCGGTGAGCGGCAGATCGACGCCCGCGCCGGCGGCCGTGTTCTGCAGACCCTGGACGGCGTTGCCCACCGGGCCGGTGGAGCTGCCGCCGCCGGTTCCCGTCCCGGGGGCCGTGCCCGTGCCCGGCGTCGGGGTCGTCGGGGTGCCGGGGGTCGTGGTCCCCGGAGGAGTGTTGCCGGTCGGGGGCGTGCCGCCGCCGGGCCCGGGCGACCCCTGGTTCGGGCCGGCGCCCGGTGCCGGGGCGATCGCCGTGCCCGCGGCCGCGCTGGCGGCCACCGCGCCGGGGGCGGCGGCGAGGGTCGCCGCGGCGCTGGCCGGTGCTGCGGCGGCCGCGCCGGTCTGCACGGCGACGCTGTCGGTCGCCTCGTTGCCGCCGCCGACGGGGAGGCCGTTGAAGGCGACGTAGGCGGCGAGCGAGCCGAAGAGGACGATCCCGGCGGCGATCAGGGCTGCTGTCGTAACCCCGCCGGCCAGGTAGGCGCGCAGATTGAAGTTCTTCCCCCTCCGCGGGGCGCGATCGACAACTGCGCTTTGCTGTTCCGTAGCGATCGTGTTCATGGGTTGCACGCCCACACGCCCGCCAACAACTGGGCGGGTCGATATCCGTATCGGCATCAGACTACGCCAGCTTGACCGTGCCTACAAGTACCCAAGAGGGTCGACGGCGGTGCCGTTGACGCGGATCTCGAAGTGCAGGTGGGGCCCGGTCGAGGAGCCGGTGTTGCCGCTGTAGCCGATCACCTCCCCCTGAGCGACCTGATCACCGGGACTGACCGCGAAGCTGGACTGGTGCCCGTAGCAGGAGGAGAGCCCCCCACCGTGGTCGATGCACGTGTAGTTGCCGTAGCCGCCGGTGTAGGCGGCGATCACCACGTTGCCCGGCTTGGCGGCGCGAATCGGGGTCCCCTCGGGCACTCCGATGTCGATTCCTTCGTGCAATCGCCCCCAGCGATAGCCGAAACCGGAGGTGATCGGCCCGTTCAGCGGCCAGATCCAACCGCCGCTCGCGCCCTGGACCGGGCCGGCCGGGAGCGGCGCGATGCCCGGCGTCGCGGTCGCGTTCTGGAGCTGGCGCTGGATCTCGCCCTGCAGGTCGGAGACGTCGCCCTCGAGCCGATCGATGCTCGAGTTGACGCTGCCGAGGGCGGCCGCCTTGCTGTCGCGGGCGGCGGCGAGCTCTGCCTCGCGAGCCTCGAGCTGGGTCCGGGTGCGCACCAGCTCGGCCTTCTTCGCCTCGATCTCGTCGCGGTCCTCGGTCACGCGGTCGACCGTCACCCGGGTGCCGTTGCGCAGCGACCGCACGCGTCCGATGATCGATGAGTCCTGCTCCTCGATCCGACGCAGGTACTCGTAGCGCGAGACGAGGTCATTGAAGCCGTCGGACTCGAGCATCACGGTCAGCAGGTCCGGGCTACCGGAGCGATAGATCCCCACCAGCCGCTGGCGGAGCGCGTTCAGCGAGCGGTGCAGCTGGGCGTGAAGCTGCGCCAGCCGCTCCTTCTCGCTGTTGAGGCGTGCCTGGACGCGGCGCAGGTCGGCAACCACGATGGCCTCGCGATTGCGCAGCACCGCGACCTCGCCCGCGAGCTGGTCGACCGCGGCGTTGGCGTCGGCGAGCTCGCTCGAGAGCACGCCCTTGCGGTCCCTCTGCTGTTCGAGCTGCGCCTGGCTCTGGTCGAGCTGCGACTGCAGGTCCTGCGCCAGGGCAGCGCCGGCCGATCCCGCGACCAGCAGGCAGAGCACGGCGGCGACTGTCCCGGTGCGCAGGCGCATCTCCGATCGGCGCCGAAGTTAGAGCGCGCGGATCCGCGGCCCGCCGCCGATCGGCGGCGTTGCAAGCGCTACTGCGCCGCGGCCACGGAGTCGCCGAGGTCGGGCTCGGTGCCCTCGGCGGCGATCGCGGCGGCCTCGATCAGGCGCTCGCGATACTCGGTGACCTGCATCCGCGAGATCACCAGACGCTGGATCTCGGCGGTGCCCTCGAAGAGCTCGTAGATCTTCGCGTCGCGGAACCACTTCTCCAGCGGGCACTCGGCCGTGTAGGCGAATGGGCCGACCAGGTCCATCAGCGTCCGGGTCGTCCACACCGCCACCTGGCCGGACTTGAGCTTCGACATCGAGCCCTGGCCGCCTGTCAGCGGGATCCCGTTGCGGCCCATCCACGAGGCCCGCTGGCAGAGCAGGCGGGCGGCCTCGATCTCGGTCGCGACCTGGGCGAGGATCTGCTGATTGCCCTGGCGCTCCAGCGGCGGCCGGCCCGCCGTCGAGCTCTGATCGAGCGCGAGCTCGAAGACGTCGGCCGGGAGGTTCGGATCGTCGAGGTAGCGCAGCGTCCACTCGTACGCCGCCTGGGCGATCCCGAGCGCCGAGGCGCCGACCAGCGGCCGCGTGAGCTCGAAGGTCGCGAGCGCGTTCGAGCCCCGCGACGGCTCGCCCCGGCGGGCGCGATCGAGCTTTCGCTCCAACTTCTCCTCGCCGCCGAGCAGGTTCTCGCGCGGAACGCGGCAATCCTCGAGCACGACCTCGGCGGTGTGCGAGGCGCGGATCCCGATCTTCGACTCCTTCTTTCCCTGGCTCAGGCCGGGGCTCCCCTTCTCGACCACGAACGACGCCTGGCCGCGGTGACCGAGCTCGGGCGCCGTGTTGGCGACGACGACGTGGACGTCGGCGATCCCGCCGTTGGTGATGAAGACCTTGGTTCCGTTCAGCACCCACTCGTCGCCCTCGAGCTTCGCCGTAGAGCGCAGGCTCTTGACGTCGGAGCCGGCGCCGGCCTCGGTGACGGCATAGGCGCCGAGCTTGATCTCGTCGCCGACCCCGAAGCACTCGGGCACCCAGCGCGCGATCTGCTCCGGCGTGCCGGAGGCGGCGACACCGGCCGCGGCGAGGCCGGAGCCGGAGATCGCCAGGGCGATCCCGGCGCAGCCCCAGTGAAGCTCCTCGGCACCGATGATCCCGAACATCCCGTCGGGGTCCGAGCCCATCCGCTGCAGGTGCTCGAGCCCGTGCAGCCCCTGCTCGCGGGCGGCCTTGATCACCTCCCAGGGGGTGGATTCCTCGGCGTCGTGCTTGGCGGCCACCGGCCGGATGTGATCGGTGGCGAAGCGCCGCATCCTCGCCTTCAGCTCCTGCTGTTCCTGGTTGAGCGCGAAATCCATCCGGCGGCCTCCTGAAGTTCTCAGCGACTGATTGACTGGTCTTCGAAACAACTGATTGACTGGTCAGTCAATAGCCCGGAAATCATACGCCAGATGCGGGCGGGGCCGTGTCACTAGCCTTGCGGCCCCGTGTTCGCGAGCATCCGCTACTTCCTCGCCGACGTCGGGCACTGGATCTGGAGCCATCGGCTCGTCAGCGCCGCGATCTTGGTCGGGGCGCTCGCCGCGGCCGCGGCGATCTACCTCGCCGCCGGCGGCGGTGACAACGGGACGGCGGTCAGCGCCGAGCCGGCGCCGGCACCTCGCGTCGTCGTCAAGGAGGTCCCCGCCCCCGAGAACACCGATGACCTCGGCTTCCCCAGCTTCGCGACCAAGAACACGACCAGGGTCTCGGGCGCCGACGCGATCGCGGACGCGGCGGCGGTGGCGCTCGCCGTCTACCCGTCCACGGGCGGGGTCCCCGGCCCGGACGCGGTGACGCTTGTCGACTCCGGGGAGTGGCCGGCGGCGGTGGCGGCCGCCTCGCTGGCCGCGGCGCCCGTCAGCGCTCCGCTGCTGGTCAGCGAGTCCGGCGAGCTCCCGCCGCTGAGCGCAACCGCGCTCCGCGAGCTCGACCCGCAGGGCTCGGCGGCGACCGCCGGCAGGCAGGTGTTCGTGATCGGCGCCGCGGCCGAGCCCGCCGACTTCGAGACGCTGAACGTCGACGGCGCGGACGCGGCCGAGGTCGCCGCCGAGGTCGCGCGCCTTCGCGAGCGGCTGGCCGGAGAGCCCGATCAGATCGTGATCACCAGCGACGAGGCGGCCGGGTACGCGATGCCGGCGGCCGGGTGGGCGGCGCGCTCCGGGGACCCGGTGCTGTTCACGGACAAGGACTCGCTCCCCGACGCGACCGTCAAGGCCCTGCGCCGCGACGACGGCGTCCCGGTCTTCGTCCTCGGTCCCGAGTCCGCGATCAGCGCCGCGACGATGAAGGAGATCGAGCACGTGGCGCCCGGCGCCCAGCGGGTCGGCGAGGAGGGGCCCGTGGAGAACGCGATCGCCTTCGCCCGCTACGCGAACGGCAACTTCGGCTGGAACATCAACGATCCCGGCCACGGCTTCGTGATCGCGAACACCGATCGGCCGCTGGACGCGGCGGCCGCCGCCCCGCTCTCGGCGAGCGGCACGTGGGGGCCGCTGCTGGTCACCGATGACGGCGCCGCGCTGCCGGCGCCGCTGCGCGGATACCTGCTCGACCTGAAGCCCGGATACGCGGACGACCCCACCCGCGCCCTCTACAACCACGTCTGGCTGATCGGCGACACCTCCGCCCTCTCGGTCGACCTGCAGGCCGAGGTCGACGAGCTCGCCGAGGTCGCCCCGGTAACGTCCGGCTCGGGATCGGCGGCCACCCCCGCACCCACTCCCGAATCGCAGCCCAACGAGCCGCAGCAGCCGAACCCGGACCAGCAGAAATGAGCGAGAGCGAGAGTCCCGACCGGCTCAGCGGCCGCCAGATCACCGTCGAGGACGTGCGCGCGCTGGCGGGGCCGTCCACCCCCCACTTCGCGCTCCAGATCCGCAACCGCATCGAGCGCCTGATCGAGGCGCTGCCGCCCGACGATCCGGCCCGGGTCGAGGGCGAGCGCCAGATCGAGCGGCTCACCGACCTCGCCCACCACTCCGGCGATCCGCGAGGGCCGGGGGCCACTAAATGACGACCGAGGCGCCCGTGAGCGCGCTCGAGCGCACGGCGGCGCTGCTCACCGAGGACGCCGCCCGGGTCGCCGCGGAGCGCGGCCTCAACGAGGCCGGCTTCCTCGACCTCCTGGAGGCCGACCTCGAATCGACCGGGCGGACCCAGGACCTGATGGTCACCCGGCTGGTGCCGGCGATCTACGAGCGCTACTGGCGGCCGGCGCTCGGACGGTTGTTCAAGGGCGTGACCGGCCCGGGAATGGCGGAGGAGATCCGGATCGCGCGGCTGCTGCTCGGGCTCGGCGAGGGCGACGTCGTGCTCGACGTCGCCTGCGGGCCGGGCAACTTCACCCGCGAGTTCGCGCGCGCGGTGGGGCCCGAGGGATTTGCGGTCGGCATCGATGCCTCGCGGACGATGCTCGAGCGCGGCGGCGAGGAGCTGCGCCGCTCGAACACCCCGAACCTCACCCTGATCCGCGGCGACGCCACCGCGCTTCCCTTCCGCGACGCGAGCTTCGACGCCAGCTGTTGCTTCGCCGCCCTGCACCTGTTCCCGGATCCGTTCGCCGCCCTGGACGAGATGCGGCGGGTGCTGAAGCCGGGCGGGCGCATCGCGCTGATGACCTCGGTCCGCCGGGAGTTGACCGCGCGCCCGCTGAAGCCGGTCCTGGAGCGCGCCAGCGGGATGAAGATCTTCGAGGGCGACGAGATCGTCGCGGCGCTCGAGCAGCGCGGCTTCACCGGTATCCACCGGCGGCTCTCGGGCCTGGTCCAGTTCGCCGGCGGGCGTCTCGCCGTCGAGTGATCCGCCCGCGGGTTAGCGTCGTACCGATACCGACAACTCAGCGAAAGGAGGCGCCATGAGCGCCGAGCAGAACCTGGCCACCGTGAAGGGGATCTACGAGGCGTTCGGGAGCGGCGACGTTGCTGCGATCTTGGACACCCTCGCCGACGACGTCGATTGGGCGGCCGACGCCGACTCCGACGTCGCCCCCTGGTACGGCGCACGGCACACCAATCACGAGGTCGCTGCCTTCTTCGAGGCGATCGGCGGCGCGCTCGAGGTACTCGAGTTCCGGCCGCTCGGCTTCGCGACCAGCGACGACGAGGTCATGGTCCTGCTCGCCTGGAGGGCGAAGTCGAAGGCGACCGGCCGCGAGATCTCGTCGAACCTCCACCACTACTGGCACCTCACCGACGGCAAGGTCGACAAGTACCGCGGCTCCGAGGACACCGCTCAGACCGCGGCGGCGCTCTCCGGCTGAGCGCCACCACGGTCGTTTCGGTCAGCTCCTGGTCAGCCGGCGCACTGGTCGAGGCCGACCGCGACGGCCTCCTTGTTGACGTCGGCGAAGGGGCCGTTGCTGCTGCTGCCGGCGACCAGCGACGGGTCGTTCTCGACCTGGTCGAGCGCATCCTGGGCGTCGGACAGGAACGTGTCGACCTGATCGGCGATGTCCGCAGGCGGCACCAGGGCGCCGACCGCGTCGATCTGGCCCTGGACCGAGGGCACGAACGTGTCGGTGACGTACTGCTGGAGCTGCGCGTCGGTCGGCTTGCCTCCGGTGAAGGTGTCGTTGGCGGCCTGGTCGAGCTCCTTGTTGCCGGCGGCGCAGATCGCGTTGCCCTGCTTGGCGAACTCGTCGGCTGTCAGCGCGGTGCCCGAGGCGCCGGTGGCGCCGGACGTGCCGCTCGTGGTGCTCGAGCTGTCGCCACCGCCACCACAGCCGGTGACGGCGATCGCGCCGAGGGCGGCGAGGATTGCGAACGGGATCAACAGGCGGGTTCTCATCAAATCTCCTAGCGGTGGTTCCTCTTGCAGAACCGCGGCAGCGTAGAGAATTTTGCGCGGCACCCCTGATCCGGGTGAGCTATCTCAACCCGCATTCCTGCGACCCGTAGGCCCGCGAGAGCCGAGCCGCGGCGCGCAACCCCTGCGGCGCGCCGTTCAGCGCCGCGGTCGGGTCGGCGCGCAACTGTGCGATCCCGCGCTCGGTCGCGGCGATGATCGCGCCCACCTCCTTGGCGTCGCCGGCCGGCACGCCGATCGCCCGGATCGCCCGCAGCTCGGTCTCGAGCGCCGGGACCGCGACCGCGATCACGACGCGGCGCACCTCGGCCGGGGGCGGATCCTGGGGGCCCCGGGCGAGATCGTCCGCCGCCGCCTCGATCCGCGCGTTGGTCGAATGGCAGATGCGGTCCGCCTCGGCCAGGAACTCGACCTTGTCCAGCGGTCGCGACACCCCCGCGGGATACCCCGTCGTCGACGCGTCCCCGCCGCCGCAGCCGGCGACGAGGACGAGGGCCGCCAGCGCGGTCAGACGCGCTGAATCAGAGTGCCGGTCCCGAGCCCGCCGCCGCAGCACATCGTCACCAGGCCGGTCTCCTTGTCGGTGCGCTCCATCTCGTGCAGGAGCGTCGTCATCAACCGCGCGCCGGTCGAGCCGAGCGGATGGCCGATCGCGATCGCGCCGCCGTTGACGTTGACCCGGTCCATGTCGGGCTCGAGCTCACGCCGCCAGGCGGCGACGACCGAGGCGAACGCCTCGTTGATCTCGATCAGGTCGATGTCGTCGATCTTCATCCCGTTGCGCTCGAGGATCTTGCGGGTCGCGGGAATCGGGCCGGTGAGCATGATCACCGGGTCGACGCCGACCGTCGTCTGATCGACGATCCGCGCCCTGGGCGTCAGCCCCAGGGCCTCGGCCTTCTCGCGCGTCATCAGCAGGACCGCGGCGGCGCCGTCGGAGACCTGCGAGGAGTTGCCGGCGGTCACCTTGCCGTCCTCCTTGAACACCGTCTTCAGCCCGGCGAGCGCCTCGAGGCTGGTGTCAGGGCGGATCCCCTGGTCGGTCGTGTAGGTGTCGCCGTTCACCTGGAACGGGATCATCTCCCGATCGAAGCGGCCCTCCTCGGTCGCCTTGGCGGCGAGCTGGTGGGATCGCAGGCCGATCTCGTCGAGCTCGGAGCGGGGAATCTCCCACTTGTCGGCGATCATCTCGGCCGAGATCCCCTGCGGGACGAGGTTGTAGCGCTCCATCAGCGCGGGTGAGAAGGCGAAGCCGTGCTCCTTCTGGACCTCGAGCGAGTCGGCAAAGGAGATGTGGCCCATGTGCTCGACGCCGCCGCCGATGACGACGTCGTGGACGCCGGATGCGACCAGCGCGGCGCCGAAGTTGATCGCCTGCTGGGCCGAGCCGCACTGGCGGTCGACGGTCGTCGCCGGTGTCTCGATCGGCAGCCCGGCCTCGAGCCAGGCGTTGCGGCCGATGTTGATCGCCTGCTCGCCGAACTGCTGCACGCAGCCGGCGACGACGTCCCCGACCTCGGAGGCGTCGATCCCGGCGCGGTCGATCAGCTCGCTGTAGGTCTTCGCCAGCAGACTCGAGGCGTGGGTGTCCTTGTAGTAGCCCTTCTCCGGGTGCCCGCGGCCGACCGGCGTCCGGACCGCCTCGACGATCACGACCTCACGTCCTGAGAACTTCCCGTTGTCGGCCATCAGCTTCCTCCGTCAGTCAGTTTCATGGTGGAACTCACCCTTTGATGTTATCTACCCACGCGTGGCTTCGCTCTCCGTGACCCCCGGAGGCGTCCACCCCGGACCGCGAAACACGACCCCGAGCTTGTCACGGACGCGATCGGCGCGCTTCATGTCGTGCCACATCGCGACGTACTCGTGGAAGGCGACCCGGACCGGGCGGTAGGTGCGCAGTTGCGTGGTGAGCCCGTAGCGGACCCGCTCGCCCTCGGGCTCGTAGGTGCCGAAGAGCCGGTCCCAGATGATCAGGATGCCGCCGTAGTTGCGGTCCAGGTACTGGTCGTTGGTGCCGTGGTGGACGCGGTGATGCGAGGGCGTGTTGAAGATCGCCTCGAACCAGCGCGGCAGCTTGCGGATCTTCTCCGTGTGGATCCAGAACTGGTAGATCAGCGACCAGGCCTGGGCCAGCAGCACCATCCAGGGCTCGAAGCCGACCGCCGGCATCCAGAGCCAGAACGGGAAGTAGGTCATCGGCACCCAGGTCTGGCGCAGCGCGGTCGAGAGGTTGTAGTGCCGGCTCGAGTGGTGGACGACGTGGCTGGCCCAGAAGCCGCGGCTCTCGTGCGAGATCCGGTGGAACCAGTAGTAGGAGAAGTCGTCGGCGAAGAAGAGCAGCACCCAGACCCACCAGTCGCCGGAATCGAGGCGCAGCGGCGTCAGCTCGTAGATCCCGACGTAAGCGGCGAGGACGACGAACTTCCAGCCGAAGTTGATCACCACGTTGCCGAGCCCCATGCTCAGGCTCGCCCGGGTGTCGCGCGAGTCGAACCCGATCAGACCCTCGTTCTCGGCCCTGACCTGGCGAAACGACAGGTACTCGAGGACGAGCAGGAGGATGAAGAACGGGATCGCGTAGTAGAGAACGGCGGCCATCTCGTCTCGCGCGTGATAGTAACCCGCAGGGATGGGAGGACCCGACGGTTACTCGCGACCCGGGATCGCCGGCAGCGGCGCGATCGCCTGCGGGCTCGCCGCCTGCGCGAGCCGGACCGGAACCGTCCGCCTGCTGGCTCGCAGCGACGCCTCCGCCTGGCGGGCCGAGGAGAGCGCCCAGACCGAGGCGAAGAAGGTCGAGGGCGCGGCGCCGGACCGGATCCGGGTGACCACCGACGCCGCCGACCTCGCCGAGTGCGACGTGATCGTGGAGGCGATCATCGAGGACGCCGAGGCGAAGGCCGAGCTGCTGGCGAGGCTGGCCGCGGCCGCGGCCGGTGCCGACCTGGCGACGACGACCTCGTCGCTGCCGATCGGCGAGCTGGCGGACGCCGCCGGCGTCGGCGACCGTTTCTACGGGCTGCACGTGTTCAACCCGGTGACCCGGATGGAGCTGATCGAGCTCTGCCTGCCCGACGGCCTGCGCGATGGCGTTCGCGAGCGCGCGCTCGAGTGGTGCCGGGCGATGGACAAGACGGCGGTCGAGGTCCCCGACCAGGTCGGGTTCGTGGTTAACCGGCTGCTCTTCCCCTACCTGTTCGAGGCGGTGCGGATGAAGGAGGCGACGGGGATGAGCGCCGAGGACGTCGACGCCTGCATGCAGCTCGGCGCCGGCCACCCGATGGGCCCGCTGAAGCTGCTCGACTTCGTGGGCCTCGACGTCGCCGCCGCGATCGGCGAGAGCCTCGAGCGCGACGGGGCGGGGGGCGGGGGCGACCACGTCCCGGATCTGGTCCGCGAGATGGTCGGCGAGGGCAAGCTGGGACGAAAGTCGGGAGAGGGGTTCTTCGAGTACTGAACCGCGGCGACCCCAAGCCCGAGGACCTCGCGCCGCAATGGCAGGCCTACGCGACACAGCGCGGCCTCGACTACTACCCCAACTGGGGCATTCCCGAGGTCACGCAGCTCCTTCACCACGCTGACTTCTGCGACACGCCGAACGTGATCATCGGCGACCTGCCCGGCGGCCTCACCGGCTCCTGGCTGGCCCACTACCGCCTCGAGGGCGCGGCGGTCGGCGGTGGTCGTTGCTACACGGTCGTGATCGTCGCCGCGGCGGCCAGCGTCAACTACGCGGTCCGCGTCATCTGTCACGACCGCGACCTCCCGCGCCGTGACGCCTCCAATCCCGATGCCGACCTACAGTCGATCGAGATGGACGATCGCGCCGTCGCCGTCGAGAGCGACGCCTTCCTCAAGCGCTACGCAGTCTCCACCGACCACGACCAAAACCAGGTGCGCGCCTGGCAGCTGTTCGACCCGGCCCTGATCCACTGGCTCACCGAAGATGCGCCGGACAACTTCTCGTTCGAGCTCCAGAACGGGGCGCTGTGCGGATTCGTTTCCGGCGCGGTCGCCGATGCCGACGCTCTCGACGCACTCTGCGAGGCGACGGCGCTCGTCCACACGAGGGTGCTCGAGATCGGCAGCGACCCGGCCGCCGCCCCGACCCCCGCCGAGGCCGGGAGCCGGGAGGACACCGTCGACCGCGCGCTCGCCGAGCACCCGTTCGAAACGCCGCCGCGCAGCGCTCGTGCCGCCTCCCTTCACTTCGGCCTCCCGCTGGTCAGCCACACCTCACGCCAGCTCGGCGCCGAAGCCTTCTTCCGGACGCATGCCGAGGCCCTCGGCCTCGAGTTGCTCAAGCCGGACGAGTTCATGGCGGCGCACATCGACATCGCCGTTCCCGGCTCGATCACCCAGGTCGCTCATGGTCGTCTCCCCAACACCGATCTCGACGGCTATCTGGTGTTCACCAGCGACTCCGACGCCGGCGGCTGGTCGGTGCTCGTCGCCGACATCTCCCGGTCGGACAACGGCTTCGCCTTCGCCGGCAGCCCCGCGGAAAAGCGGGCGGAGAAGGACGGGCTCGACATCTCCAGCAACGGCAGCACGATCACCGTCTGGAAGCCCGACGGCAGCCCCTTCTCACAGACCGAGCGCAAGCTCAACCGCTTCCTCGAGCAGGCGTGCCCCATCTTGCAGGCCTCCTACACGGCCGCAAAGCGCCTGAGCTAGCTCAGGCGGCGCGCTTCTCGCGGCGATCGCTGCGGCGGCGGCGCGGCGCGGCGGGCTCGGGGTGCGAGCCGCAGAGGTCCCAGACGACCTCTGCCTCGGAGACGCCCTGGCGCCGCGCCTCGTCGGCGACGCTTGCCCAGGGCAGCTGTGCGTCCGGCAACTCGTCCCAGCGCGACAGCTCGAGCGCCTCCAGGGCGCCCCTCAGGGCCGGGCCCAGATGCTCCTCCGCCCGCAGCATCGACCTGAGGACCTCGAGCTGCTTATCGGTGAGCTTGATGACCCACATCTGCCTACCCCTGGGTCGCTGGTCGGATGCGGGAGAAGGTATGCGCCCCCGCGGACGTAACCCAAGCGTGCGAATTGCCGCTAGGAGCGGGATCGACTCGAGGGTTCGGACGGGATCGTCGGGTGCTCGGCCGTCACCCCGTGAATGCGCACGGCGACGATGCGGTTGTCGCGCACGGCCTCGACCCGCAGCTCGTAGCCGTCAGCGAGCACCTTGTCACCACGCTTCGGGCGCCGGCCGAGCTCGGAGAAGACGTAGCCGCCGATCGAGTTGAAGGCGTCCGAATCGACCGGGAGCTTGATCCCGGCATCCTCGAGATCGCCGAGCGGGACGTGGCCGCGCACGTACCAGTCGCCGTCCGTGAGCCGGCGCAGGGAGACCGCGCGGGGATCGGTCTCGTCCTCGATCTCGCCGACGACCTCCTCGAGGATGTCCTCGATCGTCACGATGCCGACCGTCCGCCCGTACTCGTCGGAGACGATCCCGATCGAGGAGCGCTGGCGCTGCAGCTCCGCGAGCAGGTCGTCGAGCGGCTTCGTCTCCGGGAACACCGGCACGTCTCGGATCGCCGGCTCGAGCGAGGCGTCGCCCCCCGTGTTGAGGTAGAGGCGGATGAGGCTGTTGTTGTGGACGATCCCGCGGACCTTGTCGGGGTTGTCGTCCTCGACCACGACCAGGCGGGTGTGACCGGAGGACACGCAGCGGCGCAGCGCCTCTTCGACGGTCTCGTCGGCGTTCACGGTGACCACCGCGGGAATCGGGGTCATCACCTCGCGTGCCTCCTGCTCGTGGAGGTGAAAGACGCCGCCGAGCATCACCGCCTCGCCCGGGTCGAGCTCGCCGCCGATCTGCGACTGGGCGATGATCAGCTTCAGGTCCTCGGAGGTGGTCGCGTCGCCGAGGTCGCCCGCCCGGACACCGAACAACCGCACGATCCGGTTCGCGACCGCGCTCAGGAGCACCGTGAACGGGGCGCTGAACCTGCGGAAGACCTCCAACGGAGGCGCAAGCCGGCGCGCGGTGCCCTCCGCGTGCGGGATCGCGAGCAGCTTCGGCGTCAGCTCGCCGAAGGTGATGTGGAGGGCGGTCACGATCGTGAACGCGATCGCGAACGCGATCGCCGTGGCGAGAGCATCCGAGAGGCCCCCGAAAGCGGGTTGGATCAGCTCCTTGATCGAGGGCTCGCCGAGGAAGCCGATGCCGATCGAGCAGAGCGTGATCCCGACCTGGCAGGCGGCGATGTACTCGCCCATGCGCTCGTTCTGGCCGAGCGCCAGCTTGGCGCCGCGAATGCCGTCGTTCGTCATCCCCTCGAGCCGGGCGCGGCGCGAGCGCACGAGCCCGATCTCGGCCGCGACGAAGAGGCCGTTGAGGGCAACCAGGACGAGCAGGAAGACGAGCAGCAGAACGTGCATGGAGAGCTACTGCCCAGCCCCGGGCACGCCTATGCGACTGGTACTGGGAGGTCGGTCGTCGTCGTCCATGGAGGACGTCGCAACGGTAGCAGTAGCTGTGGCGGCTCAGCCCGGCTTGACCCGCGGCCCGACGTGCACACCCGGCGGGCGGTGCTTGAGGTCCGGCGGCGGCGCCGGAAGGTCGAAGTCGGCGGCGCGGGCGACGAGCCTGGCGGCGGCGCGCTCGCAGACCGCCGAGATCGAGAGCGACGGGTTGACCCCGAAGCAGGTCGGGATGATCGAGGAGTCCATGCAGAAGAGGCCCTCGGAGCCGAACACCTCGCCCGAGTCGTCGACGACGCCGAAGCCGGGCTCGTCGGCCATCCGCGCGCCGCCCAGCGGGTGCGAGGCGTAGACGCCCTGCGTCTCGGCGAGCTTCAGGAAGCGGCCGACTCCGCGACGCTCCGCGATCTTGCGGATCGCCTCGTTGGCAACCTCGCGGATCCGCGCCGACTGCTCGGAGACCGCGTACTGGAAGAGGCCGATCCCCACCGGGCCGCCGTTCGGCTGCACGTGGCCGTTGCCGCCGGGGGGTGCGGCGTAGAACTCGCCGTCCATCGTCTCCTCGACCATCGCCAGGATCTCGATGTGGCGCGACCAGGTGGAGATCGAGCGCTTCTTCTCGCGCCCCCACCAGGCCGGCTCTCCCTCGGGCGGGCGCCCGTCGTCGTAGAGGAAGTTGGTCAGCTGGGAGAGGAGGATCTCCTGGAGCGTGAACCGGGTGCCGTCGTGGGCGTTGCCCTTCTTGCCGACCCAGTGGTCGTAGCTCATCGTCGTGATCGGCTTGCCCTTGTAGAACTCGTCGTAGCCGCCCGGCAGGCCGAGCACCCGCTCGGCCTTGCGGGAATCGATCTCGATCGCGGCGACGTGGTCGCCGTTGACGCCGAGGTGGCGGCCGATGTGGGGCGAGATCGAGGGCAGGTTGCCGTTGTCTCGCGAGCGCATCAGGATCGGCGGCGTGCCCAGCGCGCCGGCGGAGAGGATCGCCACCTTGCACTCGATCTCGACCGCGTCGACCCCCATCTTCGTCGCCGGGTCGATCGTCTGGCCGCGGACGATCCAGCGGTACGGGCGGGACGAGGACGGCGCCACCTCGTTGACCTGGATCGACGGCCGGACCTCCACCCCGCGCCGCTCGGCCGAGGGCAGGTAGTTGGTGATCAGCGAGTTCTTGGCGCCGAAGATGCAGCCCGTGTAGCACCACTTCGCGTCCACGCAGCGGTCGAAGTCGATCGCCACCGGAACCCGGTCGCAGGTGTAGCCGGCCTCGCGCAGCATCGCCGCCCAGACGCCGCCCGACTTCGAGACCTCCTCCCAGGACGGCTGGCGCACGCGCAGGCCGGCCTCGGCGCGGGCGTAGTAGCGGTTCAGCGTCATGCGGCTGATCTCCTTGGGCCACATCCTCCGGCGGGGCCCGTCGTCGGGGTGGTGGTCCATGCGCTCGAAGGTCTCCGAGGGCGAGCGAAGCGAGGCGGCCAGATAGAGGTTCGAGCCGCCGCCGACCAGGTTGGCGGCGACGATCTGCGCTCCCTGGCCCTGGATCAACTCGTAGACGTCGGAGAGGTGATCGAGGTCCATCGACTGGCGGAAATCCGTGTGGCCGAAGCGCTGCCCGCGTTCGAGCACCAGCACGCTCGCGTCCTGGTCGACGGCGCGATAGAGCTCGGCCAGCCGCCAGGCGGCGATCGAGCCGCCGAAGCCTGAACCGACGATGCAGACGTCGACCTGCTCCGGAATTAGCCGGCCACCTCCTCGCCTTCGGCTCCGGGGGTGCCGGTCATCGGAGCGACCCGTGCTTGGTCCGGCCCCGGTTCAGCTGCAGGCCGTAGGAGAAATCCTCGTAGCCGTTCGGGGCCGTGCCGGGATGGCCCATAACCGCGTATCCGGCCGCGGTCTTGTCGGTCGCGTTGACGACCATCGCGGCGGCGCAAAAGGCCGTGAACGGGATCGCCGCCGCGGCCTCCCAGACGATCCGGTCGGGGTTGTCGAAGTTGAGGCCGGCGAGGCAGACCCGCTCGCGAGCCTCGAAGTCGAGGTCGAGGAAGAGGCCGCCCTCGGATAGCGCGCGCGAGGAGAGGTCGGCGAGGAAGGGGGGCTCGAGGGCGCTGAAGCCGATCCGCGCGTTGCGAGCGAGCGCCAGCGCGTCGGTGTAAACGGCGCCATGCTCGGGGTCGACGCCCGCGATCGCCTTCGGGTCGATCGGGTTGCCGAGCTGGGTGAGCAGCTCGGGCACGGGCTTGCCGGGCACGATCGTGTCGAAGAACGCCTGCAGGGCCCCGTCGGTGGGGCCGGCGGCGAGCGCCGAATCGGGGACCGCCATCCGGGCCGCGTAGGGGAGGGCGGCGGCGATCGTCGCCCCGAGTCCCAGCGCTCCGGCGCGGGCGAGGAGGTCGCGCCGCGAAAGCTCCCCCCGTCTCTCCACGGGTCCAAAGTACTGGCGCTCCAGCCAGGATGCGCCGGTAGTTTTCGGCCGGCGGTGTTGGCGATCAGATCCACGATCTTCGGGGTTTTCGTGGCGGCATCGCTGCTGGGCGCCGCGAGCGCGCAGGCGCAGTCGCCGTCGAGCGTGGTCGGCCCCTACGACGGGCAGATCCCGTTCAGGTGCGAGCTGCAGAACGTGGGCACCGGCACCGACTTCCCGCATCCGGAGGCCGATCCGTTCTGCGTCGAGTTCGACAAGACGAGCCAGAACGTGACCGACTTCGGGATCGTCGACTTCACGGCCCAGGAGCCGGCTCGCGTGGCGGCGGCCGGGAACAAGTGCTTCTACTTCCAGCGCGACCACTGGACCGGGTCGATCCAGCAGGGCCAGAGTCCCGAGATCTGGCACTGGGACGGCGACTACTGGTTCGACCGCGCCCGCGGCGTCGGCGGGGTCAGCGTCCGCAACTACCGGATCGGCGGCCAGCCGCAGAGCGCCACCCCGTTCGTCCCCGAGGCCTACAAGCCCTACTTCGACGAGAACGGCGGCGGCGGGGTCGAGGTGCTGCTCGACTCGGACCCCGACCCTTCCTGCGGCGCCAAGGTGGACACCCCCGAGGAGCGCAACGAAGTCTACGGCGACCGCCCGGTGGAGCAGGGCTGCATCGAGCCCGGCGGCCGGATCCGCGGCGCGGCGATCGGACGTGCGCACCTGGGCACCACGCGCGATTGGGTGCGCGAGCACCAGCTCGGGCCGCCGACCTACGCCCGTCATCGGCTGGACGCCTGGTGCCTGGTCGGCAAGGGAGAGCTCCGGGTCGCCTATGGGAGCAACGGCCGCAGCGCGGCGATCCTGACCTCGGGCCGCGGGCAATCCTTCCATGGGGTGGCGCGCGGCGATCGGCTGGAACGGGCGCGGCGGCGGCTCCGACTTGAACCCGTCGACCGCAGAGGGGGTGGCCGGAGTTTCCTGGTCCAGCACGGCGGCAAGCGCCGGGTCTACCTCGGCGTCCGGAACGGGCGGGTCCGGTGGGTTGCGCTCCTGGCGACCAAACGGACCACACCCGCTCTGGTCGACGCTCTCACCCGCCGCGTTCCCTGACTAACGTCCCCTGGGTGGACCAGGACGCCACTCCGTACCTCGACGCGCTCGTCGCCTATGCCGACCGCGATCCCGGCCGTTTCCACGTTCCCGGCCACAAGGGCGGCCCGGGCGCGGACCCCGCACTGCGCGCCGCGATCGGCGAGCCGGCTCTGCGGCTCGACGTCCCGGCCGGGATCGAGGGCATCGACGTCGGGCCCGATCCCGCGGCGACCCCCTTCCAGCTCGCCCAGCGCCTCGCCGCCGATGCCTGGGGCGCCCGGCGGAGCTGGTTCCTCGTCAACGGCGGCTCCGGCGGCAACCACGCGATCTGCCTCGCCCTCGCCCACCGCGGCGAGCGCGTCGTCGTGCAGCGAAACGTCCACTCCTCGACCATCGACGGGTTCGTCCTCTCCGGCCTGCGGCCGCACTTCGTCGCCCCCGAGCTCGACCCGGAGCTCGGCGTCGCCCACTGCCTGACGCCGCGGTCGCTGGAGGCGGGGTTGGACGCCGAGCCGGCCGCGGTCGCCGCGATCGTCGTCTCGCCGACCTACTTCGGCGCCGTCGCCGACGTCGCCGCGCTCGCCGAGGTCGCGCACGCGCGCGGGCTGCCGCTGGTGGTCGACGAGGCCTGGGGTGCCCACCTGCGCTTCTCCAGCGCCCTGCCGGCGTCGGCCCTGGAGTGCGGAGCCGACGTCGTGCTCTCCTCCACGCACAAGATCGCGGGCTCGATCACCCAGTCGGCGATCCTCCACGTCGGCGACTGCGGGGACCGGATCGACGACCAGATCGTCGACCGCTCCGTGACCCTGGTCGAGACGACGAGCCCGAACGCGCTGCTGACGGCGTCGCTCGACGCCACCCGCCGCCAGGCGGCGGTGCACGGCGAGGAGCTGCTGACCGAGACGGTGGAGTCGCTGACCCGCCTCCGCGCGCGGATCAGGTCGATCGCCGGGCTCGACGTCCTCGACGAGCGGATCGTCGGCCGTGGCGGCGTCCACGCCTACGACCCGACCCGGCTCGTCGTCGACGTCCGCGGCCTCGGCACCACCGGCCACCGGGTCGCTCGGCTGATGCTCGACGACGACGACATCAACCTCGAGCTGTTCGCCGAGAACGTCGTCGTCGCCGTGTTCGGGATCGGTGAGCACGCCGAGCGGACCGGCGAGCGCTTGGTCGAGGCGCTCGAGCACGCCGCGGAGCGGATCGGCGAGGAGGAGGGCGAGGAGCTGCCGCCATTCGCCGAGCCGCCGCCCTGGGGATCGACCGTGCTCTCGCCGCGCGAGGCGTTCCTCGGCGGCCAGGAGGTGGTCCCGTTCGCCGAGGCCGAGGGGCGGATCGTCGCCGAGTCGCTGGCCGCCTACCCGCCCGGGGTCCCGAACGTGCTCCCCGGCGAGGTCCTGACCCGGCCGACGCTCGACTACATCGCCGACAGCGTCGCCCACGGCGGCCTCGTCCGCGGCGCCAGCGACAGAACGCTGAAGACAATCAGAGTGGTCTCCGAATGACGGGAATAAATCGCGCCACGTCCTCGCCTTCGGCTCCGGGCGTGCGCGGTGAGGCTTGGGGAGTTGACTCGGAATACGGAACGCTCAGGGATGTGCTGCTCGGCCCGCCGGACAACTTCAAATGGCTGCCGACGAGCGCCATCTCGAAGGCGACGCTGGCGAGCGGGGCGAGGTTCGACGCCGAGCTCGCCCTCGCCCAGCATCGTGAGCTGGTCTCGATCTACGACTCGGCCGGGGTTGCCGTGCACCGGCTGGAGCCGGATCCGGCGCTTCCCTACCAGGTGTTCGCCCGCGACTCGAGCGTCAGCACGCCCGAGGGACCGGTCGTCACCCAGCTGAAGCAGAGCTGGCGCCGCGGCGAGTACGCGCCGGTGGTCCGCTTCTACGCCGACAACGAGATCCCGATCTGGCGGATGATCACCGCCGGCTCGATCGAGGGCGGGGACGTGCTGATCGTCGAGCCCGGGGTGATGCTGATCGGCAACGGCGAGGAGCGGACCGAGATCGGCGCCGCCCGCCAGCTCGCCGGCTGGCTCGAGGAGATCGGCTGGGAGGTGCGGATCGAGCCTATCCCGGGTCAGTTCGTCCACATCGACGTGCTGGTCTCGATCCTGGCGCCGAAGCTCGCCGCGGTCTGCGTCGAGTCGGCGTCCGGGGGGCTGACTGCGTGGCTGCGTGGCAAGGGCTTCGAGATCCTCGAGGTCTCCACCGAGGACGCCTTCAGGCTCGGCGTCAACGCGATCTCGCTCGGCGAGGAGCGCGTGATCTCGACCGCGGCCAGCGTCGGCCTGAACCAGCAGATGCGCGCCCTCGGCCTGCAGGTCTTCGACCCCGACCTGTCGATGTTCACCAGCGGCGGGGGCGGCGCCCACTGCCTGGCCCAGGCGCTGCGCCGCGACCGCATCGCCTGATGGGCAGCGGCCCGGCGATCGACGCGGCCCGGGTGATCGCCGACCTGCGCGAGCTCGGCCGCCGAACGTCCGACGAGCACGGCGCCCAGCGGGTCTGCTGGTCGCCGGTCTGGCGGCAGGCTCGGCGGTTCCTCGGCGAGCTGCTCGGCGAGCTCGGCGCGGCACCGCAGGTCGACGAGGCCGGCAACCTCTGGGCGACGCTCGAGGGCGCCGATCCGCAGGCGCCGGCGCTCGCGCTCGGCTCGCACGTCGACTCGGTCCCCGGCGGCGGCTGGCTCGACGGGGCGCTCGGGGTGATGGCCGCCGTCGGCGTGCTGCGTGCCTGGTCGGCGGCAGCCGGTCGTCCACCCCGCCCGCTCGTGCTCGTCGACTGGGCCGATGAGGAGGGGGCGCGCTTCGGCCGCAGCCTGTTCGGCAGCTCGGCGTTCGCCGGCACGCTCGACCCGGGGCAGCTGGCGGGCCTGCGCGACGCCGAGGGCCTCCCGATCGCCGAGGTCCTCGCCGAAAACGACGTCGACCTGGCCCGCGCCGGCGATTGCGCGGCGCGGCGCGAGGGCCTTGGGGCCTACCTCGAGCTGCACATCGAGCAGGGGCCGACGATGGAGGCGGAGGGGTTGCGCGCCGCCGCCGTCACCGGCTGCGCGGGGGTGGAGCGGCTGCGGCTCGCCTTCGCGGGCCAGACCTCGCACGCCGGCACGACGCCGATGGAGCTTCGCCACGACGCCGGCCTCGCCGCCGCCGAGGCGGCGCTGGAGATCGAGCGCATCCCCGCCGCCGAGGGCGGCGTCGCGACCACCGGCGAGCTGCGGCTGGAGCCCGGGATCCCGACCGCGATCGCCGGCGAGGCGACGCTCTCGGTCGACCTGCGCCACCCGTACGCCGAGCCGCTGGCGCGGATGCTCGAGGCCGGGCGCGCCGCCGGCCGCGCCGCCGCCGAGCGGCGCGGCTGTGAGCTCACGGAAACCCAGCTGTGGCGGATCGAGCCGATCCCCTTTGACGCCGGGCTCGTCTTCGCGGCGCGCCGCGCCTGCGAGGAGGTGGCGGGCGCGCCGGCGAGCATGGCCAGCGGCGCCCTGCACGACGCCGCCGAGGTCGCCCGGGTGCTCCCCGCCGTGATGGTCTTCGCGCCCTCGAAGGGCGGGATCAGCCACGCGCCCGAGGAGGACACCGACGAGGCCGACCTGGCGGTCGCGATCGAGGCCTACGCCGAGCTCGCCGCCCGGACCCTCGAGCGCGACTAAAGGGGGTCAGACCCCCTTTACGCGTTCAGTCGCGGGTGATCACCAGCTTGCCGTCGTGGCCGGCGACCGCCTCCGCCGCCCGGTCCCAGGTCGCGGTCTCGTGCGTGACGAGCTCGGGCTGGAAGCTGCCCTCGCGCACCAGGTCGAGGATCGGCTGCATCGACGGGCGGGCGTGACAGCGGCCGGTGTGGAAGCGGATCCCGCGCGTGTACATCTCCAGCAGCGGCACCGCCGTCTCGGGCTCGAAGAAGATCGCGATCGCGGTGCAGATGCCGTCCGGCTCAGTCGAGCGCAGGGCGCAGTAGAGCCCTTCGTGGTCGGGGCTGCCGGCGACGGTGATCGGATAGGGGCCGAGCCGCTGCGGGAACTCCTCGTCGAGCAGGTTGGCGCCGAGGCGCTCCGCCGTCTCGCGCTCGTGCTGGCGCCCGCCGGCGAAGTCGACCCGTTCGGCGCCCTTGGCGAGCGCCAGGGCAACGGCGTAGAGCGGGATCGAGCCGGCGCCGCCGCAGATCAGCACCGCCGCCCCCGGCTCGGCCTCGAGCTGGGGGCCGACCGACCGCCACGCATCGGGGATGTTGTCGGAAAGGCTGGCGATCTTCGCGGGCTCGATGTCCTCGGGCACCCCGACCAGCATCGCCTCCGCGTAGGGGACCCGGGTCAGGTCGGAGGCAAAGCCGCCGTTGTCGGGGCCGAGCGGCAATCCGAAGGTGGAGAGGAAGTCGACCGACTCGCAGTTGCCGGTTTGCCCGCGCCGGCACCGGCCGCACTCGCCGCACGAGATCTGGAACGGGACGCTGACCAGGTCGCCGGGCGCGAACCCCGTGACCGCGTCGCCGACCTCGACCACCTCGGCGACACCCTCGTGGCCGAAGGCGAACTCACGGCCGGCCGGAGCGATCCCGCGAACGAAGGCACGGTCGAGGTCGCACGTCGCGACCGCGAGCGGGCGGACGATCGCCTCGCCGTCGCCGCCCAGCTTGGGCTCGCCCACCTCCCGCCACTCCAGCTTGCCCGCTTCGACGAAGGTGAGTTGCTTCACAGGACCTGACCCTACCCGTGAAACGCTGGGCGGGCAAGGGCGACTGTCCGGCGATCCCCCGATTCGAAGGAGCGAACGTGAGCGACACCGACTACTCGGACCTGAACGCGATCTACATCAACTGCACGCTGAAGCGCAGCCCCGAGGTCTCCAACACCCAGGGCCTGATGGACAGGTCGATCGAGCTCATGCGCAGCAACGGGGTCGAGGTCGACCAGGTCCGTGCGATCGACCATCGGATCGCCACGGGGGTGTGGCCGGACATGACCGAGCACGGCTGGGAGGTCGACGAGTGGCCGGCGATCTTCGAGCGGGTGATGGCCGCCGACATCCTCGTGCTCGGGATGCCGATCTGGCTCGGCGAGAAGTCCTCGGTCGCGACCCGGATCGTCGAGCGCCTCTACGGCAACTCCTCGCTGCTCAACGAGGCAGGGCAGTACGCGTACTACGGGCGGGTCGGCGGCTGCATCGTCACCGGCAACGAGGACGGGATCAAGCACTGCGCGATGAACACGCTGTATTCGCTCCAGCACCTCGGCTACGTGATCCCGCCGCAGGCCGACGCCGGCTGGATCGGCGAGGCGGGCCCCGGACCGTCGTATCTCGACGAGGGCTCGGGCGGGCCGGAGAACGACTTCACCAACCGCAACACGACGTTCGCGACCTGGAACATGCTCCACCTGGCGCGGATGCTCAAGGACGCCGGCGGCATCCCCTCGCACGGCAACAACCGCAAGGAGTGGGACGCGGGCTGTCGCTTCGACTTCCCCAACCCCGAGCACCGCGCATAGACGGGTGCTGAGTACGCTCACCCCGATGAGCGACGCCTACGACCGCCTCGCCGAGCTGCCGCTGCAGATCGAGAGCTACGAGCTCACCGACCACGACCGCGAGTACGGCGAGTTCACGCGGCCGTCGACGGTAATCCACCTGCACGGCGACGGCCAGGAGGGGATCGGCGAGGACGTCGTCTACGACGTGCTCGACCACATCGCCCAGCGCGACGCCGGTCCGGTGCTCGACCTGACCGGACCCGAGACCCTCGGCCAGGCCTGCGATCTGCTCGGCGAGCTCGACCTCTTCCCGGGCGCCCCGCCGGAGCGCGAGCCGTCGCGCCACTACCGCCGCTGGGCCTACGAGTCCGCGGCCCTCGACCTCGCCCTGCGCCAGAACGGGCTCGCCCTCTGGGAGGTGGTCGAGCGCGACCCGCAGCCGCTGCGCTTCGTCTGCTCGACCCGCCTCGGGAGCTTCGGCGAGCACGCGGACAAGTCCTCAACCGAGGCGATCCGCAAGCGACTGGAGAAGTACCCGACCCTGGAGTTCAAGCTCGATCCCGAGAACGACTGGGACCAGGACCTGATCGACGAGATCGCCGCGCTGGCGCCGGTCCGGGTGCTCGACCTGAAGGGCCTCTACCGCGGCACCCCGGTCGACGTCGAGACCGACCCCGAGCTCTACCGCGCGGTCGCCGAGAAGTTTCCCGAGGCCTATCTGGAGGACCCCGACCTCGAGCCCGAGGCCGCCCGCGAGGCGCTCGAGCCGCATGCCGACCGGGTGACCTGGGACGCCCCGCTGCACTCGCTCGCCGACGTCAAGGACATGGCCCGCGAGGCGATCAACTCGAAGCCCTCGCGGTTCGGCTCGCTGCAGGAGCTGCTGGCGATCTACGAGTACTGCGACGGCAACGGGATCGCGATCTACGGCGGCGGCCAGGGCGAGCAGCAATGCGGCCGCGGGCAGATCCAGTACCTGGCCTCGCTCTTTCACGCCGAGACCCCCAACGACGTCGCCCCCTCGGGCTACAACGACCCGGCCGTCCCCTCCGGGATGCCGGCCAGCCCGATGAATCCGGCCCATTCGGACACCGGCTTCCGCTGGGCCGAGTGAACTAGCTCCACAGCCAGTTCTCCTGTATATAGTGCCGCCGTCGGTGCCCGTCCGCACCGGGGTTAGAGGGGAATTGAAGACCGGATCGAGAGTCGGAAGACTTGCTGCGGCGATGTCCGTGGGCGCGATGGCGATCGCAATCGGCGTCGCCGGCTCCCCCGGCGCCGCCGCCGACGATATGCCGTCCGGCCACCACCCGCCCGGCGACGGCGCGATGCCGCCGGAGGAGCCCTACAGCCCGCTCGACCCGATCCTCCAGCGCAGCGACCAGTACCTGCCGAAGCCGCCCGGGACCAAGGAGGACCTCCACTTCTGGTACGGGCCCTACGTCGTGCCGCCGGGCTGGGACGCGAACCGCGTCGACCTCCAGCTACCGGTGGAGAACGGGATGGTCACCCAGATCGAGCCCGGCATGCGGCGGGTCAGCGACGGCAGCGAGCCCTCCCACCAGGAGGCGCATATTCACCACGCGCATTGGTTCAGCCTCCACCCGGGCAGCCAGACCGACAACTACACCTACGGCTTCACCGACTGGATGTTCGGCAACGGCGACGAGGAGACGAAGGCCAACTTCGACCAGCGCTCGGCCGCGGACCCGCACGGCCCGATCTACGGCGGCCATATCGGCCCGGAAGAGCCGCAGCCGATGATCTACATGCTGCACAACAAGACCTCGCAGCCGCTGGTCGTCTACATCGTCTTGGACGTCACGTTCATCCACGGCACGATGGATCAGCTCAACGCGCTCGGCGGCCGGCCCTACCACGACGTCACCGGGGTGCTGTTCGGCCGCACCTTCGACGTCCCCCGCGACCCGAAGTCGAAGGACGGCACCTTCGAGACCGCCGAGGACGACCCCAAGGGCGTGATCCAGTGGACCTCGACCGTGGACGGAACGATGATCGGCACCGGCAGCCACGTGCATCCCGGCGGGCTCGGGATGACGGTCGAGAACTACGGCTCCGAGGAGCACCCGTGCACCGACGACGGGCAGGGCTACGGCGGCACCCTGCTGCTGGACTCGCACGTGATCTGGCATCACGGGGTCAAGTTCAGCGAGGACTACCAGACCGAGGTCACCAACCCGGCGTGGCGGGCGCCCATCCACAAGGGTGATCGGATCCGGATCAGCAGCAGGTACGCGAACCGCAACACCGCGTGGTACGAGGCGATGGCCCACGAGGGCACCTACATCGACCTGGCGCAGCCGCCGAAGGGCCATTGCAAGCCGTACCTGGTCGGGCCGGCGGCGAAGCTGAAGGGCAAGAAGCGCGTCGACGTGACCGCGGGGGTCCCAAACCGCGCCTGGAGCATGCACATGACGGATCAGATCTGTGGCCGGCGCTACGACGCGCCGCCTTGCGAGCGGCCGCTCGCCGATCAGCCTCAGGGGCCACCCGCGCCCGGGAACACGGTCACGATCTCCGACTTCCAATACCGGCCGGGCGACCGCTCGCTGGCGGGAACGGATGGATTGCCGCCCACCGTGCCGCAGGGAACGTCGCTGACCTTCGTCAACGCCGACCAGCAGCTCAACATCCGCCACTCGGTGACCACGTGCCACTGGCCGTGCAACGGGCCGTACGTCGCCAACTACCCGCACCCCGACGGGACCTGGGACTCGCAGACGCTCGGCTACGACGTGATCTCCGGCGGCAGCCCAAACCCGGTGGCGAAGACACCGCCCGATCTGAAGCCGGGCAAGTACGCATACTTCTGCCGTATCCATCCTTGGATGCGCGGAGCGTTCGAGGTGGTGCCGAACTGATGCGCCGGCTCATCTCGGCTACCGCGGTCGCAGTCCTGCTGATCGTTCCGAATGCGCAGGCCGATCAACGGGTGGTTGCCGGCCCGCTCGCCTCGGGCTTCCTGACCCCGAGCGTGACGATCCAGCCGGGCGAGAAGCTGAGCTTCCTCAACCCGGACGTCGCCGCACACGACGTCACCTCGGTCGAGCCCGGCCTGTTCGCGTCGAAGACCGTCGGCGCGGGCTCGGAGGTTCCGGTGACCGGCGCTGACTCGCTGCCGCCGGGCGTGTATGAGTTCCTCTGCTCGGTCCATCCCTACATGAAGGGAACGCTGACGGTCGGTGCCGGCGGCTCGGGCGGCGACCACGCGGGCCACGACATGAAGGCCCCGAAGCTCTCGGTGAAGGCGCTCGACCACAAGCTCTCCGAGGTGCTCCAGGCGGGCGCGCTCAACCTGCGGACGAAGCTCGACGAGCCGGCGACCGTAAGCGCCGTGGCGACGGCCGGCCGGACGACGGTCGCCAAGGGACGAGCGAAGCTCGAGGCCGGCACGGGCAGCCTTTCCGCGCGGCTGACGGCGAGCGGCAAGCGCCTGCTGCGCGGCGCCCACAAGGTCGAGCTCGATCTGACGCTGACCGCGGAGGACGCCTCGGGCAACGCGGCCAAGAGCACCGCCGCCGCGACGCTGCGCTGAGCCGCCATCCGGCTTCGGGAAGCCGAACCTGCGCTTTTCGCTAGGTTCGCCCTTCCGACCACTCACAAGGAGCTCAGATGGCCAAGAAGAGGACCTTCGCGACGGCGCTCAACGACCAGATCGCAAACGAGTTCAGCGCCGCGATGCAGTACATCGGGATCGCCGTCCATTACGACTCCGAGACCCTGCCCCGGCTGGCGTCGTTCTTCTACCGCCAAGCGCTCGAGGAGCGCAGCCACGCGATGATGATGGTCCAGTACCTGCTCGACGTGAACGAGCCCGTCCAGATCCCGGACATCAAGGGCCAGGAGACGAAGTTCTCCGACGACGTCACCCCGGTGCGGTCGGCTCTCGAGCAGGAGAAGCGGGTCGGCGAGGAGATCTACAAGCTGTTCGAGCTCGCCCGCACGAGCAAGGACTACCGCGCCGAGCAGTTCATGCAGTGGTTCGTCAAGGAGCAGGTCGAGGAGGTCTCGCTGATGACCGATCTGCTCAACGTGGTCGAGCGCGCCGGCGACAACCTGCTGCTGGTCGAGGACTTCATCGCCCGCGAGGCCCCGGGCGAGGGCGGCGAGGGCGGCGCCCCGCCGGAGGCGGGCGGCGGCGCCTAGATCAGTCGATCGGCTGGCTAGCCTGCTCTGATGGCCGTCAGCACCGCCGAAGCACGGACCCGGATCGTCGCCGACCTCGGCGCCGCGATCGATCAGCTCGCGCTCGCGACCGCGTGCCTCGGCGAGGCCTACGAGCACCTCGACGACGCGACCGCCGACCGCCTCGAGAGCGAGCTCTTCCGCCCGGCGCAGCGGGCGTATGGGCGGGCAAAGCGCACGCGGGGGCAGTTCGCCGGGCGGTTCGGCCTCGAGGCGCCGGACCGCGAATCGCCGTCGGCGGGCCTGGCGTCACAGGGCGCGAAGGTGTTCGTGACGCGCGCGGTGACCGCCGCCGGCGAGGCAGACCGCTGGATCGCCGAGCTCCAGGACTCGATGCTGCCGATCGATGCCGGCGACGCCGAGCTGCGCGCCGGCCTGGCCGAGGTCCGTGAGCTGATCACGCCGCTGCCGGCCGCTGCCGCCGCCTTCCTGCGCACCTTCGGCCGCTAGCCGCAAAAGGCGTCCGGCGGTTGGTGGAGCATCGGCTCAACCGAAGCCACGGCAACCGCTGGCGTGGCGAGAGGAGGGCCCGATGCCAGAGGATCGCCACGCTCGCTGGGGTGCCGCTACGGGGTTCGCATACCTGATCCTGTCGACGATCGGTTTCGCCGCGTTCATCGGGCCCGACCTGCCGGACGTCAGCGCCTCGGCGACTGACTGGCAGACCTACTACACGGACCATCAGGACAGGATCCAGGCCGGGATCGTGCTGGTCAGCATCTCGGTCCTGTTCCTGTTCTGGTTCCTGGGCAGCCTCAAGGCCGCGCTGCGCGCGGCCGAGGGCGGCAACGGCCGGCTGACGGCGGTCGCGTACGGTGGCGGCCTCGGGGTGATCGTGTTCTTCTTCCTGGCGATGACCGCGACGGCGGTCGCGGCCCTCCGCCCGGCCGAGGTGGATCCCAACCTGACCCGGGCGCTCAACGACTTCGCGCTGCTGTGTGCGGGTCCGTCCGCCGCGGCGGTCGCGGCGCTGTTCGGGGCGACGGCGGTCGTCGGCTACCGCCACAAGGCGGTGCCGGCGCCGGTTGCCGGCTTCTGCGCCCTGGCGGCGGTCACCGCACCGCTCGGCTTCGGCGTCGTCGCCACCGACGCGGGAGCCTTCGCGGCTGACGGCTTCCTCGGATTCCTCGTGCCGCTCGTCACCACGCTGGTCGCGGTGCTCGCGCTCAGCATCGCGCTGTTCAGGCAGGCGCCGAACTAGCCGCGCGCTCGAACCGCGCCGCCAGAGTGCGGAAGTGCTCCGCCAGCTCAGGCGGCTGATCGACGACGAAGTCGACCCCCAGGCCCGCGATCCGGGTCGCCAGCCAGCCGAGGTCGTCGTCCCCGGTGCGGTAGACGCAGCTGTGCTCGTCGACGGGCTCGACGGTTCCTCCCCAGAACGTCGGGACGCGCCCCCTGATCTCCTCGGCCGAGACCGCGAGCGTGACCCTGGCCTGGTATCGCGTCGGCCTGCTGGTGATGCTGCGCTCGACGTACGAGGCGGCGTCCTTGGCCGGCAGCTTGCGGGGCTGGAAGCGCACGCCGGCCGAGGCGGGCCGCGAGAGCCGGTCGATGCGGAAGGTGCGCCAGTCCTCGCGGCCGCAGTCCCATGCCGCGAGGTACCAACGGCGCCCGAGGTTGACCACCGCGTAGGGCTCGACCTCCCGGCGGCTTTCGGTGCCGTCGCGGCGGCGGTAGGCGAAGCGGATCCGCTCCCGGTCGCGACACCCGGCGGCGATCGCGGTCAGGTGCTGCGGGTCGACGGTAGGGCCGCTGCCGGGCGGCGCGATCATCGCCGACCCGAGCGCGGCGACCCGCCGGCGCAGATGGGCCGGCAGGACCTGCTCGAGCTTGACCAGGGCCCGGACCGAGGTCTCCTCGATCCCGGTCACCGACGAGCGCGCGGCGGTCCCCAGCCCGACCGCGATCGCGATCGCCTCCTCGTCATCGAGCAGCAGAGGAGGCATCGCGGTGCCGGCGCGCAGCCGGTATCCACCGGCCGGCCCGGTCAGGGACTCGACCGGATAGCCGAGGTCGCGCAGCCGCTCGACGTCGCGGCGGATCGTCCGGCCCGAGACCTCGAGCCTTCCGGCGAGCTCGGTCCCCGTCCAATCGCGGCGTCCCTGGAGCAGGGAGAGGAGCTGCAACAGCCGGCTCGAGGTCTCGTTCATGCGGATTCCATCTTCGTATCTATTGAGGACAGATCCTGACCTAAATAGCGCTTACGGTGGCCCCGCTTCCGTCAACGACGAGAAAGGGGAGCACCAAGATGCCCGAGCGAGACGGCTATATCCCAGGAGTTCCATGCTGGGTCGACACCACGCAGCCGGACCCCGATGCCGCGGCGGACTTCTACGGCGGCCTGTTCGGCTGGGAGTTCGAGAACGTGATCGCGGAGGGTGGCCCGGGCAAGTACCTGATCGGGCGGATCCGCGGCGGCGACGTCGGCGCGATCAGCTCCCCGCCGGAGGGACAGGAGATCCCCGTCGCTTGGAACACCTACATCTGGGTCGAGAGCGCCGACGAGACGGCGGCCAAGGTCCGCGAAGCCGGCGGAACCGTGGTCATGGAGCCGGCCGACGTCTTCGACGCCGGGCGGATGGCCGTGTTCGCCGATCCCGAGGGCGCCGTGTTCAGCGTCTGGCAGGCCAAGGAGCACAGGGGATCGGCGATCGTCAACGAGCACGGCTCGGTCAACTTCAACGGCCTCAACACCCGTGACATCGAGGGCGCGAAGTCGTTCTACGGCGCGGTCTTCGGCTGGGGGACACTCGACCTCGGCGGCACCTCGATGTGGACCCTGCCCGGCTACGGCGACCACCTCGAGGAGCTCACCCCGGGGACGCGCGAGAACATGGCCGAGATGGGCGGCCCGGAGGGCTTCGTCGACGTGGTCGCGGCCCTGAACCCGATTGGAGACGACCAGCCCGACACCCCCCCGCACTGGAACGTCACCTTCGCGGTCGACGACGCCGATGCCAGCGCCGCGCGCGTCAAGGAGCTCGGCGGACAGGTGATCGTGGATCCGTTCGACGCGCCGTGGGTGCGGATGGCGGTGGTCTCCGATCCCCAGGGGGCGACTTTCATCGCCAGCCAGTTCGTGCTCGAGAACAAGGACCTGGGCGCGCAGGTGGGCGCCGCCGACAGCGCCTCATAGGCACACTTGTTTGCATGGGGGCCCGCCGGGCGATTAGTTCGGCGGGTCCCCGTTGTCTTAGAGACAGGCCTCTAGCGAAAAGGAGCGATGCAAGATGGCGCCGGCACAAGGCACGACCGAGCACACGACGGGTACGCGCGAGGAGTGGCGCGCCGCCCGGGACGAGCTCGCCAAGCTCGAAAACGAGCAGGCGCGGCGAAACGAGGAGATCAAGAAGAAGCGGCTGGAGCTGCCGTGGGTCCCGGTCGAGAAGGAGTACGAGTTCGAGACGCAGGACGGCAAGAAGACGCTCGCCGAGCTCTTCGACGGCCGCTCGCAGCTGCTCGCCTACAACGTCATGTACGGGCCCGATTACTCGGTCGGCGCCTGCCCGGGCTGCACGAACCTGGCGGACGGCCTCGAGGGCTCCGAGCTCCACCTCAACCACCGCGACATCACCCTGATCTGCTTCTCGCGGGCGCCGATCGACCGCCTGACCGCGTACAAAGAGCGAATGGGCTGGCGGTTCCCCTACGTCTCGACCTACGGAAGCGATTTCCCGTTCGACTTCGGACTGGCGATGACCGAGGAGCAGGCGCAGGAGATCCCCGAGGTGAAGGAGATGATCGACAACCCGCCCGACTGGCTGCAGGATTGGTCGAAGCAGGTCGGAGCGGAGCTCAAGGACGGCCTCCGCGAGGGGCCGAGCTGGATCGCCTTCGCGCTCGAGGACGGGGTCGTCTACCACACATACACGGTGATGGCGCCCGACCCCTTCGTCGCCCCGTACTACAGCTCCCTCCTCGAGCGGACGCCGAAGGGGCCATCGGACGAGCCCCGCGCCTGGCGCAAGGACGAGTACCCGGAGTGAGGTGAACGGGAGCGACGGGACTCGAACCCGCGGCCTCCGGCGTGACAGGCCGGCGCTCTAACCAACTGAGCTACGCCCCCTGGGCGGATCGATTCTAGGGATAGGCTCTCGCACCGTGCGAGTGGTGACCTATGAGTCGGAGCGCGGGCCGCGGGCCGGACTGCTGCGGGGCGATTCGCTGGTCGACGCCTGGGATGCGATCGGCGGCGAAGGCACCTCGGTCCGCGAGCTGCTCGCCGCGGAGCGCCTCAGTGAGCTCGTCGACGCGGACGGTCCGGCGATCGCGCTCGGCGAGGTCCGGCTCCTGCCCCCCGTTCCCGACCCGCAGAAGATCATCGGCATCGGCCTCAACTACGTCGACCACGCCGCCGAGGCGCGCCTCGAGCCGCCGGCGAGCCCGACCTTCTTCGCCAAGTTCGCCAACGCGCTGTGCGCGGACGGCGAGACCGTGGCCCTGCCCGCCACGAGCGAGAAGGTCGACTACGAGGCCGAGGTCGCCTTCGTCGTCGGACGCACGGCCCGCGATGTCTCCGAGGCCGACGCGATCGACCACCTGGCCGGCTACACCCTGCTCAACGACCTCTCCGCCCGCGACCTGCAGTTCGCGACCCCGCAGTGGATGCCGGGCAAGGTCTTCGACGGCTCGGCGCCGTGCGGGCCGGCGATCGTCACCCCCGACGAGGCGGGGCCGCACGACGCGATCGGGATCGCCCTCGACCTCAACGGCGAGCGGATGCAGGAGGACACGACGGCCGGGCTCGTCTTCTCGATCCCGCAGCTGGTCGCCCACCTCTCGAGCCTGATGACGCTCGAGCCCGGCGACATCGTCTCGACCGGCACGCCGGCCGGCGTCGGCGGCGCTCGCAATCCGAGCGTCTGGCTGCAGCCCGGCGACGAGGTGGTGGTCAGCTCGCCGCAGTTGGGACGGCTGGGGACCCGGATAGGCTCACGATCATGATCAGGTCAGCGGCGATCTTGGCGGCGGCCGTAGCGCTGGTCTGCGCGGTCGGCGCCGCGGCGGACAGCGCGCCGAGCCCGAACGAGCGCCGGGCGATCGCACGGGCGATCGACCTGCCGAGAAAGTGCGCCAAGATCCGCGTCTCGACCGTCGCCAGGCAGCCGAAATGGGCCTCGGCCGCTTGGCAGGACGGGCCGGGATGCGAGCCCTTCGCCGCCAACGGAGTCACGTTGCTGAAGAAGAAGCAGCGCGAAGGGCGCCGGGCCCGGTGGCGGTTCGTCACCGCCGGCAGCGACTTCGAGTGTGCGGCCCTTTACGACGAGGTCCCACGCCGGGTGGCCGAGGACCTCGGCATCGACTGCCGCTAGATGTCTCGGGCCACGATCCGCGACTGGCTCGCGAAGCTCGCGACGAGCGCGAAGGGCAGGAACCAGACGACGTAGAAGTAGAACCAGTGGCTGGCGGTGAGCTGGACGGCGATCGTCACCGCGGCCGCCAGCGCGGCGACCTGTAGCGGCGACTTGACCCGCGGGTAGAAGGCGACGCCGATCGCGAGCGCGACCGCGAGCACCCGGGCGACGGACTGGAGGAAGTCCAGCGACGGCACCTGCCCCCAGACGCTGAACGGCGAGCTGCGCGTCGCCTGGTAGCCGAGCGTGCGGTCGTACATCTCCCTCAGGCCCCCGTCGGGGATGAACGGGATCGTGACCGCGGCGGCGACCGCGAGGAAGGCGAGCGAGAACCAGAGCGCGCCGCGCCAGCGGCGCTCGGAGCCGGCGGTCGCGAACAGCGGCGCCAGCACCGCGGGCCCGAACTTCGCGGCCGCGGCGAGGGCGACGAAGACACCGCGCGCCGGGGCCGAGCGCAGCGCGACCAGCGAGCCGATCCCGAGCGCCGCGATCAGCGCGTCGTTGGCGTTCGCATTCATCGTGTACAGGGTCCACGGGCAGGCGACCCAGGCGAAGGCAAGCGCCCAGCCGAGCGCCCGGCCCTCGTCGCCCTCGCGCAGCCGCCGCCCGAGCGCGATCAGACCGCCGACGCAGGCGAGGTCGAAGGCGATCGCGGCGGCGTGGGCCGCCGCGACGCCGGCATCCCAGACGCCGTCCCACGGAAAGACGACCTCGAAGGGCACGTAGGAGAGGTAGTTCACCGGCCCGTAGACGTCGCCCTTGAGGTCGAGGCCGAGCGAGAAGCCGCCCTCATAGAGCGGGTCCCCGTGACCGATCCGGTCCGCTCCCACGACCCCTGCCATGCCGATGTCGATCACGTGCGAGTCGATCACGTTGAGCGCGATCCGCGTGGCCGCCAGGACCGCGACGCCGATCACGAGCCAGCGGACGGAGACCGCGGGCAGGAGCGGGCCCGCGCGCTCGCGCGGCCACAGGCCGGCGACCAGCATCCGGATCAGGAAGTAGCCGAGCACCGGATAGGTGAGCGCGACCGAGGCGGTGATCTCGGCCCGGTTGAAGAAGAAGAGCGAGATCCCGAGCCCGAGCAGGACGAACAGGTCGAGGTGCAGGAGGCGCAGCGGCCGCCGCGGATCGAAGAACGGGGCGACGAAGAGCAGGCAGAGGGGCAGCCAGATCCAGGGCGAGTTGACGTGCTGAGCGACCGCGCCGTCGTAGCCGCGGGCGAGGCGGGTCTCGATCTGGAAGTCGCGCCACGCCTCCTCGACCGAGCCGTCGGCGCCGTCGATGATCACCTGGGCGACCTCGGCGGCGCCGTCCCTGTAGCTGACCTGCCAGCGATCGCCGCGCACGTAGGCCGTCGGCTTCGCGCCCGGGCTCTCGGCCAGCTCGTCGCGAACGACCTCGGTCGCAGCCGCGATCTCGATCGCCTCGGCGGCCGAGACCTCGAAGCCCGGCGGCGGCACGTTCGGCGAGGCGGGCTTGGTCAGCGGCGGCGGTAGCTGACCGCCGAACGGCGATTGGTCGGCCGGATTCTCGGCGCGCGCAGCCGGCGCGGTCGCTGCCAGCGCGACGATCGCGAGCGGGAGCGCGAGCATGGCCGGCGACCGCCTCATCGAGGCGCGAGCGTAGCGATAGCCTGGGCGGGGACGACGGCGAGGACAGGAGAGCCGATGGGCTTCATGGACAAGTTCAAGGACGCGGCGCAGACGGCCAAGGCTGCGAGCGGCGCCGTCGGCGGCATGAGCATGAAAGAGACCGCGGCCAAGCACAACAAGATCGGCCAGCAGGGCGTCCAGCAACCGGCGATCCTCAAGGGGCTGCGCGAGACGGGTAGGAGGGACCCGCTATCCGGCGGGATCGAGTACGAGATGGACGTCGAGGTCCATCCGGCCGGGGGCGAGCCGTACGCGGCGACCTTCTCCCAGCAGATCCTCGCCGGGACGGTCGACAGCTACAAGGCGAAGGTCGGCTCGGAGATCGTCGTCAACGTCGATCCGGACGACCCGCAATCGATGCTGCTCTGGGGCTGAGGAGCGGGTGGGATGGGGGTCCCCAGCGAGCTGGCGCGGCGGGCGCTCTTCCGGGCTCTTTCCCGGATCCGCCGCGAACGGATCGAGATCACCGAAGGCGGATCGCACTATGGCTTCGGCCCCGCCGGCGCCCGGCTGCGGGCCCGGCTGGAGGTCCTGGACCCGCGCGCCTACAGCTGGGCGCTTCGCGGCAGCACCGGGCTCGGCGAGGGCTACATCGAGGGGCTCTGGCGCAGCTCCGACCTCGTCGCGCTGAGCCGGATCGCCTGCCGCAACCTGCCGCGGCTCGACGCCATGCGCCGGCGCGCGCACCCGGTGCTGGGGCGGATCCAGCGGGCCGTCGACCTGGTCCCGCGGAACACGCGCTCCGGGGCGCGGGCGAACATCTCGGCCCACTACGACCTCGGCAACGAGCTCTTCGAGGCCTTTCTCGATCAGCGGCTGATCTACTCGGCCGCGGTCTTCCCGGCGCCGGACGCGAGCCTCGAGGACGCGCAGCTGCTGAAGCTGGAGCGGATCTGCGAGGCGCTCGACCTCGGTCCGGACGACCACCTGCTCGAGATCGGCACCGGCTGGGGCGGCCTCGCGGTGCACGCCGCCAGCACCCGCGGCTGCCGGGTGACGACGACGACGATCTCGCGCGAGCAGCGCGCATACGCCGTCGAGAGGGTGCGCAAGGAGGGGCTCGACGACAGGATCGAGGTCCTGCTCACCGACTACCGCGACCTCGGCGGCACCTACGACAAGCTCGCCTCGATCGAGATGATCGAGGCGGTCGGCTGGCAGTACTTCCCGGCCTTCTTCGCCAAGTGCTCCGAGCTGACGAAGCCGGGCGGGACGATGTTCCTGCAGGCGATCGTGATCGAGGACGACAACTACGAGACCGAGAAGGCGGCGCGCAGCTTCTCCAACAAGCACATCTTCCCCGGCGGCTGCCTGCCCTCGCTGGCGGTGATCACCGAGCTCGGCGCCGCGAGCGGGATCCCGGTCACCCGCTGCGACGAGATCAGCTCCGACTACGCGCGCACGCTGGAGATCTGGCGGCAGCGGTTCAACGACGCCTGGCCGGGATTGCTCCCGAACGGCTATGACGAGCGCTTCCGCCGCCTCTGGAACTTCTACCTCGCCTCCGCCGAAGGCGGCTTTCGCGAGCGGCGGATCCGCGACCTGCAGATCGTGATGTCGAAGCCCGGCGGGCGGCCGGGGAAGGCCGAGGAGCGGGCGTGGCGATCGCCCATTCACGCGCCGGCGCGGGCGAACCTCTCGTCCTGATCCACGGCCTCGGCGGCTCGCGGCGGATCTGGGATCCGCTGCTCGAGCGCCTGACGGCCGAGCGGGACGTGGTCGCGGTCGACCTGCCGGGGTTCGGCGAGTCGGCGCCGCTGCCCGACGGCGTCGCCGCCACCGCGGCCAACCTCGGCCTCGCGGTCGCCGAGCTCTGCGCAGAGCTCGGCCTGCGGCGCCCCCACCTGGCCGGCAACTCACTCGGCGCCTGGGCGGCGCTCGAGCTCGCCAAGTCCGGTGCTGCGGCGTCGGTGTGCGCGATCTCCCCGGCCGGGCTCTGGCGGCGCCCGCTCGGCCCGCGCCGCGTCGACTCCCACGGCTGGGCCCTGCGGGTGCGGCCGCTGATGCCGCTGTTGCTCGCGTCGAAGCGGCTGCGAGCGCGCTTTCTGCGAACAACGGTCGCGAGACCCGAGCGCCTGACCGCCGACGAGGCCAAGGCGCTCGTCCACGACTGGCTCGACGCCCCGGGCTACGAGGCGGCCAGCGCCGAGATGCGCTCCCACGTCTTCGAGCAGCCGGAGCTGGTCACCGTGCCGACGACGATCGCCTGGGGGACCGACGACAGGCTGGTCGGCCCGCCGCGGCGCGAGCGAATGCCCCCGGGCGCACGCTACGTCGAGCTCGAGGGACTGGGCCATACCCCGACCTGGGACGACCCGCCGCGGATCGCCGAGCTGATCCTGGAGGCGAGCTCTCAGGCCTCTTCGGGGGACTCTTCGCCCGGCCAGGCGCCGGTCGCGCGGTAGAAGCTCTGGCGAGCGAAGTGGTCGGTGAGGCCGCGGGCGACCGCGAACGTCGCTCCCTGGAACGCGAGCGAGGCGACCAGCTTCGGAATCGGGGTCTCGCGATCCTCGGCGCCGGGCGGCTCCTCGTCGTCGATCAGGCCCCAGATCCCCTCGAAGACTTTGCGGCCGATCAGGCCGGCGATCAGGCCGCTGACGATGCTGAGCGGGATGAAGAGGAGCTTGGCCACCGCCCCGCAGCGTACCCCGAGGCGGCGGCTTGAATCCGATGGGCGGTGCCGGGCTCGAACCGGCGAACCTTCCGGATGTAAACCGGACGCTCTTCCAACTGAGCTAACCGCCCGCCGCCAGTCTAGGGACGCGTGGCGGCTCCCCGGGCGCGTTCGAGCAGCTCGAGCACGGTGACTGCATCGCTGGGATCGACGGGCGGCGGACCGTCGTCGCGCAGCGCCGCTTCGAGCTCGGTGTAAAAGCGCGGCCACTCCCCCCGCTCGGCCGGGACCGGCTCCCAGTCGTCGCCGCGGACCAGGCGGCCCCAGCGCTGCTCCGGCTCGACTCCCCACTCGGAACCGGGCCCGGGGCGATCCCCGCGGGCGAGCGCCTCCTCCTGGCCGTCGAGCCCGTCGACGACGTAGGCCGCGTCGGCGCCGAGGACCCGCAGCCGCGGTCCCGGCGCCGCCGCCACCGACGATGCCCACAGATGGCTGTGCACACCCGACTCGTGGGTCAGGGCGACGAAGGCGTCATCGTCGGCCACCCCGCCGCGCCGCGAGTCGACCTCGCCGTGGACCGCCGCCACGGGGCCGAAGAGAACGACCGCCTGGTCGACCAGATGGGTCCCGAGGTCGAGCAGCACGCCGCCGCCCCGCTCGGGCGGCGTCGTTTCCCGCCACGCGCCCGGCCGCGGCTCGGGGCGCCAGCGCTCGAAGCGCGACTCGTAGCGGTGCACGGGGCCGAGCCGATCCTCGGCGAGCAGGCGCCGCAGGGTGAGATGGTCGGAATCCCAGCGGCGGTTGTGAAAGACGGTCAGCAGCACTTCGCGATCACGGGCCCGCTCGACCAGGGCGCGCGCCTCGGCCGAGGTCGGCGCGAGCGGCTTGTCGACGACCACGGCGAGGCCGGCGTCGATCGCGCGCGAGGCGAGCTCCGCATGGGCCTGATTGGCGGTGGCGATCACCGCCAGGTGATGCTCCGCTGCCCGTTCCCAGACGGCCTCGGCGTCGGGTTCGACCCGGACCCCCGGATACTCGCGCCGCGCCCGCGCGGCGCGCTCGGAATCGCCGGTGACGACGGTTGTCAAGGCGAGCCCGGGCGTGGCCGCGATCAGCGGCGCGTGGAAGACCGAGCCGGCCAGGCCGAAACCGATCAGCGCCACCCGGCGCTCGGCGAGGGCGCCGGTCATCTGCGCGGGGGCCCGGCGGCGAGGCGGCGCCGGACCACGTCGAGCGGGCCGCGCAACCAGTCGAGGCGTTCGATCCACCAGGTGAGACCGACGTCGCGGTAGGCCTCGACGAGCTCGAAGTCAGCGGCCGGATCCGTTCCGCTGCTGCAGCCCTCGATGACGACGTCGTAGGGCGCCTCCGGATCGTCGCGGTGCTCATCGACGTAGGCCACGATCTCGGCCAGCCGCTCCGGGGCCATCGTGTCCTCCTCGCCGATCTCATCGTCGAGCGGGAACACCCCGTCCCAGCGCGCCGCGCGCCGGAAGGGCCGCTTCGACGGCCAGCGCCCGGCGATCCAGACCGGCGGCCGCGGGCGCTGGATCGGCGTCGGCAGGAACGGCCCCGCCCGGACGGTGAACCGCTTGCCTTCGAACTCGACCGGCTCGCCGCTCCAGAGCCGGTTCAGGACCTCGAGCCCCTCGTCGAGCATCTCGGCGCGCGCCCGGGCGCCGGGCTCGTCGCCGAAGTCGGCGAACTCCGCCTCGGCACGTGAGCCGAGGCCGGCGCCGAACACCAGCCGGCCGCCGGAGAGGACGTCGAGCGAGGCTGTCTCGCGGGCGACCTTCTGCGGGCGCCTGCGCGCCAGCGGCGTCACCAGCGCGCCGAGAAGGATCCGCTCGGTACCCGCGGCGATCGCCGCCAGCGCGATCCACGGATCCGCCGCCGGCTGGCCGGGGTCGCGCTGGATGTGGTCCCAGAGAAAGACGCCGTCCCACCCACGTTCCTCGGCCTCGATCCCGAGCTCGACCAGCCGCCGGACGTCGCCGAGCTCCCCGAGGTTCGGGAGCCCGACCGCGAAGCGGACCTTGTCGGCGGGCCCGGTCAGCGCGCCGCTTGGCGCCGCTGGCGGGTCAGGGCGTCGATGGTCACCGCGCCGAGCAACACGGCGCCGGTGATCATGAACTTGATGTCGGAGTCGAGCGCCAGCAGGTCCATGCCGTTCGAGATCGATCCGATCACGACCGCGCCGAGCAACGCCGACCAGATGTAGCCACGGCCACCGAACAGGCTCGTGCCGGCGATCACCGGTCCGGCGATCGCCAGCAACAGCACGTCCCCGCTGCCCGCCTGCTGGTTGACCGCCAGACCTCGCGAGGCCGCGAGGATGCCGCCGGCCGCCGCCAGTGTGGAGGCGAGCGTGAAGACGCTGATCTTGACCCACTTGACCCGAATCCCGGCCCGGCGCGCCGCCTCCTCGTTTCCGCCGACTGCGAACAGGTGGCGGCCGTAGCGGGTGCGCTCGGTGATGAACGTGAACACCGCCATCAGCACGATCACGATCAGCGCCGCCAGCGGGACGCCGCGGTCGGCGTTGAGGATCGCCGTCGCGCCGACGATCGCCCCGGCGATCAACGCCAGCCGCAGGACCGCACCCGTAATCGGTCCGGCCTCCAGCCCCGCCGTCTTTCGCCGGCGGCGGGCCAGGAACTGACTGCCTCCCACGAGGGCGATCGCGACGATCGCGAGGATCCAACCGACCGTAGCGTCGAAGAACGTCGTCGTCAGGTCCGTGATGATGCTCGGCGGCAGGTTCACGGAGCCGGTGTCGCCGAGCACGTACAGCAGTGCGCCCTGCCAGGCGAGCAGGCCCGCGAGGGTGACCACGAACGACGGGATCCCGAACGTCGTGACCATGAAGCCGTTGAAGAACCCGATCGCGACGCCAACCCCGAGGCCTGCCGCGATCCCGAGGAGCGGCGCCCAGCCGTGCTGCACGCTGAGCACCGCCATCACCCCGGCCGCGAGCCCGCTGACCGCACCCACCGAGAGGTCGATCTCGCCGAGCAGCAGGACCAGCACGACGCCGATCGAGATCGTCGCCACCGCGGCGATCTGCAGGGTGAGGTTGGAGAGGTTTACCGCTGAGAGGAAGCGGTCGTTGGCGATCTGAAAGATCGTCCAGATGACCGCGATCCCGATGATCACCCGTACCGAGGCGAGGTCGCCCCGCGCGAGCGCCGACAGCGCGCGGCGAACCGAGAAACCCCCGACGGCCTCCGCGGGCGCGGTGCCGATCGACGTCTCCGGAGTGCTCGCCGTTTCCGGAGTGCTCACAGCGGCGTCTCCTCGGTGGCGCGCTCCTGAACGTCGGCGCCGGTCATCGAGGCGACGATCTCCTCGCGGGTCGACCCCTCGGCCTTGAAGACTTTCGCCATCCGGCCGAGCCGCAGGACCGCGACGCGGTCGCAGACCTCGAACACGTTGGCGAGGTTGTGGCTGATCACGATCACCCCGAGGCCGCGGTCTCGCAACCGCTCGATCAGCTTCAGGATCTGGGCGGTCTGGACGATCCCGAGCGCCGCGGTCGGCTCATCGAGCAACACCAGCTTCGGCTCGCCGAGTAGCGAGCGCGCAATCGCCACCGCCTGGCGCTGTCCGCCGGAGAGCATCCCGACCTCGGTGCGAACGCTGCGCAGTGTCGTCACCCCGAGCGAGCTCAAGAGCTCGACCGACTTCTGCTCCATCGCGACCTCGTCGAGGATGCTCACGAACGCCAGTGTGTTGGCGACCTCCTGGCCGAGGAACAGGTTCGCGACCACATCGAGGTTCTCGGCCAGCGCCAGGTCCTGATAGACGGTGGCGATCCCGAGGTCGGTCGCATCGTGCGGTGTCGCCACCTTCACCGGCCGGCCCTCCCAGCTGATCTCGCCGGAGTCCGGCGGCTGGGCGCCCGAGATCGACTTGATCAGCGTCGACTTGCCGGCCCCGTTGTCGCCGACGAGGCCGATGACCTCTCCGGCATGGACCTCGAGGTCGACGTCCTTGAGCGCCTCGACCGCGCCGAAGCTCTTTGAGATGCCCTTCAGCGCGAGGAGAGGATGCGAACCCGGACCGGGTCCAGATGGGGCTGCCGCACTCTGGCTCTGCTCCATGCTCGCCTCTCCTCGCGCCTCAGGCTATTACTCCTCGACTACTGGAGTCCGGCGTCCTTGCAGGCCTGCGCGTACTGGCCTGTGCAGATCTCGTCGACGCTCCAGTACTGGTCCTTCACGACCGTGTCCTTGACGTTGTCCTGGAACACGGGGATCGTCTTGTTGATCGCGGCCGGCACTTCCTCGGTGCCGTTGTCCTCACTGCCGTTGATCACGTCCGACGTGGCCGGGTCCTCGCCGTTGATGACGGCGACCGCGAGCGCGGCAGCGTCCTCGGCGAGCGGCTTGATCGGCTTGTAGACGGTCATGTACTGCTCACCGGCGACGATCCGCTGGATGCCGGCCAACTCGGCGTCCTGACCGGTGACGGGGACCGTCGACGGCGACGGGGTGATCCCGGCGGCCTTGAGCGACGCGATGATGCCCCCGGCGAGGCCGTCATTGGCCGCGAGGACGCCCTTGAACCCGTCGTTCCCGAGCGCCGTGATCGCCTGGTCCATCTCGGACTGGGCGTTCTCCGCCAGCCAGTCGGGAGTATCGAACTCCTTGGCGACGTCGATGCCCTTGTCCTGGAACACGGCCGCCGCGCCCTCCTTGAACAGCTTCGCGTTGTTGTCCTTCGGGTCGCCGTTGATCTGCACGATCGGGCCCGTCGCGTTGCCGTTGTCGGCGAGTGCCTTCGCCAGTGCATCGCCCTGCTGGGTTCCGACCTCGCTCGAGTTGAACTCGGCGTAGGCCGCCAGGTCCGCGTTGAGGATCAGCCGGTCATAGCTGATCACCGGGATGTCGGCCTGCTGCGCGCGGGTCACCAGCCCCGCGGCCGAGGTCGAGTCGACCGGGTCGAGGACGAGCACGTCGACGCCCTGGGTCACCGCAGCCTCGACCTGCGACTGCTGCTTGGTCGCGTCCTGATCGGCGTTTTGGTAGAAGATGTCGCAGTCCGGGCAGAGGTTCGCGACAGCCTCCTCGAACAACGGTTTGTCGGAGGACTCATAGCGAGCCGTCTCGCTCTCGGGCAGCAGGAACCCGATCGTGCCGCTTCCTCCGCCGCTCGCGCTCGTGCTGCCGCCACTGCTGCTGCTGCTGCTCGTGCTGTCGCTGCTGCCACAGGCGGCGATACCGACCGCGGCCACGATGCCGACGATCGGCACCAGCAGCCGGTTGCGTGTTCTCGTGCTGATCATGGGCACTCTCCTCGTTGACTACCTGTTTGCATTGTCGAGTCCTTCCTCTCTGGCGCGCCCCGACGCGTCGCGCTCGTTCTTAGTTGGTTGACGTCCTTCACGCCGCCTCCCGAGCGAGCTCAGGAGCGATGAAGCGTTCCGACTCCTGCATCACCAGCGCCAGCGCGCCGAGCAGCTCGGCCCGGTCGCCGAGCACTCCGGCGACGATCTCGAGATCCTCGACCGCGCTCGGGATCGCGTTGCGGCGCACGGTCTCGCGCATCGGGCCGAGCAGGATCTCGCCGGCCGCACTGAGGTCGCCGCCGACGATCACGCACTCGGGGTTGAGCAGGTTGCAGAGGTTCGCGACCGCGATTCCGATCGCTCGGCCGGCGTCGCCGATCAGGCGCTGGGCGGCGGCGTCCTGGGCGACGCAGAGCTCGAGCACCCGACGGCTCGAGATCTCCTCCGCTCGGCTGGTGCTGAGCAGCTCGGCGATCGAGCGGGTCGAGGCGAGTGTCTCGAGGCAGCCGCGGTTGCCGCAGCGACAGACCGGGCCGCCGTCCGCGATCACCGTGTGACCGATCTCGCCGGCGGTGCCGCCGACGCCGTGCTGGAGACGGCCGCCGGAGATCAAGCCGGCGCCGATCCCGTTCGACACCTTGATGTAGGCGACCTCGGACTTGCCCTTGGCGGCGCCCGAGACGAGCTCGGCGAGGGCGCCGAGGTTGGCGTCGTTTTCGACCTGGACCGGCAGCGAAAGGCGCCGCTCCGCCTCGGCTGCGGCATCGACGCCGACCCAGCCGGGCAGGATCGAGGCGGCCTGGACGGCGCCGCTCGCCCGGTCGATCGGAGCGGGGAGACCCATCCCCACGCCGATCACACGGGCGCGGTCGACGCCGGCCTCGTCGAGCACCTGGTCGACGAACTCGGCCGCTGCGCTGAGGCCTTGTTCGGCGGAGTGGTCGACGTTGAGCTCGCGCCAGGACTCGGCGAGGACCGTGTGAGAGAGGTCGGAGACGGCGACGCGAAGGTGGCGGTGGCCGAAGTCGACGCCGATCGCCAGTCCGGCGGAGGGATTCAGCGAGACCATCACCGGCGGGCGGCCGGCGTGCGCCTCGCCGTCGGGCTGACCGTCGCGCTCACCGGCGAGGCCGCTCTCGAGCAGGTCGGCGACGATCGTCGAGACGGTCGACCGCGAGAGGCCCGTGATCCGGGCAACCTCGGCGCGGCTGGCGACCCCGCGCTCGCGCAGCACGTCGATCACACGTTTTCTGTTGCCCTCCCTCAGGGAGGCCAACGAGCCGCTCCTCCTCCTCACAGCGCGGCATTAGTTTCACACCCTGGTCCTTTTGTCAAGTCTTTGATGGAAAGCAGCCCAATCGGAGCGGTGTATGTTCAAGACTCGGTCGAATTGACGCCTGGGCCGCATTTCCGGCGCCCTACGCATACGATCGGACGACAGGCGACCCGGGAGGAACGGCGATGAGGATGCGCGCGGCGGTGCTGGAGGAGTTCGGCGAGCCGCTGGCGGTGCAGGAGGTCGAGCTCACCGACCCGGCCGAGGGCGAGGCCTTGGTCCGGTTGGTCGCCTGCGGCGTCTGCCACACCGATCTCTACACGGCCTCCGGCGTCGACCCGTCCGGCTATGCGCCGACCGTGCTCGGCCACGAGGGCGCCGGCGTCGTCGAGGCGGTCGGGCCCGGGGTCCGCGACCTCGAGGTCGGCGACCACGTCGTCACCCTGTTCAGCCCCCAGTGCGGCGAGTGCGTCCATTGCCGCGACGAGCGCACCAACCTCTGCCTGGCGATCCGCGAGCAGCAGAACAAGGGCTACCTGCCCGACGGGACGACCCGGTTGAAGCGAGACGGCGAGGAGATCCGCCACTTCATGGGCACCTCGACCTTCGCCGAGTACACGGTGATGCCGGAGATCGCGCTCGCAAAGGTCGACCCGGAGGCGCCGCTCGACCGGGCCTGCCTGTTCGCCTGCGGCCTCTCGACCGGCCTCGGTGCCGCGATCAACACGGCCAGGGTGAGCCAGGGCTCCACCTGCGTCGTCTTCGGCGCCGGCATGGTCGGCCTCGGCGCGGTCGCGGGCTGCCGGCTGCAGGGCGCCGAGCGGATCGTCTGCGTCGACCTCTCCCCCGAACGGCTCGAGCTCGCCACGGGCCAGGGGGCGACCGAGACGATGCTCGGCGGCCCCGACGTGGTCGAGCGGATCGTCGAATCCACCGGCGGCTTCGGTGCCGACTACACCTTCGAGGCGACCGGCAACGTCGCGGTGATGCGCCAGGCGGTCGAGTCGGCGCGCATGGGCTGGGGGCTTGCGACGGTCGCCGGCGTCGCCGGGAGGGGCGAGACCCTGGACATGATCCCGCGCTTGCTGATCACCGGCCGGCGCGTCGCCGGCTCCTCGTTCGGCGGCGTCAAGGGCCGCGACGGGGTCCCGAAGCTGGTCGACCGCTACCTGGCCGGGGATATCGACGTCGACGCCTTCATCTCCCACCGGATCACCCTCGACGACGTCAACCGCGGCTTCGAGCTGATGGAGGCCCAGGACGGGATCCGCAGCGTGATCGAGTTCAACTGAGACGGAGGAAGACTTGCTGCTCACCCGCGTCGAACAGTCCGACTGGCTCTCCAACGCCTACCTCGTCTTCGACGAGCCGGGCGGCAAGGGCGTGCTCGTCGACTCGAACACGGTCACCGACCCGCTTGCCGAGCTCGCCGAGCGGGAGGGGGTGGAGATCACCCATCTGCTGCTCACCCACCACCACTACGACCACGTGGTCGGGGCCCGGGCGCTCGCCGACCGCTTCGGGGCGCCGATCTGGGCCCACGAGCTCACCGACGAGCTGATCGACGAGAAGATCGACCAGACCTTCACCGACGGCGAGGCGATCGAGACCGGAGGCCTGCGGATCGAGGTCATGCACACGCCGGGCCACTGCGCCGACCACTGCGCGCTCGCCATCAACGGCACCGACGTGCTGACGGCGGACGTGCTCTTCAAGGGCACGGTCGGCGGCACGCGGGCCCCCGGGGCGACGGGCTTCGCCGACCTGAAGTCGTCGGTGATGGACCGGCTGATGAAGCTGGCGCCCGAGACCCGGGTCCACCCCGGCCACCGGGAGCCGACGACGATCGGCGCGGAGTGGGAGGCGAACCCGTTCATCCGCATCTGGCGCGGTCTCGACGAGGAGGGGGCCGAGCCCTGCTCGCTGGGGCCGGCCGGCGCCGACGAGCGGGAGCCCGCGACGCTCGTTCTCTGGGCGCCCGACTACGACGGCGGCAACAAGGCCTGGGTCCGCTTCGCCGACGGCTCCGACGCGGTCGTCGGCGGCTCGCAGGTCAAGCGCGAGGGCTGAAGGCCACCTTGTCGCAGGCGAATGTCGACGCGGTCCGCGGGCAGCTCGAACGGGACGGCCCCGACTTCGCCTCGGCGCTGGCGGACCTTTCCGACTCGGTCGTGTGGATCGTGGCGAAGGAGCACCCGAACGCGCGCACCCTGCGCGGGCGCGCCGAGGTCGTCGCCTACCTGGAGGAGTGGGCGGTGATGTTCGACGACTTCCGCTTCGAGGTCGACGAGTACCGGGACGCCGGGAACCGGGTGATCGCCTTCGGCACCTCCCGCGGCACGGGCAAGGGTGGCGGCGTCCCGGTCGAGGTGCCACTGGCGCTCGTTTACACCTTCGAGGGCGGCCAGGTGGTCCGCGTCGAGGAGTTCCTGGACCGCGACCAGGCCCTCACGGCGGCGCGCGCCGCCCGCTGACGGAACGACGGCGGGGCCCCTCAGGGCCCCGCCGTGCTTGTGCTCCGAGAGAGCGAACCGGGGCGACTACCTGATCGTTGCCTCCAGCAACAGCCAGCAGCCGTCGGTGCCGGTCGCGGTCTCGAACGGTCCTGAAAACGGCAGCGCCGGCTGGAAGAGGAGCTGGTTGGGCCCACCGGAGGAGCAGCGCAACATCGAGGAGCGCTTCGACTCGGTGGCCAGGTACATGCCCTTCTTCACCTGGGCGTCGACCTTGAACGTCTCGATCGTGTACGTATCGGCGTTCGGGTCGGCCTGGCCCTGGCTGTGCAGCTTCTGCGAGCGGTAGACGACCTTCGCCGTCTCGCTGTCGGGCTTCGCCTTCGCGAGCTCGAAGCGGAACGTGTCCGGGCCCTGCGAGATGACGCTGATCTTCTTGATCGTGCCGTCCTTGGGCGCGACCTCGCCGCCGTCCGGGCGCCCGTAGGCCTCCATCGAGACGCGCGTGCAGAGGCCGGCGTTGCCGAACTCGCAGGGAGCGCCATCGATCGACGAGTTCGAGGGCTGCGTGTCCGGCGTCAGCTCGGCGCCGAACTTGGTCGCGCCGAGGCTCGAGGCCGGAACCGCGGCCACGACGAGCAGCGCGGTGGCGATCGTCGCCTTGAGGGTCTTGGTCTTCATCCTTGATCTTCTCCTTATGTCTTCGTGTCTTCGTGCGGTGATCGCGGCCGGTTGACCGCTACAAGGAGATTCGCCCGGAATCGAACCCGCGGCCAGGCGTCCCAGGGCGGGACGCGCAACCCCCGGGGCGTGGCCGTGTTCACACCAAGGTGGCCGATATGCTCGGCTGCCGAGAGAGAGATCGCCGCATGGATTGCGGCCGCCGCAACCGAAGGAGAGAGATGCAGGGACCGTCGCCGAGGGGTAAGAAGCTGCTGGTGTTGGGAGCGATCGTGGGCGCGTTCGCGCTGCCCCAGGCGGCCCAGGCGGCGCCCCCGGCCAGCGTCTTCGCCGGCACGGTGCCGTGCACGGTGCAGGGCGACGGTGTCGACTTCTGCGGCTCGACGGCGCCGGCGCGCACGACGGTGCCGGCCTTCGACGGCGTCCCGATCGACGTCAACGTCGCCCTGCCGGACCCGGCCCAGTTCGGTTCCGGCCCGTACCCGCTGATGATGATGTTCCACGGCTACGGCGGCGGCAAGTTCAACCTCGCGACGATGCACCGCTTCCTCGACCGTGGCTACGCGACCTTCACGATGACCGACCGCGGCTTCCGCGAGTCGTGCGGATCGCCGGCCTCCAAGGCGGCCGCGGGCGCGGCCTGCGACAACGGGTACGTGCGCCTGATCGACAACCGCTACGAGGTTCGCGACGCGCAGGAGTTCGCCGGCCAGCTCGCCGACGAGAACCTGATCGACCCGCAGAAGATCGGCGCGATCGGCGGCTCCTACGGCGGCGGCATGTCGATGGCGCTGGGCGCGCTGAAGAACCGCAAGGTGCTGCCCGACTACAGCGTCGTCCCGTGGACCAGCCCGGGAGGCAAGGCGATGCAGATCGCCGCCGCGGCGCCGAACATCCCGTGGACGGACCTCGCGTACTCCCTGACTCCGAACGGCAGCACGCTCGATTACGTCGACGACGCGCCCTACAGGGGCCGCGTCGGAGTCGAGAAGCAGTCCTTCGTCACCGGCCTCTACCTATCCGGGCTCGGGGCGCCGGGCTTCTACGCTCCGGCCGGCTTCGACCCGACGGCCGACCTCGTCGGCTGGCAGACGAAGCTCGAGATGGGCGAGCCGTACGGCGCCGAGGCGCAGGCGATCATCGACGAGATCACCCTGCACCACTCGTCGTATTACATCGACCACACGATCGCTCCGGCGCCGATGTTGATGTCGAGCGGCTTCACCGACGACCTCTTCCCCGCCGATGAGACGATCCGCTACTACAACCGGACGAGGGGGCAGTATCCCGACGCCGACCTCGCCCTGTTGTTCGGCGACTTCGGGCACATGAGGGGTCAGAACAAGGCCGACGTGACCACGGCTCTGCAGAACGCCGAGAACGCCTGGATGGACTACTTCGTCAAGGGCGTCGGCACGAAGCCGACCGAGGGTGTGACGGCCTACACCGAGACCTGTCCGAGCACGGCTGCCTCCGGCGGCCCCTACAACGCGTCGACCTGGGCGACGATGGCTCCGGGCGAGATCCGCTTCGACGACGCCTCGTCGAAGACGATCGCTCCGAACTCGACCACCAACGGCGCTTTCGACCCGGTCAGCGGCGGCGGTGCCTGCGGCACCAAGCCCGCCGACGACACGGCCGGTGCGGCCGTCTACAAGCTCGACGCGGCGCCGGCCGGCGGCTACACCATGATGGGCGCGGCCACCGTGCTGGCCGACTTCACCCTCCCGGGAGACACGTCGCAGGTCGCGGCGCGGCTGCTCGACGTCGCCCCGGACAACACCGAGACGCTCGTCGACCGCGGCCTCTGGCGCCCGGCGACCGGCGGGCCGACGCAGCAGGTCTTCCAGCTGCACCCGAACGGCTGGAACTTCGCCGAGGGCCACGTTCCGAAGCTCGAGCTGATCGCATCCGATTCCGGCTCGGGGGCCCTGTCCTCGTATGGACGAGCCTCCAACAACCAGCAGCCCGTCACCGTCTCCAACCTGGAGCTGCGCCTGCCCGTGCTCGAGAAGCCGGGCTCGTTCAACGGCCTGGTCGGGACGCCGGCGCAGAAGTTCCTGCCCCCCGGCTACAAGCTGGCGACGGAGTTCGCCGCCCTTTCGAGCCCGCACCCGACCCTGAGCAAGAGCAAGCTCGAGGTCAAGGGCTCGAAGCTGATCGGCAAGATCGACTGCCCGGCCGAGTTCGCCGCCTGCGATGACCTCGAGGCGATCGCCAGCGGCAAGCTGAGCGGCCACAAGAAGGCCGTCAAGGTCGCCAAGGGCAAGCTGTCGAAGGTCGCCGGCGGCAAGTCGAAGACGCTGAAGCTGAAGCTGACCAGCAAGGGGAAGAAGTACTTCCGCGACAACTCGAAGCTGAAGCTGACGGTCGAGATCAGCTCGGCCGAGGTCGCGGAGCCGACCACCGAGAAGGCGAAGGCGGTCGCGAAGGGTAAGTAGGCCGACGGCGCCGGGCTGAGCGACGCTCAGCCGAAGTCGGCGCCGGTCGCGATCGCGCGCGCGACCTCGGTCGCGACGACCAGCACATCGGGATCGGTCTCGGGCACGCGAGGCTCGGCGGGAGGCTGCGGCTCGGCGCCGGGCCCGCTGTTACGGCCGGCCGAGGCGGCCGGGGGCAGGTCGCCGCTCTCGTGTTCGAGGTCGCCCGACGGGGAGGTCCCCGAGGCGCCGCCGAAGGTCGTGCAGGACGAGATCGCGTCGGCGAACAGCTGCGCGCGCAGGGCGTAGCCCTGGGCGTCGGTGTGGATGCCGTCGATCAGCATCCCCGGGTCGGCGGCGGCCGCGGCGTGCCAGTCGACCAGCGAGACGTTGGGGTCGCGGGCGGCGAACGAGGTCACGGCGCGGTTGAGGTCGTCGACCGCGACGCCGTTCAGGGGCGGCCGGTTGAGAGTGGCGACGACGAGGCAGCGGTCACCGGCGATCTCGCGAGCCCGGGCGAGGTCGGCCGCCAGGGCCGCGGGCGCGGCGGGGTCGTCGTTGGTGCCGAGGTCGAAGACGACGACGTCGTACGACGGCGCGATCAGCGCCCCGAGCACGTCGACGCCGACGCTGCTCGGCCGGCCGATCTTGGCGTCGACGTCGAGCCCGACGCCACCGAGCTGCTGACGCAGGTAGGGAGCCGTGCCGACGCCGAGGCTGTCGCCGACGTAGAGCACCGAGGCGCCGGCGCTCGCCGGCACGAGGCAGGCGACGAGCGCTAGCGAGAGCCGGAGGAGGCGGCCGACCATCCACCGATTGTGGCGGGCGGGCGACCGAACCTGCGCGCCAGGACGAGCGATCCGTACGGAGCTAGGAGCCGCTGCTTGCGATCTGCGGCTTCTCGTCGACGTCCCTGTCCGCTCCGGTGACCGAGTCCTTGAACTCGCGGAATCCCTTCCCGGCCGACTTGCCGAGCTCGGGCAGCTTCTTCGGCCCGACGATCACGAGGGCGATGATCAGGACGATCGCCAACTCCATTGGTCCGATGCTGGGCATTGGTTTCTCTTTTCCGCCGAGGCCCTACTGGACCTCGACCGTCGCTTTCATGAACGGGTGGAATCGGCAGTAGTAGGCGAACGTCCCGGGCTGGTCGAACGTGATGCTCTTCGAGTCGCCCTTGTCGAGGTCGCCGGTGTCGAACGAGCTGTCGCCGGCGGTCGCCGTATGGGCGGTGTCGTCGGAGTTCGTCCAGGTGACCTCGGTGCCGGCTTTCACCGTCACCGTCGCGGGCACGAACTTGTAGTCGGAGATCTCGATCTTGTCGGTCGACGCCGCCGACGTCGCCGCCGCCGCGGTGGATGTCGACTCGGAGCTCGTCGTCGAGCTCGAGTCGCCCCCGCCACAGCCGGCGAAGGCGATCGCAGCGACAACCCCCGCGCATGCGATCGTGGTTCTCATGACTGGACGAACGGCTGCACGGCCTTGAGGACCTCGTCCATGGTCATCGAGGGATCGAACGCCTCGGGCGCGGGGCTCTCCCCGGCCGCCAGGCGGATGGTCGCCGCGTGGCGAGCCTCGACCTGGACGATGCCGCCGGCCGTGGCCAGCAGGTCCTTGGACTCGATCTGCGGTGCGGCGCCGTTGTAGGCGCTGACCCCCGTGTCCTCGAACGTGATCGCCAGCGGGATCAACTTGTCGGCGCTCGTGAACGCGTCGCCGAAGTCGACCTTTGGCGCGGAGACGGGGGAGCCGCCGAGGTCCTTGATCGTCGTCATCAGGGCGTCGACGTGCTCCTGCTCCTCGTCACCGAACGTCTTCACGTAGCCGGCGACCTCCTTGCTCAGGCCCGGGGTCTTCGCGGCGCCCTCGTAGAAAGCGGCCTCGAGGTACTCGAGCGTGAGCGCGTAGTTGAGGATGTCGATGTCGCCCGTCGATCCCGAGGCGAACGCCTTGCGGACCATCGGCGTAACCGCCGCGGTGCCGTAGAGAGCGCCTGCGGCGAGCACGCCGCGCATCAGGAAGGTGCTGCGATTGAGGTTCTCGACCTCGATCTTGGCCAGTTCCGAACTCATATTGATCTCCTTTCGCACAGTCGTCGGCTAGACCAGGAACGGCTGCACCGAGTCGAGGACGGTTTGCATGTCGGCGCCCTGGGCGAAGGCGCCGTCCGGGGTCGGCGACTCGCCCGTGAGGACGTTGAGCACGGCCGCATGGCGGCCTTCGACGGAATGGATCGAGAGCGCCGCGGCGAGGATGTCCGGGTCCTCGATGTTCGCCGCCTGTCCCAGGTACGCGGCGGCGCCGAGGTTCTCGACCGTCGCGGCGAGCTTCAGAACGGACATTGGGTCATCGAGCGGGAACTCCGCCTTCGGTTCCTCGGCCACCGGGCCGCCGAGCTGCTTCGCCGTCGCCGTCAGGGCATCGACGTGCTGCTGCTCGGTGTCGGCGATCTGCTTGATCAGGGCGAGCTGGTCGCCCTTGAACAGGCCGCTCTTGGCGACGTCGTTGTAGAACGCTGTCTCGAGGTACTCGAGCGTCAGCGCGTAGTTGACGATCCCGAGGTCGCCCTCGCCGAACTGCGACGACGTGTCCGCGCTGGTCGAGGTCGAGCTGCTGGTCGACGTCTCGTCGTCGCTGCCGCAGGCCGCGAGCAGCGCTGCCGCCGTCCCGCCGGCGCCCGAGACGGCGAAGAACCGCCGCCGCGAAACGGGATCGCGAGCGATCCGCTTCAGCGCGCTGGTCTCCCTGTGAGGAGGAGAAATGCTCATCGGTCAACTCCCGTGGTTGGGTACCGGGGGGCAGGCGCGCTCCCCGTCTTCTCCCCCACCTACGCAAGGTGGGCCGGTCCGGATCAGCGCCGGGTCAGCGCTTGGCGGCGTCGGCGAGGTGCTCGGCGAGCCAGAGGTCGCGTATCCAGTGCTGGCCGGCGCCGCTGCCCGTGCGCTCGACAGTGACGCCGTGGTTGCCGCCGCGAACGACGACACCCTTCCAGTAGGAGGAGGCGCGAAGGGGCTCGATCACCGCGGCGACGGGCGGCGGCGATTGGGCGTCCGCCCGCAGGCGCTCGTCTCGGGCCTTGACCTCGAACCCGCTCACGGCGCCGCTGAGCTCGGTCGTCACCGCGGTGGCGTCGATGCGGATCGACACCGTGCGGCCGTGGCGCTCGCCGGTGTAGGCGATCGCGCCCTCCATCTCGTGCTCGAGCCCCTGCTGCCCGAAGGGCCTGCTGCGGATCTTCACCTTCGGGCGCTCGGACTCGCTGAGCCCGAGCGCGGTCGCGGTCGTCCCGGCGTCGTCGTAGGCGAGGTCGAGCGTGCCGCCGGGCATCAGCACGCGCGCCGCCAGGTAGACGGCGTAGACGATGATCGCCGGCACGAAGACGACGATCGACCAGAGCTCGTGGGAGAGCTCGAACGGGATCACCGCGCAGGCGATCAGCACCATCATCGTCGCCCCTGAGCCGATCGACTTGCGGGCGATCGTCCACGTGCGCCCGGACGCGGCCGCGATCGCGGCGCGGTCGACGGGCCCGGTGGCGAGGTCGGCGAGCAGTGACATCTGATCGGCGGTGGTGGGGTCGGTGACCGGCTCGGTCGCCGCGAGTGCCGCCTGCTTCGACCGCGCCTCGGCGCTGTCGACGTCGCGTCGCTGCAGGTAGAGGAGGACGCCGACGAACCCGAAGACGAGGACGAAGATCACGATCAGGACGCCGGTCGGGTTGGCGCTGTTGGAGCCGAACAGGAGCGCGATCGCCGCGGTCAGGACCATCACGACCCCGACTCCGATCACCCCGAAGCGGGACGAGCGCTTGAAGTCCTTGGGGATGTCCGTCACGCGTCGGGCACGGGCCCCGGCGGCTTGCCCCAGCGGCGGTAGGCGGAGACCGAGTAAGCGTTGCGGCGCGCGTGCAGGATCTTGTCGTCGGAGGGCTCGACCCCCTCCGTGCAGCGCATCGGGTCGAAGACGTCGATGTGGTCGTCGTGCTCCGGGTCGTCGGCGAGCTCGGTGATCTCGAGCCGGCCGGCGTCGACGAACTCGCGCTCGTCGGGCCAGAGCGCCGTCGGGTCGTCGAGCGGATCGCCGTCGGCCGGGCGCTGGAGGCGCAGCTGGAAGGCGATCGTGCCGTCGCCTGCGAGCCGCTCGGCGAGGTCGTCGTAGAGGTAGTCGCGCCCGCGCGCCTGGGCGTCGGCGTCGTCGAGGCGCTGCTCGCCCGCCTCGGGGATCCAGCGGTAGCGCACCGGTGTGCGCTCGCCCGCCTCGTCGACGAGGTAGAAGGTGTGAGGCGAGTAGTAGACGGCTGTGGCGAAGCTGGCCAGGGGCCCGACGCCGACCGTGCCCTGGATCGCGGTCTGGGCCTCGGGATGGGCCTCGAGGAACTTCCCGAGCCCCTCGAAGTCCGGCTGTCCGGTCTCGGGATCGGGAGCGCGCAGGCGCAGAAGCTCGAGGAACTCCTCCGGCGTCCGGGTGACGAAGGCCGGGGTCGTGGTCGCGAGGATGTCCGTCTCCTCGCCGTCGGCGCCGCGCAGCTTGACCGCGAAGCCGCGCGCCTCGCGCTCGGCGTCGTCGGAGTCCGGCGCGCCCGGCCCGTTGGAGAAGCGGATCAGGGCCGCGACGGGCTCGCCGCTGAAGTGGAAGGCCGTGGAAAGGCCGGCCGCCGCCGGCGAGGCGGTGAAGGTCCCCTCGGCCCAGGCGCCCTTCGCGTGCAGCGCCCGCTTGCCGGGCCGGCTGCCGCCGTAAATGCCGTCGGCGGCCTCGATCAGCTGCTCGTAGAGGTCGTTCTCCGGCATCAGGACGCACCCTACCTTCCCATCCCGCGGCCAGGCGCGTTAGGTTGGGCGGGTGGAGCTCGGGATCGAAGGCAAGGTGGCGCTGGTGATGGGCGCCAGCAAGGGCATCGGCCGCGGTATCGCCGGGGCGCTCGCGCGCGAGGGCGCGCACGTGGCGCTGGCGAGCCGCTCGCGCGGGCGGCTCGAGGAGGCGGCGGCCGAGATCGGCGGGACGACCGCGGTGTTCGAGTACGACACCGGCGAGCTCAGTCGTCTCCCCCGCCTGCCCGGTGACGTCGCCAGGCAGCTGGGCCCGATCGACATCCTGGTCACCAACACCGGCGGGCCGCCCCTCGGCGGGTCGCTCGACGCCGACGTCGACGAGTGGCGGCGCGCCTACGACTCGCTCGTGCTCGCTCCGCGGCTGCTGATCGAGGTGGTCCTGCCCGGGATGCGCGAGCGCAGCTGGGGACGGATCGTCAACGTCGGCTCGAGCTCGACCCGGGAACCGATCCCGGGTCTGACGCTGTCGAACACCCACCGCCCGGGCCTGGTCGGGTTCCTGAAGACGCTCTCGCGCGAGGTCGCCGCCGACGGCGTAACCGTCAACGACGTCGTCACCGGCCGCTTCGCAACCGACCGGCTCGCCGCCAATTGGGGCGGCGAGGAGGCGATGCGCCAGGAGGCTGCGAAGGACGTGCCCGCCGGCCGCCTCGGGGAGCCGAGGGAGTACGGCGACCTGGTCGCCTTCCTGTGCTCGGATCGCGCCGCCTACATCACCGGGACCTCGATCCCGATCGACGGCGGCCTGCTGCGCTCGACCTAGGCTAGGTCGCCGCCGCGGCGTGTAGCTCCCCGCGCCGGGCCTTGACCGCGATCCAGGCGCCGCCGGCGACGATCATCGCGACGCTGAGCAGCTGCGCCTGGGTGAGCCCGAGGGCGGCGTCGTCGTTGCGGCGGATGAACTCGACCAGGAAACGCTCGACGCCGGCGAGCACGAGGTAGAGCGCGAACAGCAGCCCGGGCCGAAATCGGGTGCGCAGGCGCCAGAGCGCGTAGGCGACGAGCCCCATCGTCAGGGTCTCGTAGATCGGGGTCGGGTGGACGGTGACGTCCGTGGGCACGGTGCCGTGCGGATAGGCCATCGCCCAGGGCCCGTCCCAGGGGATCCCGTAGTCGCCGTCGCCGGAGAGCTGGCAGCCGATCCGGCCGATCGCGTAGCCGATCGCGAGCCCCGGGGCGCAGATGTCGAGCAGGGTGAGGTTGAGCATCTTGCGCCACCGCGCCCAGAGCACGACCCCGATCGCGCCCCCGATCGCGCCGCCGTACCAGATCAGCCCGGAGCCGGAGAAGAGGTTCCCCAGCAGGTCGTCCGAGACCTGGTCGTAGTTCTCGATGATGAAGTCGAGCCGCGAGCCGACGATGCCGCCGACCAGCGCCGCGAAGACGAGCTCATAGGCCCAGTCGACCGGCTTGCCGAGCTCCCTCAGCCGCCGGGCGACGAGCGCGCCCGCGGCGATGAAGGCGAGCGCGAACATGATCCCGAACGTCTGCAGGGTGACCGGGCCGAGGTGGATCTCAGGTTGCATGGGCGCTGCACATTAGGGGTGCCCGACGTTGTGATCGCAAATACGCACCTAATGACGGGCACCCCCCGCGGATAGCCCCGGCGGGAGTCGAACCCGCGCTCCCAGAATGAAAACCTGATGTGCTGACCGTTACACCACGGGGCCGCGCCGCGACTGAGTCTAGGCACGAACGAGTGCGGCCGAGGGGACCCGTGATCGCGAACGCCCGCGCCCGCGGCCGACCGCGTGCTCGAGCTCGGAGACCGATTGCCGGAACAGCTGCCCGAGCTCGGCCGCCTCGGGGAGGACGTCGGGGTCGACGTAGGCGGAGAAATGGAGCGATTCGCGGTAGGTGAGCACGCCGATCGCGATCGCGTGGCCGTCGGAGGTCGGGATCACCGGGTGGATCGACTCGACCAGGGCGCCGGCCGCGTACAGCGAGACGCGCGGTCCGGGAACGTTGGAAACCGCGAGGTTGTACATCCGCGGGCTCGCCGCCAGGCGCGCGGCGCGCTCCTTGAGGAAGCCGGGGAGCTGGACCATCGAGCGCAGCAGCGCATCGGAGCCGGCGATCCGCCCGGACCGCTTGAGCTCGCCGGTGCGCTCGCAGACGAGCGCCAGCCGCCGGGCGGGATCGGGCTCGTCGAGCGGCAGATCGATGAAGGCGAAGGTGATCCGGTTGCCCTCGGCGGGCGCGTCGGCCGCCGCGCGGACGCTGACCGGGACCATCGCCCGCAGCCGTTGCGGCTCGGCCTCGACGAGCGCCGCGTACCGGCGCAGCGTCCCGCTGACGACGGCGAGAACGACGTCGTTGAGCTTCACCTCACGGGCCCGCTTGATCCGGTCCAGCCGCGCCAGCGAGACCCGCTCGGTGACGAGCGCCCGGCGCGGGCCGATCTCGGCGTTGAGAAACGAGGGCCCCGCCGGCCGGATCACGTCCTCGGCCAGCGAGAGGGCGGCACGGCGCATCGTCTCCGCGACCCGCAGGCTGGTGCGCGGCCGGATCCCCATCGACGCCACCCGGCGGGCAGCGCGAAACTGCTCCAGGGCGCTGTCGGCGAGCGCGTCCACCGCGATCCGTAGCGGCGCCTCGGCCGGCTCGGGCTCCCAATCGCCGGGCTCGGGGAGCGCCGCGTCCGGCGCCAGGTCGAACAGCAGCGTGCCGAGCTCGACGGCGGCGATCCCGTCGACCATCGCGTGGTGGACCTTGCCGAGCACCGCCGCCCGGCCCGGGCCGGCGCGGGGGACGACGACGATCTGCCAGAGCGGCCTGCGTCGGTCGAGCTGCTGAGAGAGGAAGCCGCCCGCCAGTCGCTCCAGATCGCGTCGCCCCCGCACCGGTTCCGTCGCGACCGTGACGTGGCGATCGAGGCGGAATCCCGGGTCGTCGACCCAGATCGGCTCGCCGAGCGGCGCGGGCGCCACTAGCTGACGGAAGCGCGGCGCCAGATGGAGGCGCGCCGCGATCCGCTCGGTGAGCTTTGCCGGGTCGAGCTCCCCAACCCCGTCGGGCAGCTCGAGAGTTGCCAACCACCCGACATGCATGTGCGCGCTCGGCGTCTCCACCCGGAGGAACGAGGTGTCGAGCGTCGAGAGCCGTTGCATCGTCCGAGGATCCGCGCTCCGCGCTCCGGTTTCCAGATCGGAATGTCCGAAATCGAGCGGCTCCGGTTCGCCGCGCGGTCGATCCCAGCGACGCGTAGCTAGCCGGCGACGAGCTCGAGCAGCGCCTTCTGGGCGTGCAGCCGGTTCTCCGCCTGGTCCCAGACCGCGGATCGCTCGCCGTACAGGGCCTCCTCCGTGATCTCCTCGCCCGGGTGCGCCGGCAGGCAGTGGAGCGCGATTGCCCGCTCCGAGCCGAGCGCCAGCAGGTCCTCGTTGAGCTGATACGGGCCGAGGTCGGCCCGGCGTTTGCCGGCGTCCTCCTCGTCGCCCATGCTCACCCAGACGTCGGCGTAGAGCGCGTCCGCTCCGGCGGCCGCCTCGCGCGGGTCGTGGGTGTCGAGCGCGGCGAGGCCAGGCTCGAGCTCGTATCCGGGTGGTGTCGCCACCCTGACCTCGACCCCGGCGGCGCGGCCGAGGATCGCCAGCGAGCGGGCGACGTTGTTGCCGTCGCCGACGTAGGCCACCGTGACCGTGGCGAGGTCGCCGAAGCGCTCCCGCAACGTGAGCAGGTCGGCGAGCGCCTGGCAGGGGTGGTGAAGGGGCGTCAGCCCGTTGACGACCGGCACGGCCGATCCGGCGGCGAGCTCGGTCACCGTCTCCTGCGACTCCGAGCGGATCACGATCGCGTGCAGGTAGCGCGACAGCACCCGCGCGGTGTCGGCGATCGACTCGCCGCGGCCGAGCTGGAGCTCGTCCGCCCGCAGGGGGAGCGGATGACCGCCGAGCTCGGCGACCCCGACCTGGAACGAGACCCGCGTCCGGGTCGACGGCATCTCGAAGAACAGGGCGACCGTTTTCGCCGCCAGCGAATCGGATCCGACCCCTCGATCGCGGCCGGCCTTGAGCTCCGCGGCCCGGTCGAGCAGGGCGCCGAGCTCGGGCGGCGAGAGCTCCTCACCGGTGAGGAAGTGTCGAGGGGCGTCGTTCAAGCCGGGCATTCTATGACCGATGGAGCTGCGGGCATTGACCTGGAACCTGTTTCACGGCCGCGATCACCCGCCGGACCCGGCGCTCGAGACCTGGCGCTCGCGGCTGCTCAGGATCAGCGAGCGCGGCGCCACCCACGTCCAGGTCAACCGCGACCTGTTCGACGTGTTCGCCGCGCTGATCGCCGGCGCCGATTGGGACCTGGCACTCCTGCAGGAGTGCCCGCCGCGGTGGTCGGGCGCGCTGGCCGAGGCGTGCGGAGCCGAGGCGCACCGCGCGCTCACCTCGCGCAACTCGCTGGCACCGCTGCGCTCGCTGCTCGCCCGGCTCAACCCCGACCTGGTCGCCTCCAACGAGGGTGGCTCGAACGTGACCCTGATCCGCGGCGAGATCCGCGGGCGCCGCGAGCTCGCGCTCACGCCCGGCCCGGTCCCCGAGCGCCGCACGATGGCCTTCACCCGCGCCGTCCCCGCTCGCCTCGGCCTCGAGCTCTGCGTCGCCAACCTGCACGCGAGCGCCGGGCCTTCGCGCCGCGGCGACGCCGAGCGCGAGGTCGAGCTGGCCGCCGAGCGAGCGTGCGAATGGGCCGGGCGGGCCCCGCTGTTGCTCGGCGGGGACCTCAACCTGCGTCCCAGCGAGACCGGCCTCTTCGATCGCCTGGCCGAGCGCTTCCAGCTCACGGGGGCGACGGGCCCGGAGTCGCTCGATCACCTGCTCAGCCGAGGCCTGGAGTCCGCCGCCCCGCCCGCCCCGTGGCCGCCGGAGCGGCGTGACGTCCCGGCCGGCGATCGCGCGATCCGCCTCTCCGACCACGCTCCGGTCGAGGCAACTTTCCTCGCGCCGTCAAGCCCAGCCGACACCGGGTAGCTGCGGACGTGAAATAGTCCGCTCGAACCCGACGCATCAGAGCTCGAGGAGGCAAAGATGGCGACCACGTCCGGCGGCTCCAAGTCCACAGGTGCCCGCAAGCGCTCGACGGCAAAGGCGAAGCCGAGGGCGAAGGCCAGGGCCAAGCCGAAGCGCACCGCGCGCGCCGGGGCCTCGTCGCGGGGTCGCGCGTCCGCCGGGCGCTCGGACAAGAGCGTGCAGGCGTTTCGCGACGCACTCGAGCGCAGCCGCAGCGCCCTGGAGTCGAACGTGACGTTGCCCCGCGAGCGCGTCCAGGAGGTCGTCGACGACGCCGTCAAGCGGGGCCGGATGACGCGAGCCGACGCCAACGAATTGATCTCGAAGCTGGTCAGCCGCAGCAGGAAGGCAACCGACGACCTGATGCGCGACCTCGAGAAGCTGCTCGAGCAGGCTCGCAAGGAGGTCGAAAGCCGGACGGCCAAGGCTCGCAAGGAGCTCGAAAGCCGGACGACGAAGACGCGGAAGCAGGCGTCCCGGGCGGCCGAGCGGGCCGCGCGCGTCGCCCGCGACGCGGCCGACCGGCCGCTCGCGGAGGCCGACAAGCTCCGCCGCCGCGCAGGCGCACCGGGCGGGCCGATCTCAGGCTACGAGCAACTCACGGCTCCCCAGGTGAAGGCGCGGCTCAAGGACCTGAACAAGGCCGACCTGCGCAAGGTGCGCACTCAGGAGAAGCGCGGCAAGGAGCGTAAGAGCATCCTCGACGCGATCGAGAAGCAGCTCAAGTAGCGACGGAGCGGCCGTCGACGAGCTGGGTCGCGGCCCAGCGCTCGAGCTCGATCGGAAGCAGCGGCGGGCAGATGAAATAGCCCTGGGCCGCGTCGCACTCCATCGAGATCAGGAACTCGAGGCGTTCGGCATCCTCGACTCCCTCCGCGACCACGGTGAGCCCGAGGTCGCGGCCGAGGGTGATCGCGGCGCGGGCGACGGCGAGATCCTGAGTGCTCGGGCTCGGGCGGAGGAGTTCCCGGTCGAGCTTCAGCTCATCGACGGGGAGGTCGCGCAGGCGGGTGAGCGACGCGTGGCCGGTGCCGAAGTCGTCGATCGAAACCCTGATCCCGGCGCCGCGGAGGTCGGCCAGGACGCCGGTGACGCTGTCGACGGCGGTGATCGCCATTCCCTCGGTGATCTCCAGCGTCAGCTGGTCGGGCGTCGTCCCCGCGCGCCTGATCGCCCGGGCCGCGGCTGCCGGGAACCCGGGGTCGGCGAGGTCCTGGGCGTTGATGTTGACGGCGACGGGGAGGATCCTCCCCGCGCGGCGCCAGGCAGCGTTCTGAGCCAGGGCCCGGTCGAGCACCCAGCGGGTGATCTCGCGCATCAGCTCGGTGCCCTCGGCCCAGGGCAGGAACTGGGGCGGGCCCAGCAACCCGAGCTCGGGGTGATGCCAGCGCACCAGCGCCTCGACGCCGACCAGAGCACCGGTCGACAGCGCGATCTTCGGCTGGTAGTGGAGGACGAACTCCTCGCGCTCGAGACCGCCCCGCAGCTGGCTCCAGCGCTCGTCCGCGTCCCGTGGCCGCGGCATCCACTCCGGCGGCTCCTGCGTCGGCGACGCGAGCGCGACCCGGTTCTTGCCCGCGGCCTTGGCCTCGTAGAGGGCGCCGTCGGCGGCGGCGATCAAGGCCGGCTTGTCGGGCGCCGCCTTGCCGGCGCTCGAGACCCCGATCGAGGCGGTGACGCCGAGCTCTTTCCCGGAGGGCCCGTGGAACCGCAACGTCTCGATCTCCGAGCGCAGGCGCTCCGCGAGCACCGCGGCGTGGGCGAGGTCGGTGTCGGGAAGCACCATCGCGAACTCCTCGCCGCCGTAGCGGGCCGGCTCGTCGTTGAGCCGGCAGTTGCGCAGCAGACACTCGCCGATCGCGCCAAGGACGCGATCGCCGGTCTGATGGCCGTAGGTGTCGTTGACGCGCTTGAAGTCGTCGAGGTCGAGGAGCAGGAGCGAGATCGCCGACCCGGTCGCGCGGCGGCTGGTGAACGCGTCCTCGAGCAGCTCCTGGAAGCTGCGGTGGTTCGCCACCCCGGTGAGGGCGTCGGTGACCGCCTGGCGGTGGAGAACCTTGTGGCGCGCGATGTCGCCGGCGGCAACGGCGGCCTGCAGGCAGAGGTACTCGACCAGCTCGCGCTCCGCCCTCGTGAACGCCACGCCGGTGCGGGCAACGCTGACGACGGCGATCGGCGCGTTCGCCGGGCAGATCGGTGCCGCCAGCGCCGAGCCGGTGCGGTCATGGACCTCGGCCACGGTCAGGCGCTCGAGCGCGAGCTTCTCGGCGCGATCGAGCAGCGGCCGGAGCTGATCCGAGGCCTCGACCGAGAAGCTGGGGCGGCCGGAGCCGTGGACGACGGTGCCCCGTCCGGCCTGGCCGTCGAGCGCGTCGAGGCTGGCGCCGGCGAGGATGCTGACGAGCGCGTCGAGATCGAGCCTCGAAGCGAACGCGTCGCCGATCCGCTTGACCGCGACCAGCAGCCGGCGGCGCTCGCGCCGGACGTCCTCGCGCAGACGCTCGACCTCGGCATCGCCCGGCGCCGCTTCGCTGAGCGGTCGCTCGTTCAACCCGGGCCCGACCTCTTGGTCGTGCAACTCGTTCCTCCGTGCGCGTAGATCGCACCAGCTTCATCGTCCGGCCTGCAGGCGTCCTGGATGGGATATCCGTCCAAATTCGCCAATTTCGCTCAACTCAGCAACCATAGGTCGATGGAAACCGTTCGAACCCGCCCCCGTGCGGGCGCTGAGCTCGAGCTCGAGGTCGACTCGCTCGCCCAGGGCGGGCGCGGCGTCGCCCGCGCCGACGGCTACGTCGTCTTCGTCAGCGGGGCGCTGCCCGGGGACCGCGTCAGGGTCCGGCTGACGAAGTCGAAGCGCGACTACGGCGAGGGCAGCACGCTCGAGATCCTCAGCCCGGGCCCCGAGCGGATCGCCGACACGTGCATCCACGACGGCGAGCCCTGCCCGGGCGCGCCCTGGCAGGGAATGGCCTACGAGCGCCAGCTCGCCGAGAAGGCCGACCAGGTAGGCGAGGCGCTGCGGCGGCTCGGCCGGCTCGGGGGGGTCGAGCTGGAGCCGATCGAGCCGGCGCTCGAGCAATGGCGCTACCGCAACAAGCTCGAGTACTCGTTCGGACCACGCGAGGGATCCGTCGCGCTCGGCTTTCACCGCCGCGGCAGCTGGGCCGAGATCGTCGATGTCGACGACTGCCGGCTCGCCTCGGAGGCGAACAACGAGGCCCGCAACGCGGTCCGGGAGTGGGCGCGCGCCGAGCGTATCCCCGCCTACGAGAGCGGCCCGCAGACCGGGGTATTGCGCAACCTCGTCGTCCGCGAGGGCCGCCGCACCGGACAGGTGCAGACTCGCCTCGTCACGTCGCAGACCCAGATCCCCCGCCCACCGGTGGACCTGCACACGGTGATCGAGGGTCCCGCCGGCGGCACCGACGGGCCGACCGGGGTACTCGGGGCCGAGCACCTGACCGAGGAGCTCTGCGGCCTGCGCTTCCGCGTCTCGCACGACGCCTTCATGCAGACCAACACCGAGATGGCCGAGCGCCTCTACGGGATCGCGGCCGAGTTCGCCGGCCTCAGCGGCCACGAGCGGCTCTTCGACCTCTACTGCGGGATCGGCACGATCGGCCTCTCGCTCGCCTCCCGCGCGGGCGAGGTCTGGGGTCTGGAGGGGATCGCCGATGCGGTCTCCGACGCGCAGACCAACGCGGCGCTGAACGGGGTCGAGAACGCGCGCTTCGTCTGCGCCGACGCCCGGCTCGGGATCGCTCCGCTGCTCGAGGAGGCCGGCCGGCCAGATGTGGTGATCGTCGATCCGCCGCGCTCGGGGCTGTCGAAGAAGATCGTCCGCCGGCTGCTCGAGTGCGAGGCGCCGCGGATCGTCTACGTCTCCTGCAACCCGACCACGCTGGCGCCGAACGCGGCGCAGCTGGTCGAGGCCGGCTATACGCTGCGGCGCGTGAAGCCGGTCGACATGTTTCCCCAAACGCCCCACGTCGAGACCGTCGCCCTGTTCGAGCGGTGAGCCGCGGGTTCGGAGTCGCGGCGGGGCTGGACCCGGACGTCGCCGGGCCGCTGGCGGCCCGCTGCGCCGAGCTCGGCTACTCGTCGCTGTGGTCCAACGACCACCCCGGGGCGCTCGGCCTGGAGACGCTGAAGCTGTTCGACGAGGCGGCCCCCGGGCTCGAGCTCGGGGTCGCGGTGATGGCGCTCGACCGCCATCAAGCGGTCGAGATCAACGGCCACATCGGCCGGCTCGGCCTCGACCGCGAGCGCCTCTGGCTCGGCGTCGGGGCGGGCTTTTCGCCCAAGTCGCTGACCACCATGCGCGAGGCGCTGCCCGAGCTGCGCCGGCGGCTTCCCGGCGTTCGCCTGGTGCTCGCGGCGATGGGCCCGAAGATGTGCCGGCTCGCCGGGGCGGAGTTCGACGGCGCCTTCTTCAACTGGATGACCCCCGGCTTCGCCGCCTCGGCCCGGCTCAACGTCGAGGCGGGCGCCCTGGAGGTGCCGCAGCGCACCCCACCGGTGTTCGGCTACGTGCGCACCGCCGTCGGCGAGGACGCCGCCGAGCGGCTGGCCAAGGAGGAGTCGTTCTACCGCGACCTCCACGCCGGCTACCGCAACCACTTCGACCGCCTCGGCGAGCCCGAGGGCACGGTCGGCGTCGCCGCCACCGACCGCGACGAGGCGCAGCGGCAACTGGCCGCCTATGACGCCCTCGACGTGACCGTCGTTCGCGGCCTCGCCAGCGCCACGGTCGAAGCGATGACCGCCGTCGCCGAGGCCGCCGCACCGTAGTCGTGCGCTTTCTATTCGCGCCCCTGGTCGTCCTCGCCATGCTCGCGACGGTCGCTGGCGCCGCCGCCCGCCCGCAGGCGCCGCTGGCTCACGACGGCCGCTGGTTCACCGACGCCAACGGCCGCGTCGTGATCCTGCACGGGCTCAACATGGTCTACAAGGTCGGCTCCTACCGGCCCGAGGACTCGGGCTTCGGCGCCAACGACGCGCGCTGGCTGAAGCGCCAGGGCTTCAACACGATCCGGCTCGGGATCATCTACAAGGGCCTGGAGCCGAGGCCGCCCTCGAACTCGGGGGCGCCGCAGTACCGGCGCGGCTACATCCGCAGCCTCGCCCGCACCGAGTCGCAGCTGGCCAAGCAGCACATCTTCACCCTGCTCGACTTCCACCAGGACCTCTACAACGAGCGCTTCCAGGGCGAGGGCTGGCCCGACTGGCAGGTGGTCGACGACGGCGCCCCCTCCGAGCCCCAGCAGGGCTTCCCGGCCAACTACGTGGTCAACGCCGGCCTCCAACACGCGTTCGACAACTTCTGGGCCAACACCGAGGTCGAGGGCCGCGGCCTCCAGGACACCTACGCCGCCGCCTGGCGGCGCGTGGCGTCGAAGTTCCGCAACCGCCCCTACGTGGCCGGCTACGACCTGCTCAACGAGCCCTGGCCCGGCTCGGCCTTCAACACCGACGGCTGCCTCAACACCGCCGGCTGCTCGACCTTCGACTCGACCACCCTGGCCCCGTTCGACGAACGGGTGATCGACGAGATCCGCAACGTCGATCCCGAGACGCTGATCTTCTACGAGCCGCTGGTCACCTTCGACTTCGGGGCCGACTCGAAGCTGCCGGACACCGGCGACCAGGCCGCCGGCTTCAGCTTCCACAACTACTGCCTGCCCGGCGCGCTCGGTGGCCCGGGCTCGGGGCCGGCCTGCGAGCCGCTCGAGGACTCGGTGTTCGCGAACGCCGACAGGCAGTCCGAGGAGACCGGCGACGTTCCCTTCCTGACCGAGTTCGGCGCCACCGACGACCTCGAGGCGATCGGCCGCATCGTCAGGCTCGCCGACAGTCACATGACCTCGTGGCAGTACTGGCACTACTGCGGCTGCGACGACCCGACCACGTCCGGGCCCGGCGTCCAGGCCCTGGTCATCGACGCGAGCAAGCCGCCGAAGGGCGACAACGTCAACCGCGGCAAGCTCGCGGCCCTGGCGCGGCCGTACCCCCGCGCCGTTGCCGGCACCCCGGTGAGCTACGGCTTCGACCCGGATGCGAAGCGCTTCGACCTCGTCTACTCGACCCGCGGTCCGGACGGCGCCCGGCTGGGACGAGGGCAGCTGACCGAGGTCTTCCTCCCCAAGGTCCAATACCCGGACGGTTACAGCGTCGAGGCCACCGGCGCCGATGTCGTCTCGAGGCCCGGCGCGCGCGTTCTGCGGCTGCGCCGCAGCGGCACGGGCGACGTCACCGTCGCCGTGACGGCGGGCTAGTACGGAGGCAGGTCCTCGTACCAGTCGCCGAGGGCCCGGAAGGCGCTCCAGAACGCTCGCTTCGGCTCCTCGGCGTCGAGCGCCTCGTCGATCTCGGGCACGTAGAGGACCTCGATCGTCGGGGTCAGGTTCTGCAGCTCGCCCATCCGAGGCTCGAGCTCGCTCGAGAGCGGCACGCCGACCTCGTTCAGGGCCTCGAGCGCGCGCTCGCCCATGACCACGATGCAGCGGGGCTGCACGATCGCGATCTCCTCGACGATCCGCTCGACGCACTCGCCGCCCGCCAGCGACGGGTCGGAGACCGGGCACTTCACGCACAGGGTCCCGTAGACGGCGAGCGGGTCGATCCCGAGCCGCTTGAAGCTCTTCATCAACGCGTTGCCCGAGCGGCCGTAGAAGGCGACGCCCTCCTCGATCTCCGCCGCCGTCGGCGCGTACTTGAGCAGCATGATGTCGGCCTGCGGGTGCCCGGAGCCGAGCACCGGCATCAGGTTGCCGCGCGGGCAGTGCGAGCACTCCTGGAGGCGGTGCGTGAGCTGGTTCAGCTCGCGGATCGCCCGCTCGAGGTATTTCTCCTGGATCTCGTCGTCTGTCGTCGGCACGCTGAGCCCTCCCGGCTCGTTGTGCGAGCCGGGGGATCTCTTTGACGGCGCGGGGCGCGCTCCTCCAGAGCCGGCCGCCTGCATCAGCCCTTGCCCGCTCGCGCGCGCGGCTTCCGGCCTCCGCTGCGGCGCCTGCCGCCGCGCCCGCCGCCGGTCTGCAGCAGCTTCAGCGCCTGCACATAGATGAGGTTGCGCTGCTTGCGGGTGATGTCGGCGTCGCGCATGGCCTCGAGGAACTCGGCCGGGCCGTCGAAGTCGTGTAGCCGCACCCGGACGCTGCCGAGCCCCTGGGCGACGTG